>CAYJXI010000001.1:0-268627 GCA_964374105.1 uncultured Planctomycetales bacterium
ACCTTCACCGCCAAGGCGGTTGTCAGTGAAAATAAGGTTGACCTCAAGGTTGAAGCCGGCGAGAAATTACCAGAACACGAACAGGCCTTGCGCGATCTTTATGCGGCGGTAGGTTATCTTAACCACGCACCTCCGGTTGTCGTCACCTCCGACTTCGCCAAGACCGAAGGGTCGATTGCTGCCTATAATCCTGCCAAAGGTGTCCTTTATATTCATCTCCTCATTCTCGACAAGATTGCCGAACTCAAAGGCCAAGAGAAAGAAACCTTCCTCACCTTCCTCCAAGGCGTCCTCGAAGGCCATGAAAAGTTCCATGTGGAAGGGGCTGGGGAAACCGAAGCCCGCACCGCTACTCTCCAATATTTAGTCAAGCAGGGGGAAGTATTAAAGGCTACCTTGTTTGTGCTCGATCATCGGGGCATCTTCGGTATTAAGGTTAATGAAGAATTTGCCAGTGCGCTTAATCGAGTTTGGCAGGAGACTGTCTTTGTGGAAAAACGAGGACTGCTTCTATTTTCAATAAGGCAGAAAGCTTACGATGCGGTGGCGTTCGTCGAAAATAACTTTAAAGCGGTCAAAGATGTCCTTGCGTCCGAGGAGGTTGACTCCGACTTTAAGCTGAGGCGAAAAGCCGATCATCGCCTTAAACGATATCCCTCCTATCGCAATTTCCAATCGATGAAGGTAAGTAGGAATAAGCAGTCCATCAATTCCTTTGACGTAAGTCAGTTGTCCAGATTTAAGGTCGATGCCAATAAAGGAAGCTTCTTCAGAGGAGAAGGTCGAGACATAAGCGCCGGAATCAACATAGGCATCGATGGTGAAGCCATTGACCTTCAAAGGAATAATAGGCATAGCCATACCCTTGAGGCTTTTGTAAGGGAATTTTATCACGCGGTGAGGACGCATCGAAAATCTTCAGGGCGGGGAACTCTAAAAAATAATGGGGAAGTGCCAGGGTATTTCTTCATAGCCCTCTTGGCTAATTCTCGAGGGCTACCATCCTTTTCAGTGTATACGATTCCTTCATTGTCCACGATCACAACATACCCACCGGCATATTTATCGATGACGAATTCAAAATTCTTGGTGAGCCATTCATCAGCGGTAAATCGAGAGAATGGTTTGCGTGCTCGAGGGGATTTGGATATTCTGTATTTCTTACGCGGTCTGATCATGCTTACAACCTCCGATACAAATAATAGAAGAGATGTTCGAGGAAGTCAAGAGGTTAATTGGACGACTCCACACCTTATGTCTTACCTTTTTGTCCTCGATTTAAGTGCTGCACTGCGCGTTCTTAATCATCCGCGGATCTTTGGTATTACAGCACTCGTGTCCAAATTATTAGATTTGTCATTCCTGCGAAAGCAGTCCTTCGATTACACTCAGGACTTTGCCCTGAGAGAAGTCGAAGGGCAGGAATCCAGACGAAATTATGGATCCCCGATTAAGACATTCGGGGATGACACAAATCATGTCTCAAGCCACTATTCTCATCGGGAACAAGCATTTTATTTGGCCACATATGGTATTACAGCAGAATTAGAGTTTGCTTTAGTCTTGCGAAAATGGGAAGAAAGGAGACAGTCCCCGGCTGACTCAGCATTCATAGGGTTGAAAGGAAATGATTCGCCTGCGCTTATCGAAGCTGACGATGAAGCGGTCGAAAATATCTTTTTGGCCGAGAAGATTCATATCCGCACCCAGGTGGGAGGAGAATCCGATCTTCGCGCGAATCCAAATAGGACCGATCTTAATGGGAATAGCATGCAAATAGATTGGGATGTAACTGCCGTCACCAACCATGCTATACCTCAATTTTCCTTTAGTATATTCAATACCCAATCTGTCCGCGATAGAAGAGTGGAAAATAGAGGTGCTCGCCCCGTTATCCACGAAGGCCTCAGCACGAATCATTTTAGAATGGCCTTTCATCTGGATGCCGATAATAGGATAGTGATCACCCTTAAATCTTTTATAAGAGAATTTAATCTTCCTCATAAGATAAAATGGTGGGCAAAGAATTCAGGACGGGGAACATTGAATACGAGGGGGATCGATTTAGGGTATTTAGCCAGGGCTTTATCAATATCATCATCTCCTGTGAATATTTCACCATTACAGATGACGATTGTCTGGCCGCCGTATTTTTCAACTAATTTTTCAAAGTTCTTGGCGACAAACGCATCGTTATCAATAATTTTAGTTGTCTTCTCAGCCTTCATTGTTATTTCACCTTTTGGCTCACCTGTATCACGATTGAAAGGAAGTGTCAACCCTTCGACTGGCAAAGGCAAAGCAGGCGTAGACATCCTTGGGGGTAAGATCGGGATAAAATTTGTCGCTGCAGATCTCTTGGACAGAGTATCCTTCGGCGAGAAGCTCCAGGATCATGGAGACAGCGATGCGCGTATCTTTGATCGCTGGTTTACCATGGAGGACATTGGGTTTGATCGAGATTCGTTTAAGAAGAGAAGACTGTTGAATCATGAGAGGAGTATAGCCTTCCCAGAAACGCATGTCAATGGATCTTCTCAGATAGTGAGAGAGGCAGGCCTCAGCGCCTTGGCAATTGAACCTATCTTTCCGATCATTGTCATCGCCAGCCTCGGCTCCACCTTAAGAGATCTTATTATATTGATAATTATTGCCTTCATTTTCTTAAAGCATGTAGTTATGCCATTAAGGATGAGATACTTAAGCTACATGGAACGAAAGGCAGCAGGACTTCTTTATAAACCAGAAGAAGTTCAGTTGCTCAAGCGAGAATATGCACAATTTTCTTTGCGAAAAGAAGATTTAAAAGAGCAATTCTTGCGGATGATTCAAGGTCGTTTATCAAGTGCCCCGTGGGCTGATGTACTTCAAAATATAGTGTTTGCAAATAAGAAGAAAGACTATGTTCAAAATGCACAAGGCACACTGGGAGTTTCTCCGCCTAATTTCAAATTAGATGAATATGGAAGACCGGCGTTGGTAATAGATAAGCTTGTTATATATCCTCGATTCATCGAACGGTTAGTCTTTCTGGCAAGTATCTGGACGGAATTAGCTGATGAAATCTTGGATGTAATTTTAACGCATGAAGAAGGTCATTTACGCAATTATAGGAGATTGATAAGACCAGGCTTGTCGCAGGTTGATATTTATCGATATTTGGGGAGACAAGACGAACAAGATGCTTTTAATTACCTTAAACAGGAAAAAGGCGAAAAGGCATTTGCCTTAGTTTCTTATTGGTTCCAGCCCTATTTGTCACCGACTTATGGCTTGGAGGAACACACTGTTGCCTATTTTGAAAGCTTTAATGTATTTCCTTTCTTGCAATTAAACAAGGAATTACTGCAACATGTATTAAAGATAGAGCAAGAATATACACGACGCTTGAGAGGAAAGATGACCAGAGCCACCGTCCCATCGCTTGAAGATCAAGACACCGTTAATATCACCAATCTTCAATTTGGCCCCATCGCTAAACCAAAGCAAGCCTCTATGTTAAAAGACGAAAGGGAAAAAGCTAAAATTCAAATTGAAGATCCAGAGAAGATAAGAGAAAGATTATTGCGTGATTTAGACAGTACAAAGGCAAAGGTAAGAAGGGCTGCTGTCAGAATGATAGGAGAGAAGGGCATCAAAGAGGCCATCGATCTGTTATTGGTGCTTTTATCGGACGAAAGCAAGAATGTTCGGGTGGCAGTTAGAGAAGCGTTATCTAAATTAGTCGCCAGTAAGAAGCGACTAATCGAAGGGAATGAAGCTGCATTAAGTAGTCAATCACAGGAGGTAAGACAAGAAGCCATTGAGGAATTAAGGAAGTTGAGAGGGGAAGATACCAATCCTGCTCCTTATGTTCCGACTGAAGCGGTGAAAGAGGTCTATGCTGGTAAGATCTTCACGGCCAAGGCGGTTGTCAGTGAAAATAAAGTTGAGCTTGTGGTTGAGGCCGGGGAGAAATTACCAGAACACGAACAGGCCCTGCGCGATCTTTATACGGCGGTTGGTTATTTAACCCGCGCACCTCCGGTTGTGATCACCTCCGACTTCGCCAAGACCGAAGGGTCGATTGCTGCCTACAACGCTACTGAAAAAATACTCTATATTCATCTTTACGTTTTAGATTTGCTCACCCAACTCAAAGCCGAAGAAAAAACAATCTTTCTTAAATTCCTGCAGGGCGTCCTCGAAGGCCATGAGAAGTTCCATGCGGAAGGGGCTAATGAAACCGAGGCCCGCGCTAAGACGATTGAATACCTTAAGGCCCATCAGGATGTTTTTAAGGCAACCTTGCAGGTTATGGCGCATCCTGAAATCTTTGGCCTCACAACGGATAAATCGTTTACTTTGGAAGAACAACTCGAGGTCCTTCCAGCTTCCTTCCTCGAGGCCATCCGCCGCAGTTCAGAAGAAACCAGCAAGTTTGATTCAAGGCTCATCTCCATTGAATTGGGCGGGAGTTTGGAATATTTGGCGCCAGAAGAGAATGCCGTTCCACTTAAGAAGATCGGTGATTTCGATATCAATGTGAATCTTGTTGGGTCAGTGAGTGAGGCTGAGGTCGATAGGATCGTTGAATTCTTCACTAAGAGCTTGAATTTAGAATTTAAGAATTTCGGTATCCACATGATCAATATCAGGAGAGTTTCAGCTGAACGCATTCTGGCGGATGTGACCTTTGCTAACGGTGAAACGAAAGAAGTCGATTTCTTCTTTAGGTTTTTTAGCAGTAACAAGATTACAACAGAGGATCAACGTCAAGTAACCCGAAATTATCTCATAGAGAGAGCTGCTGAGCTTGATTCCTTGTTCTGGGTCAGACATCATGCTGAGGACGGCAGTCTTGTTGCAGAAACCTTCACCAAAGAGCAGAATTCGGAAAAATACATCAAGAAGTATCTTGTATATGAATTCTACTTCGGCGGCGAAGAAGGAAGGGCAACCCTTGCCCAGTTTAGAGAAAGATATCTGGCGACCCAAGAACAGTCTGATTTGATTGCTATCGCCAAAGACATCGAGAAGAGCGCAAGAGTAGAGAAACTTCTTACAACTGTCAGATTAGCGCAATTGATCCGTTTTGTTGGCCATCGTGAAAAAACCATTGAGGAATTAAAGGCGATTGCCGTCAACGACATCGTGATTGCCGGCAACGACTATTTGGCTACCCTGAGAGAGGCCTTGGTATTGTTCAGAGCCGGCATCGGCCAGAGAATCGTTATCACCGGCGGTTATGGCCGGCTGACCTTGCCGCTCCTGGAGAGCGCGGTGCGGGGAGGTTTTGTCGTGAAGATTTCCGCGGCGGAAGAGATTAGAACCATAGGTGAGCTGAATGAACTGAAGGCTCAAGTTACCAATGAAGCTGCCCGCAGGGCTCTCATCCAGGTGAGCGAGTCTGAAATTATCCGCCAGGTGATGATGCAGATGATTGACAAGGAAGAAGAGCTGGCCGGGCTCCAAGAGAGGTTTGCCGCTACCGTCAGGTTAGAAGAGGCCTCGACCAACACGCCGGAGAATTTCGAGAATTACAAGAAGATGTTAATGGAAGAAGGCAAGCTTGCGGCCGGCGACCCGACCCGTTGGCCTTACGGCCAAGGGCGATTGAAGAGCATCGAGGGTCGTCCATTGACCGTCGTGATTATGCAGACACCGGTATCGCAGTTCCGGGCCATGGCGACGCTCAACGCGGTGTTTGCCAAGGAACTGGAGGCCGGTCTCATCCGCGGAATCAGCCATGCCATTCATGTTCCGGTCAAGGCGTGGGACGAAAGGTTGGCGGTTGAGCTCATCGGTGAGGTCTGGCGCATTTTGGTGTACGCCAAGACCGGCGACATCCTGCCGATTATCCACGGGGTCAGGGGTGTGGCGGCGGTTGAGCCAAGGATTTGGTCCGCGGCCTTAGAACTTTTGGAATCCCTGACACCGGCTGTGCAGTTGTCGTTAATCCGCACGCTACAAACAGTCTGGAGAACGACACGCAAGGCCCTGCCGCAGGATAAGCTTTTAGCGGCTCTGCCGCAAGAGGCTTTACAGTTTGCTAACTTGGTTGTTTCCCATAAGCGAATCTGGGCCCTGCATGATCTGGCGGCCAAGGCCGCCCTCGAGAATGGTTCCTATGAAGAATCATTAAAGCAAAAACAAGCTCGCCGCCAGATGAAGGGTGAAGTTATCAGCATAACCCTGCCGCTCTCTTCTTCTCTAGAATTTGTGAAATATATCAAGAGAATTCAAGACATGGTGGCGGAGGTCCTGGGTGATACCGAGAAGAACAAGGCCTATTATCCGCAAGCAGAGAAGGCGCATACCACCATGGCCGGGTATCTGAGCAAAGAAATTACATCGGAAGCGCTGGCCCTAGTTTACAGTGAAGTGAAGGAAGACACCTCCGGCATCCAGCCGTTTGCGCTCACGGTCGCCGGTCCGCATCTGACGGCTGACATGGCAGTCACGATTGAGTTAATGGCAACAGGCAGCCAAATTGAGCAGATCAGAGGAAAAGCGATGGCCCGGGCCAAGGCAAGAGGTCAAAACGCCTTTATCCCGACGTTCGTCCATGTAACGGTGGTGAACTATATTGTTCCGGACGTGACTAAGGAACAGTTGGATGAACAGTTGGATGAAATTAACCGGCGATTAGCTGGGTTAAGGAAAGAACAGCCGCTGACATTAACCGTCAGTGGTGTCAACGTGGATCGCAGCGTTAATGACGTACCGGTTGAGACATTAACGGTGCCGTTGGTTGACCGCCAAGCGGAAGAAAAAGCAGAGGCCGCTCAGAAAGTCCGGCAGATTTATCAGAAACTAGAAGGGAACTTAAACGTCGCCGTCGGCGATAAATTCTTTAAAGACGAAGCCCAGATGCAGAAGATGGCCGCCATGTTCCCGATGGATGAAACCGCAGGCACACGCAAGGCGGTTGAAGTTAAGGTCTTATCGCTGATTATTACGAAATTCCCCGAGGCCTTTAAACAGTTCTTAAGAGAAAAAGTCGTTGGTGATTGGCTATCGATCTTTGCGGGTGCGGTGGATGTGAATGATCATTTTATTTCTGAACCACCGACCTATCATATTAGTCTTGCGGTACCGCAAGATCTGGCGGCCAATGAGAATGAAGCCGTCGGTATCTTAGGCCGTCCGAGTGCGGCGCTTTCCCGCGGTGAGGTGTTACAGGTCTTTGCTGATCTCATTGAGATTATCAAACACAAAGGTGCGATTCACCTCATGCCGGTGGGCGTGAGGGCCGGCACCGACGGCGGCCTGATCTTTGTTTTCGAATATGAGCCGACCTTGCAGACGATTCGCGAAGAGGTTATTGAGGCCACAAAGAAGGCTACCAGCGGCAAATTCACCGGCCGGCCGAAACCACTTATTCATATCACACTCACCCGAACCTTAAAGAATCCAGTCGTGACCGATGCCATGAAAGCGAAGTTAGAAGAATTTGTGAAGAAATACACCACTGTCACCTTAGAGCAGATCGGATTGACTAAACCCATTGAGGTTCATGAAATCGAATTCACCAATGAGACCCGCTGGATGCACACCGAGATTGTCTATACCCTGCCGTTAAAGCTTGGCCAGGATAATCAAGAGCTCCTCAAGGAATTGGAAATATTAGTTAGCGGGAAGAGGGTGCCAAAGACCTCCCGGGGTATTGTCCGCATCTTCGGCTGGACCGGAATTGTTGCGGCAACCGGCTTCGCCATGATTTTCGGCCTCATGCCTTATCCAATCATCCTGGCTGAGTTTGGGAAGGTCGCTGTGGAGACTGCCGTCATCATCGCCGGGCTAATGCTGGTCAACAAACATCTGCACAATAGATATGCTTTACAATTCATTTCGCTCGCCGCCTTGACGCTGGCCATCTCCTTGATCCTGCACGGCGGTAATGTGATAATTCAGTTTGGTCAATTTGGGGATGTGTTGATTTGGAGAGTCCTTTCCGTCTTTACCGGCACATTGATTTCCAGCCTGCTTTATGAGAAAGACAAGACTTTAGGTCAAAAGATTCTCTCCTCAATCCGCTGGACAGCGGCCATCAGCATTTTGAGCGGGTACTACTTGTACTTTACATTTATTCCGTTCATTGGCGAGAGCTTCTCTGTGGAACGTTTCGGGGCAATCGCTTCCTACCTCAAATCGGCCTTCGACCTGACGATCGGAAGTTTATTAACGATTCCGTTACAGGTCGCCTTTGGCGCGGCTTTGGGTGAGAAAAAGAATATTGTGACCCAGTGGGAAGAATTCAAGACAACCGTCATAACGATTTATCCCATCAACTTCCTCTTCTGGTATCCGATGATGGTCATTGGTTGGTCCTTGTTCCCGGATGCATTCATTTTCAAGAATTATCATGCGGTTTTGGTGACCTTCTGGATGGGCATCCTTTCCCGCATTGTTAAGGTGTCATTCGGACAGCTTAATATTCGCGGTTCTTCGGACAGAACAAGGCATTCCCAGCCGGCGCCGTACAAACCGCTGGCAGAGCTTACCGCGGCTTATCGAGGCAAAGTCTTCGAGGGCCGAGCCGTTATTAAGGACAACGATGTTGAGCTCATGATGGTGAAAGGCGTCAAGACCGCCGAACAAGAAAAGGCATTAAAAGACCTTTTTGCAAAGGTCGGGTATCTTTCCAAAGCCCCGCCGGTTGTGGTCACTGCCGATTTCAAGAAGACTCAAGGTTCTATCGCTGCTTATAACGCCAAGACAAAAGTCCTTTACATCCACCTCGCTGTTCTCGACCAGCTCGCCCGAATCGCCAAGCTTGCCAATAACGAAAAAGAAATTTACCTTTTATTCCTCAAGGCTGTATTTGAGGGGCATGAAGAATTCCATATCCAGGGTGCCAACGAAAAAGAGGCCCGTCAACGGACCTTAGAGTACCTTAGAAATTATGCCTTTACCCATGCGTCAGTCCTCAACCCATTCGATGCCACTCTGATTGTCTTGTCTAATCCGCAAATTTACGGCATCAAAGCTGAAAAGACATTTGCGAAGTCAATGTTGTCCATGGCTGGCCTCAAATCCCTCGAACCGGCTGAGTATATTAGAGAATTTGTCCAATACCTGTCGTGGTTACGGTTAAAGAAAGGCGGCGATAGTGCGGCTGCGATTCTGGGCAACTGGCTTAACTTTATCGATGAAGATAAACACAACCGACCGCCGGAAGCCCTAATCCATACCTTAAGACAGATTTTTGGTTTAAGCCAAGAGGTGATCGATAGTCTCATTGACCTATCCAAGGCGCAGTATCAGTTACCGGTGGTCGAAGGAATTAGCCCGCGCGGTCCGCCGTCTTATGAAGAACAGCTCTTAACAAGAAATATCTACGGTCAGCGAGATTCGAAACACATTGAGCTCTATTTATCAAGGATCAAGACAATCAATGTTGCTGAACTTAAAAATTGGCTTACCAAGATGCTAAGGCAAAAGACCAAGGGCCGGGGAAAAGTCCTTAGCATTGTTATTTACGGCAGTTATCCTTACGGATTCCGCGTCAGTCCTTCTGACCTCGATATCGTTGCGGTCGTGGATGCGCCGTTAGCAAAAGAGACAAAGGACGCCTTGCCGACAACCTACCGCAACATTCCTCAGAAAATATTTAGTTCTGCTTATGCCCGCGATACTAAACATGCGGACGTGGTCTTTATGACACCAGAGACGTTAAAACAGAGCGCCATGATAGGAACAAAGATTGCCCATGTCGGCATTGTCTTGCAGGGAGAAGGGCTCTTCGATATCGATATTCATCGGCATTCGCTGGTCAATCGTTTGAGCTGGATTAAGTCCCTGCTAGAAAACGCAAGTTTCATGATCTCAGTGCGAGGTGCCAAGAACAAAAAGGGCGAGGAGATTAAAGACGAATATTTCTTAAGCAAGGCCATGCGCCGGATCCTTGAGGCCAACCTCCTTATCAAAGATATTGATGTGACTAAGGCTGTGCCGGAAAAGATTATCGATGAATACGTTGAAAATCTTGCCTATTACTTAGAAGGCGGCCTTGAGACCGAGGCCATGAGAAATCTGCTTCTAGGATTACAGGAAAGGATAAGGGAAGCTTATCAGCAAGCGAGGATCACGGTCCTTAAGATCATTCTGGCGAACAAAGAGCGTCAGGAAAAACCAAAGGCGTCGTCCGCAAAACAAACGACCAAGATAGTCTGGGATTATGAATTTAGAGGACAGATTACCCGGGATGATTTAGAGGATCAAAGCTATGCCTTCCGGAGAAGCGGGGCCGTTGATATTAAACTTGAGCGAATTACCCACGAGATCTTCTCAAGATTCAGAGAATTAGGTTTTGAATCTATTTACCTTAAAGAAACTACTTTTGAAGATAAGAGACCCACTCTTATTATGGGCAATCATTGGTACGGCGTTTTAGAGTTTATATACCGGGAATTGAGAAAGAATATCGCTCATGCCTTTGCCAAAAAGGCGGAAAGTATAGTGTTGCGTGTAGCCGTAAGAAGTATTAAGACACAGGATGAACAAGGACTTGAATTCGTTTTCGAAGACAATGGTGTGGGTTACAAACTGGATGAATCGATCTTTAAGAAGAGCAAACGTCTAGGCAGGGGCTTTGGCCTGTTCTTAAGCAAATCTCTGATTTTAGCCAATGATATGGGTTCCTTCACCATCGAATCCCGCGGGAAGAGATATACGTTTGATTCAAGAAGGCCTGCTGAAACAGTTGAGGGAGATCTCACCGAAAGTGATTTTGTCAGCGGGATGCGGTTTACGCTGCGTCTCGTTAAACGCACCCTTCATGAACAAAAGGTGACTGTCCGTCTTCGTCCCGCAGACATTATGCGGGACTCCGCCGGACTATCCGCCGAAGCTAAAGAAGAAAGTCCTTTAGCGAAGGCGGATGTCGCCAATCCCGCCCGGGTGTCTTGGGAGAATATCCGCGCTGAATTAGAGACGCTTCATCCGGGAATCGCGGGGGTGAAGGAAGGGTATTTTGCCAGACTCTACCAGACCTTAAAAGAAACCTTGGCCTCGCTGGCTCAAAAGATCGATCAAGGAATCATTCATCCCGATCTCCTCATAAATACATCGGTCGGCGCAACCGAAAAGACCAAGATCACCGACCGACCCATCCGCGTCTTATTGCAGGGCTTCTCGGCCAATCCGATTCACTTAAGCCACATCGCCTTTGTCCTGATGGCCATGAATGCGCTTAACGCTGATTTAGCCGTGTATCTGGTGCATGGCGAGATCAAACACAAGACCTTGAAGGAAGATGAAATCGTTTTGGTTTCTGACCGCCACCAGATGGTTAAGGATTCAATTGAGGATATTCCCCTCATTCATTACACGGATGTTGGCTTAGATAACGCCGATGTCAGCGAATACAACATTCATCGATTACTGAACCTCAATCCGGATCAGAGAATTGAACTCATTGTCCTCTACAGCAGTGAAACAAAGACAAGGGCAGAATTCATTGTAAGAAGCCTCTTAGAAGGGGCAAGACAATATAACTTTGGTGTCAATCCCCATCACCAGATTCATTTGGCGATGGTGCCGGTGGGGACATTTGGTAAAGAGGAGTTGACTGACGAGGTGCTGGCGAAGATGGTTGAAAAAGAATCCCTCCCCACCGATACATTCAAGATCACCTCATCTGTCATTCTCAAAGATTATGCCCTCGAGGCCCATTCGGTTCAATATCGTCAGGGCAATCGTATGTTGGTCAGAAAAGTCGTGGATGATTTTGCCAAGGCCAAAGGCTATTACGGTTATCCCAAAGAACGAAATGACAAGTCACAAGTTAACGGTACGATTCAACCGGAAAATCTGTCTGACGGACAGACAGGCCTTCCTTATCCCGCCATCCTTCCAACAAGCAATGAACCTGATAGATCACCAATAAAAGAAGAATTAGAAACAATCCTCCCTGCCCTTGGCGGGCAAAAGGCCTTGGCCAAAAAGGGCCTAAGGATGACAGATGATAATATCGTGATCAGCCCATCCTTAGCCGCACCGGCGGAGGTCAAGAACCGCATCCTCTTTGTCAATCCCAACATCCTGCGCGGCCCGCCGGTAGAGTTAAGAATTATCTTCGAAGGCCACGAACTCTTCCATCTCTTGGGCCATGACGAACAAGAAGCCCGCCGCCTGACCATTCGCTATCTTAAAGTTCATAAACTTTTAGTTAGCCATATTGGATTCTTGGAGAACAACCGATTAGGCTTGATTGCCGACAAGGCATGGATTGACATATTGAAACAAACAGCGCAAAAGTCGATCGCCGTCATTCAAACGAATAGGCACGTCTCTGCCATTTATAACCGTTTCTTCGCCTCATTCCTAGAGTCGCCTTTTGCTCTCATTGTCGGACTTGTTTCCGGCCTTGTCATTCCCTATGGCATGACGTTCACTATGAGAAGGGTGTTTAGCAGTAAAAACGTATTTATGTGGGTTGCCGAGGGATTGGCTATTTTGACGTTTATTGCCTTGAATCTTTTCATCGTGTATTTGGTTAGTGCCAGCCTCTTTGATTTCATTCAAAACAAATTGCATAAGAAAATCTACAGCAAATACGAGTCGAAATTCGATTTGGTAAGGGAGGGAATCACTTTGATGGCCTTGACCAGTGGCCTGTTGTTGACCATTGAGATTTTATACGGTGTACCTTTCTGGTTCTTAATTCTCACGGGTGTTTGGGGAATCCCGGTACTCATCTGGCAGCACCGCCGCGTTCTCTTGGAAATTATCAAGCAGGAAACGCCTCTAAGTCCGGTTCCTGCCCGCAGTCAAATCAAAGGCTTTGATTTAATTGAGCTTGTCATCGAAGATTTGCAAAACAAGAGAATCAGCGAAGAAGGGGCGGTGGAAGAACTGATGAGGATTGGCAGGGAGTTTGGCAAAGATGATCAAACCGTATGGGGTATGATTTCCATCCTGATGTTCGACCGTGGTTATCAGGTTGACTCGGAGTCGGTGCATTTGGCGGCGGTCAAGATTTTGGCCGGTCGCTTAACACCCGTGGCTAAAGAGGAAAGACAAGAGACGTTGATCATCCGCGGGCTCATCTCCGGATATCTCTTGAGTCCTTACATCAGCGTTCCTATGGCCATTGCCATGGCCTTAAATGCGATTCAAGACGATGAACTCATTAAGCAGGCGGTCAGGGAGGAGAACGAAATCAAGAATATCGCTCGTCCCCCGCAGCATCGCTGGTTGATAAAGTTGAAAGAGAAGTTGATTCAGATTATCGATACCGGGTCGCAAGGGGTGAGGACTTCCTTTGAATTATCCCAGGCCGTTCGGCTATTGGGATTAGTCGGTGAGCTTTTACGGTCAGTGAATTTGGCTGAGCCAGCGGGCGAGGTTCTATTACAGCTAAAAGAATACCGCACCACAACGGCTGTCCGTTTAGGAAACGATTTTACGCAGAGCTTAGAACGGGAAATTCAAAAGTTGTCTGCTGAAAATTCACAAAAGAGGGAAGAGGCAGGCGACACCTATCCCGCCACCATGCCGGTAAGCAATGAACCTGATCGGGCGCCGACTCAGAAAGAGTTCGAACAGATTATTGCCTCGCTGGGCGGGCAAAAGGCCTTGGTCGAGAAGGGCATTACGATGGTTGTCAGCCATATCGTGATCAGCCCCTCCTTAGCCGCGCCGGCCGAGGTCAAGAACGGCATCCTCTTTGTCAACCTCAACATCCTGCGCGGCCCGCCGTCCCAGAATCAAAAATCAAAAGAAGAATATGAGAAACAACTTAAAGTCATCTTCGAAGGCCACGAACTCTTCCATCTCTTAGGTCACAATGAAGCAGAAGCCCGCGACCTCACCGTTCAGTATCTTTTGACCCATTATCGGTTAACAGAGCATATCGAATTCCTAAAGAACAATAACCTTGGTTTGGTAGCCGAACAATCCTGGTTGTCTTTATTAGAGAAGGCCGTTTCTTATCCGAACCGCTCATTTGTCAACAAACTTATTGTTGTCTTAGTGTGGAGCTTACTGGGAGCAGGATTAATTGTGGGAGTTTACTTAACTGGTTATCTGAATTGGTACATTGCCTTGAAGCAATCTTTATTAGGGAAGACATTGTTGAGTTTACCTGTGGCTGGTTTGGATATATTAACCGGGGCTATCATCTGGGGAGTTGCTGATATCATCGGTCAATACTTAGCCAAACAAACATCCCGTATTGATTGGAGACAGACAGCCTTAGTGGCAGTGTTTGGTATTCTGGGTGGACTCGGAACACATATTCTGCTCAATATTCCTGACGCCTTGTTGCCTGTCTTACAAAACAAATTACTTAATCAAATCTTCCGTGCCTTCGTGGTTCTTGTGGGTGGTTTGGCCTTAACGCTTGTGTTTACGAAGGCGGAATCACTCGCGCGAAAGCTCTTCCATATCGAAACCTTTCAAGTGAGAACAGAGAGGCTTAAGACAGCGGATGTGTTGTTTGTGAAACTGCTTTTGGCTCCATTAAAAACATTTGTGGTGATCAATCTCCTGCCTGTTGCCGCAAGAGTTATTGCCGAACAACTCTGGGATTACTTTATGACAATGTTTTCCGCTTATTTTATGAATCGTGATCGGTCAATACTCTTAGAACCAATTAACAAATTTATTCAATCATTTTTGAAGGAAAGAAATGAATCCAAAGGAAATCAACCCGCACCTTACCTGCCTACCAAGGAACAAAAGGCCAAATACGAAGGCAGGGTTTATTCCGGCAAAGTGGTTGTTGAGGGTAAGGAAGTTAAAATTGTCAAACAAACCGGCGTTCGACTCAATGTCCAACAGAAGAAGGCCTTGAAGGATCTCTACGCGGTTGTTCCTTACTTAGCCCAGGCACCGCCGGTGGTCGTGACCTCGGATTTTGGTAAGACCGAAGGGTCGATTACCGCTTACAATCCTGCCGAAGGCATTCTCTACATTCACCTCTTTGTGCTCGATAAACTCGTTGAATTCGCCAAAGGTGACAGTCACCAAAAGGTGACAGTCACCTTTGTAAACTTCCTCAGAGGCGTCATCGAAGGTCATGAACGATTCCATGTTGAGGGTGCCAACGAAGCAGATGCCCGCCTAAAAACGATTGAATATCTTCAGGGGAATTTGGAAGTCTTACAGGCGACTAGGCAAATCCTTTCCTATCCAGATATCTTTGGAATCACAGCCGAGTCCCAGTTCGCTAAAATCCTCAATCAAGAAAAAGAATTCTTCAACGTAACAAGAAAAGAAGATGTTGAAACACAACCAACAGAATCTGGCCTTCAAGAGGAAGACTTAAGATCCCTTGATCAAATCACTGGCTTACGAGTTCGGATAGCGCATACGGTGACACCTTACGCGGCCAAATATCGTCAAGAATCCATGGAGCAGAGAAGGCGTCTCACCGGCCAGATGACCTATGATGAATTATTCTTCAACAAGATCTTACCCAGATTTATTGAACGCTATATCCGATACATCTCCTCTGATCAGCCGCAAGGCCTCATTGATATGCTTCTTATTTCCGGTGAGGGTGGTGGTGGCAAGTCTAGTATTACCGAAGAATTTGTCAGCAAGACAGGGGAGGTCATAGAGGACTTAAGTCTCAAACTTGGCAAGCCGTTAAGACAGATTATCCTTGCGATTATTTTTGATGATTATATTTTGCAAAAGAGCGACCGTGTGATTGATCCCAAGACCCGAAAGACTACAGAGAATCCGCTTTTGAAATTCCAAGTTGAACGCTTTGTCAGTGATATGAAGAAGCTCCTGGAAGGCAAGACGATCTATAAACCAATCTTTGATTCATTGACAAGGGGTCGAATCAAGATCGGGCTTGACAAAAATGATCGTCTGGCGGTTATTGCCGGTGGCCATTCAGTTCCCATTGAGATGGATGCGGCATCCGGCCAACCCTTTATCGTAGTGGAAAAATTGAAAGTCTCAGAGTTTACTTTGGGTAAAACAGCGATTTCTGTGTCGGCCAACCCAGCCGGCGGAATCCTCCTTAAGATAAGAAATACAGCTCATCACCTGACAAGAGATAAAGATCAAAATTGGGTCTTACACGTTCCGCAGAAAGGTGAGGTTGCGGTCTCTGATCAACCCATCGAGGCTTGGGAAGAGATCAATCCCAATGGCAAGATTATTATCGTGGAAGGGATATTGACCTTGTTTGATGAGAATTTAGCGAAAGATGAAAGGGTGATCTCGATGTTTGTGGATGCCCATTTTGAGGCCAGGCTCCTCAGGATGCTGATTCGCTTCCAGGCTGAGGCTGCGGCGCGTGGGGAATCGGCCGCGGAATTTGAAGCAAGACGGAGATTGCTCAGATTGGAGGAAGAGGTTCCTTATATTTTACCGACCCGCCAAAACGCCCAATACATTGTCACAAGCTTAAGCCGTTCTGAGATGATTTATGTTCTCTACTTACGGGGGAGATTGTTTAGTTCTCTTAAAGAGGTAAGAAGAACGATAACAGAACTGAAGATCAATCCGGTTGAATTGATCCGCCGTTTGAATAGGATTCCTAGAATAGTCATCATGGAAAGATTAGCCGGGACCAATAATATTATTCATCACATCCAAGGGACTTCCTTTGTGACCTTCTATGGCGAGGAATCCGGCCAGATTGTTTACAAGGCACCTCGGGAGAACTTTAAGAATTACTTTGAAACGAAGTTTATTGAGTTTTATCGAACGGTCTTAAAGAAACGGCTGGGAGGCCTCATGGTGCCGAGTGGACTATTCAATCTTAAGACAATGGGATTAGAAATTTATCGCAGTATTGACAAGAGGCTGGTTCGATTGAGTAAGGTCCTTATCCAGAATCGAGTTGAAACATTAAAGGAGAGATTGAATAAACTGATTAAAGAAGGAGAAATCGAGAAGGCTAAGAGATGGATTGATCAATACTTTGAGATCCAAAAAGCCCTTTGGAGTGTTGGAGTCATCGATATGGATCCTAAGATGCTTGAGAAGTATGGGATTATGGTCATGGAGGATGGGCGAGAAAAGGTGGTTGTTATTGGCATTGATCGATTGTTTGCTACTCAAGAACGATTCGAGCGGGCCGTTTATCTCAAAGAGGGAGTCCGACCAAGTCAACAGGATCTTCCGAAAGAATTCGTGGATTATTACGATCAAAAGGTCGATGAGGAGATCCCTGATTTTGAGGGATTCCTCAAGATTTTTGGAAGCAGGATCCCTGAAGCCCACGGGGTGGCTAACATCGCTGATACAGAGATTCGTAGAAAACAAATGGAAACAATCGTCAAAGAAGTCATAACCGCCACGATGTTCAGACTGGGTCAATTCTTAAACCAGATGATGAGAGAAAACAAGGAGGTTGTTGATTTTCCGTTTATCTATTGGCTGGCCCTTTATCGCGAAACCATTCATACTTACGCGACTTTGCAGTACACATTGGTTGACCATGTCTATCAGCGGGTTATCAATGATCAAGAGGTTTACCGAAGATTGAGGGACCTCAGCCAAAAGAAAGATCGATTTGAGGACTTTAATCAAGAGATCATTAAACTCGTTCATGAGGTGGTCAAGGAACTGAAATTAGGGATCACAAAGCGTGAGATTTACAATATCGCGGAAGATCTCTTCAGCTACGAAACGTATATGAGAAGAGAAAAAGGCCGCACTGATTCTGGAGCGAACCCCGCCCCATTTGAACCAACACAAGACGAGAAGTCTAGGTATGAACCTTTAAGATTTTCCATGAAAGTCATTGATGGGGAAAAAGGCGAGGTCTCAGTTATAGAAGACGTTGTCCGATATTGGACACAAAAACATGCGGATGTCTTAAAAGACCTTTATGAACGAGTCGCTTATCTCGCCTTGGCTCCACCGGTTATTATTACCTCTGACTTTGATAAGACAAGAGGTTCAATTGCCGCCTATAATTCCGCCGAAGGTGTCCTCTATATTCATCTTTTTGTCTTCGATAAGCTGGTTTCCATTAAGCATCTCAACCTTATCGGTCGGTTTGGTCAACTCAATCATGAATATAAATCCGCCTTCTTAATGTTTTTAAAAGGAGTTATTGAAGGCCACGAGCGGTTCCATATCGAGGGCATTTTAGACGAAGGGTTAACCCGGCAAAAGACCATTCAATATCTCAGTCAATGGGAACATCGAGAGGTTCTTTTGGCCACTCGTCAAATTTTAATGGCTAAGAATATCTTTGGTGTTGAGACACAGGAAGATTTCTTTGTTACTATTCATGAGCTGGATGATTTCAGCCTTACCCGTCTGACGATTTTCGATAGTACTCTAAGCGACTCCATCCACTGGGATTTCAGTCTGGAACTCCTGGCACAGAGAGAAGGCATCCCGGTTACCCATCTTAAGCAGAGGCTTAATGGCAAGACCATAATGCTGGTTGGTATTAATAGTAACAGCATGATTGTTAACTTGGCGCGTCTATTGCCAGCGAGCTCAATCATTGTTGTCAACCCCGACAGCTCAATTATTTCTGGTGAGGTCGCAAACGTCCGGTATATTCATGATGGCGTTGAAAACATCGCCCGGTACTCAGTTAACGGGGTTGATCTCATCTTCTCCTCCGGGCTCTTTAATGAGGATTATCCCGGGATCAAGCCGCAGCAATATCCGGCCTTTGCAAAGGCTATGAAGGAAAGTCTTGCTGCTAAGGGACTCATGCTCATTGGCACTGGTCTTACGGGTAATGAAGTATTTGAGAAAGTTTTACGGACAGAAGATTTATTCGTAGAAAAATTATCTGAGATAGGAAGCTGGATATATCTGGTTACAAAGCAAGATACAAGTGACAGTCACTCCCGCCAAGGCGGGATGACTGTCCTGCCTGCCGGCAGGCAGGTCACTTCTGGAACTCGAGTGGCATTTAAATTTATTAAAGGGCTGTTGCAGGCTTCGCTTGCTGTCATGCATGTTTTGGGGCAAGCGGTTCAACCAATGCGTCACCTACCGTGGCTGGTGAGGCGCATTGTCAAGAGTTATTCTGTAACAGCCCTTCCATCTATATTTAAGTTCTTAGCCAAGATGGCGGGTGTATTAGCCATACAAATAGTTGGCATGGGCGGCGGGAATATCGGGGTGGTTTTGGTTATTACCACGCTGACATTCATTGTGCTTTGGGGAGGCTATAAAATTTCCAAGAATGTTAAACAATTCGTTGATCAGGAACGCCAATACTTAACCAGACTCAAAGAATTGGCTGAAAGACTGAAAGAAATTGGTCAACGGATTCCTGAACTGGAAGAAAAAGCCAAGCGATTGTCCCCGGAAGCCCGAGATGCGGTGAAACAAGGACAGGAGAAAGTCTTAGCGGCCGTTGCCGGCGATCATTTTGAAGAGGCGTATGAGCTTCTTGAGCATTTATGGCAGACAATCGAAGGTTATATGAACAATCTCATCGGCATTCCGGATGAATTGAAATATTTATTAAAGGAGCAGGAAGCGATTAACCAAAAAGGCAAGGCTATTGAGAAACAACTTGTTTCCTTACGTAGCAGGGTTTCACGGTTCGTTGAATTCCTCTCTAGTCGCCTCCATAAACAACTGCGCCAGGAAGAGTCTGACCTTATTGTCAGCTGTTGTTATGCAACACTAACTTTTGATTTCGCGGTCCATGAAGCGGAATATCAAGCCGAAAGTACTTTGCGTGATATGACCTATGTTTTGAATTATCTTATCAGCGAATACACCCATGTCTTGAGAGAGAAAATGGAAGAAAGGAATGAGGTCGCTGTACTTTCCCCTGAGCAGATTGCACTCTATCACGAGCAGTATATCGAGAAAAATATAAGACCAAAGATTGCCAGAGAAATCACGAGAGAAAAAATCAGTCCACAGAAGATTGACCAGCTTTTGGCCTATTTGAATGAATCGGCCGATCATATGGTCGAGGTTATGCCTCGAGGGGCGCCGGAAGAGGTACTTAAGAAAGCCAAAGAATTAAAGGCCAAGAGGAGCGCCATAGACAATTACACATTAGAGGAAATTGCCCGAAGATTCGATTTCTGTAAGGCCTGCGCCCCCAATCAGGTTTATGGAAGGATCATCGCGGCGTCAGAACGGGTGGGTCAGTTTGAGAGAATTGTTCGCTTCAACCAGAGACTCTATGACTTAAGCGAAAAGATTGAATATATCGGCACAAAGGTCGGTGTTGATGTAAACCTTAAGCGTGGTTTTTCCAATCTTGAGCATACCTTCGGTTTGACGTCACCCCTGGAAGGCCTGGCCCGAGAAATTCTTTCCATAGATGATATTAAGCGCTGGAGGATTGTCAGAGACAGCGAACTGGCCAAGAAACGTTTTGGCGGGGAATTTTTAAGTCAAGTCAACGAGGCTTTGTTTAAGTTAATTGTCCATGACATCTTTGCCGAATCCGGCCACGATTCCTGGGAAAAGACCGCACGGGTAAGCCACTTGGGCGATTTACAGCATCCGGAGAGTATCGGTGCGTTATATTTGGTTTCCCTGCAGGGCGGGCACACCGCGGCCCACGCCATGGGGGTGTTATATGACCTATTAAGGGATGAGGAGTTCTTAAAAGTCCTGCCGGTGGCCATAAAAGAAAAGGTTCAGCCTTTGATCGATCGTTTTGCTCAAGCCGAACCGTTAGACCATTTTGACTTCTATACGATTGGCTGGAAGTATTTTGGTCTTGCCGAGGCGGCAGTTGTGCAGGGCTTAAGAAGCGATGACGCTAACTACCGTAAGCAGGCGATCGGCGCGGCTGAGGTTGCCCCGTATGAAGCTGATCTGCCTGAGCTCTTGAGTGAGGTTCGACGTCTTTTAAAGGAAGGATATGTTACCGATTTGACAAGATTCTTAGAGGATCGGATGGCTTCTCCCGTGGGTCCTGTGGTTGACATTGTTCGTCATTATGTTCGTGATCAAAATGAGTTTAATGTCCATATTAGGCAGATCATTGAGATTGTGGCCTCGGCGGTCAACCGCTTCCGGGACACGCTCGAAAATCATCCCGAGATTCATAAGATGCACTTGGAAGAAAAACCAGACTATGTTGGTGTCATTGAGGAAAGAGAACAATTACAGAAAGAGTTAAACAAATATGTACCAGCTGTCATCAATCTTACTCCAGAACAGGCAGTGGTCCTTGATTTATCTTATGAGGAGGTTATGAAGACAACCGCTTCACTTCTTGTTTTGGGCAACGATGAGCGCTGCCGCAGTTGTCTTTTCGCCAACCTTGAATCAGGGGACTTATTTAAGAAAGAGGCCGCGGCCAAGGCGGTTGTGATGCCCCATAACCGAAAGATTGTTGGGCCAAAGGCCATGCTCCCGATCTTGAGAATTAAAGGTCAGACACAGGATCTTGAATTAGAGGGAGATATCCGTCTCTATCTGTCTGATGTCATCGAAGAGAACGAAGATTTTGCTCAAGAAGCAAGGCGTTATCTTAAAGAGACATATTTTGCCGGTTATCCGCCAGTGGCTGGATTTATCAATGCACTTGAAAATAGAAAGGCCTTAGTGAGGATCCTCGATGTCTTAGAAACGATGGGCGCGGAATCGTTCGTACAAATGGCTCTCAACCAAGAGAGGCTGGTGGAATGGTTGAGTCAGCAACTGGATTTATGGCTCGGGTTAATGGAGTTCAACACGATTTTGGGTGTCGTTTTGGGTAAGGAGGCGGCCTTAAATATCATTGAAGATATTATCAATGATATGAGGACATTTGCCGTTACCAGCTTGAAAGAAGTTCCTTATCGTCTGTTTATTATCCGTGAAGACAGACCGAATTTCTTTGTCTCGCTCATTGACTATATCAGGGTGAGATTAACCCCGCGTAATCAAATAGTCGTGTTAAGAGAGCTAGGCCGATCGGCAGAGATGGTGATTAACATGGATACGACACCTGATCAGCAGATTGTTCGCCAGAACTTTCATTTGGCGATTGTTATTTCTAAGATGTCAGCTTTGGCGTTTGGTGCCCAGTTTGTAGTGAATAGTGTCAAGGAGGCCACCGAACCCTTAGAGCGCTTGTTTGGTAAGGATGAAAAAGCCTCTCTGGTTGAATTACTGAAGGTCCTGCGTGAGATCCTGGAGAGATTGGATAAGGGAATCTATGCGGCTATCAATGAATTCATAGCCGATGTCCAAAGAGCGGTAGAGATTAGAGATGGTCTGTTGAAAGCCATTCAAGAATTACCCGCTGTGCGTGCGGCCCAGCAGCGCCGCAAGACCCTCGGCCAAGAGATCGGTCAACTGCGTAAGAGAATGAAAGAATTAAAAGAAGAAGGCCAGAAGCAAGAGTTAGAAAAGCAAATGGCTGGTTTGATTGACGAGCAGCGTTCCCATCAGGAAATTACCGATCAAGTAAATGCTGTCAATAAGGCTATAGATTTGACTTACCTTAGTTCTTTGAGTAATCAGCTGAAACAGAAATCTTCGTCGCTCGCCCAACAGGTTGAAAAAGAAGGTGTCTTAAGCATTAAGGGACGATTAGAGCAATATTTTGAACTCTATCAAACCGAGGTCTTATTAAAAGAGTTGAGGGACGTCAATAGAAAGGTCATTACAACCTTCTTAAGTGAAGGGCAAGCAATACCTGTTGAATTACCAAAAGATTATATCATCACCAATGAACTGAATAATCTGATTTTTGGCGCTTACCGGGCCAGAGAGGCCGAGGTCATTAGAGGAATCGTCCGGCCGATGGTGTGGACTTATATCTTTGAAGGACCGGCGGCCGTAGCAGAAAAGCTTTATTCACCACAAACCTTGGCACAACTTAAGGCTCTGGGTTATCAGAATCCGGAAGTCCTCAAAGAAGGATTAAGGATAAGAGGCGAGGTTGAGCCACCGGCTGATTTGTTGGCCGTCCGTCAGCACCGTTTGAATCTGGAAAAAGAAGAACTCCGTACACTTTTTGCCCAACTGCCGGTAGAGCTTGTCGAGTTGGCGAAAGAGGCTGGTGTAGAACTGGCTGAAGGCGAGGGAGTGGATCACTTTGCCCAGTTAGAGAGTGGTAGCTTGGAAAAGATTTATGCGGTTCTTAAGCCGTCAGAATTTACCGATTCTTACCAAGATGTCTTAGCTGATATTGAGACCCATATCGAGGCCATGAAACGCATCGAGGCAGAAATCGGTACGGCCACAGAAACCCGGCAGCCAGTGGATGTTATCGTTAGCAGCGATGTGGTGGAGAAGGTTAACATGGGTGTTGGGTTTGCTTCGTGTCTGTGCGTCTTAACCGGCGGCAACCGCCACAGCGCCTTTGTCAATGCCTTTGAACCCAATAAACTGGTCTTTTATGCAGTCAATAATAAGGGAACAAGGATCGGCCGGCTCTTAGTGATTCTCACCGATCAAGGATTGCTTGTCCACCGCGAATATAAGAGCACCACCTTGAATCTGGGACCGGTCTGGTTTGAATTACTTACTCTCTTGGCGCAGAGATTGGGCAAGCAGGTATTGATCCCTGTTAAGGTGGCAGGCATGATCTTTGGTATAACAGAAAGTTTACAGGCTCAGCATATTCGGCCAATTGAATTGCCTGCTGAATTAAGCGTACTGCGTGTAGAGATGTTTAGATTTCCATCCAGGCTCTGGTATGACGATCTTGGATTTACAAAGATTGATCTAGCTCAATCGTTTGAGCTGGAAGTATCCGGACAATTCTATATCTTCCCAGCGAAAAGGGATGATCAGCGCGAAGATAATCCTGTGACTCCTGAGCCCACCGCCACAAGGTCGGGTGAACCGCTTTCAACAGAACAAGAAGACAAACTTCGGGAATACCTTAAACTCAAGGTAGGGCAGTTCAGCAGTTATGCGGACATTAAGGTAGACCAGATTGAGGCAACCATCAAGGCCTTGCGTGAGGCGGGCTTGAAAGCCTTGGCGAAGCGGCTGGAAGAACTCAAAGAAGCTCGTAAAATCCGCGCTGGGCCCAATGATGTTTTTGAGGAATTAAAGAATTTCGGCATTGATCTCTTGGCCTTCAACTTTAAAGACTGGATCATCATCCATCCGGAATTAGTAGAAACCCCCCATCGCATTCGCTTGCATCAAATCCTCACCCATGAGACAGCAGCAGTCCTTGGCTTCTCACATAAGATTAACCTCATGTTTGAGAAGGTCATCACCAAAGAATTCACACAACAAGAACCAGGGTTTATTGATTTAGGTGAAAGAGAAAAGGTGTCTATCCCCGTTTCTGTAGTTGACAAAGTCGAGACTATCACTTTTAGAACTCAACCAGTTGGTTATCAAATCAAGAACAGACAGGTCATTCGGTTAGAGAATAGATTAAACCCGGATTTTGCATTGGCAAAATCCGCCCGAAGGGCCGCTACGGCATCCCGCCATGGCGGGACGCCTAGCGGGGTTAACCCCGCCAAAGGCGGCCGAAGGCAAAATTTGCAAAGCACTTTTCTGTATAGAAACAATCAACGAGGTCAAAGTCCTATTGCAAATTTTGGGTTAAAAGGCGATATGGCTAATGCTGTTCTCGGCAGAGGCAAGGGAGTCACTTTGTGGGAGGGCGGGGCTATCCAATGCAATTATTGTGTAATTTGGGATAGTTCAAGACGACAAGGGGCGATCATCCACACGAATTATCTCCAATCCAAAGACATGATGGTGTCTTTCTTGAGAAATATTTTAGAGATATTAGGAATTCCATTAGAGGATAAGAGCTATTTAAGAGATCACGTTTTGACAATGATAGCTAATGCTCCTCACCAATCGGTCTTTGTCAGTGAGATGTCAAAGAGAATCGAAACCGTGCTGGCTGACAGCTTGGATGAATTAGGATTGCCTCGGCTTAGGACGGATACCAGCGTTGCCTGGTATGTTACTCATATTCAATTTTTCGTAGATAAAGGAATAATACGATCAAGCTATAAGATTAACGAAAGGCAATTTTATCAAGTGGACTTAAAAGAATTGTCTAGATTGCGAAAAATGGGAAAAATGGGGACTGTCCCCATTTTTGAAGCCTCCGCGCCAATCTTCCGTGCCCTGCCTGCCGGCATAACAGGACCGCTTGAAGCCTTCGCTCCAATCTCCCGTGGCTCCCTGTACCACGTAGGGTACAGGGCCATGAACCCAACGTGGTTCATGGGGGTCATGAGAATTGTTTCCCAAACGACAGCGGCCCTTTTAAAATCTTCCGTGGCAGGCCCCGTAGAGAAACTTTACGGGGCAGGGAGGTCGCCGCAGATACCACTTGCACAAATCAAGGGACCGGTTATGCCTCACCATCCGTGGCAGGTGACGAGCATTCACCAGGGCCCATCTGCGGCGGCCTCTTCTTATCACAAGTCACAAGACATCCTTCGACTTCGCTTGGGACAAGCAAGTCAGCCCGCCCTGGTCTTCGCAACTGGCGGGCCAGGGAGGTCAGCCCGCCCCGGTCTTCGCAACTGGCGGGCCGGGGAGGTCAGCCCGCCCCGGTCTTCGCAACTGGCGGGCCGGGGAAGTCAGAAGACCCAAGATTCAGGACGCACAACGCAGAACACAGAACCCAAGACTCTGAACTCATTTGCACCTATCGTGATTGTGGGTTTAGGGATTGCAACGGTTGTCATCATCATGACGATCAAGGCTAAGAATCGACTCATGAAGATAACCAAAGACTTTTTAAGTATTGCGACATTGATGGCCGTTGTTGGAAGTCTTTGGACGATTTGGATAAATCGTGAAAAAGAAGTTGAAGTGATTCCAAATACTCTTGATTCCCTCCCCCTTGTGGGGAGGGTTAGGGAGGGGGTGAGGTTACAGTCTTCACCCTCCCCTAGCCCCTCCCATCAATGGAGGGGAAATACAGGATTGGGAGAACAGGACGATTCAGCAAGAATTGTTTCGAGTGTCGGCCCAGAATTCTACAGAAGTGTCAGTGCCATACTCAACAATTGGTTAGAGGAGAGAATGAAATATATTGTGATTGAATTAGCACCCAGAATGAGTCAAGAACAAACACGGAACCTCTTTCATCTCCTGAGGGCCATGCAGGAGGTCACAGAAACAAGTGGCTTGAATACACCTCTGCTGGGTGTAGATCGTATGGCCGTTGGCTTCCACGAAAGTGATCGTTTCAAAGCGAATCGTCAGTATCGAGGGCCTGCCCGCGGGTGGCTGCAGGTGGAGAAGAATACCATTAAGCATGTGGTGGAAAATTTAATGCCTCGATATCCAACTCTTATTCCCATCGTTGTGAAAGAAGCCGCAGATTATCATAAGAGGGCAATGACCTTTAAAGATATTCAAAGATTAACGCCAGATGAACTCGGGGTGTTAGTCAGACAAAGGATTAAATTTGATGTGGCGGTTCATCTTGCTTACTTTATAGAGGAAATGAGTTTAGGTGTCAGGAGGTTAGCCACTCAACATGGTCTTCTCTTGGATCGAGAAAATATTCCTGATTTCGAGGAAGGGTTGATCGAACGAGAAATCCGACAGTTAGTTAATGATAGCAACAATCCGCAAATCATAGACAAGATCTTGGAGGAAATGACTAACCTGTGGCTTAACCAATGGAATCGAAAGCCGGGCGTCTTACAAAATCGGATTAATGAACAATCTCGATTGTCTCAAGAGATCCCATCTCTCAAAGAGAAGTTGGCAGATACGTTGAAAGACAAAAAAGATTTATTGATGCTTCGACCAGGCTCAGCATCAATCCTGAGCGAAGTCGAAGGATTGAGACTCTTTAAGACTCAAGCAACAAGCCCGAAAGAATTCTTATCATTCGCTGAACAGTTAATTCAACTGACTAAGGCTTCGGATGAACGTATTTCCCAATTACCCAGTGCGATTAAGAAAGCCATCCGAACGATCATTAAAAAGGAAGAACGATTGAGCGAATTACCTGCCGAAATGGAAGAACTGAGAACCGAGATTAAGGCCTCCCAAGAGAAGTTTAGAAAAGAGATGAATGAACTTAAGCCGATCTTTAGATACATCTACATCGCGATGAGATTGCAGGTGATTTACAGCAAAGCTGTCCTTGCCTTGGAGAAGGATTCTCATCAATCCAATGCTACAAGCCAGGAGAAAAAGTCAGATAGCATCATTAGAGAAAAAATAAAATCTCAACCTAAGCCAGTTACAAAGAAAACCAATCGAAAAGGAAGATCATCCCTGAAGGCCATAAGTGAGGTTTATGGTCTAGTGCTTGTCGTAGGGCTTGTGATTTTAGGTGTGATAGAGCTCATGCGACAAATCCAAGAGTCGCAATGGACCTTGGGTGAGCGGTTAAGACAAGTTCATCAAACAATAAAGAGACTCTTGCCTTTCCGTTGGATGGAAGTTGCAGGTTCAGGTGGCCTTTCTTTCCCGATGTTTATGGAAGGTATTTTAAACAGAGGAATAGGTGATAATCCATTTTTGATTCATGGCCGAGATGAACGATTAATGCTGCCGGTATTTGAACAAATGGCGGATGCGCTTGAAGAACAATTGCTGGTAGCAAGTACAGATTTTCAATATTTGATTCACATTGTACAGAATGGGAAGAATAAAGAGAACCGTTTAAGGGCCTTAAAGACCTTGATTAAGATCCTGCTTGATCCCAACAAAGAACCTGCTTTGTTAAAGGCTGAGGGTCATCTCAATGATAATGACAAACAAGCCTTAATCTCCACAAGGATTCATCAGGCCCTCTTTACTGTTATCAATACTGAAACTGATAAGGAAATTCAAAGATTGGCTTTGGAGGCGTGGGTTATTAATTCAATTGAATTGCTTGTGGAAAATCGTCATCAGGGGGATTCAGGGATTGTTCTCAATAGAATGTTACGCGAGGTCCTTGCCTTGAAGGTCGCCCGTTCTCAACAAGCCAATCTTGTCATGGAAGTCCTTGATGCCAAGATAAAACAATCCCCAGATAAGGACTCTCAAGAAGTTATTGAAATGATGGATTGGCTAGAGAAGATCATCGAAAGAATCGATGATCTAGAAGAAGATGATGATATTGAATATCGAGGGTCATCGGGACTTAAGGCTTTTGGAACTGTCAGTATGATCATCCTTTTGGTGGGTTTAGGGACAATTTGGATTTACAAGAAATTTGCCCAAAACAAACACCCGGTGTTTGGCGGTGAACAAAACATAAGAGGTGAAGAAGTTTCTCGGAGAAAGGTATTCAAATGGATAGGATTAACCGCGGTAGCCATTGTTCTCAACTGCACAGGATGTTCACTAATCTGGCCACCCAAAGCACAGGATTTTGTACTTGTTAATTATGCGGTTGAGCCTCTCAACTGGGCTAAGATTACGGGGGATGCCCGAGTTGTCTTTTTGGGAGAGACCGAGCACTTTTCTTCAACCGATAAATATCTTGTTGCCAGATCTCTCAAAGAATTGAAGACATTAGGAATCACCCATTTGGCTCTGGAGAATTTGGAAGTTCATACTCAGGATATTGTTGATGCGTATTTAAGAAAGGAAATTCCGTTATCCGAAATGGAGGAAAGGATCAGATCAAACCGGCTCCAAAGACCTAATGGGGAAATTGTTTTACCGGCGATTTATCTGCCAGGATACAGAGAGATCTTCCAAAATGCCCAAGCATTAGGGATTAAAGTCATTGCCTTAGATAAACCTAAATATGAAGAACACACTATCCGGGAGCGTAATCTTCAGTGGGTAGAAATTATTTTGTCTATCCTTAAGAATGACAATAAGGCCAGGCTTTTAGTCATTAACGGCAATGCCCATTCGAATTATCAATATAGATTCCTAAGAAGAACAAACGCCTTTTATGCCATCCCCCAAGAGTTAACGCCAGTTGTCCCCGAGGCCATTCAAAACGAAGGCTTCCCAGTGGTCGTAACACAAATGGCAGGTATTGACGGCTCGGACCTCCCAAGCTATAGACATCTTATTATTGAGGCGGTAAAGAGATATGCTCAAGATGATAAGCGAGTAAAACTTGACCAGCCGCAGATGATGATTCCCCGCGAAGGGTTTGTTGATGAAATTTGCGATTGTTACATTTACGCCCCAGCCGTAACGACTCTTAAAGCCTTTGACCCGGTGATCGGTTTGATTATGTTCCTTGGTATTGCCGGGTTGAGTTTATTGAAGAGGTCAAAGGTGAGGTCAAAGGTGACTGTCACCTTTGGTGACAGTCACCTTTGGGCAAGGCGCTCGTTCCTAAGGACAGTCTTCGGGCTAGGGACAGCTTTAGGATTAATGCCATTTGCTCCAAAGAAAGCTCACGCAGAATTAACCGTTGATCAAAACCTGCCACCTGATCTGCGCCAGTTGTTTGAAATGGTAATCCCGATCGCACAAATCATGTTGACTAGGGAAATAAAAACAGAGGACCAGGAACTTAAAGAGCTCTCGAGAATTTCCCATCGATTCCTCTTAGAACCCGGCGTCAAGGTGACCTTTACCGTAGGTGATCTTAACCAAATCATCGCTAGTCAATCGAAAAACGAAGACGATGAGTATAGAAGAGAACTCATGAACCGACCCGATGCTGCCGCGCGGGCCATGGTGACCAGCTTAGGGGCCAATCGTTATGTTGTGACCTACGACTTTAGGATGATCAAGGCAGGGATGGCAGCCTTGATTACCGGGCTTGCTCATGAACTTATTGCTCACACTTATATCATGGAGAATATGAAAGAAAAATTATCACCTCTGGAAGAGGAGAGACTCGCTTTTGCTTTGGAGATCAAATATATTGAGGTGCTGTTAGCCGACCGCGATCTGGTTGAACAGATTACCTTGGGCGGCAGGAATTTAACGATCTACAACGATTTTAGAAATCTATTGGAATTTGAAAAAGCCACCCTGGCTTGGATTGAAAAGGAAATAAAACAACAGAAGGCCGCGCAATTAAAGAAGACAATCGCCATCATTGGTGCAACAGCACTGACAGCGGGAGCAGGCGTCTTAGGGACTTTACAGGTCATCAAGTTAAGAAGATTCAAGCGCGTTCGTCTCGTCTTTGATGCAATCAAGGGTCAAGGGGCATTTGCTCAATTGGATAAGCTTTTACGAAAACAATTAGTCGCCCAGTTTACAAAAGGTAATCGTTTCGAACGTGCGACCTTAAAGCAGGCCGGGCTGTCCACAACCCAGAGAGAAGAATTTAAAAAGAATTTATCCCGGATGATGAGTGAAGAGGAGGAAGACGAAGGGAATGAAGGCGGAGTGATGCTGGGAAGCGGGAGAGGCTTAAGTGCAGTGCAGGAGAAGATGGTGAATCAGGCGCTGGTAGAGAGCGAGGTGAAGGAGGTCAGTGAGGAGGAGTACCGAACATTGGATGCGGGAGGCGAACTAAAGTCCGAAGGGGTGGTGATCCATAAGGTGAGCGGGTTGAATGCGAAGATCGAAGAGATCGGGCAAAGAGAACATACGATGTTTGGGGATGAGGTGGTGACGTATGCGAAGGTGAAGGAAGATGGGAGCAAGCATTTGTACTTGGATGAGCGGGAGATGTATGTGGTGATGAATCTGAGTGAGAGGTTAAGGAGGCAGTGGGGAAGTCATGAGTTATTGCACTTAAAGCAGCCGATGCTGAGTGAAGAGCTGGTGCAGTTGCAGGTGCCAGTGGATGAGGTGTTAGAGGCGAGGGCGAAGTATCTGGGGTATGAGACAGGAGAGGTGAAGGCCTTGGCTATAGTGAGGAAGGAAGGGGTGAAGGAGAAGGAAGTGAGTAGTGCGATGGCGGTGGCGAAGGAATATGGGGTAGTGCCATCAAAGGTATTGGCGTTATCGAAGAAGCATGGACTGCCGGTGGTATTGACGGGCGAGGCGATGGGGCTTGCACAGAGGTATAAGACGACGATGAGTCAAGTAGCGTTGTGGGGCAAGAAGTATGTGGGGATTTTGAATAAGGCGGGGTTGAGCCGGGAAGAGATCGATGAGATCTGGCGGACGTTAGGGTATGAGCAGAAGGAAGAGGTGTTAGATGCGATCGAGAAGATATTAGAGATTCATCAGGAGATCGAAGAGAGTGAAGTAAAGTTTTCGATGAGTGTGATAGAGCTGGTGCGAGCGTATCGGGTGGTAGGGGATATGGATGAGCTGCGGGAGCTGGTGCGGATTGCGATCGAGCATCCGATGAGCGGGCGGGGATATGGGCAGGTAAAGCAGCGGTTCCCCGAGTATGCGAGATTTAAGAAGCTCTTGGAGATATGGGAGGAGTATGTGGAAGCGGGTCATCCGATCAGTGCCGAGATCATAGAACAGATGTTTGATAAGAAAGGGCGATCGCGGTGGGTGAGTGAGGAGGAGGAAGGTGAGGAAGAGGAATGGCATGAGGGCGGGGTGATGCTGGGAAGCGGGAGAGGCTTAAGTGCAGTGCAGGAGAAGATGGTGATGCAGGCGCTGGTAGAGAGCGAGGTGAAAGAGGTCAGTGAAGAGGAGTATGCTGCGTTGGATGTGGGAGGAGAGTTGAAGTCCGAAGGAGTGGTGATCCATAAGGTGAGCGGGTTGAATGCGAAGATCGAAGAGGTTGCCCAAAGGGAATGGACATCGTTTGGAGATCGGTTGATCACGTATGCAAGAGTAGAAAAGGATGGCAGTAAGCACCTGTACCTGGATGAACGAGAACTGAACGTGATTATGTATTTACCATCCCGCATCCGTCAGCAATGGGGCAAACATGAAATGGGTCATCTTAATCAACCATCTTTACCTGAAGAAAGGATACAGAAGGACGCTCCCATTGAGGAAGTCCTTAATTCACTAATCCATCCAACTGAACCTATTGTCAAAGTATATGATGAACTCGGCGGGTTGAAGATATCAAGGAAAGATCAACTCTTTAAAGATAAAGAAGGAAAGAAGAGGCCGTATACCCGCAAGGGCCAGGTGTTACACACCTTCCATCTTGCTGTCCAAGAAGATTTGAAAGCAGTTATTGATCAGAAGATTCTACCTGCTCTCACTACAAAGAAAGCAAAAGCGAAGATAGAAGAAAATCTTCAGCTGATATTTAGACAGACCGGGGAATTTGGGAATATTAAAACGATCAGTATTTCCAACGGGATGTTGACCCCACTTTTCTTTGAAGAAGACCGCACTTACGTAGATGTGAGCCTGTTATTGATGCCTTCCGCTCCCTTTAAGGAATTATTGAGATTGGGTTCTGCCCATGCCTTTGAGAAGAGCCGAATATATCGGGTTCAGACGAGTAAAGGAAGCTTTATTGATGAGTATAAGGCCGATAGTGTGAGTGTGTTTGAAGTGGCTTTAAGTCTTCTAGCGGCGGATGAAAAAGTGCTTAAGCAACTGGAAGAGGCATTCAAGAATTTAAGCAAAGCTAATTGGGAACTTTCAGTTTATCAAGAGCTTATCGATGCCCTGCGGTATTTAAGAAGCCGCTTTGTCGTACAAAAGTATTTGTTAAAGGCACATAACATTTATGACATTTACGATTGGGAAATAGATCCATTTCGGGATCGGTATGTGTTGAGTCAACAAAGAAAAGAGATATTAACCCGGGCGATCAAACTAAGAGAATCCTTACGAGATATTGTCGTAAGAAGAAAGAACATTATTTTGAGATTATTAGCCAATGATCCAAGATACATTGAAAAGAACAAAGAGAAAGAGAAAAAGAAAGAAAAAGAAAAGCGAAAAGCCATCAAAGAGCTTGCCCGCAGGAAATTCCTCTTACCCAGAAAAGCCGAGGTTGACCGGATAGCTCATCTGTGGGAAAGGCCGTATGAACAAATCGGCCAGGCCTTGATTTCCTCAAGAAATCATCATTACTTGCAAATTATCCGATTAGTGCCCGCAGAGTTCATGCGGCTTTTGGGCATTCTTATCGATGCACGTTCTTTATCCAGTCATCTTCTTAAGAGCGGTTATACAAGGAAAGAGTTAAGCCAAGGATTTGGGATCTTCTTTAACCAAGTTGGAACAAGTCATGTCTCCATTGAAAGTCGGTATAACGAGATGATGGCAGCCCTCATTTTATATCGCGGGGCTTTTAGCGAAGATCTCTTTAAGGAAATCTTTGCCCAACTGGAGGTTGCCGAAAGAAAGCAATTGACGTCTTATTTAGGAGAACAGGTTTCGCGGGTCATTAACTATGAGAGAACTTATATGGGAATCATCAAATATCTTGCGATGTTCCCAGGAGCAACGGTAAAAGATTTGAAGGCTCAAGGATTATTTGCGGAATTGTTCGATCTGTTTATTAAGATTCACACAATGACCGTCCAGAAAGAAGAAGTCATTGAGCTGACAGTCAAGGAAATGCGAATCAAGGCAAAGAAAGTCTTGATGACAAGACTTCTCTCCCGTTATGGTTGGGCCTTAGGGTTATTTTTAGCTCCGGGATCAAGGGTTGATAGAAACCAAGTGATCTCTTTTATTGGATATTACAAAGAACAAATTCACAGGATTGTCGATTTTTATCTTGACGGAACATTAGTGATGGATGAAATGGTTTTAGAATCCATCAGTCATTTATTGCCTTACCTAGCCCTGGAAGGTTATGACAAGCGATTAGGGGTGGTGAGAAAGAAAGTCAAAGATTTTGGATCACTTGAACGATTGTTTAGCGTGCCGTTGGAGTCCCCAAGTGAAACTTTAGCTGTAGAAAGGGCAGCGGTAAAAGCCATGTTAACCGCAGGGGATGAAGAGACGTTACGAAGGGTATTTAATGACTTGAAGAACTTCTATCAGACCCAGCGTAAACCAAAAGAAATCATTGCTGATTCCGCCATCGATTATGCCTTGGCCCTTATTCAGGGGGTACAAAAACTTTTACAAAAACCTGTCACTCAAGAACAACGGCAAATGGTCGCATCGATGGTAAAGGAGATTGCCTCTCATCTGATTCATAAAGAGTTAACGATTACTTCAATACAAACTTCCATGGAAGAAAAGGCCAAACGGATCATCACCTCCATTCAGAATCTCCCTCAAGAGATTTTAACGGAAGCGCTGAAAGTGTTGACCGATCATACCATTCTTGATTTTATATTTTTCCGTGATGAAATGGCGGTTATCCGAACCGATGTGCTTAAAGTTGTTGATGCAGAAACCTTAAGTAATTATTTTTCAACCAAGAGCGAACGGGAGGTGACTTCAAGTCTTGCTCCTATCAAAGATAATATCTTGAAAAAGAAGGTTTTGGCTGCCATGAAGGCTACAGAAGTGGGTAAGATGCCCGCGATGGCCAAACATGTTTTAAGACGGGAAATTTACCTCAGGGAGACTATTCATTTACCCAAAGAGCTGACCGCTTATTCAGGGGAGGCTGTCCCGAATTATTACGCTATCTTAGGAGTTCCCATGAAAGCCACACCTTTGATGATAGACCGATCATTCAAGGCGCTTTCCTTCTTGTATCATCCTGACCGGGCTCAACCTTCTGAGAAGGCCAAGGCCGAAGAGGAGTTCAAACGGATCAATGAGGCTTACCAAGCGCTCTCTGATCCGCAGAGAAGGAAGGAATACGATGAGAGTATACCCAAGTATGCTTACTACTATCCGTCCAAGCCATGGTTAGAGTCGGATGTGGATCTGGATGCTCTCATAGCCGAATCCGTGGTTTCGGAAAAGAAAGAAAAAGAAACGCCAAGCGAAGGTCAATACAAAACCAGTCCGTATCTTCCAGTCCGCTTGAGTGATCTTAAAAAATGGTCGAAAGCCTTGAGTGAAGATTTAGAAAAAGAAACTGGAGAAGCAAAAGAGCCCAAGAAAAACGAACCCCAAGGTCAAGGAGGGGCGATCCTTGCTTCAGGAAAGAGTTTGAGTGCTAAACAAGACTCGATTATCCGCAGGGTATTGAAGGAAGCTGAAATTGAGGGTACCGATATCATCGCATTTCGTATCCTTATTACCGAAAGTCCATTATCTGGAATGAATGTCAGAATCCAGGCCATCAAAGATTTCAATCTTAAGATCCGCCAATTGGCTGAGGAAGAGCAAGTGCCATTTAAGGACAGAGTCGTGACCTACGCTTATGTAGATAAGTCAGGCGTAAAATATCTCTATTTAGATAAAATGGAGAGGGAGATGATCATTCATCTTCCTAAACATTTGCGTGATCAATGGGCAGAGCATGAAATGCTGCATCTTGAAAACCCAAGATTAACGGAAGAAGCAGTGCAAAAACGAGCTCCTATTGAAGAATTCTTGCGCGCCCTCTATCCTCCCGAAGAACCTACCATTAAAGTTTATGATCAGTTGGGAGGGTTGAAAATCACAAAGGTGTCATCGACGTTTACTGATATTGAAGGTGTAACGAAGGATGTTTCCTTCAAGGGTGAGGAGATCAGCACTTATCATGTTTCCTTAAGGCCAGATGATGCGAGGCATTTAACGAGAGACTTTGAGAAGATTTTACATCGTCGAATTAATAAACCCAGTTCGGAGAAGATAGGATGGAATTTTAATTTCTTGACGGGGGAGATCAGCCGGTTTGGTGCGATAGACAATATCACAATCGCTTACGGAATGAAAACTCCGTTCTATTTGGAAGAAAGTCATATTTATATTGATTTTAGTGTGCTCTTTCTTACATCGGCAAATCTTAAGGCATTGTTCAGATGGTCTTGGCTTCATGCCTTTGAGAAAGCCCAAGTCTTCACCCAAGATGAATATTGGGCTGATGCGGTTGGTATCTTTGAGACTGCCTTAAAGCTCCTACAGGAAGAAAAATTAGAATCGTTAACATTCATAAAGCGGGCTCTCCGTGAATTGAAGATGATGGGCTGGGAGGTCACTGCCTATCAAAAATTATTTAGGGCGATTACTAATTTGAGAAAACGGGAAGATATCAAACAATACCTGTCCCTCCCCGCACATTTCAATCTCGGGGAATTGATCCCGCTTAATTTGTACCAATTGGCAAAGATTGAGAGGGCGAGTAGGTCCCAAGGAGAGCCTATTGTTCGAGCCGATAATTTAAGGAAAGCGTTAAACGAGATCCTGAAGAAACAAAATATCCTGTTGCCCTTGCTGGATCAGGATCCCAGATACACCAAGAGACCGCTCGAAGAAAAGGAGAAGATTTTAGGCCAACTCGCCGAACGGAAATTCCTGTGGCCTCGCAAGGCGGAAGGTTATTATCTATCTTCCCTTTTGGATCGGCCTTACGCAGAAACAGGACGAGCCTTGACCGCCACGGTTAACATCAACGTTCTTTGGACTGTCCGGATGGTTCCTTTAGAGTATCTGCGTCTGGGAGTTCATTTAAGAGAGGGTTCCCAAGTCGGCCAAGAACTCGTCAAAATCAGTTCTACTCGATATGAGATTAACCAGTTCTTAAAAATTTTCTTTGTTGAGTCTAGTAAAAATTATCTGGTTTTCCCCGGGCATCACCGTTTTCATATGAATAGTTTGGTGTTATTGAAGTCGGCGTTTGGAGAGGATATTGTGGATGAAATATTCGCCAAAAGAGATTTGAAACAGAGAATGGATTTACTCAAATTCTTTGAAGAATATCTTTTCATGATGCTTGTTGGCGATGAGAAGAAATACCTTAAGATCTTGCTTTATCTGTATGACAATCCGGGCATTGAATTTAAATATCTTCTAACGATTTTTGATGGGCGTCTAACACTTAAGTCATTGTTTGAACTCTTCAGTAGGCTTAACAATTCCGCTTTATCAACCGAATTTTCAACGGGAGGAAGTATCATCGCAACCGCAAGCCGCATTTTATTAAACAGGCTTATTTTCCGATACGGTTTAATTTTTAGTCATTATCTGACTACGGATATTGAGGTGGATAAAAATGAGCTCAAGTTCATCTTGAGGAAAAACATTCCAGAATTCCGGCAGCTTCTTGAGTATTACCTTACAATGACAACTAGGGAGGACGAGACGACTAGGGAGGCCGTCAACAAGTTAGTGAACCTCTTATTGATCGAACCGGATTCATGGCTATTGGAAGAAGTGCGAGGAAGACTCAAACAGACACTGGATTTCACCTCTGACTTTAGCCGAGTGTTTGCCATTTCCCTTGAAAGTACGGAACCGTTTTTAGGTTCTGAAAGGGCAGCGATCAAAACTCTGTTGGAGCTGGGAGATTATGAAATGATAGTCACGATGTCAAGCAGATTGGAGAATTTTTACAGCATTCATCGACAGACAGCTCAACGTATTTCCGATCATGCAATTGATTATGCCCTCGCCCTTGTGGTGGGAGCTGTTCAATTGCTTAAGATTACAAAAGATAAGGCAAGGCGGTTAGTTGTCGAAGAAATCTTAAAACAAACAGTTTTGAATTTGGTGAATTATGAACTGAGCGAAGAAACAGTTTATGGACAAATAGCAGAGCGGGCTCAACGAATCATTAGAATTTTACAATTCATACCAGAAAAGGTATTCCAAGAAGCCCTCAAGGCATTGGCCCAGATGAGGATCTTAGATGTGATTTTCTTCCGTAAGGAAATGGCATCAGTCAGGGCCGATGTGCTTCGCATTTTAGACGCGCAAGTCTTAAGCGCTTATTTCAGTCAAAAGAGCGAGAGGGAGGTTTATGCCAGCCTTACCGAGGTTAAAGATGCTCAATTAAAGCAGCGGGTATTGGCAGCGATGAGAAAGACAACGGGGGGAGGCATAAAGACCATGACCACTCATGTGCTAAGAAGAGAGATCTATATTAAGGCGATGATCGGCTTACCCAGAGAAATCACTAATTATTTTGGGGAAAAAGTTCCAAACTATTATGTTATTTTGGGTGTCCCGAGGCAAGCCACTTCAAAAGACATTGATCGATCTTTCAAGGCATTGGCCATGCTCTATCATCCTGACCGCGCCCCGGAACCGGAAAGGGCCCAGGCTCATCAGGAATTTAAAGTCATTAACGAGGCCTATCAAGTCCTATCTGATGCAGAGAAAAGACAGGATTATGAAAATAGCATACCCAAGTACGCCCATAGGTATCCCGCCAGTCCTTGGCTATCCGCGGATGTTGATTTGGACGCCATTCTAGCCGAGGCAGAAGCTCTCATTAAACCCAAAGAGAAACCCGCTGAAGTTCAAAAAGAAAAGATAGAACAAAAGCCAATCGAGTATCCTCTTGTCTTAAGAAGCGATTTTTTAAGATGGCAAGACAGTTTGCGTTTCCTTAAAGAGGAAAAAGAAGAAAAGAAAGAAAAAGATACCGAAAACCAGACGCCGGGCCTACCCGCAGGACAGGCAGGCACCAAGGGGACACAAAAAGGTGATCTGCCTGCCTCGAATAAGGCTGCGCCATTTACCGGGCCTGCCGGCCAGCAGGAAAGTCATCGAAAAGATGATTCTACCGCCACCCGCAGCGGTGAGCCGATGAGTGAAGAACAAGAAGGGAACTTCCGAAAATATCTTTCCGCAAAGGTCAAGGGATTTAGCGGCTATAAAATTGTTGAGGAAGGTCACATTGAGGCAGTGATCAAGGCCCTGGCCGATGTTAGGCTGGAAGTCTTAGCCGATCGGTTAGGGCAGCTCAAAGAAACCCGAAAGATCCGCGCCGGGCCAGTTGAGATCTTTGTTGATCTTAAATCCCAAGGAATTGATTTACTGGCCTTTAATTATGAAGGCTGGATCGTTATCCATCCGGAATTGATTGAGGCCCCAGACCACCTCTACTTGGACCAAGTCCTCATTCACGAGACAGGTGCCGTCTATGGCCTTAAGCATAACATCAATCTCATTTTACAGAAAGTCGTCACTGAGAGACTGACGGAAGAAGAATTCCAAATGATCGATAAGGCCATTAAAGAAAAAGAGAAAAAAGGTACTGACTACGAGGGGGTTGCAAATCAAGATTATGCCAGGATGGCCCAGCAACTTAAGATGGCTCGGAATTCCTTAACCGCTCAGTTCCCCGAAGAATTCAAAGTAACGATTCCGGGACTCAATGTCCAAGAAAGAGAAGCCTTCTATTCTAAGGCCCGCAGTAAGACATACGATGGATTTAGATATCTTACGCACGGGTTAACATGGATAACCTTTGAACATGAACAATTCCCGCATCTTCTCTTTCATGTCTATAAGACAGATTATAATCTCGCCTTTATCTCTTCCATTCTTCGAATTAAACTAGCCCTTTATCTTTTAGGACAAAGGCAGGTTAAGGTTGACGGGATTGAGATGTTAGAGTTTACTGGCGAAGACTATCAATATGCTTTCTTCGATCAAGTGGTAATAACGAAAAAACCAAGCACTATCGGTGACTTTGGAGAAGGGGTTACCGATTATGTGTCTTTGAAGCCGATTATCGATAATTTCCTGAAGGCTGCTGAGGCAAGGATGTTAAGAAAAATTGAGCCTCTGATGTTCGATGAGGCGGCAATCCGTAAAGTATTAGAAGACTATTTTGAGGTGAATTTCCCCGATACGAGTTCATTGTATTTTGTTCTTCCAGCGGTCTATCAACAAGCGAAGGAAAACTGGGAAACCGAGGAAGAGGCTTTATTAAAGGTCTTAATGGCGGAGAAGTATCTGCAAGAGCAAAGTAAGAGACTCTATGTTCCATCCATCGATGAATCTGAAGCCGTCGCTAGTGAAGGAGAAACAGCAGAAAACGAAGAACATTTACCAAAGATAGAAGAAGCCGTTCAACAGGAAATCGATCGGATGGATATTGAGAAAGGATTAAGTGAACAAGAGGCACAGAGATTGGTGGAAATTTTAAGGCAGTATCACCATATCTCTATTAAGGCAGCAGAAAATGAGTTGGTTACATTCGGTTATTATGAAGATAAAGAAAAAAGTGGATTGAGGTTGGTGCGCACGATTATATCCCTTCAAGGACGCAGGGTAGGAGTTATCGATTTTATGATCGATCATGATGGAAGTCTTGCCAAAGCCGATTATGGATTCAAGCCACATTTTAAGAAGATGGAGCGGGATATGAGGCTTGAGGAGGTTCCGGAAAATCAGGATCTTGCTATTTATGTTGAACCAAGGTATCAAGGTTTAGGCATTGGCCGCACTCTGATGGGTCTGGCTTTAAGGATAGCGAGGCAATTAGGGGTTAAGGAATTCTCGTTACGAGATGTGTCCGTAGGTTTCGAGCCGAAAGCCGAGAAAATGGGTTTCAAGAAAAATGAACATTCGGGTCGTCTCAACGAATATTTCTGGCCTTTTGAAGAAAGAGAACTGCCTAGGATTCAGATGAAAATAAGCGGCAGGTCCCAGGCCCAGGGATTTGAGCCCAAGGGATCTATTCGCTCAAAACATCGCGGGGAAGTGGATTTAAGTGAAGAAGAGATGTCGAGGATCATGGCTAACCCACAGACTAAGGTCACCCAGAGATATAACAGAGAGTGGATTTTAAGAGTCATGGGTGCCTTGGAGGCCTTTGGCGGACAAACAACAGTTAACGGGGAACAGTTATTGAATCGGATAAAGAAACGTATCGAAGAGGCGATACTGTTCTATGAGAAAGAGCGAGATCAATGGCAGAGGCAGTATGAGGCTACGATGGATCGAAGACAACGGGGATTGTATTTTAAGTATATGACAACCGCGGAAGGGATGATCAAAGAGCAAAGGGAACAAAAAGAGTTGTTAAAAGGCTTGTTTGCTGATGTCAGGAGTATTTATCAAGTGGTCATCGACACCATTGGGAAGTTTAAGATTCATTCGGTGATATTACCGGAATCGGAACAATCTAAATTGATTAAAGGTCTTGATAGATACATCGTCATGTGGGTGAATCCTGGGGAAGATTCTATCGCTGAAATAGCCGGCCTTTTGGATTATTTAAGAACTCAGCCCCAGGGGATCCTGCTTGTCAGTGCAGCCTTAGGGCATGAGGCATTAGAATTTTATTTAAGAAAACAAGGGATCGAGGCTGATTTAGCCCATGCCTTGGCGGAAGATTTTGAGCGTATGATTCTTAAGGAAGACCTAGATACCCCCAAGAGTCAGTATGATTTGGCCATTGAAAGATTTTTGAATGAGAAAATATTGGGTGTTGTTGAGGTAGGGGCACGGCATGCCGTGCCCCTACCTTTGACCAAGTCTGTAATTGCTGGGGATAGCTCGCCTCGTGCCGAGGACATCGGCGCTGTCATCGAACCAAAGACAGCCGAAGGTGAAGTAGTTATTGTGGAACCAGTTACTGCGGAAACGAAAATTGAAGAGAGGCCAAAGGAAGAAGCCGTTGAACAAAAGGCCTTAGAGGCAGAAGCAATTGAAGAACGAATTGAAAAGCCGGCTGTTACTGTTGAAGCCCCAACTCAAGAGCCAATCAAACCAAGTCATCAGCGCAAAGGGATTACTGAGGAGAGATTCTTAGAGGTTGCCTTGAATCATTTGGAGGATGAGAATCCGCGCGAGACCATTGCTCTTGAACTCGGGATTAATATTCAAACAGTTTCTTATTGGTTAAAGAAGCTGGGATTAGCTGGGGAAGTTATTGCAAAACGATTCAAGAAATCTGTAGCCGAGAAGGGAGAGAAGAAAGAACAGAAGAAGGAAGACCAGAAGGAAGGGGCGGCGATCCCTGAAGTTAAGGAAGAGGCAGCGACCGGTGAGGTCGTGAAAGAAATTTCGATACTAGCTTTTGAAGAAGTTAAGATCAAAGCGCCAAGCGTGACTGAAGAACAGAAAGAGTTAACCGCGGAAGAATTGTTTGATTCCGTAATTCAAGAAATGGTTGAGAATATGCAAGTTTATATTGAATTAGAAGCTGATTTTGATGATTTCTGGACCGAAGTGACATCTGGGAAAAAGATTTCTTCTGAGGTGGCGCAAGCTGTCCGCCGGCGGTTGATTAAGGAGTTTGACGTGCATGATCCTCAGCAATTTTTCAGTGTACTTATGGCCAGTCATGGCAAAAAGTATGGTTCTTATAAAGAGTTGTTTGAAGCCACAAATGTAAAGACAAAGGTGATACGAAGAATTGATCGTGCTTATAAGCGCTTAACGGGCTTAAGTTTGATTGAAGCGACACAAGGTGGGGCAGAGGGAGAGGATCAAGAAGAGCAAACCCAAGAGCGACTTCCCAATTACTATCATCTTATTGGTATGAATACCCGAGGCCGCGCTGAGGCGCCGACACAGGGCGATGTTCATCGGTTCCTCTTAGGCAAGAAGCGGCTGACAGGTGAGTTAAAGGGACTAGCCAAATGGCTCGAAGGTCATCTTCCGACTTATCAAGGCGATACATTAGAAGATTATCGCAGAGAATGGACCAGGGTTTACGGTAAAGAAAAAGGTTCACCCAATCGTTCTGAACCAACCGCCACCCGTTCGGGTGAGCCGTTGAGTGAAGAGCAGAAGCGTCAGCTGAGGGAATATCTTAAACTCAAGGTTGGGCAATTCAGCAGTTATGCGGTTGTCGAAGACACGGCCATTGATACAACTATTAAAGCCCTAGGTGAGGTTGCCTTTGAAGTCTTGGCGAGTCGCTTAGAGCAACTCAAAGAAACCCGTAAAATCCGCGCCGGGCCGAATGAGATCTTTAGTGAACTTCAAGCTCTCGGCATTGCCTTGTTAGCATTCAATTATGAAGAATACGTCATTGTCCATCCGGAATTACTCGCCGCAGAAAAGCAAACCCGTCTAAGGCAGATTCTTGCTCATGAAACTGGTGCGATTTATGGTCTGGAACATCAAACCAATCGATTATTAGAAAAAGTCATCACTCAAGAATTGACGGCTGAAGAAAGGGAAGCGATCCACAACGAAATTGTTAGTTTGGCTCAGCCAGAGGAAGAACAGTTAAGATCCTTCCGCGAGCTTATCTTAACGAAGATCACCAGTGACGCCATTAGGCAAAAGGCAAAGCAGATATTAACCAAGGCGCGATTAAGGGCCCTCTTACAGCCATCAGCTAAGCATTACACCAATGAATTTAAGCCCATTAAAGATATTTTTGAAAATTCACGATACGGAGAAACTATTAGATTAGTCAAAGAGGATACTAAAGCTATTGTTGAGGCCGTCAAAGAGATGAAACACATCTTGGCAGTTAATCCACAGAGCCATCTGTTTGACATCGAACAATGGGATGAAAGGGTCTATGCTCCTTCCATGAGAGGAATGTTCGATCAATTTGAGAAGAAATCACTGACCATTGAGGGACTTAAAAGACAGATGCAGAAAATAGTAGAGCCATTTAGTGTAGCCTTTGATCTTACGGAATTCATTAAAGAAAGCGAGGAGCTCGAATTCTATCATTTGGTTGAGATCGGCGCTTGGGTTTTAGCCAAGATCATTATTCCGCATGGGTTGGTGATTCAGGTTTCTCCATTTGAATCCAACAAGCTGATTAAGGGCCGGGTCCTTAAGGATCGAACCGAATTGATTACAACACATGGGGCAGGATTCTCAAGGCAGATTCCGGTTTATACCGTTGATGCTAAGATTTCCGAATTTGGTTCAGGTATTGCTAGGCCAGATTACATTGTCATGCCATTGAATCTCCAGCATGAAGAACCCCTTATTCATTATCAAAAGCTCTTTAAGGCCTATAGGGAAGGCCGTTATCGTCCTAAACCGTTTGATATTGACCCGCACGGCTTTTTGCTGGATTGGGTGATGATCAACCTGGTTGGATCCAAGACGACAAGTGAGGTACAGCAACTGCTTAGAAAAGAGGCACTTCAAGAAGAGATCGCCCATTCCGATACCTTTGCCTTTGTGGAAACCCTCTGGGACAGGAAATATCATTACTTTATGAGGAGTGAAACTATCCAATTTGTCCATACGATTTTAGAACCCTCGGGCTGGTTAAGAGAGATGTTCAATCAGCATAAAGAGAAGCCTGCTCTTCACTCACTCACTGCTGATGCGATTATTGAAGTAGAGGCCAAATTGCAATCTTTGATGAAATCACCTTACCCAGCCCATACGGTCTTGGAGTTCTTGTTAGCCAGTCTCTTCCCTGAAACTGCCAAACTTGAAAAGCCCCAATACAAGGTTGCCTATAACACGCTGACTGTTTTGTTGGCCGTCGAACTTTTGAATAAGCCAACCATTGAACTTAAAGACTGGTTTGATTTCCTCAAAGAGGTTTACCGGGATCTTGATTTGTTCAACAAACTCCTACCGGAAACTGCAAAGGAAATTTACGAACGGCATTTCTACAGTCAAGAAGAACGAGTAGCAATTCTAAAAGGAAAAGGTAACAGTCACAAAGAAGCTGGCAGGTCCCTTAAGGATTCTAAGGAAGGGCCGCAGACACTCGCCGCGTTTGAACCGCTGACATTCATTGCCTTGTTAGCGGGTTTTGGGATTTTAGGAGTTTATATGACCAGATGGGTTGCCGGCAGATTCAAGATCAAAGGGTCTGATCAACAACACATGCACCGGCGTGGATTTATAAAATTAAGTTTAGGAACTATGGGCTTGGCGGCATTCGCTCCGTTATTGACATGCTGCTCTTTAATTCCAGGTTCATCGCCGCGTAAAATTAACTCAGATCATTTGATTCTCATCGGTATGGAACACAATGTGTTCGGGGATCCGCAACATCCCGCGAGTGTCTTGCAGAGACAGCTTGCTATGGCAGCCAGCCAAGGCGAAATCGTCTTAGGAATTGAGGAAGTTGTCCGAAACGATGCCTTTGAAGAAGAATTTATTAAAGGCCAGTACGGCTTCAAGAAAGGATTGATCTTTGGATTCGATGAGGAATTCCCTAAGCATTATATTCACACACTCCTCAACTTCGGTCTCCTAGCTATTGGTACGGGGGGAACGGCAACGGATGAATCTGAAAAAATCATTTTAAGAAGAATAACAACCTCGGCGAGGGTGTATTTACCAATTTTTATAAAGACAAGCTCAGTCGTTAGAGAATTCTGGAAAGAGCTACCCCGCCAGTTACCGAAAGATGAGGACGGTTCGCTCATAAGAGAATTATATGAAAAGATTGATCGTTTTGTGGCCTCTGAGAAGGATTCCAACCTTAGAGATTTTCAGACAAAGGCCTTTAAGGAGTTTGAAACTTTTGGTTCCAATATCCTTTGGTCTCGAATTTATAAGATTATGGCTTCTGCCATGACCGAGGAGGCTATGAAGCATTACAAAGAAATCCACTATCTTAAGGAAAAAATAAATGATTTCCTCAAGAATCCTGTTGAAGAGGAGAACCAACGAATTATCATGGAAGAGTTAAATCACTACTGGCGTGAATCCTTTATTATCAAAAATATGAAGGCCATCGCGGATATCGCTATTGAAAAAAGGCTCCCTGTCTATTTCCTCATCGGATTTAATCATGTTAAGAAAATTGAGGAAGCTTTAGGGCAAAATTATCGGAATCTGAAGATTTTAACTTTTGAACATTTTGAACAATTCCCACAAAGGCTTTTACCCAGAATCCCAGAACGTGTTTCGGATGCGTTAAACAAACACCGGGTGTTTGGAGAATCATCCGGGCCTCAAGATGCCAACGAAAACGGCTTGCCGCGAGAGGTTGTTGATTTAGCGGTGTTGTTGACAGAAAGGATCACTAAGCAGCCGATTCAAGACTGGGCCGCAGTTAAGGTTGATTCTAAGAAAGTCCGACAGGCCATGGTCCTCTTAGGGAATGAAAATAAATTAAGACAGCGGTTGGCTGAAAGCGGGGTTCATTTTGTCCGCGCTCCTCCCAAGGTTAACATCCTTTGGGATGCTGTTGGGGTAGCAAACTACCGAGATCCCTCTGGCCGTCTTTTTGTCATTCTCCCGCAGAAGACAACCACCGAGGCGATTGCCCATGATCTTTGGGCGGTTATGAATCCTTCCCTGCCTCACTCCATCAATCCGATCAAGATTTCAAAAGAAGAATTAGACACAGAGACACTTGTTGAACTGATTGTTGAGACGACCCAAGATACCAAGGATATCTTAAGCCTGCTTGAACATCCGGGCCTGTCGGTTGAAGGCAAGGCCTATATGCTTATCGCCCTAATTCGCATTGGCCTACAGAATTCTATGCAAACCATCAGCCTCCAATTAGAAAACGAACCCTCCTCACCACAGGACTTGCTGGGTATGCTTGCAAATGTGCTGGGCCCGGTCTTAGCAAATCTCTTGAGCGGATCCTCCACATCCTTGCTGGAGAAAATCGAAAAGGATTTGGCTAATAGAGGGGACCAGATCATTCCTGTCTTTGAACGCGCCTTGGAGCTTTTTAAGACGGTGGAAGACCAACGGCAGCGGTGGTTTATTTACAGCGTCTTGAGTGAGATGAAAGAAAAGGGTCTCGCCGAGCTCATGCGCTATTTTGATAATCCGCCTAACCCTGCCGACCAGGAGTTCATTGTCTACGAGATCACTCAAATGGGTCCGCCTACGTCCATTGAGTTTGCTCAAAGTCATAAGTTGAAGGACTCGTATGAAACCGTCTTGAACTTTATTATTCAAGCCTTCACCCGATTTGTGCCGCCGATGTTAATGAGATACATATTGCTTATGATAGCTAATGAAGGCGAGAAAGAGATTGTCGCTGATATCGTGCGTAAGATGGCGGAAAGCGATAAATCGTATTTTAATAAAATTTTGGAATTCCTTAAGGCACAAGGCTCTCCTGATGTTGTGGAAAAATTAAACAAATATCTAGCCAAGGCTGAGGAGACGGGAGAGCAGGAATTCCACTTACCTAAGCTCAACGTGAATGAACTTAAGATAAGTGCATTTAAGAGTAGGGTAAAGAGGACGATTAAGGGAATCAAGGGCCTTGAGGATCTCCACACCCGGTTTGAGGAAGGGTTATTGGTGGCCAACGGTGAGCTCAATGATCTTAAGCGCGTGGTTATTCACGGAAAATATGCCGAAAATCGAAAAGCCGCAATTAAGGCTATTGAGGAAATCCTTCAAGTTGTAGCTAAGACCAAGTTGGCGGGAGGGCAAGTGAGGGTTAAGGGACAAATGATCACCAATGAGGAAGTGTTCCTGCTTCTCATGACCCTTTTCCAAGTTCTTGATGAAGATCCAGAAGAAGTTGTTTATAAGGAATCGGCAAGGGCAGCGGTTGCGGTCATCCTCTTATTTATCACGATTGAGGATGAGGATTTCCGCTGGGGTTATAAAGAGCGCTATCAATCGTATTTGGATAAACTGCTTAAGTCGCCGCGTATTGATTCGGTAATTGATGCCTTGATTGCCATCCGCACCGATAAAGAAAAGGATGACAGGGTCTTGAAGGCTGCAAGGGCTATGCTTACCGATATTGTCAAGGCCCGCGGTCAGGGACCGGATAGCCTCAAGAAGAATAGGGAAAATGGAGACAGCGCCCAATTCCCTGAAGATTCTACCGCCACTCGTTCGGGTGAACCGTTGACAGAGGAAAAAGAACGGCAATTGAGGCAATACCTCAAACTGAAAGTTAAAGACTTCTCTGGTTATGGGGTGGTTAATGATACCGCGGTGGATAAAGTCATCACGGCCCTGGGTGAGTCCGGATTTGAGGTACTGGCGAAGCGGCTGGAAGAACTCAAAGAAACCCTCAAGGTCCGTGCTGGACCGAAGGCGATTTTCGATGAACTCAAGGCCCAAGGCATTGACCTGTTGGCCTTCAATTTCGATGTATGGTTGGTTGTCCATCCAGAGTTGCTTAACCCCGCCGAGCAAACCAAACTTCAAGAGATTCTTGCCCACGAGACCGGTGCGATTTTCGGTTTACCACACGAAGTCAATCGACTTCTAGAAAAAGTCACGACCCAACAACTCACTCAAGAAGAAATCCAGGATCTTTTTGATGCCGCCCAGGAGATCCTTAAATCACAAAAGATGACTCCCAGAAGTCCTGCTGGCCGACAGGAAAACGGAGCCTATCCTGCCTCAGAGAAGATCGCAAAAGAAGATATCATCATCTCAGTGCCGTTGTTCTTCCTGGAAGGGACGGCGTACAATTCCATCCGGAAGTACTCTCTTCGACTAGAGAAGCTCAGAGGGATTGGTCCTCTCATAAGAAGTGGACGATTCTTTATCTCTAAGTACTTCCTGCCAGAACTTATTGGTGTGGCTAGAAAATTACAAGAGCGGAAGGCGAATGCCATTCATTTTGATGTTCAACAAAAAGAGGGAATACAAAGATTGGGAGTCCTCGGACAGGATATCACTAGGATCTATAATCCCAAATTAATCCGGCGGTTACGCCAAAACGGCGTGACCCTTCCCATCGAGGTACATCTTATGTATTGGCAACCCTCTTCCCGGTATTTGAGGGCTTACAGGCAAGCGGGGTTAGGTTCCCAAGATACCATTTTCATTCATCATAACGCTTACGAAGATCCTAAGGAATTAGTTGAAAAATTGGCGCTGATCCGCACCCTGGGGATAAGAGCGGGTATTGCCTTGAGTCTCCAATACGGCACTGAGGAATTGACCGAAGAGATGTTGATTTCTGCTGATGCCATTCTCTTGTCGGCGGTAATGGAAGGAACACGTGGAGGGACATTTGATTCCCTGGTGGCTCAGAAGTCGAAAGAAATTTTATCTAGAAATTTCCAGGGAAGGATCCACATCCAAGGCGGGATTAATAAAGAGACTATTGGAATTGCTGCCTCAGGTGGGGCAACGGCTTTCGTCTCCGGTACGTTTGTGACCCAATCACCGGATATGACAAAGGCCATGGGGATCTTAAGAGAAGAGGCAAGGAAAGGATACAAACAAATAACTGCCGGATACCAGGCTGTGCGTAGCGAGGGGATGGATAAGGTGTCTAGTCTTAATTTTGAGGTTCTGGCGGGCAAGACTGTCTTAGTAACAGGGGGCGCTGGCTATATCGCCGCTGGTGTTATCCATGATCTATTGAAGGTGAATACCGAGGTGGTCATTTACGACAACTCTATGCGGGATCGGGAAGAAATCACCAAAATGCAAGGTATCACGATAGTGGAAGGGGATTTGAGCGATCAGACATTACTTGAAAGAACGCTTAAGGAGCAAAGAGTTGCGGCTGTTGTCCACTTGGGGGCCTATATTGCCGCAGGGAACTCTGTGAAGAATCCTGGGAAATATTTCTTTAATAATGTTGTCAACACCCTGACCCTGTTGGATAGCATGGACAGGGCAGGGGTCAAATACCTTGTGTTTGCCTCCAGCGCCGGTGTCTATAGCGGAACCCTATTCAATGAATCAGGATTATTGGATGAGAACATTACCCCGGATCCGCAGAATCCTTACGGTGAAACCAAATATCTGATGGAACGCCTGATGCAGGATTATACAACAAAGAAAGGGATCCGGTTTGTGGCTTTGCGTTTCTTCAACGTCGCCGGGGCGTTTGAGTGGCAAGGAAGATGGTTCGGCGAAAACCATGAAGGGCCTGAGACTCATCTTATCCCACGGGCGATTAAATCTTATTTATATGGGAATGAATTGATCCCATTTGAGCTTTTTGGTACAGATTACCAGACACGTGACGGGACGACAATCCGAGACTACATTCATCTTTTGGATTTGGCTGATGCCCATATCCGGGCTTTGATTCATCTTTTTAATGGGGGATTGAGTTTCATATTGAATCTAGGGACTGGTCAAGGGTCGACTGTTCGGGAAGTCGTTGAGGGGGTAGCTAAGATTATTAAACTGGAAGAAAACAAGGAGTTCCGAGTTAAAGAGGGGCCACGGCGTGCAGGAGACCCGCCCATCTTGCAGGCCAGTAGCCAGAAGGCCTTAAAGCAGTTGGGCTGGCAGGTTAAGAGAGATTTACAACAAATTTTGGAGGATGCCTGGGTTTTCCATAATCTAGAGAAACAACACGGCTGGTGGAATTTGAAGACCATCGCCCCCGAAGATCGCCTGACCACAACTGAGGCTGAGTTTAGAACAATGGTGACTAAGGAGTTGAAAGCGAATGCGGTCATCACACCGCAAACCCGGTTTGAAATTCTCTTTAGGTTGTTGATTGATTCGCTGGTTGAAGGAGTTAACGATTCTACATTTAAGTCTTCAGCACAATCCAGGGCGTTAGTCGAAGGAGCCAGAGGACTCAAATCCCAGCCGGGCGAGTTGATGGAAGTCATCCACAGCAACGAGAAATTCTTTGCTGATTTTGAGAAGTTCTTAGAATCCCAATTTGTTTCAACGGATCCCTCCCGCCTAGAAATCATATCTCAACTTAAAGAAGACCTTTCCTCAACAACTCTTGGCGGGGAATCCAATCTAGCGGACGTGAGCGGTCATCGTGGAAGCCCAATCCCCAGCCGATTGGCCGAGATGAGGAAGAAAGGGAAGGGAAAAGAGGATCATCATCCTGAAAGAAAGATAGATCCGAGGGAAGGGCCCAATGGTCTTTCTGCGTATGAACCGTTAGTTATGCTTGTCTTGTTGGCGGGAGTGGGAATCTTAGGAATTTATAAGAAAAGGTGGTTTGCCAAGAGATCGGCTATCTTTGAAGGGCGTGTTGATCATCAAAGAGAATTTGAGATTATCGATCGGATTTATTCTTATGTCTTATCTGGTATTGCTCGATTCCAAACCACGTCAGTACTATTATTAACAATAACAACATTCCTAGTGCCATTTCCAACATTTTACTTGTCTCCATTGTTCTTGCCAGGCTGGATGATGATGCCCGCGATAATCATCCCTGTGGCTATCGTTACAATAATCAATTTTCTGGCTACAGTGAGCTTGAATATTTCTGATGTTCCTAGGGCGCCAAATGCGAGAATTGATAGATTAGAAAATATTTTTGCTAAATATTCCCTACGAGAATTATTCCAGAAGATGACTTCTTTCATCGTTAGTATACCCCTTTCCTTTAGAGAATTCAATGTCAGATTTAGCTGGGGTAGAAAATTTGAAGGGAATAGAAAAGGGAAACCAGAGGTTTCAGAAAAACAGACGAATTATAACACGGCCCGTAATGTTCCATCAAGATTAACGAGCCAAGGCGAAAGAGGTGACAGTGATCTCTTTAGCTTTGATCAAGACGAGCGCCTTGGCAAAAATTATCCTGGGAGTCTTTTGATATCCAAGGAACTAAGACGAAAAGCAAAAGACAAGATTCGGCTATTAAAGGAATATGTTCAGAATGCCTTTAGGTCCTTAGATTTGATTCAGCACGACTTGCATGTTCATTACGAAGATCGTAAAGGGAACACAGTTGCCGAATATCTGGGAGAAAGAAGAATTGCGCTTGATCTTGGGCTAGCGGCCGTAGCTCCATTATTGGATTCAGATATTACCTCGGTCCTTCGCTTCCAATCCTTGATCAGTGACATCATCCGTCATGAATCCAATCATTGGAGGAATGAATATCAGAGGCTCGATGAGGGCTGGGATGAAATGCAGGTGCGGCTTTCTACTTATATGGAATTAGAAAAACCAGAGAATCAAGAGGAGTTGGTTGAGATCATGGAGGCCTTCAAACAATTCCATATCATCGTAGACTCCTCCTATCTAGCGGGGTTAAGTACAAAATACAGGATTACCGTACCAAAACGATCAGAATTAGATAGAAGCCTCGATCTTCTTAAGTCACCCCATGCCTGGCAGCGCCAGATTGCCGCAAGGGCCTTAAGGGTCATGGAACTGCCGCTTGAGAATACCGGCAAGATAATCTTCATTATTGATTCCCTCTCTACCCGCGTAAAGAACTGGGAGGAAAAGGATGAAGATGTCCGTCTCTCTAGTATTGAATCGCTCGGCCGGATCGTTGAGAAGCTTGTCGTAACCAAAGGTATTCATGAAATTTATAACGCTTTGATTGCTGTCACAGCAGAACTAGGGATGGCCCTAAGGGTTGGGGGGAAAACTAAGAACCGTCTGGCTATTGTCAGGACCTTGAGTGTTATTGGGGTTAAGACAGATTTTCTCATTCACGTTTTGCCTAGTCTCATTTATGCCCTTATTGAAGATACCGGAGTTGATGTCCGTCGCGAGGCATTGAAAGGTATCTTGGTAATCTTACGTCATCGACCTAAGGCGGTTAAGGAGGCCGTTAAATATATTGATGCAACTGGACAGGTGAGAACAACCTTTATGCACATTGCCTTTGATATGGGTAAATTTAAGGAACTGCGCAGTGTTCGGCAAAAGCTATTTGTCTATTGGATGTTAGGGTTATCCCAAGATCAAAATATCAGAAAGGCCGGACTTAACGAAACGAATCGTAAATTTGCTCAAGGACAATTGGATAATCCCGATGAAGAAATCAAATGGCTGGCCAACGAATTCTTGAAATTGTTTGAGAATCAATCCAACCACAAACCTGAAGAAAAGTCAGGGGCGATCGGCGAAGGAAAGGCCTTTAAAGAGCGCGGTGAGATCAACGTAACTGGTTTAGATGAAAGGGAGCTTAAGATTGCCCGAAAGGGGATTAAAGAACTTAAAAAGAGAATTGAGTCGAGGAAGGAGCGGTTGTCAGCCGAAGATTACACCCAAGCCCAGGCGGTTGTAGCGACATTGATTAAGACTATCAACGAACCTTTTGGATTCAGGGCGTTTGCGGCCATTGTCAACGACGAACACGATTACCTCTTGGCCTTTAGCGATCTGGGCTTCATTGTTCTCACGGACGCGGTGTTTACAAAAGAAATGAGACCCTATTTAACTCGGATCCTTTTCCACGAAGGGTATGTGGCAACCTTTGGCGAAGGGTCATTGACTGATGAGGCGGTGCGCTTAAAGGCCCATAACGAGATTGTCCACGGTATTGAAGACAGGATTTTTGGCGAGACAGAGAAGTATATCGCCAAACTTGAGGATTATATCCGCCGGCATATTTCTGCCATAGCTCCGTTTACGGATGGAGAAGAGAAACAAGAAGATCTTGAGGTGATTTTTGAGGACGATGATGAGTTGTTAGAAGGTTTAGGAAAATTTGCTGTAGAACCAGTTATGTCAGAAAGGCAAGCTAAACAAATCATTCCGCAGAAGATCACGAGTAGCAGCGACATCGGCGGCCGGCCAGAACAGCAGGATCGCTATGGGATTATTCCAATGAATTTAGAAGGCATTCCAAACGGCCGCGGCCTGCTTATGGCGATTGCCGATGGGCATGGGAAGCGGGGCGCTGAAATAGCCAAAAAAGTCATCAATAACCTGCCGGTTTATTTTGCCGAAGCCTTGATCCAGCAGGGCGGCGATGTCAAGGAGGCCTTCCTCGATGCCTTTATTGACTTTGTTGAAGATACAAAAGATGAAGATAAAGGTGGAACAACATTATCAGTTGCCTATATCTCAGAGGGCGAGGAAAAGGTTTACGCGGCCTTTATCGGGGATTCTCTCATCTGGATTAGAAACCGCGATGGCGTGGTGGTAAGAAGACTCGGACACAGCGTAGGTGAAAATATTAAAGAGCGTGAGGCAGCCATTGCCCGCGGCGCGGTTTATAAAGAGTACGAAGGTGTTGGTTATATCAGACCATCGGATAAGACGAAAGTTGGGGAACTCATGATGAGCCGTTCCTTGGGAGATAAGAATTTTGATTCGATTCTTGACCGCATCCCAGAGATATTCGAAGAATTTTTAAATGAAGAGAGCTTTATGGTGGTGGGCAGTGACGGCATTATACCGTTTACGATTAAAGCAGAAGAGGAAAAGGATCAGTACATAGCAGAAAAGGTTTCAGCCGGTCTCAATGCTGAGGATATTGTCAATGACACCACAACCAGCGCCGAAGTTGCGGCTCTGGCTTTTAGCAAACACCCGTGGATTGTCGATAATGTTACCGCCATTGTCTGGCGTGCCAGCAGAAAACAAAGAAAAGAGCATGTCCTCAATACAAGGCCACAACTCCTGTTAGAGGCACCGCCACAGCGAAAACTCTTGCCACGACCGGCACCGAGAGGGCTAAACGAAAAACGCATTTTTGAAGAATTAGAAAAATTAAAGGTGACTGTCACCCAAGGCGATAATCACCTTTTTGTGGAACGATTGCAAAATGCAGAAGATAATGCCGATCGCATCAAGATATTGTTAGAAGCATATCCACTGGAAGGCGTCAACATCGAGGTTGCCTCACCCAGAGGATTTTTAAGTTTTAGGGGAGTCGGTCGAACCGAAAGAAAAGGTCCACATCATTATCAGATCACCTTGATAGGGGTATCAGGAGATGTCGAGATTTATCTTCTGTTCCATGAATTTTTGCATGTGTACTTAGAAGAAAAAGGCTTGACCTTTAATCCGGTCGTTGAAGATGAATCCTTAAGTCAGTATCTCTTTAAGTTAAAGAACTTGATTAACGATTATATTATTGAGAAAGAAAACAAGAGACGATTTGGCAATCGTTTTGTTCATATCACCCGAGATTTACGAGATCGAGATGTCAGAGGTAATCTTATGGGTATGGGGTTGGGCACAAATCTGGAAATCTTTATGCTTGCGTTAACTGCCAAAGTGACAACTTCCCTGTATCCCGAACTAGCCGACTCCTTCTCTCAACAATTTATTGGCAAGGCGGTTGAGTACAAACCTCTAGATAACGTCCTCAAAGAGCTTCAAGGTGTCTCTATCGCAAGTAGCCCAGAGGAATACAGAAGAACAATCACAAGACTCCAGGAGTTAATGACGAAAAGTTCTCTTACCTTTGAAAATGATCGGCCAGTTGTTTCTCTTAAGGAAACTAAGAAATTCATCGAAGAGATTGAAGCAGATATCCGCAGATTAATGAACTTAATTAGCGGTCAAGAGAGAGGCACGGCAAGTGAGGAGAAATTGAACACTTATTCCGAATTGCCCGTAACAGCAGAAGATCATAAACGGGCGGTTGATCAGTATTCTTTAGGTCAACAAAAAGAAATTGTTCATACCCAATTGGCTTTGACTGAGGAAGGTCTTCAACTCGAAGTTGTTTCTGGTTCATTAATAAGTGATGGGGAGAAAACACTCAAACAGGATCTTAACAAACTTCTTGAGGAGATCCGTGGGCCGCCCGAGGTACTGAAGGACATCATTGATGTGAAACTTGTGATCACCACCCAACCCACCCAGTTAAGAGACGGCAATAGATACACTATCTACATTTCCTCTGTCAATATCATTCGAAGGACAGTTTATCTCCATCCACAGTACTTCTCAATCAGTGATCAGAGATTAAGGCTGGATATTCTTTATCATGAATTGGTCAGTCATCTCTTTAAACGCATCAGAGACGAACAGATGGCGATGGCTGATACCAAGGCCTTCCGGCAAAGACTGATTCAGAAAATCCAAGAAGATCTGGCCGTGTATCCTAGGATCTTCTTACATGAAATCACTAGAAACCTCAAACAAAAATTGGATCAGCAAATCTTTTCTATGGCAAGAACCCTCAACCAAGGATTAGCGGAATATCCATTTATCAAGATCATTGACAGTATGAATGAATTCTTATCACAGATTGCGGAGAGATTAACTCATCCGGATGAAAAGATGAGGATTTATCCTAAGGTGGTTGTCAGGACTCATGAAACCGATGCCCGTCATACCGAAGTTCCCATCACTCACCGCCAGGCGAGAGTGGCGGTCTTCCCAGTGGCGGGCAATCCCTTGCACTGGGCGCATATTTTGATCGGACTTAAAGTCATAGCCCAATTTGGCATCGACAGAGTTATTTATCGTATTCAGGGTTTAGATGATCGCAAACCTGATCTTGAAATCAATGAGAAACTCCGCCATCACATTGATGAACAAATGATGAAAGTCTTTGCCCCGCTTTTTGACTATTCCCCATCCGGAAAAGGTTCCACCTTTGACGGCGAGACTGATTTTGACCGATACTATGGCTTTAATGCGGGGGTGAAACTGGATCTGTATTATGTGGTTGGTGCTGATCATTATCACCGTGAGGTCAACGGTAAGGTAGATACCATAGGCAAGTTGGAAAATTTTGCTGTCAAGGCCGGTCGGGAAATCCAGGATACCTTTGTCATCTTTATTAAGCGAGGCGAGCTAAAGCACAAGGTTGAGACAGAGCTTAACGTCAATTTTGTGGATGAGATCACCTTTGAGGCCTCCTCGTCCATGGCGAGATCCGGCAATGTCGCTATCATTCCGTACCTGATTTATCGATATGCACAGAAACATCACCTCTGGTGGTTTACTCAATTTTCTACGCATACCATGACTGAGAAAATTAAAAGATCGCTCAGATATGAGATTCATAAAATTGCAAAGGTGCTTAACCGCGGTTTAGAAGATCATCCATTTAATAAAATGTTACCAACAATTGATAAACTGTCTGCCAAGATCGCCACCCGATTGCACAATGACAATATCAATCCTCAGGTTGTGATCCGAACCCACGAAAAGGATGAACGAGAAATCAATTTATTCGGCAAACAAAGAATAAGGATTGCTGTCTTCCCGATCTCAGGGAATCCAATCAGTTTAGGCGATCTCATTGTCGCCTTAGGAGCCATGGCTGATTGGGGGGCAGATAAAGTCATCTTTGTTCCGGCCGGGCAAGAAAAGGACAAGGATTTTGTGGTCGCAGAAGAATACCGACATAGAATCGCAGAAGAGCTTTTGAAGAGATTGGCTCCCTTCTTTGAATATTCCCCGATTGCCAAGGGAACAACGGATGATGGTGAGACACTTTTCTTAAAATTCTTTAAGTTGAATCAAGGACAGACCATTGAGTTTATGTATATCGCTGGAGCAGAGCATTACAATCGTGAAAAAGATGGAGAATTAGACACTATTGGTAAACTCGAGAAATTCCTTCCCGAGGCTGGGGTCGATTTTAAATTTGTCAAGGCCATCTTCCATCAGATGGAAGAATACCCAGTCACCCAAAAAATAGAAAAGATTCTGAGGGTCATGTTTATGCCAGCCTTTGAATTTCTGGCCTCCGCTCGACAGGCTAGAAAAGGAGATTTAAGCGCCGTTCCATTTACAGTTTATCGATTTGCTAAAGAAAATCAATTGAATTGGTTTGGATTAGAAAAACCGCAAGCTATCTCCACCTCACCTAAGGTTTCTGACATGGCGGGCAGTACTCAGCCGACAGCTACCCCACCGGTTATACCACCGGCAACCGAGGCCCCCCGCAGCGATAACAGCATCCGCAATGGACAAGGCGGCGGAGAAGATCAGCAAAAAGATCCCAGACGTAGTGTGCCGGGAGAATCGGTATTATCAGCCGAGGAGGTCAAAGGCGAAGTGGAAGATCGATTAAAAGAAGTCGAGGGAGATATCACCCGCTTCAAAGATATCCGCTCACTCAATCCCGGTGCTGTTCAATTAGCCTTGAATTCATTACCGATGGTGGAATCGGGGAAACCCGGCCAGATGATGGCCGGTCTCTTGGAGGTGTTCATTAAAGCCGGACGTGTCCGGGCCGGGCCTTTCAAAGAATTTTTAGCAACAGCCTATAAACACACCGATCAACAAGCCCGCCTGCCCCGTACAAGTTCCTCCGGGACTCTACGGGGCCTGCCGGACGGGCAGGAATATATCCTTCTTTCCACCCTTTATCCGGAGTACTTCAACAAACTGCAAATCGCTGCTTCCCTCATCCACGAAATTGGCGCTGTGTCCACATTCAATAAGTCAGAAGATGAAAATATCAAACGCCATGAGGCTTTCTTAAAACTTTCTGATAACCTCATGCGATATTCAGGTCCAATTGTTTTGGATCAACGCTTGTTTGAAATGTTAAGCCGCATGCAGTCCACCGGGAAACCGGTCATTACCGATCTTTCCTTAGAGGCCTTCTTACCCGAATTGAAAGGCGAAGCGCAAATGAGTCTTGCCAGTGGTGGGTTAGGCTTCCTCACCGGTGAGACCTGGGGTGCCTACCATCATTTAGAACAATTCCATGGAATAGGGGTGATGCCGCTTTATGCCCATTACTTCAATTCCTCAGGACAGTGGGTGAAGATTGATTGGCTAAATACCGAAGGGATTAAACCGGTCATGGTTAGAGATGCACAAGGTAACGAAAAGATCCTTAGTTTCGATGTGGTTTATAATCGTCATCATTCCTATAAAGTGGAAATCTTCTGGATCAATCGAAATGGGATTCCGGTCTTCTTGATTTACGCTCCCCCAATTTTTAATCGTCTGTATCCGGGGGATGATCATCAGATCACCCAATTTACTTTCTTTGCCAGAACCTATGTCGAATTGATGAAGAGACTGGGAATCCATCCGGATGTCGTGAGATTAAATGAACCCCAGCTTGTATTCGTGGCTTCCGCTATCAAGAACGATATTGATTGGTTCAATGAATATCGAAAACAATCCCAGAGGGAAATCTACAGTAACTTTGAAGGTTCGCTCATTGTTACTACCATTCATACTCCCGAAAACGTGGCTATTCCCAGATGGTCGGCGGATTGGCTGAAAAATCATATTGGAGAGGATCTGGTGAGAGACTGGGACGGCGCTCGCGAGGCAATTGTCTATGAAGACTGGATAAAGAAAGTCCATTCGGCGGTAGGGGTGGCGCGAGTCTCGGAGATCATCAATGCCGTCTCAGAGGAACATGCAGAAGTCACCAGGCTCGTTGTCCTGCCGCAATATAGAGATAAGATTGTAGGGATTCAAAACGGCTCTGATCCAAGGTTGTGGTACTCACCGCAATTACAAGCAAAGGTTGATTCAGTGATCTCGCAGGAAGACATTACCGGAAAAGAATTATTTGACATTGGTCAGGCTCAGAAGGTTGCCCTCAATGAATATCTAGAAAAGAAATTTGGACCAGAGTTTAAATTCAGTGATTTACAAAGACCATTGATTGGCCTGGTCAGACGGCTCGTGGCTTATAAGGAACAGAATATTTTGATTCCACTTATTCATTGGATTGTGGGTGATCGAAATCAATCCTATGAAACTCCGTGGGGATTGCAGAATGGTCTGGAGGCTAATTTACTCATTGGCGGACATGCCCGGGATAGTTTTGGTGGTGAGTGGGTCAAAATATTTAAGGAATTGATGTATGACCAAAGAGTGAAAGGTAAATTCATCTTTGTCAATGATACCGGTATTGAATTGATGCGCTATGCCACCTCGGCCTCGGATATCTGGGTGAGTATCCCAAGAGCGACCCGTGAGGCCTCAGGCACAAGTGATCAGCGCGCCGCCCTCAATGGCCATTACAATATCGCCACCGCCACCGGCGGGCCGTTGGCTTATATTCAACACGGAGTAACAGGTTGGTTCATCGATGCCTTTAAAGACTGGAATTTTGAGGAAGTTGTTTATCGCTTTGACCGATTCGATCCGCAGATTATTCAAATCTTCCAGCAGCAGGCGGCATTGCAGTTACATCTGTATTTAAAGGAGGCCGTGCAAAGATATTATGCCTATGTTGAAAACAGTGATCAAGCCTGGCTTGAGGGGATGCGGCAGGCCTTCCTCATGGCTCACCAAGAAGTGGCGATCAAGGTCATGATCGAAAAGTATGGATTGCTTTTTGAAAGCGCCTTAGATCAAACCGGGGCTCAGGGGTATCTTAAAAAGTACGATATATGGAAGAGGTTAAAGTCACAAGTCACAAGTCAGAAGTCATCCCTCGCTATCGCTCCCCGGCCCGCCAATCACAAGAGCCGGGGCGGGCAGGACAGGCAAGTCACAGGTCACATGTCAGATGACATCCCTCGACAAGGCTCGGGACAGGCAAGCCACCCCGGCCCGACAGAGCCGCAAGGCGGGGCGGGCATGCCACATGACACAAAGGAGGGTGACAGTCACCTTCCTTCGGCCATTGGCAAGGGAAGGGCGGTGGAAGAAGCCAAGAGTATCGCTCTTGAACCGCTTAAAGACCAATACCTTGAGGCCATTAATCGGGCAAGGAATGTCTTAGAAAGATTGGCGAAAGATCAAACGATTCCTTTGGATGACCGGGAGTTTCTCATTCGCCTCCTTGGTTATCTTGAGGCCATGGGGCTGTTGTTAAATCAGGGAATCGTCACTATTGGGACATTTAAGGCGATCATTCGAGCGGTTGATGATTATCTGTTAGGATTCGGCGAACACCAGCCCATGCGGGTGACATTATCCATTGAGGTATTGGATGCAATCTTGAAGGATTCTTCTTTAAATCCAGAGCACATGGATCTTTTGATTGCCGAATATCTCTTCCATGAGGTTTATGCCTCCTTTGCACCGGAAGTGGATACCAAAGGTCAGCGTGATGAAGAGGAACACAAACGACGTTACGAAGGGATTCAGCGCCGGCTCTTTGGCAAAGAAAATATATTGGCTAAGTATTTGCGGGGTGTCCTTGAAAGTCATCTTTCACAGCCTGAAGTGGTTTCAAAAGCCCTCGATTCCCTCCCCCTTGTGGGGAGGGTTAGGGAGGGGGTGGAATCACAGTCTTCACCCTCCCCTAGCCCCTCCCATCAAGGGAGGGGAAGTGAAGAAGAAGCTGTAGAGAAAGTTACTAAGCCATTGACACGTGAAGGAGAGGATGAGCTGGCGGGATCAAATATCCTGGATGTCATGAAGGAAGAAATCGAAAAGTTGCAAAATCATGTGATAACCCAGCGTCTTAAGAAAATGGAACTCCCGAAAGAGATTTTAGGATTTATTGGGGAAATAGATCAGTTATTGATGAAACTTAAGACCTCCACACGTAAAAATAAATTCAGTTTGATTCTCCAAATTTTGATTGCCATGAGCCGATTGCTTAAGGATATATCGCTAGGTGGAATGGACTTGGAAAAGAGACTTGTTGGATCAGAGTTTACTAATGAGCTAATGGGGCAATTTGAACGCCTTGGGATCAAAGGAAATCTGCAAATCATAGGCCTTGGTGATTTTTCTAGTGCCGGTAAAATCAACGAGGCCGTGGGATATATAAAGGCTTATGTCACCCTTCTTCAGATAACCACCCGAGTTATCTCCCTTAAGGCCATGCGCTCTGGGCTAGAATTTGTCCTCAAAGGACCAGAAACCGATCAATTCTTTTTTACTCCCCTCTTTGGCCCCTCGAAACAAATTCGGGAAAAAGTGACCTGGAAACAAACAGGGGAGATCAGGCCATTATCGGATGTGGATTTGTTTGTTGAACAGTTGCGGTCATTGTTAAAGCGTCTCAATGAATTAGAAGCCATCCATGATAAAGCGGATCGGGAAACGATTGGGGAGATCTACCGTGATCTTCTCAAAGAAGGGGAAGATTTGCTTTCTCAAGAGAAGGGATACAAGGCTCCCACAGCCGATGGCAAGGCAGGATTGACCGGTGAGTTTAGGACTCAATTAGAAATATTCTTCCTTAAGATGACAACAACGATCAATTGGGATATCCAGGTATTTTCAGATAGGTATTCGCAAACGTTTAAGTCAAGTATGTTTAAGTCGCTGGGCTTTGTTCAGCATTATTTTGGGAACATCATAAGACTCATGGGGATTGAGGAAGTAAGGGTATCAAAACTATTTAGTAATTTTGAGTTTAGAGCGGAATTAGCTAAAGAACCAGGAATGATCACTCTGGATAAGGAAGAATCATTCGTGTTTGAGATGCAAACCTTGTCTTCCTTTGTTGAGGACAAATTAAGAAGACGTCCCGAGGCCCGTAAATATTTTGATTTTATGAATCAATTGAGTAAGAAATTCAAGGGTCAACTATCAAAAGTTCTATTTGAAGTAACGGTTTCGGCGATATCGATCAATGTCCTCTCAGAAGTACTCAAACTCTATTATTCCACAACAAAGATTAAAGACCAACAAAGCCAGCTGAAGCAATCATTAACCAAGTTCTTTGATAATTCGAGGATTCTAAGTGAGAAGACCGATGCGAAAGAAAAGGATCAATTGAGGGAGACCTTAGTCGATTTGATAAATCTTTTTGATCGAGTTGGGAGTGATGATGAGATAAGAGAGATCTTCATCAAGATGGCCCAATTCCGAGGCATTATGGATGCCTTAAGTTTTGATGAAACAAAAGCTCCAAAGATAGATCTGCCGGTTAATCAGCACTTGACTGATCCTAACATAGATCAAATGGAGTATGTGATCCTTCAGCCCGGGATTGAGGCCTCCTTATACCTTCCCACAATAAAGGCCTTAAAGAAACGCAAGTTTACGATTGTAGAAAATGATTTGTTCGCAAGGGAGTACTTAAAGAAGCTCATCGAGGTCATGGGTCTTGAATCAAGGGTAAAGATCAAAGAGATGGATTTAACTCGCCTTAAGGATGAATTTAAAGAAGAGAGCATCTCTACCTTAAGAATCAAAGAGGACGCGATTGCCTGGGATGAACTCCCAGAGGAGTGGTTTAAGACATTGCCTTCCCTTATTGCCAAAGGCGGCGATATTCAGATTGCCCTCAAACCGCAAGGGTCAGAATCCAAAGTGATTCAATTGAAGGAAGTCCTGGAATCAGAAAAGGATAGACCTGAGGTTAAATTGATCCAGATGCTTTATCAGCACTTGGTTATTGAAAACAAATGGTCATTAGAATTTGGTCGCATGGGTAAGGGTAAATTAGCCACGATGAAGACTGGCTTTGAGCGGAATGATATATATTTCGAGACGTTATTTATCTTTACCAAACCATACCCCGTTAAAAAGGAAGAGGCGAAAGCAGCAGAAGAAGTTGAATCTCAAGAACCCGAAGAAAGCGAGGAGCCAACTCTGCCGCAAGAAGAGACCATAAAACCAGACACAATCGTCTTGCCGGCAGATCATGCAAAGTATGACGAAAGACTTTTTGCCGGGGACGCCAAGGCAGCGGAAGATATTTTCTTTGAGATCATCAGCGAAATATTGATCCAGAGAGAAGAAGCGAAAGAACTGCGGTCTGTTGTCATCAGGGCGAAAGTCAACAACGAAGGTGTGAGAGGCGCCTTTATGAGGCTGGGGATGATTGAGGTCAGGGAAGATGAAGACCGAGGCCTTTCCTTTGAAGAACTCCTCTTATCCTTAATCAAGCAGCAGGCAATCAGTTCAATAGAAGGCAAGAAAGTCAATGGCATCATTCACTTGATAGTGACGTGGGAGGAGCCAATTAAGGGAATTGAAAAAACCACCTTTCGTTTAGACCCGACTTACAAATTCAGTGAAACCTTCCGGTCCTTATGGAAAGAAGAAGGCGATTCTGTTGTCATCAATCCAAAGGCCGTAAGATCAAATAGGGTCGCAGAGACTTTTGTCCAATACTTGAGGAATGGCCTGCTGATATTGGATGAGTTAAACCCGATCCCAGAAATGACCTTTGGCTTTACAACACAACTGGTCAATAAATTCCTCGATCAATTCAACGAACCTGCTTGGCTTGATCGGTGGTGGCCTGAAGAACACTATGAAGAATATCAAAAAGAGTTAAGACAGAGAGCGGTTGTCAAAGCTCAAGAAGACCAAGAGGCCAGAAAAGAAAAACTAAAAAAGAAAGAAAAGAAACCCGAAGGTGAACCCGAACATTACCCATTATCCCGGCAACTCAAAGAAATCTTTGCAAAGGAAATAGAAAAATTACAAAACCATCATCTGGTCAAAATCCTTAAGACGTTGCCTCAACCGGAAGAGATTAGAAGGCACTTAAAAGAGGTTGAGGAAGTTATCAATGAGATCAACCAACTAAGCCGACATGCCTTGCCTAAGAGATACCAGGGTATCCTTCAAAAACTGGGAACACTCATTAGTCAACTGGCCATGTCCGCCGTAAAAGCGGCTGTTGGTACGTGGATGGAAGCTAAATTTAGCCAGTCGATGGGGTATATCAACAGTTACGTTATCGTCTTAACCAATACTTATCGTTCTATCAATATTAGAAGTAAACGAGCAGGCCTTGATATTGAATTAATAGTCTCTGAAGAAATTTTGGGACTTTTGAAAATTGATTCCCTGATTTTTGCTAGCGAACGGTTAGCTATTGAAGACTTAACTCAATATTTTGGTTACCTTATGGAAATTTTGGATATCCTTGAATCCGTCAATGACCATTACAAAGAACTTCCTGAATTAAGGGAGACCTATGCAGAAAATCTTAAAGATCTCATTGAGGAAGGGAAGGAAATGTCTCATCAAGCCATGCTTATTTTGCAAGATCAAACCAGCCCAACCGATTCAATCTTGGACCTGAAATCTGAACATTTGATCCAATTGGAAATTTTTATCGCTCATCTAGTGAGTCTTTTAACCTTGACGCATGAATTGGTTTGGCCGGTCAGCCGTGAGAAACGCATCAAACATCGTTTGGAATCATTTGGTCAATTGCAACAGAAGCTGATGGCTCTCTTGAAGGCCATAGGCGAGAAGGATCTTAATTCCAATAGGATTTTTGGTTATGACTATCGAGAATTTGCTCTTGCCTTGCCCGGCGCAGTCATGACAAGTCAGGATGAACATATTCTGGTTGAGAAAATTAATTTGATTCAAGAAATCCTTCAGAAATTTGAAACGCAGGCCGAAACAAAGAGGTTCCTTGATTTCTTTAGGAATCTAATAACGCAACTGATTGACTGGGGGATCTATGACGCCCTGGAAAGTTATCCTGCCAGGGATTTAGTTACCTTGATGGCGGCTGACTTCTTGAAGCGATTCTATTCAACGCCTCAGACCGCATCACTAAGGGAGCGAATTTTAACGGCCTATCAAGCTCATCTCGAGGCCAATACAGATCAGATGGCAGTGATTCTTTTCTCGCGCGGTCAGCCGCCCCTTAATGAATACACGGTGCTGGTGAATCTTGCCCAGAACGCTCAGAACGATCCATCGGCCGCCGGCCTCATAAGTTTATTAGCCAAATATCAACTCATAGTTGATTTATTAAAATTGCATAGAACAAAGTATCAAACGAGACCCATGCCAGACAAGATTGATCCCAAGAATCCTAACGTCAATCAGTTCCCTTATGTCGATTTGGAAACAGGATTTGACGGTCTTTATAATCTCGTAGAACTTGAAAAAATAAAGGAGCGTCAGTTTATCTTGACCGATAATCCTTTGTTTGTCACTGAGTATCTTAAGAAGGCCGTTGAAATTCATGGGTTAACCGGTCATGTCAAAGTGAAGAGTGTGGATGTTTTCGCTATTCAAAATGCCTTTGAGAAAGAGAGTATTGGCTCTTTAAGGATCCGCAGGCGAGTCCTTGAAAAGTCATCAATAAAAATTCAGAGTCCAGTCCTCCAAGAGATGACCGGGCTAAAAGAGGCAGTGACACTGCCTACCGATTGGTATTTGAGATTGGCAGAACTCCTTGTAGAAGGCGGTCAGATGATCATTGATTTTAGTATACCAATGACCCAATCTAATACTCTTCTTGAAGTCCTCTCGAAATCAGGGGTTAGCTATCAAGACCATCCTTTAGTTCAAAAGATCGGGGTACTAATCATTAAATTCATAAGGCAGATTTATCAAGACTTGGTTACTCATCGGGGATGGGAATTCCATGTCAAATTTGGCGGCTATAACAAAGAGGGAGAGTTTGTTAGTTTCACGGAACTTAAGGAGTCCAGCGAAACCCAGGAACAAGTTGTTATTATTACCTTCACTAAACTCTCTAAGGGTGGTGAGCCCAAAGAGCCGCCTCAAGAAACTAAATCCAAAGAAGAAAAGCCCCTCACCCTTGAGGAACTCCTTAAAGTTAACCTTCTTTCTCGATTCAAAGACCAGTTGCGGAAATTAGAAGAACATCCTATCGTTAAACGCCTACAACGTGAACGCTTGAAACAATTTGAAGTCTATAGGAAACCTCTGGAAGCCATAACACAAAAGATTCAGGCGGTGTCAGGGAGTGAAATCAAAGATGAGGTCTTTGCGGTGGTCCTAAAGAAACTGGAAGAGACCGTTAATAAGATAATGAAAGAAGCCCGTGAGGCAGATGATTCCTTGAGATCTTATGCAGTCTTGTTGTTGTTGGCTTACTTGGATCTTTCTGTTCGAACGTTGAGAGCTGGCATGGGATTTGAACTTTCCCGCGACTACATTCCTTTCTTTGGTCAGTCGATAAATGGTCAATGGAAGATCGATGATCGAAAAACACCGCTTAAATTTGGCGTTGAACAGTTTAAGAAAGATTTCACAGGATTAAGAAATGCCTTGGCGGATTATGAAAAGGAACAACACCTGCATAAAGCTTCCAATGAAACTTTGGGCGAGAGGATAAGAGACATTTTAAAAGAAGCGGATTCCTTCATGGCGGATGAATCCCGTTACAAGGATGGATTGATCCCTGACTTTAGGACTGACATGGAAAGCCTGATTCTGCGTTATGCCGAACTCATCAATTGGGATAAAGAAAAACTCTTTACGGAATCAACCAAACGCTTGAACCTTCAGGTCCGGGCTTGGATCAGCCATTACACCGGAAATATCTTAAGGAATATGGGTGTGGAGAGGATCACCATCCGGCAGCTGTTTAGGTATAACGATTTAAGAGACCAATTGTTCAAAGAAAAGGATTTAGATATCTTAGATGAGGACGAACAGCTTATATTCGATCAAAAGCGGCTCGCGCGGACAATTGTTAAACAGATGGAACAGCTGGATGAGTTTAAGGAATTGATTCGTTTTATTGATCGAATGAGCGAAAAAATGAAACAAAGGGCAGAAGAAGCGGATTATCCAGTTGTTCTCTTAGGTGGCCTGGAAGCTATCAAAGAAGATTCTATCGTGAATTCAGCCGCCGGCCTCCTTAAAGGTTATTTCAATAGCTCGGAGAGTGACATCAGGGCAAAACGAGTTGGGGAAGCGATTGCAATAGCCGCTTCCGTAAAGAGTGGTGCCTTTCACCTTATAGATAGAGGAAGTGATCCAGGAAAGCCTACGCAAGAAGTCCTTGACTCGGTGGATGCGGTCTTACCTGTCATCGAATTGGCAGAAAGGTATACCTCTTTGGATGATTCTTCGGATCCGAGGGCCGTGATTCTAAGAAACCTCGCTGATTATCAGGCCATGGAGGATAACAAGCCTATCTATTCTCAGTGGAAGAGACATGAGTCCATGCTTATCATTAAACACAGAGATTATCCTAAGATTGATGAGAAGCCATATTTAGAAATTGCCTCTGGGTTTTATAACGCCTTGTACTTACCCACGCTCCTTAAATCCGATGAACGTAACATTATCTTTGTCGAGAAACATGCCTTTGTTCGAAGATACTTATCGAGGTTGATTGAGCTTTACAGTCTTCAAGATCGCCTCCAAGTCCATCATCCGGAAGTGGAGTATGGACCCGAGGCCATAAGGACGTTTAGATTAAAAGAAGTCATTGGCAAAATGGGAGGGGTTCTACCCAACTGGCATCTGCAATTGGCTCGGGTACTTGCTTCTGGCGGAGAGATTATCTTAGGGCTTGAACCTTGGGGCGAGAGAGAAGAACGATTGGCTCTCAAAGAGATTTACCGTCAATTGGGCGATAAACCAGAGGCGAAATTTATTAGAACCATGTTTGAAGATCTGGTCAAGAAAGGGAACTTCACCTTAGAGATGGGGCATATGGATGAGAGGGGTGAGTTTGTTTCAACGATGTCAGGATATAAACGAGATGGTTTGCTGGATATAGAAACACTGCTTATCTTCCGAAAGCCCTATGTGAAGAAAGAGGCGACTCAAATTCCTCCTCAGAAAGGCTATTTTATTAAGGACGATCAATTGCAAGATGAGTTAAAGAAGATCTTCTCAGAGGAATTGACTTGGGTCCTTGAGCACAAGATCACCCAGCGTGTTAAAGAGAGAGTTCCGGTGAAAGAAATTGGGGAACTGCTGGGTAAGATTAATAAAGTTATTGAAAAATTAGAAACCATGCCTTCGAAGGCTGACCCCTCTGAAGCTTTTGAAGGGCTTCTCCTAATCATTACCGATTTATTTGCAAGACTCATAACAATGGGAGAGGGCTTAGAGACGCAAATCAGGCAGAAAGATTTGGTGAATGCTTTACTCACCCAGCCGGGCGGATTTGAGGGATTTAAAGTCACATTAGAGGATATTCAAGGAGAAAAAGTGAAGCGATATGAAGATCTTCTGTCAGAAGAAGACAGGAAGGTCTTAAGCAGTCCAGAAAATATCGAATACTTCAAAGGCCTGGCCCTGGTCATAGATATCGCCATGAATCTCATCAAGTTAAGAGGTCTAAGGGCAGGTTATAAAACCCATTTCAATCAATATGAGGTGATGCTCGTCTTTGATTCGAAACAAAAAGATCACCGCTTAACCGATGAAACCCGCAATATCCCGCAACTAGAAATCTTTAAGAAAGAAATGCAGGCGTTGCGAGATCGGTTGCAGGAGAAGATTGATCAATATCAAAAAATTCTTACCCTTGATGAAACGATTCATGAGATCTACGGAGAGCTGATTGTTGAGATTAACACAATTTTGGCCTCGGTTGAATCTCTTAAGGAAGGTCAATCAGAAATCCTGACCCCTGCCTTAAGACTTAAAGTAGAGATCTTAATCAACCAACTTTCGATTGCAAACGGATGGGATATGACGATAATCTCCGAGAAACATCCCCAAGTCTCTAAATTTTATCTTAAGAGAAATACCGGATGGATTCATCATCACGTGGCGAATATCATCCGGGCGTTAGGGATTGAAGATCTTCGCCTTGCCCATCTTTTTGGCGGGCATGATGAACGGTCCTACGTGGAATACGAAGAGAAAGAAACGCTAGCCCTCGATCCCGAAGTTTCCCTGATCATCCGCTTAAGAGGTCTTCATAAAGAGATTGTGCAACTGATGCAGGATATCGATGAAACAAAACAGATCGACGCATTTTTTACCAGCAGATTCAAATATAAAGATGACTCTCCTGATAAACCCTATGAAAAAGAATTGCAGGAAGAGAACATTGTGAAATTATTTACACACTTTGTCAAAGCCTATTTGAGTGTATTCCCTGACCGCAAAAGACAATCTTTTGAAGATGTTAATAGAAAATTAGCCTCACATGATCCCGCATACTTAACTGATCCAAAGGCCCTAGAGACTGACCAGATTGTGAGGAAAATCGGTTCCACCCAAATGAACCTCATCGGCTTGATCGACAAGTACGAGACCGATCCTAAGGTAAGGGTCTTATTGAATAAGATGGCAGAGTACCTGGGCTTAAAGGACGGTTTGAGCCAAGGATTGCTGGAAAAACACAAGCAGTTGATCTCGCTGAATTTTTATCCTGAACGACCGGAATTCAGCGACTATCCTTATGTTGAACTGATAGCAGGAATAAAGACAGTCCATTATCTCTTTTATCTTTTCAATATCCCAGAACTCTTAAAGATCAAGACTCGAAAGATTATCTTAAATCATCCTCATCGATTTGTAAGAATCTATCTTCAAGAAGCGATCAAGGCGATGAATAAACAAAACGAAGTTGAAATTACCTCCTTCTCCATAAATGAGTTCATCGAAAAATTCAAGTCTGAGTCCATCTCGACCTTAGTCATGCGAGAAGGCTTAGAAAGATTGGGCGAGGTTCCACCGAATTTGCATCATATATTAAGCCAAATGATGATTCCGGGTGGTGAGATCATGGTGGCCGTGCATTTAGATTACGCAAAACCCACCCCCATTCGGATGAAAGACATCTTAACTTCCGATGCATCCAAACAGGAAATAAGACTGATTCAGAATCTCCTCCATGATTATGTCAAGGCAACCAATCCTTGGGAATTAGAATTCGGGTTTATGGATATTGAGAAAGAGGAATTTATCAAAGAACAATCCGGATATTCCCCTGGTCCCGACCTTGAATTATCCACTTGGGTGATCTTAAGGAAACCCTACCTCAAGAAAGAGATGCCCATTAAGGCCGAGGTCAAGGCTGAGGAACGCCTGAAGACAGAATTAAAAGCTATTTTTGAAGAAGAACTTACTGGGTTTCAAGAACATAAGATCACCAAACATCTCAAGATCATGGAAGTCCCGCCAGCGATCGTAAATCTGATAAAGCAGGTGAATCGGCTCATTGATCAAGTCATTCATCTTTCCGTTGAGAAAGCCCAACCTCAAACCTTTGTCGATATTATTTTTGAATTAATAAGTTTACAAGAGGAAATCGTTAAACAAGGGAAGAAATTTGAAAGACCTACGAAGGAATTAACCGGTGAGGCGAGAAAGAGAGCCTTGAAAGCCGCTGGCAAGGCAGAACAAAAGGGCAAGATCATGATAGTGGGAGAAAAGGAACCGTTTGTGGATTATCTGAAAGGGTATACCCTGCTTTTGACTGTTGTGTATCGCACCATGATTTTAAGAAGTTTACGAGAAGGGTTAACCATACCTTCTCTCGGCCAAGACATTGTAACCATTCTCTGGCCATCTCAGCCGGTGCCTGCGGGAATTATCCCCTTAACGAGTCTGGTTGACTTTGAGAGAGAAATGAAGGCTTTACTTGAACATCTTAAGGCTCTAGAAGCCCGTCACCAGGAAAATGAAAGCCTCAATAAAACTATCGGCGAGGTCTATCGCGATCTTATGGGGGAAATAGAAAGATTGATTTCTGATCGAGAAGGATACGCAAACGGCTTAACTGCCAGTTATCAGACCGAGCTAGAAATATTTCTCAACCGATTGGCTACCACGGTCAGATGGGATTATAACTCGTTCTCAAATTCTCATACGATTATCAGAAATCTGAAGGAGTACAAGGCCCTGGCATGGATCCAGCATGATGTCGGCAATATCTTAAAGGTCATAGGAACAAAAGATCTGAGGATTTCCTTGTTCTTTATAATGTCCGATATGCGAGGCGCCTTATCTAAGGAGACAGGTCTTGTTTCCTTAGATAGAGAAGAGAGGTATTTCTTTGAGACGAGACAATTACAAGGAGAGATTGTTAAACTTTTGAGAAAACGACCTGAGGCACAAGGCTATCTTAATTATACCAATGAACACTTTAGAAAACATGAAGAATTCTCCTTTAGTGAGGAGGAAATGGAAGAGATCATTTCAGAAATCCAGGTGGCGACTTTGGGTGATTTCCTTAAACTGTACGATTCCCAGGTCAAGAAACCTGATCAAGCTCAATTTATTCAATCTCATATGAGGATTCTCGCTGACAAAATAGGGCCTTGGGTGATGGGAACCTTAGAACCGGATATAGATTTATTTATTAAAGCGATGAAAGAATTATTGAATCTGCTTGATCATCTTCAGTCCATTGAGGAGGCCAAACAACTGATAAAGCTTTTAGCCCGATACCAGGGGATTGTAGACATCTATGATGGTTATATTCCCAATGTGCCGCGGCGAATCATTCCTGCCATCGTTCATCATCCTCAGGTGCAGGCGTTCCCGATTGTCGAAATCGCTCCCGGGGTAGAGGGGATTTCATATCTGGTTTCCATGAAGGCATTACAGAACCGAAAGTTCATCCTGATTCAAAACAATCTATTTGTGAGGGAGTATCTTAAGACAGCCGTTGAGGTCTTAGAGATGGAATCCCAAGTCGAAGTCAAAGAGACCGAACTTAAAGATCTTACCAAAGACTTTGAGAAAGAAAGTATTTCAACGGTAAGAATCAAAGAAGGGGCGTTGGATTATAGCCAGTTGCCAGAAGATTGGTATAAGTCATTGACAGAACTTGTTACTAAAAACGGTCATATCCAGATTGCCTTTAAACCCAGAGATCAAGGGGCTAAGCATATTCAATTATCTCATCTGGCTTCTATCTTTGGGAATATTCCGGAAGTCCAATTGGTTTTGAAACTTCACCGCGATCTAGTGAAAGTCAAACAATGGAAGTTTATGTATGGCCGCCTGGACCGCGATCAAGGATTTGTCCATGAGAAGATGGGGATTGTGAAAGAAGGATGGCCGTATTTAGAGACATTGTTTATCTTTATCAAACCAGAACAAGAAAAAGAACAAGTAAAAGCATCCGAAGAAGTTGAAGAAAGGGCTGAAGAAGAAGCGCAAGAGCAAGAAGAAATTATCAAGCCTCTGATCCTGACAATTCCTATCTCTGAATTGAATTATCCAGCAGAGATTCTCAAAGGCGATAAAGATGCCCTCTCTTTAGGACTTTTTGAATTTTTAAGTGTTCAGTTTAATAAGATCAAAGAAACGGATGAAGAAAGCAAAGTCGTCGTTAGATTAAAGGCCAATAAGAAAGGTCCCATGATCGCCGCAGAAACCCTCGGCTTAGTTGAACTAGGGGAGGTGAAGAAACGATACGATGAATTTTACAACCTCGTTTATTACGCGGTTAAGAATCAGGGAATCGCCTATCTCGATATAAAGAAAGAAGAAGGAATCGTTTATTTGGTTGTGGAATGGACCAATTCTTTGATGGGGGTTAAAGAATCGGTATTCCGACTGGATCCCCAACACAGATTTAGCGAGACCTTAAAGAGACTTTGGAAAGAAACCATTATTAATATGGAAAAAGACGGTCAGATTGTCAAAGAAGTGCAGATGGAGTCCAATTATAAGACTTTAAGATTAACAAAGAATAAGAACGAAATGATTGCGGTTTTGAATGCCTTTTTGACCTACCTTGCTCAACACAAGATTGTCTTGGATGAATCAACCCAAATCCCAGAGTTGGTTTATGGATTCTCGGAAAAATTGAAGAATACACTCCTTGGAGACTGGGGCGAGCCAACCTGGAAGGAGATCTGGTTATCGGAAGAAGAGTCGGCTCGGTTTCACAAAAAAGTCACAAAAAAGAAAGGCAAGGAAACCCCTGAAAAGAAACCAGAAGAAACGAAACCCAAACGTCAGATTGATCCATTGACAGTTAAGCTTAAAGGGATCTTCACCGAAGAGCTCACGAAATTAAGGAATCATAAACTTATTCGAGAGGTGTCATCCGTTAAAGTCTCGGATGAGGTTTTGGATGGATTACGCAAAATCGATGAGATCCTTGAAGGAATAGCTAAATTAAGTAAACACGCTTTCCCAACAAGATTCAAGAACTGGCTTGAGGAGTTAAGTGATTTAAGCCATGGGGCCTTTAGATTATCATCGGGAATCGTATCAAGGCATATGATAACACATGATTTTGAAGGCTCAATAATCCATTTGAATTCCTATGCAGTATTAGTGAACATGACCTATCAGGCCATCCGGGTGAGGAGCTTAAGGGCCGGCTTGGATGCAGGCACAAAAGAAGTCGAACTCGTGTTTGGCCCCTCCCAAGAAGGGTCTTACCAACAAACAGATAAGATTTGGCCTGTTTCCGATCCAGGGAAATATGAATCTGATTTTGAAGATTTGTTGAAGGCTTTGGAGGAATATTCAGAACACTTCAAGAAAATAGCTGCCTTAGACCAAACCTACAATGTGATCTTGAAAGAATTGACAGAAGAAGGCCAAGTGCTTCTTAAGGATCGCGATGGGTTTACTAAACCACTCACTGAAGGCAAGGTCGGTCTTACGCCAGAATATCAACTGAAATTCGAGGTGTTTGTAAACCGATTAGCCATCAAGATGTGGCTTACCCATAATCTGGTTTGGACCGTAGAAAAGAAAGAGCAAGAACCTGCGATTTCCCATCGCTTTGAAATCCTGGGATTGATTCAGCAAAACCTGGTTGTCCTTCTTAAAACCCTGGGTATTCATAAAGTCAATGTGCAGAAACTCTTTGATAATGACTTTAGAATCTTTGTGGAACCAGAAAAAAGAAAGTCATCCTTTGACAAAGATGACGAACTCGTTGATGAGCACCGGCAACTCCTGTTGGAGATTTTAAGAGACTTTAAGCAAAGAGAAGAGATGAATGTTTATTTGGATATCTTCCAATTCATGTTCAAACGAATTGTTGAACTCGGGTTGAACGCGAAAGGAGAGTTGGAGGAAGCGGAATTTGCGGTGACAGTGGCGGCTCAATTCCTGAAACATTTCTTTTCCATCCCGGCGATGTTCAACCAAAATCAAAGGATTGAGCTGGCCCTCAAAGAAGTCGCCAAAACCAGGAATGATCTGGCCATGATGCTGGCCATGGCTCAAGGAAGAAGTTGGGTGAATCAATTTGAAGGCCTCGTTCATTTGACAGAACTGGCCCTCTTGGCAGCCAATCCCCAGGCTTTAGAAATTCTTAATAAATTAGCCCGGGTGGCGGCTATTGACGATGCGAAAAGGCTGGATAATCCATCAGTAGTTTCTCAGCTTATCCAATTCCCATATAAGATCAATGATGATTCCACCATCAATGAAAAAGATTATGTGGATCTGGCAACGGGATATCAAGGGGTCTGGGCCTTGAGGGATTTAGAGACGGCCAAGAAGCGTAAGTTCATCTTTGTCGATTACAATCCGTTTGTTGCGGCTTATTTAGACAAGGCTGTCTCAGTCCGTGGACAGGAAGATCATATCAAAGTTATTGAAGCCAATGTCTTACTTTTAGACGAACACTTTGAGAAAGAAAGCATTGGGACGTTGCACTTAAGGGAGATCTTCCAGCACATTACGGAATTCCCGGCCGATTGGTATAAGAGATTAGCGGATTTGGTCACACCGGGTGGGGAAATTATTGTCGCTTATGAAGAGCCGGGGCTCGTCCAATCGGAGCCTCTTCAGTTAACGGCAATGGCGGGTAATAGAAAGTCTGGTGATGAGATTTTATTAGGCCTGCTTGATTTAGTTATCAAAGATCATTGGACAGTCAAATATGGTCACATCAATCCTCAAGGAGAATTCATCGAGAGGATGACCGGTTACCAAAGAGAAAATGCACCTTCCATCAATACTGTGTTTATCTTCACCAAACCCAAAACCCCAATGAAACCTCAGACGATTCAGTTTAAGAAGATCTTTACCGAAGAGCTGGAATGGTTCCTGCAACATGAGCTTATCGTTAGGTTATCAAAAGTTTCTGTGCCTCAAGAAGTCAAAGAGGGACTAGAGAAAGTCAAAGATATCTTGGCTCAGATCTCGCAGTTAGGCAAACATGCTTTCCCTGCCAGATATGAGAGTCTACTGGAAGAATTAAGCCAGCTGAGTGACCGCGCCTTCCATCTGGCTTCCGAAACAGCGGTTTCACAATATACCAAACAAGTCATTGAATCAGAAGGCATCAGCATCGAAATGATCAATGATACCAATACTTACGCAAGCCTTCTTACCATGACCTATCGTGCCATCAGGGTTAGGAGCATACGATTAGGTCTTAAGGTTGACTTGAAAGAGGTGGATCTCGTCTTTGGTCCTGCTGTATCTGGGGACTGGAAAATGAGAGAAGAGATTCTGCCACTAAAAGAAGTGGCGGACTATCAATCGAGCCTTAAGGAGCTTGAAGCTTCCATTAACGCATTGATTGAATATTATCAAGCTACGGAAATGGCTTCGAATTTTACTCAGATCTTAAGAAATCTTGTTGAGGAGATTGAGGGTCTCTTGTTGGACAAGGGAGGATATACAACGAGAATAAAAGAGGGTCAAAGCGGTTTAACAAAGGATTATCGGATTCGATTGGAAAGACTGGTCAATCGCTTATCCGGCATGATGTGGGTGACACACAACTTGATGTGGTTTAGTAAGAAAACAAAAGACAAACCGGACCCGTCCAAACGCTACGACCTTCATGGATGGATTGAACAAAGTTTAGTACGCCTCTTAAATAACCTTGGGATCAAAGAAGTCAATATCCCGAAACTCTTTGATTACGATTACCGGGTCTTTGTCAGGGAAAACAATCGAAAACCGCCTCAAACCAAAGAAGATTATCTCATCGAGAAATTAAGGCAGTTGATAGGGGATATTTATCAATTCATGACAACGAGAGATGAACTCAAAGAATATCTCTTGCAGTTGAACAAAATCAAAGAGACCCTTCAGCAGACTGGGATGTTGCCTAAAGACGGCGAGTTAGAAGGGATGGACTTCCTGGTGAGTGTGGCGGCTATCTTCATCAAACAATATTCTGAAACTCCCAAGACATCGAGTGAAAGAGTGCGTATAGAAATGGCCTTAGGAAAATTTCGTAACCAGATGGGCGAATTATCCTTTATAAGATTATTCCAGGACACAGGAGAGTTCACGGCCTTTAAGGGATTGGTCGATTTAGCTCATAAAGCTTCTCTTCAGATTGATCAAGAGGTTAAAGAGTTCATTGAAAAGCTTGCCCGTTACCAGGCGATCAAAGATACTTTTCAGCTTAAGAATCCTACGACGGCCTTAAGTTCCTTGCCTTATAAGACGATTCTTGATTTTGACAACCTTAACGTGAATCTATTCCCGTATGTGGATTTGGCACCGGGGTATCAGGGGATTTACTTCTTGCCTGATTTGAAACAACCGGAAGGCCGCCGGTTTGTTTTGGTGGACAAGGACCTTTTTGTAACAGCTTATTTGAAAAAGGCCATTGACATCCTGGATCGCCAAGATCATGTGGAAGTTTGGCAAAAAGATGTTTACGAACTGGATCAGGTTTTTGCTAAGGAAAGTATCGGGACCTTAAGGTTAAGGTCAGGGATCTTCAATTATATTGTTGAGGATGTGGCTCATTGGCAGAAGCTGGATTGGCATAAGAAGCTGGCTGATTTGATTGTCCCCGGCGGTCAGATCATCCTGGCCGTCAAGATGAATTCGAAATCCTCCCAACCCTTGAGATTGAAAGATATATTTGAGCTGGGTGAAGGGAAAGAAAATTATGTGTTGGATATCAGATTTTTAAAATCTCTCTTTGAAGATCTGGTCAAAAGGCAGAACTGGGAATTGAAATCAGGGCATATCAATGCGCAAGGTGAATTCGTGGAAGGAATGACCGGTTATATCAAAGAGGACGGGACAAGTATCGATACCTTATTGATTTTCACCAAACCCCGGCCAAAAGTTATTAAGGAAGAAAGAGAGAAAGAAGCGCAAGAAAAGACACCCATCGATGAAAGTATCAATCCCATGGCCGTTAAGTTAAAGGCCATATTCTTGGAAGAATTAACTTCTATTTTTGAGCATGCGTTGATGAAACAAGGTGTTCCGGAAGGAAAGAAAATTCCTAAGGAATTTGAGCAGGCTATCTACTCCGTCAATTCGATCATCAAGGACATTCAAAATATCAAGGTTAAAAATTATGATCCAGAGAAGTTTATCAACGCCCTTGAAGTTTTAAGATACTGGTCTGAAAGATTAATGAGTCATCTCATACAGTTAAAGGATCCTAATCTGCCCATAGGTTATCTCGATGGGGTTACCTTTTTGATAAAGCAGGCTTATCGGGTTATCACCGTAAGGGTTTTAAGGGCGGGACTTGTTATCCCCAACCCTGAGACGGAACCGGTTTTTGGACCTTCGCCCAATGGTTCTTTTGTATTGGCTGATGAAGTCAAACCGATTTCGGATGAGGCGGAATTTAAGAATCGATTAGAAGCCTTAAGCACGGCCTTGGGAGAATATGAACTTTTCTATCGTCCCGGTTCTTTCGTGCAAGAAGTCGCCGGGGTATTTGAAGTAATCATCGTTGATCTTTTGAAGGAAGTTGACCCATTATTGTTGTCTACTGATGTTAAACGTTTGGGTGAGATAGGCTCCAAAGGTCAATTGGGGATGGATTTAGATTACCAATTTAAGCTTGAGATCGCCATTGAAAAGATCCTGACAACGATTATCTATGGCAAGAAAATGTTCTGGCCGGGGAGACTCCAGTCAACCCAGGATTATTGGGAATTAATCGCTCATGTTCAAAAAGGGGTGGTGGATGTACTTTACGCGGCCGGCCTAGACAATGTTAACGTTCTCAAACTCTTTGGTTTCGATTATCGCCATTATCTTGAACCCGAAGGCATGCCGCTTAAACAACATAAAGACCGCCATCTCGTTGCGGAGAAAAGGGAATTGATCTTTACGATCAGTGAAGGTCTAATGAAAAGAACCGATTTAAAACCCTATGTGGCGTTTCTTGATCAGATCGTAGATCGATTGCAGACCGTAGGCATCATAGGGAAATCTGAGATCCAAAGAGCGGAAACACATACAATATATTCCTCTCTATTCCTACTTTTCTATTTTGCCGCACCTCATCATGAAGATCGTAAGAAGAAAATTGAAGAAGCCTTTGAGGTTCTGGTGACAAGACGTGGAGAATTCAAAGGACTGGCTCCTTTATTGGGCAAAGATGCGAATTATTATATTAGACAATTTACTTTACTGATCGATTTAGTGGATAAGGTATCGCAAGATCCCAATGCTTCTTTACTGGTAGAGATGATGGCGGAGTATATGGCCTTAGATGGGGTCATGGATCTTGAAGATCCAAAAACGCTTAATTTCCGATTGCCGTTGAGTGCAAAAAGGGATGAAAAGGATATCTTCTCTTATGTTGAATCTTATCCTTATGTGGATTTGGCTACCGGACCTCGAGGGATTCTTTACTTGAAGGATCTCAGCGGATTTAAACACAGACAATTCATATTTGTTGATAATGAATCGTTTGTCGTGACTTATCTTAAGAACGCTATTGAGCTTCTAGGTGTAGGTACCCACGTCAAAGTTAATAACATCAATATTCGGGAAATGTCTAAACATTTTGAGAAAAAGAGCATAGGGACTCTGCATTTGAGGGAGGTCAGAGAGCATGTTGAGGATATCTGGAGTTATGTGCCGGAAGATTGGGAATCCTTAGCCGACCTCATTGCGGATGACGGCCTCTTGATTGTGTCGGAACACATTTTGGCTTGGGAAAAATCAAGGGCTTTCAGTCTTGAAGATTTCGCTAAGTCAAGCACGATGAGTGGTGATTTTGTATCAGAGTTCTATGAACATTTTGTCAAAACCGGTCGCTGGCAGGTCAAATTCGGACATTTCACTCCCCAAGGTCACTTTGTTGAAGGTTATTCCGGATATCATGTTAAAGAAAACGATCTTACTGTTGATACAGTGGCTATCTTTTACAAGCACCCCCAAGAAACACCGAAGGAAGAAAGATCAGCCAAACCAGAAGATAAGGGGAAGGAAAAACCAACAGATGAAGGCGAAGAAGAAAGGGGTGAGTTCATCCTCATTGAACCAGATCTGATTGTCATTGATGCCAACAAATTAGCCGTCATTACCGTTGAGCCTTCAAGAACACAAGAGGTATTAAAGAATCTGACCAATCCACTCTTGGCTAACAGGCGTGTTAAGCCGGTGGTGATCAGAGTTGAGGCAGCCACTTTAGGACAAAAGGAGGCCTTAGAGACTGTTGGCCTCGTCCATGTTAAGGAGTTCCAAGAAAGCCAACAGCACCGCTTAAAGACATTGCAGAAACAAATCCGTTATGCCGTCAAGAATAATGAGATCAAAAGAATAGAGGTTAGAAGCAAAGATAAGGATTCTATTTTACTGACCGTGATTTGGCAAAAGGATTTGCGCGGGATCGCCAGTTCGATCTTCAGCTTCAATCTTAAACAAGAATACAGTGATGCCTTTGCCTCGCTCTGGGAGGTTAAAGATGACGGAACAGTTGAATCTAATTGGGGGGCCTTAACGAAAGCCCGGGGTGGAAAGGCCTTGCAGGATTCCCTCAAGGCCTTTGCAGAATATTATAGGGAAGGATCGTTAGAATTAGATGCCACAACCAAGATCCATAAATTTACCTTCGGATTCAGTGAGGCTATCCTGAAAGCTAAATTCAGGGAATCGAAAGATAAGGACATCTGGTGGTCTGAGGAAACGTATGAAGATTATCTTAAGAAATCCCAAGATCCACGATATAAGATCAAGAAGATCGAAGACGAGCCCTCTGTACCGGAAGAAAAGAAACCTAAACTCAAGTACAAAGATCATCCATTGGCTATCAAGCTCATTACGATCTTTGAGGCAGAACTTAATAAGATCGTTAAAGGCAAATTATTCTTAAATCTCAGCGAGACAATTAAGGAACCGGAATTTAAAGAATATCTTAAGGAATTGTTGGCCATCCAAGAGAGAATCGAAATACTTAAAACCTTAGATTATGAACCTCAAGATCACCTTAAGTGGATTAATTCCTTAGAGACATTGGCCAAACAGTTCAGGGGTTATTCTATTCATATTGAGAGGGTCGCAATGGTCATGGGCTTTAATGCCGATGTCAATAAAGCCAATACCTTAAGCCTGCAGATAGACATGGCCTTGATGACGATCCTCATCCACAGTTTAAGATGGGGACTCCTCAAAAATTCTGATTTCATTCATCCTGTCTTTGGACCCAGCCCGGATGGTTTGTGGCTGCAGGGATCAACAGCATGGACTTTTGATCGATTGGATCAATTCCTTTTGCATCTTAAGGCCTTAAAAGAATATTTGGAAAGCATCGCCTCCTTCAATGCCCAATATGCCGAACTAAGCGAAACCTTAAACGAATTTTATCGAGAATTGATAGCAGAGATTGATCATTTCCTGTCCGATAAGAAACAATATGAAACAGCTACAGAGGCAGGTAAGGCGGCAAGTTTAACACCTGAATTTCAGCTGACACTGGAGGTCTTCTTTGAGAAACTCGCCCTTGTTTTACGGCACGATTATACAAGGGAATGGTTACTGGGCAAGCCGCAGATTCGTCATCGAAATCGCAGTTTGTTTGCTTTAGTTCAGAATGAAACTGCGCAAATCCTAGCCGATATGGGGATTGCCCCCGAACACATTCACATCCCAGCATTGTTCGGTTTTGAGGCCCGGATGTATTTGCTGGATACAAAGGGCTTCCAGCCCATCGATCAAGTCGGCCAGCTCTTAAAAGAAAGGCTTAAGCTCAGAGAAGAAATCAATCAATTGTTAGAAAAACGCAGAGAAAAGCTTCAGCCGTTGTTTGTTCTGCTGGAGCTCATTGAAGAAGCCAGCAGTGAGATCCCAGAGATCAAATCTTTTATTCAAATACAACCTGATCTGAAGATTCAGTTAGCCTCCTTGATACTGAAATATTATCATCAGACTCCCACCACTCAAACCCTGGAGACCAGGATCACCGAAGCGATTAAGACCTTTAAACAAGAGCATCTGGAAATGAGATTATTGGATGTCCTCTTTAGTACAAAAGATCTATTTGAGGCGGCTTTGAGTTTAGTCAACTTAGCTGAAAACTATCCATCCGATGAAGTTTCTTCCTCGATCGTTGAGAGTCTGGCTTGGTATCAGGCGATTTTTGATATTCTGGTTTTGGAAGAAAGAAAAATCACAAAGAAATTGGTGCCGCTTAAAGTACCCTCAACAGAAAATGGATCGAATAACCTTTCAGCTGGCAGTAATGGTCTTAAACCCTATGTCATATTGGCGGTTGGCTTAGAGGGCATATTATATCTTAAGGATCTTCAACAGACATATAATCGCCAGTTTATTTTCGTTGAGAACTCTTTTTATATTGCCTCTTATCTAGAAAAAGGAATTCAAATACATCATCTCAAAGACGTCCAGGTCATAAAAACGGATACGAGACGATTAGAACACGTTTTTGAAGGAGGGAGCATTGGAACATTAAAATTGCAGAATATGTCGAAATTCATTGAAGAGGTATCTTCCGATTGGCCAAAGGTCTTGACTAAACTCTTAACACCGGGCGGCCAGATCATTATTACTCTTGAGCCCCGAGGGGAAAAGTCCGAAGCCTTTGAATTGGAGGAGATGCTCTTAGAGGAAGGCTCGCCTATCGAGGTTTCTTTAGAGTTACAGTTAGTTGACATCTTAGATCAGACCGGAGAATTCGAATTGACTTATGGCCATGAATCTCCCACCCGTGGATTTGTTCATGCCGAATCGGGTTATCGGCAAAAGGGCAAGGCGGATATCGAAACACTTTTTGTCTTTACAAAACGGATGATCGATCAATTAGAGGAAGAGGCTAGGAAGGCCGAGGGAGTCATCGAAGAAGCAGAGTTGAGATTGAAACTCCGTCCGGAAGATATGACGTTAGAGGAAGAGTTGGCCAAGTTACAAAGTAAACTTCATATTCACTGGGGAGATGAGGTGGATGATTATGTGAGCCATCGCACCATCCGATATCTTATCAAAAGACTATCAGAGATCACCGGTATCCCAGTTTGGAATCTAGGCCACAATGAGTTTTTAAACAAACATCCTGATATCAGCAATGAAGAAAGAAACCGCTCCTTATCAGGGTTATATTCTTATTATCATCGAAAGAAGTTGGAGGGCGATATAAAATACCGGGCCTTAGAAGTGATTTTGGCCCATATTGGCCTTTTAGGAGAACAAATCTATAAGAATTCTCAACCCCAAGAAGAGACAGCCTGGCAGAGATTAGAACATTTTGTTGAGATCCTTGGGGTCAAACGACTTTATGTGGATTTGGATGAAACCTTATTCTGGCCGCAAGGGTGGGTCGGATCAGAAGACTGGTTGGCCACAAGATTCCAAGAGACCGAACAGCCTATGCACGAACTTGTTAAACACGAAGAACGGATGATCAAAGCAGGCCTGCCTGCCGGACAGGCAGGGTATATTGTTGCTACCGATCCACACGTCAAGGATGTGCTTGAACGATTGCAATCGAAAAATATTGAAGTGATTGGCTTGACCGCCAGAAGCATTCGTTCCAAACCCAGGGTAGAATCGATCTTAAAAGTTTTAAAGATTAACATCCCGGTGATTTACGTAGGAAGGCAAAGGGCCGTCCATAAAGTCATCAGGCTAGAGAGAGATTTAGCCAAAAATAGGGTGAAGAGCCTATTTGTAGATAACCGCCCAGATGTTATTGAGGCTGCTGAGAAAAAGAAGATCCCGGAATTGAAGGTAGCGATTTTTGAGGCCAATCGTCATCCTCAGTGGAAAAACCCATTCTGGTACGTTAAAGAGGCCTCTGCCCAAATCGAGAATAAGAATTACCTCATGGCTCAAGAAGATCTCATCAATGCCTTAGAACTTTCTTCTCGGGTCGAGATGTCTCAAGAGGCCCGGGTTAAGCTTTATAGTGAGATTATGACCCTTATTGAACGAATGAGGAAAGAAAATGCTATTGACTTGTTTACCTTACTGCATTCCTTGTTAAGGAGTATGGTTAATCTTTTGATCCTACGTAACCAGCAGGAAAGGCCTGAAACCTTAACGCCGGAATTTCGAAAGATGCTGGAGAAATTCTTCCTCATTTACTTCCCTGAAAACGGTCAGCATATGGTGCGTTATTATGAAGATGGTTTGATCCTCATAAGGAAGCGAAAGGCCCGCGCTCAGGGAGAAGAATACTATTTTGTTGTGGAGGAAATGAATCTCTTTGCTTACCTTGAACCGGTCTTGAAGATGATTCTAAAAGAAAAGCCAGATAAGATTATTTTTGTTGATACCGGGGCTCGTCCTTTAAGCTGGGCCGTGGATATCTTTATTAAGCAATTTAGGACGCTCTTAAGAAAAGATACCAGCATCCATCTTTTGCCTTTGAGTCTTAAGAATAGCGGGGATACCTTAAAGAGTACGCGCTACTGGTTAAAATTGGCTAAAGCCTATCAGGAAGGTAGCCTTAAAGTAGATCATCTGAAACCCGAAGAACGAAAAGCCGTGTTGGCTTTTGCAAAACTCCTGCCTTTAGAAAATCAGACAATCCTTGTTGTGGACGACAATATGGTCTCCGGAGATACCCTAGATATTGCTTATCACAGTTTGGCGGAATTCAATATCAAGGAATTAATGGGGTCGGTCATCTTTAGCTACCGCGATGGCAAGATTAAACGCAAAGAAGTGACCTCAACCTATATTGTTCCCGGCCAATTCAATTGGTACCGTAAAGTCATGCCGGTTGGGATGAGATCAATTTGGGAAGCGGATATTACCTTAAGAGGAATCAAAGAGAGAACCAAATACAGTGCCGATCCCATCTCAGAAGACTTGACTCCTCAAGACGAAGAATATGCAAGATACATGCGCTTTAAAGAAAGACTGCTCTCTACTTTCCGGGAACATCTTAACCGTTACCGGGAGTATCTTTTGGAAGAACCCGGTGTGCAAACAGCGCCCCGTATCTACAAAAAAGGCGATTATGATCTTAAAGATGATCTAGAAGAGAGACTCGCTAAGTATGATCACAAGCTTCTACAAACGGCATTCCCTGAATTTACTTTGAACACCGCTCAGGCCGAGTGGCGATTCACCCCCGTGTGGACATCTAAAGAATTGCGAGAATATGTTAATCGGGAGGAGGCCAGACCTTCTGAACACTTGGCGGATCAATTGCTTTATAAAGATCTGGTCATTTATAGGATTTATAAGAAAGAGACGAAGGCAGATATAAAGCAGAGAGCGAGTTATTTGGCGAAGTTCCTTGCCGCCCTCAAGCGTAAGCCTCCTGCTGCAGAGGAACCGGTGGGGGTTTTGGAGATTATTATGGGTAAGATGTCGAATCGAGGTGAAAATGCCCTCGTCATAGAATATATCGATTTACAGAGAGGTTTAGATATCGATTATGCCGAATTTCTATCGGCTTTGATTGAGAAACTCAAAGAAATGGCCCATACTAAGGAAGCCACCTTTATTTTGAAGCCGGTCATGGCCTGGTCCCTTTATGGCTTACCGGAAATCGGCGAGGTTTTAGCGCGCGCCCCATTGTTTAAATATGCACCGCTTCTTTATGAGGTTGTTTATCCTCGGGAGGTGGAAGAAATGATGCTGGATCTTCAGGCCGGCAATACAAAGGTGGCAGAAGATGTTCACAGACGACTATCAAACTTTTTGGATCAGCCTCGTCAAGTCACTTATGCGGATGATGAGGTCTTAAGAAGATATCAAGAAGGATTGCAGGCCCTGGCCAAGACTGGGGTTGCCGATCCTCATTGGCCTAAACTCTTGCGTTATCGGTTCAATGCCCTCTCGCGGAATCGCTTTAAAGTCCTTCACCGAGATGTCCCAGAAGGTGTCAAACGCAACCTCGCCCCCTACCGAGAAAGACTTGAAGCCATCAAGCCTTTCTTAATCGATGAACATGAACGGGACATCGCCCTTTCCATGGAACGCTATCTTGAGGTGGGCTTAAAGCCGTTATTTGTCCATAAGATCTTTTTGGGAAGAATAGAAACCCGCCTGGAATTCGCACAGAATCCAAATTATGTACCGGTTGATTGGCAAGTGCAGTTCTTTGATCGAAGAAGCACATTTGCCTCCTGGAACTTAAACGAAAAGTATGCTTATCAGGCCTTGGAGTTTTATCATATCAAATTGGAAATGAGTGATGAAGAAATCATACCTAAATATCCGCAAGGTTTCTTTAAGGCAGAGGCGGGTTTCATTCGCGGTTCTGCTATCATGAAATATGTTATTGAAACGAAATTGGGGATCATAGATCTAACCAAACTCAATCGCAATCTTTTCTATGAACACGAGATCCATATTCCTTGGGAGCGGGTGTTTGAGAGAGATATCTTTAAACTGGCGGAAGTGATCTATCCGGGTCAATATGAATTGGATGACAAAGGGAGATTGTCTCCTCGGGCTTTGACCGTAGATGAAATCATCCGGTGGATCAATGGCAAATTGAAGCTTGTTCCTGGGCGAGTCTTGGCGGGACAATTTGAATTTGATGAAAATGTCTCAAAGATCATCCTCGAAAGTCAAAAGTGGGGATCTCAATTCTTAAATATTCCTAAGAAACATATCGAAAAAATTGAACTAGCAGGGATAGAAAAAGTTGTGATCGCCACCTTTGAAGATATGAATCTTGGACTTCTGTTGGGGGTATTCCTTAAAGAAGATTGGGAGGAATTTCAAAAAGGTAACAACCGTTTAATGCCATTGAGTGTCTATGCTTATTCACAGAAATTCGAGAAAGCTCTTCTTGTTAAACCCTTTATCTTTGATCTTTATAAATTGCAGCAAGGACAGAAAATTCAGGCAAGGTCTGAAGGTCATCCATGGAGTTATCGCAGGGCAAAGATTTATTTAAGACCATCGACAACTGTTCTTTCAGACAAGGTCCATGCAAGGTTAGAATTTTACTCCTATGATTTTGGAATTCGAGCGAGCTTGAATTTTGCCCTTGATCAAAAAGACGTGGATCGTCTGGTCTTAAAGAATGAGGGGCTAGTTTATGTTGCCATTCTTAACGATCAAAATCATGGACCCATGGTTATGGTTTTAAGACAGGAAGACTTTAATCCTACCACCGCGAAAATTTTAAACAAACCCCTTGCGACATTCGTATATCTGGGTGAGGAGGATGGGAAATTCATGGAAGTGGATTTGGCCCTCTTGGATATCTTGGCCTTTGCACAAGGGAGAAAGGATCTCACGGATTTGAAGCGAGGTCTTACCGAGACTGTTACCGTAGAAGAGTCAGGCCAAGGATCCTTAAACTTAAATTTAAATGCCGGCAAATCTTTTGATAAGAAAGCGAACTTCGATTTTACTAAAGAAGAAGTTGATAATTTTGATTTGGCTCATCAACCGGTGATTCTCGAATTGAAATATGATATGGATTACGGCTCTTATATATCCATTTCCACTGAAACGAATGAACAAAGAAGTCTTTTGGGGACATACTTAAAGGTAGAGCATCGTTTAAAGAAAATTGTTCGGGTGAATTTCAACCGCGAGTCCCTGATTGATTATGTTCACGGACGAAGGAATATCCGGGGAGAAGAAATAGAGCCTCGAATTTATGTGTATCGAAGAAAGATTGCGAAAGAAGGCGTCATTCAATTGAGAAGTCTTTACAATTATGTAATTCGCATCCATGGACTGGAAAACTTAGAAGGCAAATCGGTTGTCTTTCTCCCAGAATACAATCTTCAGTATCGTTGGATATTTAAGGCCCATGACCTTGAGGATTACGAAAGGGAACGTAAGAAATATGGAGAGATCAGAAGAAAACCAGATGTGATTCTCGTGAGAGACATGAATCGAAAGGCCCTTATCCCCTTAACGGAATATCAGACCAGGATTATTACCGAAGAACAAAGGGAACGCTTCCGGCAGATGATCGAAGAGATGGGCTTAGAGAGGTTTTTAAGAAGTCAGGGAGGGCGCATTGACCCATCCCTTTATCGATATATCTTGGCCAAATACCCAGGTGAATTTGATTTAACCAAGATCATTATTCTTATCCAAGAATGGTTGCATCGGTTACCGAAATTAAAGAAACCTAAAGAGGAGGAGGGTCCAGGGGTTGATGTTATTCCGCCAGGGCCGACAAAACCGCCGGCCGGACCCAGGAAACCTAAAGTCAAACCTGAAGAGAAAGAAGAGACCGCAGCAGAACACATTCGACAGGCCATTTTGGCTAAGTCCATTATGATCCGAAAGGACGCCTATCGTTCTTTGACTAAGGATGAAGTGGGGGCCTTGCAGAAACTTCTTAAGGAAGCCAAAAATAATCCTGATCCCGAGGACCAGGAGGCCTACCGCATTGTTTACGAATATTATGAGAAGATTTTACGCCAGCCTTTCCCAGGGATTAGACGAATGATTGAAACCGATAAGGGATCAATTCGCTTTGAACTTTATCAGATGGAAGGCGCTTTCTTTTTAGCCGATCGTCTCTATGCCATTTTGGCAGATGATCCAGGATTAGGAAAAACCGCCCAAGCCATAGCCGCGATTCTTTCAATTCTTCGAAAACGAACCGATCATCCCAATATTGCCCTGATTGTTGTTCCTGGATCTGCTAAAGAGGTCTGGAAAAATGAAATCAATAAATGGACAATTGGGGTTCATGATATCCTGATCATTGATGATAGAGGTGGACGTGGGCGACTTTACCGTAAAGGAGAAAAGGTTCAGACAACGAATCTTAAAGATTGGTTTGAGTTATTTGAGAAATCGCCGCCGCAGGAAGTGCCGTTTGTCATTGTGACATATGATCGTCTGAAAGGAAACTTTAAACCGCTGTGGAGATATTTAAAGAAGATCACACCCCTATCCACACCGGAGATTGATCAGTTTAAGATGGAATATCAACGTTATGATAAACAATGGTCACAGGATAAGCTCTATACCACCCTCCTTGACTTAATCCCCGAAGAACAAAGAGATGAGTTTCAAAAAGAACTTTACATCAAGGTCAACCGGGCCTTTGGTACCTTTGAATCCATCAGAAACTTAAAGGCCGATGTTATTATCTTGGATGAGGCCCACCGCTTACGAAATGATGAATCCATTCAATCAAAAGCTCTGCAGGATCTAGGGGATGAGGCCCGTAAGATCCTTGTTACGGCAACCCCGCTGGTAGGACGACGGCCGGAACGAATCTGGCCGCTCCTCCATTGGCTTGATCCAAACAAATACAATTCGCTTGAGAAGTTTATGACCGAATTTCCTAATAACGTAAAGGGTAAATGGGACCTTTATCTCCATCTGCAAGACGTCTTGATCAGAAGAAAGAAATCCGAGGTTTTGGAGGGTGTTCTTCCTCCGATCACACCTCTTGAACACCAGGTCAATTTTGATGACGATGAAGATGCCTTTACCTATTTACGGTTGGAGGAAGAGTTTGGCGAATGGTTAGAAGAAGTCAGACATTTAACCGGAACATATCCCGGTGCCAATCATGTCTTTACTAGGCTATTAACTTTAGTTAGGTTTACTTCCGGATTACGTTTTGTTGACGGGCAGTGGAAATTAAAAGAGAATGCTCCAAAACTCAGAGAGTTGGATCAACTGATCGATTCGATCCGCAGTCAAGGAGAAAAGGTTGTTATCTTCACCAGATTTGTTGAAATCGCCAAGACCTTAAGGAAACGATTCAGCGAACGGTTTGGCGAAGAATCGGTGAGTTTCATGGATGGCAGCGTTCCTCAGAAGAAGCGAGATCAGGAAATCAAACAATTCCAAAACAATCCGCAGCGCCGATTCTTCGTTGCCACCTATGGGACCGGAGGAGAGGCGATCACCTTAACTGCCGCCAATCATGTCATCCTCTATGATTTAGAGTGGGCTGAACCCGAACAACCGATCAATAGGGTTCATCGTCTCGGTCAAACCAAAAATGTTTATGTCCATTATCTTATAATGATCGACACGATCGATCAATATATCCTTCAACTCCATTATGCCAAACGAACCACCTTCGAACAGGTATTGGAAGGGTGGCTGCCTCCGGAAGAATTCGAAGAAGATATTGCCGCGATGATCATTGAACATTACCGGTCTAGTGGTGAGGCATCCGAGGAAGGAGCACCCGGTGTGGGTGCTCCCTTTGCTATGTTGCCCAAATGGCGAAGGTGGTATAACCGTTTAGTCAAATTCAAACTCGGCTGGGTGATTACCCTTTTGGCAGCTCCGATTTGGGAAGAATACAAGCGCCGTAAGTACGGCATCACCTTTGAGGAATTTGCCGAGATGCACGATATCATTTATTTGAAGAAAGAACGGCGCTGGGTGTCGGCAATGTATGAGCATCTTGAGGCGATTCGCCTCATGGCCTTGCAGACCGATGGGATTTATCTTAAAGCAGCCCAGTCCGGCCGCTGGGTCGGTTTACTTGCCGCTATCTGGGAGCATATGAAGTATAACTTCAGTGTCTACCGCGGCCTCAACGATGTCTTTGCCATGGCCCAAGAAAAGAAGGAAGATCCAGATGAAAAGATGAAAGAAAAAATTAAGATGATTCTGATGGAGACCTTTAGAGGGAAGCAATTCGATCGGTTAAAATCGACCGTACAAAACAGGATCTTGGATGAATTAACTGAGAATTTATTCGCCTTCTTTAAGACCTATACCCCGGATGAGGAAGGAATGTACCGTGCAGCGTCTTATGTCTTGAAACCCAGGAAAGGCCCGGTGATGGGGATTGATTTAACCGAACAAAGTCGAGTGGCGGGTCAAGTCAGAAGAGAATTACGAAAAGTCATTAAGAGAAAGGAGATTGAGATTACTCCCACCCATGTTGATTTGATAACCAGAAAACTCCTGCATCTTTTTACCAAGCCGAGAAAAGAACTCAAGAAAGAACCTTCCCCGATTAATATAGAAGTTATTACCGCTGATAATTTAGCGGAAACACTTAAAGAGGTCTTGGGTCAATTAGAATCTGAAGAAGGGCCAGAGTTCAAGCAGGCCAAGGAAAAGCAGTCGAAGCTGGCGGATGAATTTTATAGATTACTGAAAGAGCATCCTGAAGAAATATCAGGATTCAAGGTCTTTGCGGAAGAGCTCCTTAGTGTTGAAAATCCCAAACCAGGAGTTAGAGAAGAGATCGAGGCCAGAATGAGATTTCTCTTGACCGACCTTGCTTCGGAATTCTTACGTTATTATCTATTTTCTTTCGGTAACGAAGATCAATTGGCGCGGGTCAGATATGCCATTGTCAAGATTTTTGAAAGGAAACCGCCTTTGGCTTTCATGTACATCAATAGCAAAGGTTCTAGGCTCTCGGATGAGAATAAGCAAGAACTTGAGGAAGTGTTTAGCGGGCTGGCTGAACTTCTTAATCGTGCCGAAAAAGGAGATGCAATTGCAGTCCCGCTCGTTATGATTTTAGCCAGATTCGTTGCTTACACGGATGCTTTAAGTCTTAGTCCTCAGCCGATTTTTTATCTTAATGTGTCAGAGGAGATCAGGGAAACGCGACGAAATCCCTTTGTTGTACTTATGGCGGGAGTCACAAGTCTTGCGTTTTTATCTTCCTTGGCGCAAAGAAAATCTAAACAACTCGGCCGCGACCTGATTATTGTTGATCGCTCGATGTTTGTTGTCGAGTATCTTAAGACTGTGGTCGAAGAATTGGGCCTGAAACGGGTTAAGGTCATCCGTGCCGAAGTCGCAGATCTGAAAAAATATCCAGAATTCCAAAAGGGAAAGATCGGGGTGATCCGAATTAAAGAACCATTGATGAGAGGGGAAGATTACGAATGGTTTAAGACCTTGACGGATATGGTGACCCCGGGCGGGAAAATTATTATCTCAAAATTCCCAGAGATTTCGATTAGATCCCCGGAATCTTTCGATATCGACTCGATTAGTTTGAGGAAACCTACCTTTATCTTTTTGGATGCTAATATCGTAGAAGGATTATATCTAGGGTTTGTTAAGGCAGAGGAACCCCGATGGATGCTAGAGAAATATGGATACTATGATAAGGATCATCAATTTGTAGAGAAGATGAGCGGATATTATGATGAAGAAAAGCAAACCTATGTTGAGACTTTCTTTATCTTTACCAAGCTCACCAGAAAGGCAGAAAAGAAACAAGAGCTGAGAGAGGCGCCTCCAGCGCTGGCAGTTCAAACAGCTGAGACAACTGTTCCCCAAGGGGTTGAGGAAATCCCGGCTGTTCCTACCAAGAAAGAGTCTTACGAGTTATTACAAGAAGAGAAGCAAAAGCTAGCCGAAGATATTGAAGAGATATTGAGTCAATTGATCAAGGAATATGAATCCATCCGAGATTTAACGATCATAAGAGATTTAGGTAGGAAGGAAGGTGTTGTTTGGGTGGAATTATTAACACAGTCCTTATTTAGCTTTTATCAAGATCAACGCAATATTCGTCTGGCGATTGAACGATTGATCCGAAATAATCCTTGGCTTAAGAGTTCCTTGGAAGATACCCAAGTAATAAAAATCTTTGAAGCCCTTATTGGATTGATCCAAAAATTACAGGATAAACCCAAAGTCAATCCTTCGACTTCGTTTAGAATTGGCCCTGAGCCCCATCTCGGCGGGGTCGAATGGGTCAAAGAATTATTGGAAAAATCAGCCCGGTATTCTGCGATTGATAAAGCCTGGGAATTAAAACAATCCGGTGTAATTCCCTATGTTGTTCCGATAAGAGAATCAGTCCACACTAAGGGATATCCTTATGTTGAATTCTTGACGAATTTAAAAGATTTCCAGGGTCTGTCCTCCCTAAAAGAAGTTGAGCGAGAGGTGATCTTCCTTGTAGATTCTCTCTTTACCGCCGCCTTCCTCAATAAAGCCAGTGAGGTTCTGGGAATATCCAATGCCAAAGCCCTTGAGGTTAAGCAAAATCTCCTTCAGTCGGAGGAGTTAAGCCAGGGGATTGGGACATTGCACTTAAACAATCTAGATCAATTGCAGTTCATTGATCAATATCAGGAATTGGGGGAAGATTGGTATCGAAATCTCATTGAACGGGTTGTGGAAGGGGGAGAGGTCCTATTCAGTGAACCGGTCACTCAAGAGAAATCGAGGGACATAACCTCTGGGGATATTCAAAAGAAACTTAACCCATCCATTCCCACCCCCAATGACAAAATATTTATTGAGCTTTCTCAGAGAAGCCAAGAAAAATCCGAATGGAATTTAGAAGTCGGGTATATCAATCTTAAGGGTAAATTCATGCGCAATAAAACCGGATATGTCATGCGAGGCTCAACGCGAATGGATACGGTCTACATCTTTGTACGGACTCTGACTCAGGAAGCAAAAGTTGCTAAAGCCAAAACCAAGATGATCACTGTAAAACTCTCCAATCGATTAAAAATATTTAATAATAATGAGGCCGTTTTAAGGGTGGGGGGGCAGACTATCAGAGATGTTACAGGAAATTTTCCCAACGAATTACTTAAGAAGATTATTGCAAATAATCAGCTTTCCGATCGCATTTTGATCTATATCAATGATACGAGGAAGGTAAGGCCAACCGAGATGAATTCAATTCTTCAAGATCAGGATCAGTTGGTCATCATTTTATTACCGTCTGCAGATAAGAAGAAGGAAGCGGTAGAGAAATTTGAAAACCGGCCTTGGCTTCCTTTCACGATCCAATTCTCAAAGAACTTTTTAAGGGATGTCAAACGAAGCGGGAAATTGATTGATCCCCGATTCTGGAAGTGGCTCTATAGTTTCTTAGAATTTTATCAACAATTTTATCAAGAACCCAGAGACAAAGCCGAGAAGCATTTCTTAAGGGCCCTCAAAGGCAAAGGTACTAAGGCTGATACCCGCGTCTATCCACATGTGTGGCATGACGATAATTATCGGCTTTACTTTGACTTCTTGTTTAAGGTAGAGAATAAGATCAGTGTCATCGATGGAATCAGGCTCTTTGCCTTCCGGCTTAAAGACTTCAGCGAAGACAATCCGGTATTTTACAAGGCCTTGGAGAGCTATTCAGCCGACAGTGAAGTCATAACCAGGATCATTGATGTCGAGAATCTGCTTAACCGGCTTTATAACAATAAGAATATTCAGTTGATTGCTGACTTAAGTCAGGAAATGAATTTGGCGAGTTTAGAGCAGGAGTTCTTCACCCCCGTTAAGAAGGCTTCCTCCTTAAATGATTTATCTGCGGCCTTTGATCAACTGATTATCGAACGCACCAGCGACTATGATGTCCCCACCTTCCAAGGAGCAACGACCAAGGCCGGTTTGATTGAGATGTTGGCGGAGTTAAGTCTTGATTTATTCTTGGAAGAACCGGGACTCAAAGACCAGGCCCTTTATGATTCTTCCTCCCATATTCTTTATGAACGAATTGGCAATAACGATCCTCGTAAAGAGACAAATATTCGCCGAGTGATCGCCTCCTGGTTGTATGCAAAGGGGCGCATCATCGAGTTGATCAAGACTCAGTTTACTTTAGCCAATCTGGATATGGTAGGTTTAGGCCGGGTGATTGGTCAGTATGGATTCATCTTAAGTATCGAAGAGGTCAAAGAGGTAGCGAGCCGCGGAATCATAGAGTGGTTAAGATCCTTTGTGGGGATGGATAGTCTAGGAGATTTGCAAGAATGGGCTACCTACATCAAGGAGGAATTAAGAACCGGATTGGTTGAGGTCATTGAGCATGCCTTGGATAATGTTGCTTTGGCGGCGGCCAACGAAGAGTTGCTAGCCAAGGCAAATTCCGAAAGCCTCTTCTTTAAAAATTTTATTATCTTAGAACTTTTGAGTATAGCTTCCTACCTTGAAAGACAAGCAGTACATGTGGCTCCGGGGGTCGAAGAATTATCACGATTAGTGAAAACAATCCTCCTGGGAGAAGCAAGTCTTAAGGCGTGGGCAAAAGAAAGACTTATAGGCGTGGATAAGGCATTTTACAGCTTTATTAGAAGATTATTAGAATTGTTAGTTTCCGTGAATCCCAATTGGCAGGAAGTGATTGACCTTCAATTGTTGTTCGAAGAAGAGAAAAAAGATCAAGATCGCGAAGGCACCCCACCTAGCCCAGAACCCCCGGCCCTGATGGCAAAATGGAAGGAAAAATTACAACTCGCTATCAGGGAAGAAAGACTCGTAAGGTTCCTTGAAGAAGTTGCTCTGATTGAGGAAACCGAAAGGACAGTGCACTACACCCGCGCCCCACCTAGGGAATTTGTGAAAGCTCATGAGGAAGTTTATGATATTAAAGAAAACATCTGGCGTAAACCAACCTCAGAAGAACTCCAAGCCCTCCGTCAATTGGCCCGCTTAACCGATCGTGCTTACTATTCCACATATGTGAAGGGTCGGGGAGTTTCTCCCCGACCCTTCATCCCGAGGAACGAAGTGACGAGGGATCTCATGAGATCCCTCAGCCCTTTGGGCTTCGGGATGACCAGTCGGGGAATAAAGCAAAAAACTCCCCGACTGGTCACATATGTAGATGTCTTATTGCAATCAATCCATGATTATCAAAAGGCCCGCTTGGCTGGGATTAAGGCAGCCGCTTTAATTCATCATGAATACAACCTAAGAGTCCTTAAAGAAGGTGGGATCTTGGCTGCGATAGCAAATAGCGGATGGGAATCTTTATTTACCAATCTCGAAGGCAAGCCACTCAAAGTTTTAGATAAGGATCGTAAAGAGGGGATGCAATCTTCGATTGAGGTCCATCGATTCAGATTAGAAAAATTGATTCGGAATGCCGACCTACTGAAAGAGAAAGAAGAACCCAAAGCTTATTATATGAGGGATATCCCGGGATTTGATTTTGTCTTCTATGCCCTGGAAGGCGATTTGATCATCCTTGAATTAAGGGAAGGACAGAAGGCTGCCATTTATTCTTCTGACCACTGGGATTGCCAGTCCTGTTCATTTACCGCAGAAACACAAGAGGGGAAAACTGTGATCGGCCATGCTCATATCGTTCAGATGTCCCAGGAGGGTCATGATCAATATGAACAGTACCGGGCCCTTCTTAGGTTCCTTAAAGCTCAAGAAAATGGATTTAGGAATATAAGGATGTTTTCTGCTATGGATAATCGTTCGATTGAGGATGGGAAAGAACATTTTCTGTCACGACTTTTTAAGATCAGTGGATTCCCCAAGGGAATGACAATACCACAATTAGAGAAGGAAATTCAACAGGAGGGAATAACAGTCCTTCCAACATTTATCCGTCAGGGATTAGAAGCCTCTCTCAGAGGAAAGGAATCAGAGACGGATACGCTTCTGACACCAGAAAGTGTTTATGTCAAAACCACATTTGAAGATTCCGAAGAAGAAGGCGAGGTCTTCAGGATGGATTGGGAAGGATCCACAAGTGAGAGGGAAGAGTTCTATTTCAGTGACCTTAAACTCAAAGATAAACAGCAAGGGACTTCTCCCCATCAGGCCCTAACGTCCGCTATGTTACCCAATTGGCACCGGGTACATACATTAATGTCCTTGGTTGGTTTGGATTGGATTGTTGAAGAATATTTTGCTCCACTGATTGAAGAGTTTAAGAAGTTGTATTCTGGCATGTCAGCTGATGAATTCGCCTTATTGCATAAGAAGGTTTATGTCCCGAGGGAAAGACAATGGAGACAACCAACTTTAAGAGAGCTTAAACAACTCGAAGATGTTGCTTTTGATGCTGACCGGGCATTCTCCGAGAATTATTTAAGTATTCTCAACCGTTTGACGCCGGTTACGATGGGAATGGCGGTTAAGAACGGTCGATTGATTTCCGTTGCATTAAGAACGACCCGTCCGTTTGTGGAGGTATTGATAAAGTCAATCGCTTGGATTGTTGGCTGGTGGGCGGCCTTTAAGATTCATCGGGAGCACAATCGCCAAGTGGCTAGGGGCATCAAAGAGGGAGTCCTCGCCATGGCCGAAGGGATCAATGATATTGAGGATCTTAAGAAACGAATTGAAGAGAAGATTAAAGACAAGAAACTCGAAGGGATAAGTAGCAAAGAACTGACCGAAGACCGACTGAAAGCCCTCAGTCAAGCTAAAACACTTGCGCAAAAAGATCTTCCTGGTAAAGTGCAGAGTATTTTCAAGAATCAACAGCTTGGGCCCACTGCTAAATTGACTACTAAACAAGCTGCTCCCATTGCCCAGGTCTTGATTGAATTGAAAATGATGGCCGAAAAGGCCAAACAGGCCAAGCAGGCATTACTCGTTGATCCTTTGAGTCCTTCTTTTGAACCTTTACGTTGGACTCAAGAGGTCTATTTCAAGGCCGTTAAGGAAATCGATCCGCCTTTCATTGCCGGAACGTTGAAGGGAAGAGAGATGACCGCATGGCTTAAGAAACTCTTTGATCCCTTTGGCGTAGATTTGGGAATCGAAAATATCTTAAAGCCGGATGAGTTCGTAACCCCAGAATATAATAATGATATTCAGCGAATCTTAAGACTCAAGGCCTTTATTCCGAAGAATTTCATTATTGAGCAATCACCTTTTGCCCCGAATGAAGTCATTGTTGCTGAAATCATCCCACAATTGACTGAATATGTATCTTCCGATGGATCAGGGGTGAATCGGCAGATTCCGGTTTATACCATTCGTGTCCATCAAGGAAGAATGGAAGCTGGAATCGGCAGCAGGGATTATATCTTATTAGGTGAAGATCAAAAAATTGATCTGGATCATGTCAAAAATGGTCAAGAATTTCGACGAAAATATCAACGAAGACAGTTCCCGCCCTTCAATGTATTAAGTCTTGAATTTATGACAACTTGGATTCTTGCTCATTCCTTAGGAGAAGATGATGTACCGGCAGGTTTAAAGAAGCTTCGCTTAGAGACGATTGTGGAGGAAATCGGTCATTCCGACTCTCAATATTTCGCTGAGGAACGTCTAGGGTATTGGATCAGAAGAATTCATCCGCAAGAAGTCGTTGAATTGATGAGACTCCTCGTGAGGCCCGGCCAGGAGATTGCTAATATCTTGAATAAACAATATCCTGATCCCATTGACCTTTATTTGAGGGCAGAGGCCTTTGAAGAGTTTGAAGCCAAGTTAAGGGCAATGATTCTCTCCCCCTCACCTTCCTATACGGCTATTGAGTTTTTGACCGGAGGTCTGTATACACAACTTATCTCCTCATTTGGAGAACAACCCCATTACCTCATTGCTTATGCACTTCTTTTGGCATCTTTCGCTAAAGAATTCATGGGTCGTGAGACAGTGAAACCCCAGGATTGGATTCCTTATTTATCTGTTCAGTTGTTTGGAAATACAACGGGTCGAGTCTCGGATCTTCCTGATTGGGAAGGTGCCAGTGAGTTGATACAAAGATTTGATGCACTCTTAAGGCAGAAAGCCAAGGTGATTTATGATCGGGACTTCTTTACCAAAGAAGAACGCTTAAGGTTGTTAAGTTCCTCCCCAGCGGATCCTAAGCAAAACGAAGAACTATCAACAAATCCCGCTGATCAAGCAAAGGATCATCATACAAAGGATGGCGGATATACCGATATGGATCGCAAAGAGGCCTTGAAACAACTTAAGCTTTATCAGAGCTTGGGGGCCATCCGGTCATTGAATGACTCCAGGGTGAAACATGCGCTTAAAGAGGCTTACCATTATGTCAAAGATACCCTCAAGGTCAATTTGAAACGCGGTCCTCCCTCGATTTTTGTTATTAAAACAGACAAGATCACTTTTGGTGCTATCTATATAGAAAAAGACAATGAACTCTTCATCGAACGACCCCTCCTTAAAGAGAAACTCCGTGTCAAAGAATATCAAATCGCCCTGACCCGTGTCTTTGTGCACGAGCTTAATAACAAGACCCACCGCGAAAATGTTGAAGTTGAAACTTGGTATGAGATGGATAAACGATCCTCTGTTTTAGAAGAACATCTAATGAGGATCTTCAAAGTAGACTTCGAGGAAATGGCTCACTATGAAATCCTGGGAAGAACATGGCGATTTATTGTAACAAAATCCTTTGTCAGAATTGGGCGGTTCTTCTTTATCACTCATGATGATTACAAATCGCTAGGCAGAGAGATCAAGCAAAATTATTCCGATTTGTTAATTCAATATCATTTTGTCAGATCTCAAGGGAAAGTGTTGTCTGTCGGTTACCATCCCCACACCATGATAGCGATCATGGCCTTACAATCTTTGGCTGGGATTATCAAAGGTCATACCATTCTCGATGGCGGGACCGGGGAAAATGCGGTATTAGCGATTGTGGCCTCGCGATTAGGGGCTCAAGAGGTGATAGCGGTAGATAATATTGATATCAATCTTGCGGGGGCCCAAGAGAATATTCGTCGTAATGGTATTAAAAATATCCGAGTCGTTCATTCAGATTTATCAAAGGTTAAAGAAGAAGATTTTGAACTCATTGACATTGTCATGACGAATTTTCCTTGGGCCGGGAAAGTGGAGACCGAAGATGTTGAATTCAATATAAATGATCTCTTGATGTCTCAATTGATAAACGCTAAACACTTCCTGTTTTTCGGTCTCCGTGATGATGTGTATGCGAAAGAACTGAAAGAAGAAATCCGCCGTTACCATCTGCCTCCAGGTTTAGAGAAAACTAGTGAAATTCGATTACCTGATCTCAAAGAGGGGCTACCGGATTACCTTGCCTTTATCGTTGAACGAGAAGTTTCACAACCCTTCCAAGCCCCGATGCGCCGGGATCATCCGCGTTATAAAGGATTTATCAGTTATCAGAGCATCATCACTCTCATTGATTATTTAAAGAAGAATGGCCGGGCTCTCAAAGTCCTCGATTCCGACACAACCCTTCTGGCCGATCGAGAAATCCTCAAGGCCATCAGTTCTTTAGACTATCTTAAAGATTTGTTGAATCAGGCTCGTTCAGTTTTAGATCATTTGGATCGTAACTATGTCAATTCTTTAAAAGAAGTCCTTAGCGGGGTGCAAATTGCGGTTGGTTTATTGGATGGATCTGATTATCTTGTTGAGGTCTATAAAGGCGATGAGGAATACCTGGCCTTGATTGGGATTAACCGCTCCTTTGTTGAGGCCTTGCGGGATGGCTGGATTTTGCCTTTGACATTTGAAATCGCCTTGGCCGTATCTATCTTCCATGAATTGGGCCATCTTGTTAATGAAGAAGAGACAGAAGAAGATCGAACGATCCGAGATCTGCTGTTGACCTTTGAATTATTTGAGATACGTTTGGCTGAGCAAAAGGCACGTGTCCACGCCATGAATGCTTATGTTGGCGAGCTTTCTGGCTTGGTAGAAAAAGAAGGATATCTTGACATTTATATTGAAGAATTGAAAAGAGCTAATATTTATCTCTACGACAGTTCTCTTGTCTCGGCAGGGTTTAGTTCCAGCATAAAACAGAAAGGGCTTAAACAGATTGAGAAACTTTGGGAAGGAAGGGTCGTGGAGATTGTTAAATACTTAAGATCGAACAGCCAGCAGTTTGGCAAAACCGCTTCCCAGAATTTTATCCGAGGATATTTAGGTGCCTACCGATATATTGAGAAACGTTATCCGGAATTTTATCACTTAGAAAAGTGGATCCGACTTGTCAAAGGGAACCGAAACCTCGTTGAATGGAGAATGTACAAGAGTCGGGTGATACTGACGATCGATGCGACTTTATTACAAACCCGACCACTTTTGGAATTGGAAGTGGCTGAGGTCTTGCGTAAGGTAGCCAGCCGTGCGGTGTATGGCAAAGAATTTATCCCGGTCGTTGAGGCCATTGAAGAAGTTGAAACGGATCTTGAAAAGGTTGATTACTTCCGCAATATGCCGATTGAGGATCAAGCCGAGGTCTTGAGTGTACTTATGAATAAACGCAATGCCATGGATATTGCTGGGTTCCATGAAGTCTTAATCCGCAGCTATGTCCGTTCATCGGTGGATAAGCAAAAATTAGATTCGATTATCGATCTGTTAAGACAAAATTACCACCATGTCATCAAGGAAGATCAGATTAGAAAATTATTGATCCTTATGACTCAACCTCAGGATGCCATTGAGGAGATTTATCAATACGGAAAGAAAGCAGGGGTTTACCGTGAATCCATTCATAGAGAATACGTTGTTGGGTTTGCACAAGAATTACGAAATCTTGGGTTTGGCGGTGTTGAGCGCCTGCCAGAGGAAATCGGGAATCTCCGGCACGCGATTATCCTGATGGTTAATTGGCTTAAACCAAGAGTCTTGACCAGAATGCAAGATCATAACCTTGCCCCCTTGCTTGTAGCTATCAATGGAACTGCGGCCAGCGGCAAAACCTTTTTCAGTAAGGAAATCAAACGCAAACTCCTCGCTCAAGGGTTAGGTTTGCGGGAAGAAGATATTGAGATTATTGAATTGGACGATTTCCTCTTACCCAAAGAGCAAAGAAAATCCGGAGATGTTTTAGATGCCTATGAACTGAGGAGATTTTACGAAACGATAAGATCTCTAGCCAGAGGCAAGTCTGTGTCAATCCCGCAATTCGATCAAGGGACTCGCAAGAGAAAGACAACCCCCGATGGGAAGGAATTGTTGCACGTTATTCCATCGGGCAAGAAGGTTGTTATTGTGGAAGGGATTCTTATCTTATTGAACCGAGCCGTGAATAGGCGTTTCGATCTAAAAGTTTTCTTAGATGCTGATCCCGATGAAAGGGTTCGCCGAGAACTTTATCGCAAATGGAATGAAGGCCGTTACGCCACGATCACCGATTGGGCTATGGCCGAACGTGCCCTGCAGAAGGAGCTCAACGAAAATCAACCTTATATTTACACCCTTAAAGAAGAGGCGGACATTTATGTCTTAAACAATGAATTGTGGTTCCACAAGGGTATTCAGAATGAGCCAGAAAAACTTGTAAAGGATCTTGAGGAATTGGTTCAAGAATTCAAATCATACATAGAACGCAGCAATGGCCGGGTGGTTTGGAGGGATTGGGAATTTATTCAAGGTATCGGTGTATACGAATTCAATGAGAGTATCGCCACACCTCTCTTACAACAATTGGTTTATAATCCAAACAAAGAGGTCAGAAGAGCCATTTACCTATTTCTCTTGGATTATTACCGAAGAGATAGACTAGAGGAAGTTGGAACGATTATAACAAAGATCTTCCCCGAGGCCATCAGTATTATTGCTCAAGATGTGGTCAATGACTACAAGGCCCATATGGAAGAATCTGTTGTTAAAGCCCCCATTTTAGTGGGGGTGTCTGGGTTCTCCTATAGCGGGTATCTGACCTTTGCCTTAGGACTTAAGGACGAATTGGTTAAAAAGCATAAATTCAGTCCCGAAGCAATCGCTATTATGGAGCAGAAGGATTTTACTATTTCTAAGGGTGAACGCAAGCGAGGCAGTGTCCTTTATAAATTCAGATTACATGAATTCATTCGAGCAGCCCTTAGCCTCCTTTCCCGTAAGAGCAAACTTGTTTACAGGCCGTTTGATCTTAATAAGGGAAGACTAATTCCCAAGGCTTGGACTCGGTCAAGGATTACGATTGATCCCTATAAAGTCAAAATTGTGATTGTGGTGGGGAACTTGGCCCTTCACGATGAACGCTTAAGAAAGAATTATGTGGCGCGTGTTTACGTTGAGGCACCTCGCTATGAACGGTTAAGAAGAATTCTTCTGATGCATCAAAAGGGAGAGATTTACAGTTATATCAAAGATCCTCGGGACATGATCACCAAATTCAAGGCCTGGGAGAGGACCGAGGAATTGGATTATATTGTTAAACAAAAGGTTTATGCCGAGCTTATTGCCGATAATACCGAAGGGGGCTTAAAAGAAGATCAAGTGAAAGGACCTTTTAGGTTTAAAGACACCAATGAGCTTGTTGCTTATTTACAAGAGATCAAATTACCTCTTCGAGTTTATCGAAATGAACAAGGCGGGGTAACCGAGATTGAAATTGTGGGGGTCACCCCTGTCTTAGAAGAGGCTTCGGCTCGAATTCTCATTGAAGAATTGATGAATAATCCCAACGCTGATATTTGGAAGCACATTACCTCGGTCTTTGATCAAGTGGATGTCCGACCCCACAAGAAAGGAGCTAAACGCACCCCGCCCCAGGATGCATCCGCAAAAGGTAAGAGCCATAAGCAGATTATTAGAGAAGTCAACGAGCAAGGTGGGATTAAGGCGATTATCCGGAATTTCGGCGGAGAAATCAGCCGTAGTGAAGTGATGAGGACTTATGGGATCAGCCCAAAGATGATTGATCGACTGGCCGAAAATGTTCGATTCATCCGCGGCCCGCCTGAGATTGGAGTTGCCAATTATCTGGATGTTGAAGAAGGTATTATTTACATTCTTATCCCACCCGATCCCTCCCGTCAGAATGTCCGCCACGAAATCCGCGCGGTTAGCTATAGATGGATGCCGCACTTTGTGAATGTCATTTTGGATAAAATCCCAAGTTATTCCCACAAATGGATCAATGAGCTTAAGCTCATATACTTTAGTTTAAGGTTGGGTGTTTCACCAACGAGGTTAAAGAGAGCGGAAATCCTTGCTCTACAGCTTGCCGATCGTGCTGCCGAAAAAATGCAGGAGATTAAACAAAAGGCAAACTGGGTTGATGGGGTGATGGTGCAGGCTGAGTTAAAAGCCGATGGAAGCTTTGTGACCCCTGCCGATGTTGAGATTCAAAATAAAATTGTTTTACCCAGTATTCTCAGAGAATTCCCAACCCATTATGTCTTAGGAGAGGAAGAGATCTTCGATCAAAAATTGAAAACTCAAAATGACGCCAATGCCAAATCCGATTGGGTATGGGTGGTGGATCCGTTGGATGGGACCAAGGCTTATCGAGGCGGGCATAAAGGCTATGCCTTCTCGTTAGCTCTCCTTTATAGAGGAAGGCCAATGATTGCCGTGACCTATGCCCCGGAAATGGAACTGGGCAATGAAATGGGAATCAAGATGCAGGGAAGTCTCTGGGCTGGGGCAGTTGTAAACGGACGTAGATTGAAGATGAACCGGATTTTGGATCAATCCCCTGTATGGCAGGTGATCGCATTCTATTACGATGTGGAATTGAAACATGATCGTTATCGATTTGGCTGGCAGAAACATTATGGAAAAGAAAATGTCTTAATCGAGACAGAAGAAACAAATGCCTCAGTTACCAACAGCATGAGAGTGCTGTTGGAAGAAGTAGCCATGTATTCTACCTCGGATGCCCATATCTGGGATTGGGCGGCGATTGGGGCGATTGCCCAGTGGGTGCAGGCAAGTGTCCATCGTTATGATGGAAGAAGTGCCTTCCCGATCAGGAAAGAAGAAATCGAAAAGGCCAAAGAAATTTTAGAACCATTTATCTTAACCCGCGGTGGTGAGCATGAAGAAACAGCCCTTAGAACTGTGCGTGAAGATCAAAATAAAGAATTGCGGGTAGCCGTGATCGGCGCCTCGGGATATTTGGGTAAGAAGATCTACTCGATCTTTAAGAATGAGAAGATGCAGGTTATCGGAACTTATCTTAATAAACCCAAGGAAGGATTGCTTCTCTTGGATGTCACTGAGGAAGAGGCCATTAAACGATTTATCGAAACCCACAAGGTCAATGTCATCATCTATGCGGCTGGTGAGGCCAGCCCAGAAAGAGCCGAAAAAGATCCTGCCCGCGCGGAAACTTTAAATGCGGGAGTGATTGATACTTTCGCGAAACATTTCCACGGCCACTTTATCTATGTCTCAAGTGATTATGTCTTTGATGGAACAAAACCGCCTTACCTTGCCAATGCAAAGCGCAGTCCGTTGAACGCTTACGGCCGATCCAAGATGCACGGCGAACAAAAGGTGTTAGAAGAACACATCGATCAATTTGAGAAAGTAACCGTGGTGCGCTTAGGGGTGCTTTACGGTTTCAATGACCAGGACGACAAGAAACATTATGTTAAAGAAATTGTAGAAAAATTGGATCAAGGAGAAACACTTATCAAGACGGATCACCGGCAAGTCAGGCATCCAACCTTCCTCGATGATGTGGCCTTGCACTTATTGGATGTGGTTAAGACCGGCCGCACGGGGATGACTCACGTCAACGGCCTAGAGGATACAACCAAGTACCAGTGGACTCAAGTCATTGCCGAAGTTTACCAAGAAACATTTGGCCCGATTCCAGGTCTTAAGATTGAACCTGTGGAAACGGTTGATGTCACCACCAAACCCAAAGACGCCAAACTTGTATCCCTGACTTCGATTAAGATCACATCACTTAAAGAAGGCATTCGAAAGATTATCCGTCAATTATCGAATCGACAGACCAAGAAGGAAGATAGACAATCACAATCGCCTCAGAACCCCATGACAGCGTCCCGAATCGATTTATCTGATTTCGTCAGACAATTGGAGCACCTACTAAAACATTTTAAGGTTGACTTCAAGGAAAAGATCAAGATCGATACGATTGTTCTGGACCTTGACCGAACTGCCACCGAGCATCCACAGGTGGAACTCAAAGGCTTAAATCTTGAAGAGATTATCCGAGCCCTTCTGGCTGACAAAAGGGTGATTATTATCAGCGGCAGTGCTTATCATAAAAAATATCAGACTCGTTACGGAGAATTTGACTATACCAAGAATTCTATTCAGCGCAAGGTGACGGATGTACTCAAGCGCGATCCGCGTATTCAAAAAAATATCCATAAGTTAAAGAATCTGATCATCAAATATATTTCTGGTAAGGGAACCATTACCTTCAACAAGGAAGGGGAAGAAATTGATCAGGTGAATCAGGAGTATATCATCTCTGAAGATATTGAGAAGGCTATGGCCAAAGCGTTAGTAGGGGCGTTCTATGCAGTTTATAAGGGATATCAATTTGAGGAATTCTTAAAAGACTCTTTGTATGAGCAGATTCAATCGTTTGACAAGAATGACTCAAAGTACATAGCTAAATTAGAAGAACTGGCTAAGACCTCAACGGGATTGGAGGGTATCCATTTCGGGCTCTGGGGAAGCGAGACAGTCTTGGATTATGCCGATAATCGTTCACCGGATGGGACGCTAGTGATTGAATTTGCGGTAAGGTTGTTAGCCAGAGACATCGGTGAGGAAAATGTAAGAGGGAAATACTTCCTCTCTGGCGGTGGGAATTATGCCAAGTTTGCCTTAATTGATAAAAAAGATGTGATTGCCAACGAACTTAAAAGTATTGATTCTGCCGGTGTCGTCCTTGCCTTGGGTGATTCGAGTGTCGATACCTTCCTGTTTCTTAAGCCAACAGAATATCTCTATGTGCCTATCTATTTAGGCCGCGGCAAAGATATCCAAAGTTATCCCAATGTTTTAATAGTTAAAAGAACCAATGGCGAGGATAACGTCCAATCGGAAGGATTTGGTCCGGTTGTTGAGATGTTTTCGGATGCTGAGGAAAGAAACTTAAGCTTTGAGGAATTGCTGAATCTCAATGAGAAGGGTGTCCAAGGAGATATCCTTAAGGATGCCTCGGCTGAAGGCAGGTCCCATCGAGATGACGCAAAAATAATAGGTAAAGAGGTCAAACGATTTGATTATGATGAGTTGGCATTGATTGCCGCTTGGGTGAGGAAAGACGTGTTTGACATGATCCGTAAAGCTAAGGCTGGTCATTTCGGCGCCTCAATGAGTGTGGCGGATATTCTGGTGACGCTGTACTTTGGCGGGCATTTGCGAATTGACGATTGGGAAAACCGCGACCGGTTGATTCTCTCCGAAGGCCATGCGGTGGCTACCCTGCATTCAATTCTTTCGATGCTTGGGTTCTTCAGCCGTGATGAGCTGGCTACGTTCCGGCAGGAGGGTTCGATCTTAAACGCCCATCCTACCGCTTACATGACTCCCGGCATTGATGCCTCAACGGGTTCGCTGGGGCAAGGGTTGGGACGTGGCATCGGCATGGCGTTGGCGGACAAGATGGATCAGAAATCTCGTCATACTTTTGTCATTCTGGGTGATGGCGAGGCCCAAGAAGGGCAGGTCAGTGAGTCTATGGCGATCGCACCAATGTTGGAATTGGATCATCTCATTGTGATTATGGACCGAAACAAGATCCAGCTCAGTACCGCTACTGAGAACGTAAACAATCAGATGAGCCAGGAGGCAGTCTGGAGGCTCAACGGCTGGAATGTGATCACCATAAACGGACATGATTTTGGGCAACTTAACGAAGCCCTCAAGGTTGCCAAGACTCATCGCGGCAGGCCGACCTTAATCATCGCGGATACGATTATGGGCAGAGGCTTATCGTTTATGGAGAAAGATTCTCAAGCGGGCAGCGCCCAGTGGCATCACGGACAGCCTAGTCAAGAACAATTTGAAATCGGTGAGAAGGAAATCAGAGAAAGGGTATTGGCTCTAGAAGAAAAAGCCAAGTTAAACTTTGAATTATTCTTGGCGAAGGTTCATAAGAAACGCTACGTGGAAGTAAGGAGACCTCAACCCGAGGTGCTTCCTGTATTCTTAGAGAGAGAAAGGAGTTTCTTTAATAATGCCGAGGAGTTCCCGAAGAATGTGACTCGTGCGTTTATTCTCTCATTAATTGAGTTCGCCAAAACTGATAAACGGATTGTCTTTTTGACCGCCGACCTAACCGGCTCTCATTCCTTGGGACCGAGTATATTTAAAGAGGCATTCCCCGATCGATATTTCGATGTTGGTATCCGTGAACAATCCATGGCCAATATCGCGGCCGGTTTGGCTGATTCGGGCAAACGCCCGGTTGTGGTGGTCTATGATGCGATGGTCAATCTCATGGCCGAACAAATTCGATTTATTGCTCAGGATAGTTTGCCGGTCATCATCTGGGGTGCGGTTGGTGGAGTGGGTTCAGCCATGGGTGGCCGTAGCCATCAATCTTCCGCCGAGTCAGCCCTCTACAAATACATCCCCGCCATGCATTATTTTGAACCGGCCGATGCCAACGAAACCTATGAACTTCTTAAAACCGCCCTTCATCTGGATGGCCCAAGTTACTTCAGGACTTCTCGACTAGGAATTCCTTTATTAGATCGCGGACAGAATCCTCAGCCAGAGAAAGGGGCCTATGTTATCCGAGACAGTGAAACAAGGCCCGATGGGATCATCGTTGCCACCGGTTCCATTATGAGGAATGTGCTTAAGGTTTATGAGGAGTTGAGGAAACAAGGAATCAATGTGAGGGTGATTAATATTACACGGTTAGAAAAAGAATTATTATTGAAATATTTAAAACCGCTCTTGATTGATGAGGTCCCGATCGTAACGGTTTATGATGCGCAAAAGATGATTTTAGCCGATCTCGTCAGCGGCGTCATCACCTTAAGTCCAGCCACCCGAAATGATCTCTTGCCATTAGGAATAACCGGCTGGGGCGCGGCCAATGCCGATAGAGATTTTGATGCAACCTTGAAGGACAGCGGATTAGATGAGGAGAGCCTTTTAAAACAAATCAGTGGATTCTTAAAGAAAGAAGGACAAGGGCAAGGCGGTGACAGTCCCATTAAAGAGAGAGATCGGCAAAATCCAAAATCAACATTGTCTGCCTTTGAACCCTTGACCTTGCTTGTGGTTAGTATTGCGATTGCAGCTGTGGTATTGGGGCTTAGGAAAGAAAGGAAACGATTCGATCTGAATATTAGTAGTGATCAAGAAGGTGGAATGAAAACAAAAGGCGGCAGCCACCTTGTGGTTCATCCTGGAATGCGTATAGTGCCGTCTTTCATAAGGATAATCAATCCTCGCAGTTCCGCTGATGGGAGAATGTCAAGGAGTCCCACAAAGGCACCGAGTATGACATCTTTATTCGGTGGATGGATATCAACAACGATGATATTAAATTCGGAAGGCGGGAACAAAAGGACATTAAAGAAATCTTTATCAAGGGAAATGAGGATACGGTCTTCGCGTTTGGCAAGCAGAGCATTACTCATGTCCGATGAAGAACGAGGGACCCCTACTACATCGTGGCCTAAAGCAGTTAAGGTTCTCATGAGTTTGATAGGAACATCTTCATCAATTAAAAATTTCATCTTTGAGGTTATTTCGATTTATGCAAATCGAGAAACTCTTGATTCTTGGCCACTTGGGCAGCAAAATGCAAAGTGGCCTTTATATGATCAAGAGTCAGTTCGGGGTAGTAGTCTTGTCCAATTATCTCTTGGGGAGAAACACCGCCTTCCAAGAGTTCAAGGACAAGATAGATGGGGATCCGGGTTCCCTGGAAGCACACTTTTCCATGGCAAATTTGAGGATCAACGCTTAAATACTTTTGAAGATTCATCTTTTTCTCCGCAATTTTTTATTCTGCTATCTTCTTTTGTTTCAAGTCTATCATCGGCTTTAAATGTTGTCAACCCTTCGATTTCACTCCCCGCCGATTCGTCCCGCAGAAGTGCTGCGGGCCGGGCTGGGGAGCGGCGCCTCTTCTTTAAAGGGTTGGGCGCCATCGAATGGGTCAACTGGAGTGAGGAAGGAAAAGAAGGTGATAGTCACCTTCAAGATGGACATCGGCAAGATCCAAAATCAACATTGTCTGCCTTTGACCCATGGACCTTGTTTATGATTGGTGCTGCGGTGGGGATGGCTGTGATCGTTGGCGTATGGCAGGTAAGGAAATGGAGAAGGTCCTGGACTTCTCAAAAGCGCATTGAATTGATAGAAGAGTTTATCAAGCGATATCCGGATAAAAATATTTTAGGTGTGGTGATTTTTGGAAGTGTGGCCTCTGGGAAGGCTACTTTAAAGAGCGACTTAGATTTTATGCTCATCGTGCAAAAAGGCGAGTCACTGCTAGCCTTTAACAATCAAGAATCTGAGTTTATTGATCAGTTAGGTCAACAATTTGATTTTATTGAACATCCTTCGGTCGGCAAGCTGATGCTCGAATCTTCCTTAGATACTAACCCCTATCAGGCCTTTGATGCGCAAATTGCTTTATTTTTTGTTCCGCCGCATCTGGTAGGAATCGAGGTTTTTGGCGCCAGACAACCGGGCCATCCTTTCATTGATCAATGGATTGTGGTAGCCAGGACCCCTGAATTAGAACAAAATTTGACGGCATTGATTAAAGAACGAATGAAAATAGTGGTGAGTCGAACTGAAAAGAAAGAAGAAGACAGCCACCGCCTCGCTAGAGCCGAGGGCGAGGAAGACCAACTCTTTGGACTTAACCTAAGTGAAGAGAACCAGACTAAACTGGCAGAATTGTTAGAACACGCCTTGGAGAGCAAAAATAAGAGAGAAAAAGAGAAAGCCATAAGGCTCTTAAAGAAATTTTTATGGCGACAAGCCTTAAAAGAGGAAGATGAAAGGACCCTAACTCTCCTTAAACGGCAACCCAAAGACGTATTTGTTAATCAGCATGAACAGGTGCTGGCGGTTGAAAACGGTCAGTTGCTCTTAAAGAATCGTAAGGAAACACTTAAGTACAGTCAGATATTGCTTGATGTCACCAAGAAGGCCGATCGGGCCTATCATCGAAGCTTAAGGTCAGTCTTGATAAGAGGCATAAGGAAAATGATAAGTTCGGTTGAAGCCACAGCCACGACGAATGCTTTCCCAAGAACTGTTACGATACATTGGACCAAGGATATGATAATGCTGCCTGGCTTTGATCTTGTTGAGCGAGCTTATAAACAGAGTATCAAAGCTGCCGCAGAAGTGCACTTTGAACATAATTTAAGACAGATCCAGAAATTGCTTAAAGGCCGAGGCAGAGGTGTCCTGGCGATGGCCCTTCGAGAAGGCTCCCCGGCCAGCGAATCACCAAAGCCGGGGCGGGCAGGACAAGCAGAGGAGAATAATGGCGAACCTGCTCAAGAAGAAAAGATTAAAGAAGAGATTAGGGATATTATCTTGGAAAAGATCGGCAAGAGTCCATTTAAGAAATTTAGTGAACGAGCCCGTCAAAAGATTTTGACCGCCCTGGTTGAATCTATCTGGCGCGTATTTTCAAAAGAGTTGGGGGAAAGAAAGGAAGTGAGCCAGGCGCTTGAAAGGGCTGTTGGTCAGGGATTGAGGGGAGCGGTAACGATAGAGAGAAATCAGTTGAACGCCTTAGTCAGTAAATTGGTGAAATTGGAGGATAGAATTAACAAAACCAGTAGAAAAGAAGAATGGGCAAACCAAGTCGCAATTTCCTTGGATTGGTTTACTCATGTCATGCAAGAGTACGTGGATAAGATTCCGGAATTTAGCAATCTGTGGGAGACCCTAAATGCCCTGATCAAGATTCTGGTACGCGATTCCAACAAATATGTACGGGAAGCGGAAGATGATGAGGCCAAAAAGGAATACCATATCCGCAGGTTGCGTGTTGAGATCGCTACCGTGAGTTTGCGGATTTATCACGATGTGCCTTGGATGCAAGGTCCTCCAGACAGGGTGAAGGCGACGGTGGAAAAATTCAATAAATACATACTGAATTATTATCCCTGGACCGAGTATGAGCAGAGCCAGGAATATCTTACTTCCATTAAACACATGATGGAAGGGTTAGTGTATGTTTATCCGGCTTGGAGAGAGCGGCTGGACATGTCCAAATGGGAGGAAATTAAGGTCAAAGTACACCTTCCTGTTTCCTTGCGAAAGGCGGTTAAGGGCAAGAAAGAATTTATTGAAATCAGCGGAGCCATCGATGTGAAAGGGGTCTTTGAAAAATTATTTGACGAAGCACCGGCTTTGTATGGCGAGTTATTTAAGCGGGGTACTCGACGCAAATTTATCCATATCTTTAAGAACAAAGAAGAGTTACCGGAAAAATTCGAGCAGTACAGTGCCTTTGGAATCGAGGTGAATGATGAGATTTATATCTATACAGGTGGAGCCGGCCCGGTGAGACCAGCAACCAACGAAAGTCAAAACAGAGGAGGAAACCAAGGTAACGCTGAGCTTAAGAAGGGACATCCAGGAAATAAGAAAGGACCCAAAGATGCCTCCGCTCAAGGGAAAGATCGAAAGACGATTATCAAAGAAGTAAGCGAGTTGGGTGGGATTAAGGCGATTATCCAAAACTTCGGCAGCTTGATTATTCATGAAGACGTGATGAGGACTTATGGCATCAGCCAAGAAATCACGGATCAATTAGCCGACAATGTTTTCTTCGTCCGCGGGCCGCCATCAATTGGGGTGGCCAATCATATCGAAGGGAAAACGATCTACATTATTATTCCTGTCAGCAAGGGGACTGTCCCCTCTGGGGACAGTCCCCTTGCTGCCCTTGCTGCAAGCCGTCAAGACATCCGTCATGAGATCCGCGCGGTGATTTATCCTTGGTTACCTCATCAAATCAATTTCCTCATTGATCAGATTCAATTTTTAATCTCAAAGATAATAAGACCGCTCAAAGGAACATTCAACCTCTTCCCACCGTGGCGGGACTGGTTGAGTGAAATTTCCCATCATTTAAGAGCGGTCTTGAATTTAAAGCAAGGGTTGCTGCCTGTCTCGTCGTTGTTTAGGGCGGGATCCATTTTCCAAACGATGAGGCAGAAAGTGTTTGCCATCCAACCGTGGCTGGTGGTGAGCAAATTGCCTTCCTGGGCAGCAGCCCTTGGCAATAATCAAGAACACGCCATGTTTATGAACCGAGGCGGCCGCATGCCGCTCTTGCAGGAATTCTACAACCGACGCGAATCCGCGGTGATTCAGGCACCAAAGATCCATTGGTTGCCGTATCGCTTAAGGGTTCTATTAGGGTATATCATTGGTCAGGCGCTAACGCCGATGCGGTATGAATCCGGGGTGATCGCCGGTATCATTCTCATCTTCGGCATCATTTATCCTTTAAGTATGCCGCATGTCTTTGATTTCACAACCGTGGTTTCGATGTCTATGCCATTCTGGATAACTTTGGCGGTAGGCAAAATCCTTTGGCATCTTTTCCATATGATTACTCCAGAACAATTGCAAGGAGAATTGAATGAGGACGATACCGTTTGGATTAAAATCGGCAAGGCCTTTTATTTATTGCATACCAAAGAGACTTGGGAAGCTTGGAAGAAAGTTATCAGCGGCGATTTACTTCTGATCACCGGCTTACAATTCCTCATGCTGGGATTATTTAAATGGTTTTTGGATCCAACCGATGTGTACTTCTTCATCAGTCTTATTTTAGGTCTGTTGGTGCCGCATTTTGTCGTGGATCTTATTGTAACACCTTTGACCGGTTGGCTGATTCTCTTCAGAAAGGTTGAGGAGATCTCATCTGAAGAGGAAAAAGAAAAATTCTATCAGCAGATGAGTCGATACTTCAAAAGAATTGATCAGCACAGGTTAGTGAGGTTGTTAAGATCTAAAGACCAAAAGGTTAATCGAACCGCCATGAGGGTCATGGAATATATGGTTGGGGAGGTTCTTTGGCCATTCAGTCAAATCTTGGCGAATTGGATAGAGGAACATCCCGATTTAAGAATTGAATTTGATCATCGAGGGATAATTGAATTCCAGGGAGTGGATTTGAATTTGGCCAATCTGGATATTATTTCGTTAATCAAGGTCTTAAGAGGATATGGATACGATTTAATTGGCAAAGTCACCGTGACTGGATATGAAATTGAGGAGGCCATCAAGTCGGATAAAAAGGCTCTGCAGGCCGTGGTTGAGAAAATTTTGAAACATATCGGTATTTTAACAAAGGGTGATTCACATAAACAAACACATCACAAAGAAGGAGATGTTAAAGAGCATCCCATCCGTCCATCCGCCATGTACCAGGCTGCCAAAGATTATGCTTATCGCTTAAAATACCGGGGATATGATGAGCCATACATCCCCGCCGGATTTGAGAAGTTGGGTGATATCCTCTTAAGGGTTGCCGTCTACGAATATTTAAAGAAGTCGGGTAAGATCAATGGACCGCCGGATTTAAGTCAGAAGTCAGATGTCATAAGTCAAAGGTCAACTGCGCGTGAGCAAGTTGAGCAGGTTATTGAGGACTACAAGCGCAGTGAGCCCGACAAACTCAAAGAATTCAAAGAAACCGAGATTACAACTTCGCGGACCTGGGACATCGGTAGAAACCGCCAGATCAGAAATATCTTAAAGAAACTCGATTACCCGCAGCATCTCATTGACTGGACTATTCAACATATTGATCTTCATGAAAAATCACCCACAGAATCCAAGGCCATTTCTCGACAAGCCAGGCAATTGAGACTCGAGTACCGCGCTACTTTAGGTGACTTTATCATCGCCTTAACCGACTGGAATTTTAGAATCTTTGCCTTAAGCTACGAACGAAAGTTAAACGCCAATCCACAACCTATCCTAGAAAAACTTGAACAACTGCTCGTTGAGATCAAAGCTGTTCTACCGAGATTTAGAGATTTACAAATCCCGGTGGATCTTATTGAGCGAGTTGAGGCCATCTTTGAATTGTTAGAGAAGACCAAGGAAGGGGGTGTGCGTACACCCAACGAACCGGCGGCGAATATGATCCTCACCGCCACAATAGAAAAAGCCACGCAACAGAAAGAATCAATTCTTAGAGCCCGTTTGCGTCAGGAGAAGAATATAGCGCGGGTGAAGAAAGATGGAAAATATTTCGTGCGCGGCCAGCGCTATGAAACGATTGCCAAGGGATTAAGTCCGGTCTTAACGTATGGGAATCTTCTCTATTCAAGCCTCTTTGATGCCTTTGGGGCAGTAGATCATATGATTGATACCGAGCTTGATGAAGTCCTCTGGATTAAGGATTTCATTGGCCTATTGAATGAATTTAAACGAATGACTGTCGATGATAAACAACGGATTGAACAAATGATCGAGGAACGTCTTAGCAAATTAAGCAGGGCCCTCGTTGAGGAAAAGAAACTTGCCCGTATCGTTCTTGAGCATACAAAGACCCTCCTCAATTTGGATGTCAACCTCTTAAAACAAATCATCGGGCTCTTTAATGTCACGATTCGTCTATTGCAATTGAGGATCGAAGAAAGCCAGGCGATAGTAAGAGGCTTAAAAAATGCCCGCTTGAATCGATTAAGAAAAGAGGTCAACGAAAGAAATGCCGCCCTTAAGACAAGGGCCTTTAAGATCCTTCATTCTCTTCAATACGGCCATTATCGGTTGCCAAAGAAGATCCTTGAAGAAGATCTCCTCAATCCCAAACACGAGGCTTATCTCGATCCTAACGATCCGGAATTTACCCCGTTGAGCTCTGTCTTAAAGCATAAGATTTTACCCCTCTTAAGGAAAATCTATAAAACGAAGGAAGATCGCCAAACTATTCAAGAGGTCTTAGAATTCTTCAAGAACAAACTTCTTGTTTCCATGATCATCAACCGCTTCATGCAAAGCTATCGGGATCTTTATGTCACAAGCCAATTGGAAGAAGAGTTGGGTCTCAGCCGTGAAGAAGCCTTTGTGAAGACCTTTGGGGAATTTGCACAGAATCCTCGTTACAAGAATATCGCTCGCTTCCCGGATCTCTATTGGTCGATTTTCTATCAGGCCGCCTTTGTGGCCCGCTATATTAAGGAAGATGGAAAGAAGAAAGCCAATCCCGTCTTTATGGCCTTGTCGAATCGGATTCTGCAGACCCAGATTCGTTTAAGTCAAGCCGAGTTCTTAAAGAGATTGATACCGGCTCCGCAAGTTCGGCTAACCAAAGAACAAAGGCAGGAATTTGAAAAGGCGATTCGTGTAACGGATGTCTACCGTGTGGCTGGACAAGTACCAGCCGAGATCGGGCAGGAGATCCGGCCGGGACGCTTTGTCTTAAAGGATGAGATTGCTTCCATCATCAATTTGATTTCCGGACAAGGCCATGAATTTTCCAGTGCGATTTCTAAAGTTAATCCGGCTGAGAAAGATTACGATGATCAAGTCGCATCCGCCATTCATCAGGTGTTGAGCCGGTATGATTTGGATGATTTCGTAACAGCGTTTACCTTTGATAAGAATCCACCGGACATTCACGAATTCCTGATGGCGTATTTCCTTGTGCCCAACCTCATCAACCGTGAGATGCTCAAGCACATCACGAAGGTGGGTCATATTATTTTCTCACGCTCATTCCTAAAAGATAAGACCACCCAAGAGATTGAACTCAATTGGGCCCATGAAGAACACCATAAATTATGGATTGAGGCCGAAGGCCAGAATCCTGCCACTATCCGTATGCTGATAGAGGTATTCAACCAGATGCTTGATTTTGGCAGAACCGTTCTTTTGGATAAAGACCAGCTAGATTCATTGGCAACAGCAGGAATCCATGCCCAAAATTACACTGAACTTCTTTTGGTGAATGTCAATCGCTTTTATGACGAGTTAACCCCATCAGAATTTTGGATTCAGTTACTTGATGAACGGGAAGTATCGGATCAATCAATAGACGAGAAAGGCCAGGAATTGATATATGCCAGTGATTATATTCAGATGTTCTTTAAGGGATTGCTTAAGAAAGCGGGTCTTGACCATGATTCCTTAAAATTTTGGATGCTTCAGGCGCGGGCAGAGGTTGACAAACAGCGGGCGAAGGCTAAAGAAGAAGCAAAGAAGGATACGGAGGCCTTAAATAAAGCAGGGTTATTAGGGAAGAAGAAAGAGGCCGATGTCAACCACGTAGGTGGACATCAGAAGAAAGATGATCCCGCCCGGCCAGTGCCGGGGTTGCCGATGCCAACTAAGAAAGACGTGGATCAGGAGATCGTAAGGAGACTCGCAGAAAGGGATAATGACATCAATGCCTTTGTCAATGTGCAAGAGTTAGATACCCGTAGTGCCAACCAAGCCATCAACTGGTTATATCAGAACAAATATAAAGAGATGTCTGAATACCTGAATTATCTGGTCAGAAAGGGATTGGTCCGCGCTGGACCGTTTACCGGATTCTTAGCGGCCGTTTATTCCCACCAAAATCAGGAATATATTCTCCTGTCCAATCGAGAAGAATATCAAGAATATTTAACGACAGAACAAATCATCGCCAGCCTCATCCATGAAATTGGCGCCATCAAGAAGTTCAACAAATCCCACCAAGAAAATGAAAAAAGAGAGAATCAATATTGGGGTGTCGAGCAAGTATCAACTCCTGTGGAGACAAAACAAAGAGACCGCCAATTCATCTATCCCTTTAAAGAAGGTGATTTATTTATTCATGAAGGATTTGGTTTCATAAAGGTGATGCGTTATATAGCCGCGGAAGATGTGCTCGTTATCAAGCGGATAGAAGTTATAGGGACACTGGGCGAGCTTAGTACTTCAGTAAGATCTGAACAAATCCAAGTTCCGAGAGGAGAAACAAAGATCTTGGGGGCGAGTGAGAGAAAATTGGCGCCTGTTTACGAGCCTAAGACAAGAAGAATTACTCGAAAGGCATGGGAGATTATGCGTGAGCGGGCGCGAAAGCGTTTTAAAGAAGGATTTGTCTCATTACTCTTTGGATTCGATGTTGTGACAACAAGAATTGAAGAAGAACAAAAACAAGGCAGAACGCGAGGTTATTTCACTACAATCTTCTCGCAAGGCCAAAAGGGATTAGGTACGGATTGGACACTAGAAAGATTGTGGGGATATATCCATGATGCCAGATTTGATTTGAGAGTGCATCGTTTCTTTAAGGTACTTTTCAAGAAGATCTTTGCGGATACAGGGGAGGATGTTATTTTGACCTCTGTCTTAGACTCCTTCGGTCGACAGATGACAGCTCCCGAGACTCGGTTGGAGGCCTGGCCCCAGAGAATTTTTAGAACTTATTACGAGAGATATAGTAGACAGAAAATCCAGAGAGACATCTGGCCGTTATTTAAAGCTATCCCCACGGATATTGATATCTATTATCGCACTCAGTTATTGAAAGGCTTGAAGGTGTTCAATGAGGAAAAACAAACCTTCCTCTCTGATGAAGAATATCAAGCCATCTGGGAGAAGTTTCACGTCTACTTGGCTTCGTATTACCGCAAGAAAGATGCCCGCCACCATCGAGACAGGTTTTCTCAGCTCATCCTTAAGCAGCGAAACAACTTCTCAATCTCAACCGAGCTGTACAGATTAGTGAGAGGACGAATGTTTGCGTTGTTGAAAGACAAGCTTCCGAAAATTGACGTTGTGGTTCCGGCACCTTCGATTTATCCATTAACAAATCAGACCATCTCCTTGGCAGATTTGGCTAATCAGGATATCAAAGGACAATTAAGTTTAACGGCCTTACAACAAGTTCGCAAAAGAACGAAGCAGAAGTTTGAGAGTAAGCTTTGGCGGAGGGCCTTGAATGCCGGAGGGGTCTTCAAAGGAAATCCGGAAGAATTAAAAGATAAGGTGGTGCTGATTGTCGATGACAATGAAACAACCGGTTTCACGGCGGCGGGTCTACGAGCAGCAGCTTATGAAGCGGGAGCTCAACAAGTGTTTGCTTTGGCTTATGGAAAGTCCTTAAAGGGCAGGGCTGACCCTGAACTGGTTGGGCCGGAAATTTCTATGGAAATGACAACAGCTGAGATTCCTGAATTGTTGGGAACCCCATATGATAACGAGACCATCCAGCTTTTTGTGACAGGCGGGAGCTTTGTGAATTGTGTGTCCCGTACCATATCTCATGCGACACTTCATTCACTGCTTACTCTTAATAAGCCTCTTCGCGTGATCGTCTTTGAACCAGCTGTCTCTCCTTGGGGCAAACACGATTACGATGACTACATAAGCGCCTTTGTTCGAATAAATTCGATTCAATTTGCTGGCCTAATGCCATTAGATACAAAAGTAACATTAGACGGACATGTTATGGTTGATCAAAGACCGGTTGTTTACCCAGGTTATTCCGTACTTATTGAGATTTACACAACCAAAAAGCAATTCAAGGATAAATACCTTTATGAGAGCCGTGAACTTGATCTAAAAGGAGTTCAGAAAAAAAGATTCATCGATGTTCTTACCGAAAAACTAAATTTAAAACAAGATGTAGCGCAACAAATACTGGAGCAGTTATTAGAGAAGAGTTCATTTCTGGCAGGTTGGGAGGGACAAGGTGAAGTCTTGTTCTTTGTCATCGGCCTTTTAAAGATTTTGACCCTACCAGGTCTTGCCCAAAGCTTACAGGGGAACGAGGAGTTGACTAAAGAATTGGTAGATTCTCTTGGGTACTCTGTCAATCACCTTTTTAAAGAGAGGCTAGTCATTGCACGAAGAGCATTTATTTATACCGTGGAATTGTTAATGAGTTCTGCCGTGAGTAGGCTTCTAAAAGATAAGAATGACGTAGAAGGCGTTATGGAAAGTATTCAATTTGTGTCTGGAAGAGCCAAAAATTTTCAAGAAAGGATTGTTGTTATTAATCGAGTTTTGAATTCGGGAAAACTAGCTCAAGAAATTACAGATTTAGATAATCTCCGTAGATATATAAAAGAAGTTTCTGAAGAGGTTTTAAAGAAGGCTCAAGTTGATCATCGTGGTTTTCTGGATGTTGAAAAGACGACCAGGACGATTCTAGAAGAGCTTAGTGGAAACAATTTTGGATTTCAAGAAGAGGGTGATTCTTACCGCAACATCACCTCCTCCGCCTTTAAGGCCTATTTAGATCAGCATCGAGCAGAATTATTAAAGCAATTAGGCGAAGAAGGTGTGAGAAGATTAGAACGATATTTTGAAGCTTTAAGGATTCATGAAGAATTGACCAGCGCTAAAGGTTTGATTCGCGGGCAGCCTGCCCTGAGCGGAGTCGAAGGGCCATTCGAGGGAGCGGAAGTTGCCTCATTCGTCGCACCGAATCAGACCGGCCTCAATAAAGCCTTACGCGCCTCACTCGATCAACCTTGGGAATTATCCCCCGAAGCCATTCAAGTTTTGATCGACCAAGGATTTACTAAAGAAGAGATTACTGAATACCTCGCCTTCCTCAAAGAACATGAAGGGGAGCATCAAAGACTTTATAAGGAAAATCCTAACCATTCCGAAGACAGAATACTTGGAATTCAAGTAGACAACATAAGCCATGTGTCCTCACGTACGATAAAAACGCAAGCGGTTAGTTTGGGCGATAACCAAACTTCCACGCAATTTGTCAGCCGGAATTTCATTCAGAATATTTTTGATAATTTTGTACATCTTTTCTTTGGAGAGAAGATGGGTGCGCAAAACGATGATGCCGCAAGACTTTTGGGGAGGATAATGCAGGATGTTGCTAAAGTCGAGATCACGGGTAATCAAGACACGGCCTTCACGACGGGCAATGGCGAATATTTCCTCATCTTTAAGGGGGGTCTTGGAAATATCACGGACATCGACCACATCATAATCTTGGCTTTGAAGTTCATAAAGGAAAGAACGAGGGATATCCGCATCCAAAATGAGTTTGATCATTATCGAGTTGAAGATTTAAGGGGAATTTCTTCTTCCTTAGCCAGAAGGGCAGCAAACAGAAGCGATGCCTTGATGTCTTTATCGGACAGGGGAGGATATTCGGCTTTGATTTCTTCGGGGGTCATACCTAAAGAGAGAGCTTCTAAGACCACATATACCGGGGTGCGTGTTCCTTTAATACAAGGTTTACCATGGTGGATATTAGGAGAAGTGACAATTCGTTCAAGCAGACTATTGATTTTAATCATATCAATACCTCCAACAGTTAAATTCAGTATAGTTACCTCTCGAGATAATGTCAACGAGAAAGTCCGCAACATCACCGCTGAGGCGCTGGAGAAATTTATCAATGCTAGAAATAACAGTAGCGAGCCGTTAACTGAAACCGTCACCCAGCGGCTGCAGATGTTCGTGGCGATGTTGAGAATGCTGCAGGCAGAAACCGGTGGTGAACCTGTTGCGTACTACAATACTGCGACCGACCAAATCATCTGGAATCTCACCGAAGAACAAATCCGCACCATCCTCAGTACCAAGAATAAAGAAGAAAACATCACCGTACTCATTGATTTCATTCGTAAACACGAAAAGAGACATCAACAACTATCTCGAAAGAAGATTAAACATTCCGAAGATAATATCTTTGAATATCAAATTAAAAAATGGAAAGCATCGGCTCCCAATAAGAAATCAATCCGCGAGTTGTTGTTTAGCAAGCGACAGGGCGCTCCTCAGGGATTGCCAAAGGTTTTTGCCTTTAGATTCGAAAGGAATCAAAGGGTTAGGAGAATTTCTGTTGCCAAAGACTTGCAACAAAGATTTTTCTCAGAAGCGTTTTTGGTAGAGACAGATGAACTTGGCGCCACTGTTATTGGAGATATTGAGCAGTGGGGTGGATTTAGAGAAGATCGGTGGAGACATAGTCATCTCATGGAGTTAGAGGATGAGGATATTGTCGAGATGGCCTGCAGTGATTGTGGCGCCATGATTATCCACAATGCCCAGACAAAAGAAACCTTTTTTGCCCATTCTTTGGGATACGAATCATTTGAAACATGGCAACTTAGTCTTCAAGATGCTAAGAAGCGCTTTGCTGAGCAGGAAGATCAAGTTATCGTTTATGTTGGGGCGAATAATTTAGGATTTACTCTAGGAGATTATGATGATCATGGAGATTATAAGATCAATCTTGATAAAACACTAAAAACAATCAATTCAGCGTTAGAAGAAAGACAAAGGCTGATCAATCAAGCAATCGAGTTAGGCTACCGAGTCGTCCAAACCTTCCCGTATTATATTGGGATTTCATTAGATCATTATTTCAGCCCTCAACGCGGAATCCTCATCATTAGGGTAGATAAAACAAATTTTCCAGATTTTGTCAAAAGGAAAATGCCTAATCGACAATATTTGGATTTATTGAAGAAATTAACCAAAGAAAGAAAAGGCAGTGCTTATTTTGATGAAGGTGAAAACAGCGGGTTCCCGCGCCGCAACATCACCGCTGAGGCGCTGGAGAAATTTATCAATGCTAGAAATAACAGTAGCGAGCCGTTAACTGAAACCGTCACCCAGCGGCTGCAGATGTTCGTGGCGATGTTGCGTATATTAGAGGGGACAACTAACGGTGAACAAGTTGCGTATTATAACCCCGCCACCGACCAAATCGTCTGGAACTTGATCGAAAAAGACATCCGTACGATCTTAAGCGCTCACCGTTTTACCACTGAAGAAATCACTGTCCTTATTGCTTTTATCCGCGAGCACGAAGAACATCATAAAAAATTTAAAAGGCGAATTTCTCATACAGAAGCTGATATCTTTGAAGATCAAATCAAACGAATAGCCCAGGAAACAAAATATTCTTTGCCTAAGCGAAAGGTTTATACTCGTAAGGTTATCAAACGCGGCGAACCTTGGCTTGATATCATTGAAAACATTTTCAAAATGCAACCATCCTTGCTGCAAAATCGAGCATTGGTCGTACTATTTATGCTAAGCCTATTTGACCGATATTGGCGGTCTAAATCAGGGTCTATCGCGATATCTGCTGTCCGAGATTACATACCAGACTTTAATCTATTGCCTTCACCTAAGTCAAGGAGACAAATCATTAACGAAATTAGCGGAATGTGGAGCCGTTATCAATTGGTGCATTGGCATGGGGCCTTTGAATTCTGGTTATACGTGGTTTCCATGGTGTCTATACTAAGACCAAATGTGCTCTTAAAAAGGCTTAAAGATTTCTTTTTGATATTTGGACCTTATTGGGATTTGATAGCCGTGTTGGTGAATGTATTGCATCTACGCGCCCTGCCGGGCCATGGTTTAGAAGAAGGGAAACTCATTGATCTTGGAATTATCAACTCCGCACTGTTACGCATTGTTGAATACTTTATTGAAAATTTACAAAGTCGCACGATGGAACCACAGAGAGACGGCCACAAGATCAAGATCCCAGAACGAGCTGTTTATCTCTGGGCTATTGCCTCTGCTTTGGATCCCATTATATATTCCGACAGCGAAATAAGGCCAGAAACCCTTAAACAGTTAGCTCTTCTCAACCAAAAATGGAATGGCAAAGTGGAACTCTTGATTGAAGAAATTTTAGGGACAAATTGGTTGAACTACAACCTCAAGAGTCCGGAGGTGGCCTATGATTCAATTCTTGGATATGATGATGAACCGATTCCGTTCATTTTCGCCATCAAAGATACAAGGGTTCTTGAACAATGGGTCTTACCTGACGAAAAGCATGATGTTCTTGGTGATCCTTTGCTTTGGTTGATTATGGTTAAGAATGATCAAGAGGAGATAACGTCATTTTTCAAGGGACAGGATTTTTATAGGACACAGGAAGAAAGGAATCGCTTGCGAGGGAAGAGAATGTCTCTTGAAAAGAGAAGAAAATTATTTAAAAGGACATTGCGGGAAGATTTAAGATTTTTGAAAGAGCAGGAGAAGGGACGGCAAGAACAAAAAGCCAAGTTACACAACCTCCTTGATCAATTTGAACATCTTCATGAGACTGTCAAAAAAGAGGGGAGTCGAATTGTTGATTATGAGGATAAGCGGTTTGTGATCGTGGTTTATAAAGAATATGAGAGCACTTCTCAATCTATACCTCGTTTAACAACGAGAACTGTTTTAGGGACAGCCGAATGTTTTGATTGTCAAGGGGTGCTGGGAGTTGGCTTTGTCTCAAGGAAGGCCAAGACAGGCTTTGTGCTCCATCAATTTATGAGATTAGAAGAGTACTTCCCGGATTTTGATTTAAAGATTCGAAACGATCATCTTAGATACGAGTGGGAAGAGCTGATGGCCAAGATGAGGGGTGCTCAGGAAATCATCATTGTGTCTTCTTATCGATCAGAACGAGAAGAGTCTGTCTTAGAAATTGTTAAGAATTTGCCAGAAGCTCCTCATGTGCGCGGTTTATTAATTAAACGAGATGAATATGTTGATAACGAATCGACCATGATGGCCATCGCTCAGGGAATGGCAATTCGTACCCATAATCTTCCCAGAAATTATCGTAGAGAGGTTATCTTAACCTGGGATGAGGTGAGAGAATTACTGAGAGGTGATTTTACTTGGATTACTATGGAAGAATTAGAAAGAAGGAAAGGTGGGGACAGCAGTAGTTTTGACAAACCTCAGCCCCCACCGAAGCACCGCAACATCACCGCCGATGCTTTGGCGGAGTTTATTGCAAACAATATCGGTCGAATAAGTAAAAGAGTCGCAAATCGTTTGAAACGATTTGTCGAGATGCTGCGTATCTTAGAGGAGCACGTCAAAGAAAATTGGAAGATTCTGACACCACCGGCCGTTGCTTATTATGACACGACCAATGACCAGATTATCTGGAACAGGAATCTATCTAAAGAGGATATCCTCATCACCCTTAAAACTCACCGTTTTACAACAAAAGAAGTCGTCGAGCTTATCATCTTTATCCGCGAGCACGAAAAGCTCCATCGGCTACTCTACAAAAGAAATCCCGCTCACAGCGAAGAGGATGTCTTCCAAAAGCAAATTAAATTGTGGAAAGAAAAAGTTGTTACTCCCACTTTATCCATCATCGATTTGGTCGGGGCAGATCCTGTTCCAGAAACAATCGAGCAGACCTTTAATTTAGAAGAGACAGAGAAGCTTTTTGCGGCCTTGGATGAAGAGCGAAAGATTGATTTACGGAAAAGTAAACCTCACATTCTATTGATTGGAGCAGGCGCTGAAGATGTAAGATTCATCGCCCAACGTTATCCGAAGGGTCAGATGGCCGTGGTCAGTTTAGGGATAGGACATCTTGTGAAGATCAAAGAGACCTTTGAACAAGATGCCCACGTCAATAGACGGCTCAAACTTTTTTATGCCGATGCCGCCCATTTGAACCGCAAAAAGTTCCCCAATCAATCATTTGATTTTATTTATATCAAGGGAATTGATCCGACCGCCTTCGGTGATTTGAAAGAAGGTGACACAATTGTTCAAGGAATTGCCGAGGTGGCCATGCGCCTCATAGGGCCTGGCGGCATCATCTATCATCAGTATTTCCCGCATTTCCGGGTTCGGATATTCTATTCGGCTTCTGCACATTACATCACGGGACAGGATTTGAGAGAAATTGAAATCCCATCAAAATGGGAATCTCAATGGGTCGTATTTTTAAGAAAGGCACAACAACGACCTCGGCAAGAAAAGCGCCATATTGTCGATGCCCATGAGCCTCAAACAACGCCTAAACTGACTCTCGAAGAAGAACTTAAGCTTTTGAGACGTATTGTTTATGAAAGCCGGGCGTATATTTTTGAGTTGTTCCGTTTCCATAAGTGGCCGGTTCCGGAACCATTAGCGCAGGTAACATTAGGCGGGTGTTGTCAGGATGCCGCTCAGGATATTCTGTCCGTTGTTGAACTGCTAAAGAAAGAAGACAGGAGAGGTCTCTCAGCAAAAATATACCAAGCTCATACCTTGTTCTCAAAAGGAGTTCGAACAACAAATATTCTTGCCCATGTCTTTGCCGTTGTTTCTTTTGAAGATTCCAAACAGCATTATCTGGTTGATACGACCTTTAATCAGCACATGGTCGATAATTGGGAGGAGCTTGGCTTACGCGATACCTTAGAGATTGCTGCTGATTTGCGGGGTGTGGATTTTGTTTTTGAACTTATTCACGATGGCTATAGTCCGCTAACCGATGAAAATTCCAACGTCTATGGCAATATCCTGCGAAGATCTGATTTACAAGAATTTTCAACCAAAGACATTGTTGAGGGGCCAATGGCCCCCTTGACAGAACTTGACGTTGAACGGGAAGGGTTTTATGTCGGTGATGAGTCAGTCAAAGAGAAGATCGATAGACAAATCAGAAAATTCTTAATCTCGCTTGCCCCAAGATTTAAACGGCACGGGTTTGATGTAGAAAGAAAAGGTGACAGTCACCATCAAAAGGGAGAGGCACCCAAGGATGCCCGCCAAGCCTTTGGCTGGAAACCCTACCGCGCCCAACTCAAATCCGAATTCGGCCAAGAAGGAATCCGTCACCTCAAACGCGAAGACCGCTGGATCGTGTTTGCGATTGTGTTGTATTGGTTTATCCGTGCGGTCACGCTGGGCTTCTGGGCACCACCAGTGCCTACGGGCTTTAAGTTCTTCCAAATCGCCTCACCGACCGCCGAACATCCGGCCATGCGGTTTATTTCTGCCAAGTATCAGCAATCCATCCGCACACATGAACAAGATCATCCAGAAGAAGAATTCGAAGCCTACCGAAATGCATTGAAGGAACATCAATCTTCACTTCGAATTCGATATTTATCACGATCGACAATAACAAGAGATTTAGACAGCTCAGAGGCAGGAACTTCTTTGAGGACTCTCACTAGGACGGTATGGACAGCCTCCATGGCTCCCAATGTATCCAAACGAGGTCGCAGGAGAATAACTCCACAATGGGATTTGGTAGGATATAAATTGAGATTGCCAAAATCAAGATCGGTAGTAATGATGGTTGCCTTCTCTTTATTGGCAATATTGATTACTGTGCCGTTTGTTGCGGAAGCCTTCCCCAACTCTTGGATTGTCACAACGGAAAATCCACTTTGGCGCAGTATCTTCGCGGTTTGGACGAGTACGCATTCATCAATCAATAACTTCATTTTAGCGGGACTTCAGATTTTCGAAGAAATGTACTTCTTCATTGCGGACCAATTGGTTGGCATACGCAATGCAGGCGTAAATATCTTCCGGGGAGAGTTGGGGAAAATAATCTTCGCCAGTGATTTCTTGGGGAGAGAGACCGGCGCTCAGCAAATCCAGAATTTGCCAGACCATAATGCGATGGCCCTTTATGCATGGCTTGCCGTGGCATATCTTTGGATTTACCGAAATGCGTTTAAGAAGCTTTTGGGTATCATTCAATTTAATAGTCGGTTTAATCATTTTTTGAATCTCCAAAATAACAATAGAACTGTAGCATCTCCAAAAGGTCATGTCAAGGAGGCAGAAAGGAAACAATGGTTGGAGGAAATTCATGAAATCCAGCGCCGCGAAGCCTTTGGCTGGGAAGCTTACCGCGCCCAACTCAAATCCGAATTCGGCCAAGAAGGAATCCGTCACCTCAAACGCGAAGACCGCTGGATTGTGTTTGCGATTGTGATGTACTGGCTAATTCATGCTATGACGCTCGGGTTCTGGGGGCCGCCAGCGAAGGTGACAGTCACCAAAGGTGACAGTCACCTTCGCCAATTTGCCCGATGGCAAATTGCCTCACCAGAAGCCGAACATCCGGCTTTGACGGCGAAGATTTTCGGATTGATTCCCTTAATGCCTGCTAAATACAGACAATCCATCAGACAACACGAGTTTTATCATATTTACCGAACCGATGAATATGGTGTTTATCGAGATCAGTTGATTTGGGTACTGGATGTTTTAAGTCCGTCTCACCAATTGGCGCAAAAGATCAATGAAAGTTTAAACGGGCAACCTTTAGAGGTCTACGCTGATCCTTTGATCATTAACGACCAAAAGGTTTTCTATACAACTACGGAAGGTACTAGGTCCCAGGCAACGGGTAGCGAGAGGACATTGCCTCGTGTTTTAAGGATTGGACCGGATATTTTTGTCCTCATCAACGAATACGGACCTCAGCCGGAAAGAATCACCTCGCAAATAAAAGGAATGAAACAAAGATTAGGTAAGTTATACACCAAGAACACCGGGCGTATTCACTTTGTCCCGTATTCATTTTATAGTCGAGGGGATATCGAACAGACCGGTATCCCATTGAGTCGAGACGCGGTTGTCGCGGTTGCCTCAATCGGTACGTTTATCAAAGAGAACGATACCGGTTTCGGGTTGGATTTAGGAACCGGTGAGGATGCGCTCTTAGGAAAGGTCATGATGAAACGCGGCCTTAAAGTTGTCTTGGTAGAAAAAGAGGCAGATTTGATTCCAAGAATCAGGACATATTTGGCCCATGAGGCCTCCCAAGAAAGTCAATGGGATTGGAACAAAGAATCCCACGAGTGGCAAAGAGGCGAGAGAGGTGATGGCGATTATGTCCTCCTTCAGGGGGATCTTTCCGATCAAGATTTCTTAAACAAACTCATGGAACATCCTTGGGTCAAACAAGCGAAGATCCTCACCGCTAATATCGGACCTTGGGGTTTCTATGGCAGTAAGGACAAAAGCCAAATTCATCCCAATGAGGCTTCTGTTGGGATGGCGGTTGGCTTGCCTAACGTTAGATTCTTTATTAACAGCGGATACTATTTATCTTACCAAAGATCCTTCGAAGAAGGGCATCACGGGCAAGTTCTAAGCGCTAATAAACAATTCTTCAAAGACCAAGGATTTGAAGTAGATGTTTTGAAGATGAGTTCAAAATACAGTTCTGCCGCAACCTTAATAGCTTACCGGCAGCATAACAAGGGGACACTCAAAACAGGATTCCTTGGGCCTTATGAGGTGCTTGAGCCGGTGTCTTATGATCTTAAAGAAAACAAATTATCCGGGCAATTGAGAAACACCTCGACCAAAGAGGTAGTTGATCTGGCCTATACAACATATATTGAACGAGCCCCGCCGGCGGCGATTCGGGAAATGCTTATCGATGTGAAGAGGCTTGCTAGAAATCGGATCGTTACAAAAATTATTAGAAGATATTTAAGAAGTTTTGCTGGCCAAACCTTTATTATTGAACACCCTGCCGACATCACTTTAAGTTTTGCTAAAAAGAATCTCGTTGCGATTTCTCGGTATCTGATGAATACCCCCCTCGCTGTCTTCCACGAGATTGCACATGCCGTTCTCATCCGATCGGAAAATGAAAAACTCCTAAGGCAGTTTGATTCCTATTTACAAAAGGAAGCTTCCACTTTGAGATTAGTGGAACTGAACAAGACCGGTGATTATCCTACCCTTCCCGACATTATCCATCGATTGATTATTGCCTTACAGAAATTTGCAATGCCTGAACTGAATAAACAGCTCATCGGCAAACTCTATTATCTTGAAAAACTTCAAAGAGAACTTAAAGCAACCGATAAAGAAATCATAAGGAATGAATTAGATCATGTGGTGGTGATGAATAAAGAAAAAGGCATCGTGAGCGCTAACTGGTCAACAACCGAGGCATTCGCTAAAGAAAAGTTACCTAAAGAATATCGATATTTAACGCATATTGGGCGATTAGATAAAAAGACAACTGGACTCTTATTATTCGGGAAGAAAGGATTCTTAGGAGTGACCCTGATTAATCCAACCCTTCATCCTGAACATAAGGTTAAGAAGGTCTATGAAGCGGTTGTTCAAGGCATACCTCAAGAAGAAGATTTACTGCGTTTAAAAGAAGGTATCGTGATTCGGTTTACCAAGATATCCCAGAAGGGCAAGAAGAGAGATAAGGTTGAGTATCTTGCCAAGGCGGTTGAGGCTAGATTGATTGAAGCTGATAGGAAAACAGCTGGAGTCCAAGTGGTCTTGACTGAAGGCAAAAACCGCCAAGTCCGTCGGATGCTGGCCAAGATCGGATTCCCTGCCCTTCGACTTAAACGCATTCAAATAGGTGAAGTTAAACTCGGCGATTTAAAACCTGGCAGAATAAGAAGATTAACCGATGAAGAAAAACAATGGATGTTAGGAGTTTATCGCCAGGGCCTGCGGCACATCTTGAATAAAGAACTAAAGCCTTATCAAAGAATGAAAGGGCCGCTACGAACGAAGCTCAGTCACCTTCCGTGGCGGGTGGCGAGCAAAATAAGTCGTGCGTTCGTAGCGGCCTTGAAGATTATTAGACACTTAAGGAGATTGTTGGGGCATCGAAGCGTTGATTCAGAAGAACAAAAAGATTTGCCGGGATCTCACCAAGAAAAACGTGAGGTCCTTGGCTGGTGGAGGTATCGAAAAGAGCTTCGTCAAGAATTCGGCTGGCGCGGGATTTGGTATTTGGTGAAGGAAGATTGGAATATCATCCTGGCTTTCATCAAGGAGTATGGTTGGATCCGCGGGGCGCCGATGGCGTTCACAACGCCGATCGCCACTCCAACCGCCTATATCCGGGCCTTCTATCGATTACCGCCGATGTATCAAAATTCTATCTATGAACATGAAGAAATCCATAGGGAGGTGAAATCCGAATGGGAAGCTTATCAAGGGCAGTTACAGAAGATTCTCTTGGATAGAAAGATCGGAGATCTCAAGAGGTGGTTTAAGGAATCTTACCAACTGATAAAAGAGTTCTATTCACCTAAAGGAAAACATACGCCCAGCAGTGTAGTAACCAGTAGAACTGATGTAGAGATCGCAAAAGAATTGGAAGAAGATATTTATAAACAGATTTTTGAAGTGTTGGAAGAGATTAGCCAGCATATAGAGCGAGGGAGAATACGGCCGGATGTGAGACTGAGGGTATCTGAAAGAGAGGTACCAGGGTATATACCTAAAGATATGGGACGGCCGGTGCGCGCGGCGTTTCTACCAATGAAAGGGGATCCTTGGCAAATAGGGCATCTATTTGTGATTCTTAAAGGTATAGCCAGCCGACAGTTTGATAAAGTCATCGTTATGGTCGATAACAGTGATCCTGTCCGTAAACCCAATTTAAGATCATTAACCATTCGGGAAGCGATCAGCAGGATAATATTAAAGGAGTTAGGATCGCTAGTGCAGTATACGCCGGTTCCCAAAGAAGAGGAGGCCCTTTTCGCCGCCGATGGAGAAACGGTCTTGTTTAGACTGATTGAATTAAATAAAGATACCCCAATGGAAATAGATTACCTAGTTGGGTCGGATCATCGGTACTGGGAGATCACCAGGATTCATCCTGAGAGCAAGAAAGAAATTAAGTTGCCTGACACTACCAAGAAACTTTTTGATCATCAAGATAGGCACCTGTACGGATATGAACGAGGCAAGAGTCCTAGAGTCAATATTTTGTTTTTTGAACGCATTGGGGAGCTTTTGACAGAAGAGGTGAGGAGAGATTTAGAGAATAAATCTGGCATAAGGATAAATAAGATTTTCCATCGAATGGATTTATCATCGACACGGGTCAGGAAAGAAAGGCATTACTGGACGGTTCCCTGGATGATTTATGAACTTGCGAAAGCATTTAAACTTTGGGGATTTGAGGAACAACCCATTGGGGAAGGACAATCGGAGACTTGGGATCAACAACAAAAGAATATAGCTGAGGGTTTAATGAGAATAGTTGAAAGGATGTTGATAAGTATTTTCAAAGATTATGAATCGGTCAAAGAGGAATTTAAGCGTGAATTAAGAAAAGCTTATGGACCGGCGATGGATATTTTGGACATGGGTATTATGAAGAGATTATTCCAGGCAGCCGATCCCCAGAAATCAAGAATGGCTCCGGAGGTTGTTATACAAAGAGAACGACTAGAAGAGATCCGTGAATTGATCTTTGAACGAGGAGAAGAGATCGTCAGAGAGACATTATCAAGCAAGGCATTGGAGCGTCGGGTTCTGGGCTGGTGGCCGTATCGAAAAGCGCTTCGCCAAGAATTCGGTCTGCGCGGGATTTGGCATTTAATCAAGGAAGATTTCCATATCATCCGCGCCTTTATTAAGGAATACGGCCTTATTCGGGGAGCGCCAATGGCCTTCACCCAGCCGATTGCCACACCATCCGCCTATAACCTCGCCTTCCGTCATCTAGCCTTATCTTATCAGCAATCTATCAACTTCCATGAAAGCGTCCATCGAGAGGGTGAAGATGAATTGAGAGCCTACGCTGAACAGTTAAGAGGGATTCAGAAAATGGTGTCTGTCCCCATTTCCATTTCTATGTCTCGTAGAGAAATGCTGAAAGTATCTTTAACAGGACTAGGGGCTGCCGCGCTAGCAAGTTGTCTGGGATGTGCCCTACCGAATTCGCCACAACCGGCATGGCTTACCAGAAATTCCAAAGATTATGTGGTTAAGCCGCTTGACTGGTCAACAATTATTGGTCAGGCAAGGGTGGTCTTTGTTGGAGAAACTGACCACGATACTCAAGATGATAAATACTTTGTGGCAAGGTCGCTTAAGGAATTAAAAGCCATCGGTATTACTCATCTGGCTTTGGAAAATTATGAGGCCCATACGCAGAGTCTTATTGATTTGTTCTTGCAAGGCGCAATCACCATGGTCGAGCTGGAAGAGAAGATCAGCAAAGCCCGGCCGCAAGGTGCCCGGTTGCCCAAGTTGTCGCCAGATTTTAGAGCCATCCTTGAAGCGGCCAAAGAAGCGCAGATAAAAATTATTGCCCTGGATAGCCCCCGATATGCGCTGGGGACTGCGGGCGAACGTAATATTAAATGGGCAGGACTGATGCTGCCTGTTCTTAAGGATGACAAGATAAAGATTTTGGTTGTGGATGGAGCAGATCATTCGATCTACAAATACCGATATCTGAAGAGGCCCGGTGCCAGGATTCAGGATGATATAGGGTTACTTCCGGTTATTTCAGAGTTAATCATGAAGTATTACCCGGTTGTTGTAACTCAAATAGTCAGCACAGATCAACCTACCTTATGGTATACGAAAACTTTTGTTATCAACGCCATAAACGAAGGGGCTGATCATAATGAAAGTGTTAATCTTGAGCAACCGCAGATGATTTACGCTCGTGAGGGTATTATCGATGAAGATAGCGACTACTACATTTATGCCCCTGAAATTTTATTGAACGATTTAGAGGATAAACTTAAGCAAGAACAGAAACGCCAAGTACTCGGCTGGTGGCCGTATCGAAAACAACTTATCAAAGAATTCGGTCTGCGCGGGATTTGGCATTTAATCAAGGAAGATTTCCATATCATCCGCGCCTTTATTAAGGAATACGGCCTTATTCGGGGAGCGCCAATGGCCTTCATTAACCCCATCGCCTATTTCGATCTCAAGACACAACTGATCCATTATAATCTCGTCTTTCGGCATCTGCCCAAGAACATTAAAGAAACAATCGAAATTCATGAAGATGCACATATTGATGGTTTGGATGAGTTAGGTGCTTATTGGAAAGAATTATCGGAATTCACTTACCACATTTATCCTCGCTTGCAACGAGCAAAGCGCGCCTACAACGTCAAATTACAACAGATATCCTCGAATGAATGGTTGGCGATCAGTTCCAAAGGGATATATCGATATCAATTGATTCAAATTGATGAAAGCAATGTCAAGAATTACAAAGAGCAAATAATGGGTCTCTTTGAGAATGATTCAGAATGGCTTAAGGAAGATGTCGTGGGTTACTATAAACGCATTCATTATGATGTCAAAGACCATAACATAGTTGGTTTATTTATAAATAACCGTATGGTTGGAATTTATGATCTCTTGAGTGAAGAATTTGCTTTCCATATGTATGTTAACCCGCAATATCGGGGAACAGGTGCTGTTGATGTCTTATTTGAAGATTGGTTGTTACGATTCTTAAAAGGTGATGTTACGAAGCCCGTGACAGGTCAAATTAGGCGTAGTCCTAAAAAGAGCAAATTATCTTTTGAGGACGGGACGATTTATGAATTAAAAGATGCATTAGGTATTATTAGCAAGGTCGAAGTCGAATATTTAGGTGAACGAGGGAAATCTGCCCGCCGCGCCGATGGCGGGGCCCGCCGCGCCTTTGGCTGGTTAAGGTTTGCGTGGAAACTCTACAAAGAATTCAAGCTACACGGCATCTGGCATCTTCTTAAAGAAGACTTGGCGATCATCCGGGCCTTTATTAAAGAATACGGCCTGATCCGCGGGGCGCCGATGGCACTGAGAGAACCAATCGCCACACTGGCCGCTTACAATCTTGCCTTCCGGCACTTAAAATTAGAGTATCAACTTTCGATTAATATTCATGAAAATGCGCATCAGGAATGGGAAAATGAATTGCAAGCTTATCGAGAAGAACTACCGTGGGTTAAGGCAGTGAGGCAGGGTTTAGTTGGTCAAAGCAATCCCTTCCACCGTTATCGACTTAAAGGCACTTTTGTCACCCAAACGTTTGATCGCATCGAGGATTTCGATACCGGCCAGTTTACCTTCGCTGTCATAGTCGGCAGCAATACCATCAGCGATATTCTCAGTCGTGACCGTAGTATTTTCTTTGAACATTATGTAGAGGGCATCAACTTTAGGATCGTAGGTAATGCGCATGAGACCTCCTTATTAGAAATAGTAAACGTAAACAGTAACGACAATTATTTTCTTCTCTTCCTCGACAAAAATGGGCCTAACTTGTTTAGTCCTGCAATGCTTGCCATTCCACGTGCTGTTAAAAGGGAAATCTTTACGGCATTCCCATTTGTTCAACTGCGACTTCTGCCATGGGATGGTATTAATGACTTCCGCAATCTCCGATTCGTTCGTGCCTCTCATCGTACAACGCATTTTAGCATGGGCACTCAAAAGGATCGTTCTAGCAATCATGCGTTTGATAGTACAATACCCAAGAAAGAAAGTCAACAGGCATTTCATTTGCGTCATCAATATCAACGTCGGGTTTTGGGCTGGCGGCCGTATCGAAAAGCGCTTCGCCAAGAACTCGGTCTGCGCGGGATTTGGCATTTAATCAAGGAAGATTTCCACATCATCCGCGCCTTTATTAAGGAATACGGCCTGATCCGTGGATCTCCATTAAAGACACTCTATCGAGTGCCTTATGCCATTTGGCTTAGCTTGACTCAACCCATCGCTACAGCTATCTCCTATAATGAGGCTTTCCAACATTTACCTCCCCAATACCAATTATCGATAAGATTTCATGAATATGCACACCTGGAAGGACAAGATGAATTTGAAGCTTATCAATATGAGTTGCGCTTCATTCTTAAGAGGAGATCATTCTTAGAAAGAGCTTTTATTGAAATCCGAAAGGCTTATATGTTAATGATCGAGCACTCTCTAGATCGTGGCAGAATTATCCTGGATGGTATTTATTTCACAAACCAAGAAGAGAATCGGGAAGGAGCCGAGAAAGAGACGGATTATTTGCGACAACTAGACATGAGGTTTAGAGATTTTTATGAGCATTTATCAGAAACTTCAGAAATCAATAAAGCAGCTGAGCATTTGCTTTCGCAGATTGATAAGTCGGAAGGTTTCTTGAGAGATCATCAAACTGATTACTACCTTATTGCAGCAATCATGTTTAAAGAAGTCATTCAATTGTTAACGAGATTGGGGAATGATCGTGAGGAGAGTATCGAAGTTGATGCGGCTATTCAGATGATTGGACTTGCTGTGGCTACTATGGATCGTTGGGTTTGGGAGATTAAAGCCGGAAATTCAATTCAGTTAATCACTCAAATTGCACCAGATGCAAGGAAAATCAAAGTCAAGAAACAAACTATTATTTATAGCGTTTTAGGTGTGATGATTTATTTGTTTGCTTCTGTCAAATCTTTTCAGCAAAGGAAGCTTATTGGGAACATTGTCAGCAAGGATGATCAGGAATTGGAACTCAAATTCAAGATTGAACCGGCGCCGGAGCTGTGGGATTCGAACAAAAGATTGATAGACACAAAAGATTTACTTTCATCGGTTAAAGAAATATTACGAGTTGCGGGGGGATCTTTAGAACAAGAGGAGGGTGTTTCTACAGATTTTGTCATTCGATTGCCTCTACATAAAGGCGAAAAAGGTGACAGACACCACTTTAAAGTCGCTGTTTTGCCTGATGAAAGCTTTGAGGTGAGGATGACCGAAGGCGTGTTGGACCGTCAGAATACTCTGATCGCTGAGCAAATCGGCAGCAAGAAGGTGTTCTTCGTGGTGGACGATGGGGTAGGCAGTGGGACTGTCAGTGAGATTAAGGATTACATCCAGCATCATCGGCTTAAGGCCGAGGTGATGGTGGTCAAAGGCGGAGAACCGGTCAAGGACGGATTGTCGCAGGCCCTGCAGGTCATTGACGAAGCAGAAAAATTCGGTATTGACCGCAAGGAAATTATGATTTTTGTCGGTGGAGGAGCGGTATTGGATATGGCCGGGTTTGCGGCCACTATCTTCCACCGGGGCGTTGAGCATATCCGGATTCCCACGACCCTCCTTTCCCAGATTGATGCCGGGGTGGGTGTTAAAAACGCGGTGAATTATCTGGGGCAGAAGAATTTCTTAGGTGCCTTCCAGCCGCCCAAGATGGTGATTGTGGATCCTAAGCTTTTGGCAACATTGGATGCCCGTCAAATGAGTTCTGGCATGGCTGAGGCAGTGAAGGTGGCGTTGATTAAGAACAGAGAATTGTTTGAAATGATTGAACAGCATTATCAGGATGTCGCTAGGAAAGATTTATCCGGCACCAGCCGCATGAAGGACATCATGTGGCTGACCATCGTCGCTCATCTTGAACAGATCTACACCGATCCGTACGAACGAAAGCTGGCTCGGCCATTGGATTTTGGCCATGAATGGGGACATCGTTTGGAGGTTGTGACCAAACACCGCCTGACCCACGGCGAAGGGGTCTCGATCGGCATGGCGATAGATAGTTATATATCTTACAAGAGAGGTTATATCACTTCAGAAGATTTAGAGAGGATCCTTACTGTCTTAGAAAACATAGGCCTCCCACTCTATGACGAGGCCGCAACAGTCCAAGCCATCTGGCCCGGTCTGGAGAGCTTCCGTCGTCACCTGGGTGGTGAGCTGACCATTTCTCTGCTGAAGTCCATCGGTGAAAAGATTGATGTTCATGAAATGAATCCTTCGCAGGTTGAGGAGGCGATTACCTATCTGAAGGATCGAAGAAAGGAAAAAGAAGATAGTGCCCGTAAGGCTAACAGTCTCTTAGGACTTGTGCCGGTTGCCAGCAAACGCCGTTCTCGTCTGGTTGACAATGTCTCAGCCGAGCGGATTGAGCGGATTAAGGAAATTTTCAAACGGATTGCTCCGCAATACATGAGTCATCTGCGGGAATTTACGGAGGTGACTTATCAAAAGAACATGGCAAGCTTTGCCGCGGTAGAAGTGGAAGGAAGTAACGCCTATCTCAATCTTGAGGCCATGCTGATGAATGAGCCAACGGAACCGGAACTCAAAGAGGCCCGGGAAATTTTACAGGCGATACTGTATTTACATGAGACAATCCACTTCCGGCTGACCATTAAGGATACCACCAAAGCGGATTTGACCGAGGAGTTGTTTGTCTTTGTCATGGTGGATGCGGTTGTGTACGACGGTTTGAGTGCCCAACAGAAAGAGACATTAAGAAAATTGGCCGAAGAATTCGATCGGCAGGAATCGCTGGCAACGGGTGAGGCCATCACCCGTCTTTCGGATTCCTTGAAGATTTTTGCAGAGTTTGCCAAGGAGATCTTAAAGAGTAGAGATAAAACATTGATCGAAAAATTGGCGGCCCGGCTGAAAGAAAAGTACGAAGTCTTCCGGAATCAGGAATTGGATTGGAAGCGGTGGAATGAGCTTAAAGAAACACTTGAGCCGGTGAGCCCCATGACTAAGCTAGTTGAGGTGGCAGGAACCTTGCCTCGAGTGGCTAGGGAGCTAAGGACCCGTACTCGTGCCGAGATAGTGGAAAGCCTGCGGCAGAGAAAGATAGAAATTGGGAAACACGATGACTCGCTTAATACGCTCGAGTTATATTTCAAGGTCGGTTCAATGAGTAGTAAACCGAAAGGTTCATATCATATTCTCACTATCCGATATCCTTTGGAAGATAACGTTATCGAGAAGGTGGAACTTCGATATGCCTATGCGAACGACGATTCGTCAGATGCATTCATCGCAACAAGTGTCTGGACCCTCAGCTCTATTCGGGACGTAGCTATTGTTGAGGGGAATGATAGACACCAAGTGCGGGTCGTGATGATACTCAAGGCAGGTGCTACCGAAGGCTTGAATTTAATCGGGCATCCTATTTCTGAGGACATCGTGAATCCGGATGGTTCTCATTTTAAGCGGACCTTTGAAGTCATGAGGGAAGAGGATATTGTTAAAGATGAAGGCCTGATCCGTCAGGCTGGTTTAAGCGTCTGGAAGAGGATGACTCAATCACTTAACCGTATTGAATGGTTGGGCAGCCTGCCGCATACAGCTCAGGTCAATGCGCTTGCTTTCTCTTATGACGGACTTTATCTGGCGGCAGGCACACAGAACGGCGAGGCGCCGGTCTGGAGCGTAGATGTCGGTATGAAACGCCACACTAACAAGAATCCCGATGGCAAGCCCATTCATGATGTCCTTATTACCGGTACAGGAGAAGAGGCCCTGACCACCGGTGAGAGCCAGTCCGTCCAACAAGGGGAAGGGCAGGAAGAACACAACGATGACGATGATGACTTTGATGATGAAGATGATGATGTTTCTGATCGCAACGCGGATAAATATCCGGCCACGATGCCAACAACCAATGAACTCGACCGCGCACCGATAAAAGAAAAACTAGAGACAATTAGAACAGCCTTGGGTGGTAGAAAGGCCTTGGTTGAGAACGGCATCAACCTTAGTGGAATTAATGTGGTAATGAGCCCAACGCTCGCTGCGCCAGCCGAGGTAAGGGGTGGGATCCTGTATATTAACCCGATTACATTGCGTGCACCCCAAGAGCAGTTAATGGTCATATTCGAAGGTCATGAACTGTATCACCTTTTGGGTCGCAATGAAGAAGAGACCCGCCATCTCACCCTGCAGTATCTCATTGAACACAATCTCTTATTAAGACACATCGCCTTCCTTGAAAATAATGATCTCGGTTTAACTGCTCATCAGGGATGGTTAAAGCAACTCCAAAGGACTTTACAACAACTCGCAAATGAGAGTTTACTGAATGAAGAAAGAGAAGGGGTCTTTTTACTTAAGAAACTCAAAGGGCTTATGGTGGCTGTGTCCCTCATGGATATTGGGGCGGAAGTTAGTTCAGAGGGCCGTATTGATTATCGAGAAAGTCTTAACAAGACTAGAGAACTTCTAGCCATTTTAGCCGAGCAGGGTGTAAGTAGTATTTACCTTTACGGCGGGTTATATGCAATTGGCGGAATATCTATACAGCTTCACCAAGTGCCCAATCCAGGCCTCCATATATTAACAAATAGGCAAGCAATGATTGGCATTGAAAATTACCAAACCAAGAGCCAGACCTTGGAAGGCAAGATCAATGTTGAACTGAAAGATTATTTTGGTAATCCGTTCTCCATTTACAGTATGCAAGTTTTGAATCCTAAATTATCGAATGGGAATGTTGAGGAAAACTTAACAGCATTAATCCAGACGGCACAACGTTTTGGATTAGACGTGACAGTTGATTTTATCCCATGGTTGGCGCCGGATGCGATTAACGAAGGGAATTATCGCTGGACGATTTATCGAGAGATGAATGATTATGAACAACGCCATCCAGAAAATGTCTTGGGTGAATATTTTGCAGTTAAGATTAATGAAGATGGTAAACAACGCTATGTGGCTGTTCGACATTTGCTGGGCTTCGGTACGCCTAATGTGGATGAGACCATCCTCAATGCATTTGATCCGCAAACACAGAAATATTATATCGATTCCTTAAAATCATTGATGGATAGAGGAATATACAGTGTACGGGTGGATTTGGCGCACAACCTCCTTATGAATCATTTGATTCATTATTTTCCAGAAGGCCGACAATTGGAACTAGAGGGTGAACCTGAACCATGGTCGATTATCTTTAAGGCCGTCAAAGAGTATGCCGATAAAAAGGGGAGAAGATTTAAATTTATTATGGAAACATATGATCAAGCCGATCGGGATAATCTGCGTTCGTTAGGAAAATATGCAGATGTTGATGTGCAGGTTTATTATAAAAATGTTTATGATGATTTTAATAAACCTTCCACTGATGACTTATCCTGGTCGGTTAATTATGCGATAACTGTAAGTCCGCAGACAATCGTATTTCCGTCCAATTTTGATGAACCGTCCTTAAAATTGCTAAATGGATCTCGATATGGATTTATGCGATTGTTACTGGTGATGGCTTATTTGGGAGTGCCGGTGATGGTAGATTTAAGAGAATGGGTGGATCATACTGGTCAAATTAACACGATAGTGGGAGGAAGAGATCCGAGTGGATATATCCGGCATCCGTTTGTGACAGCCGATGAATTATTAAGAAGAAGAGATTGGAATGGTCTAAAAACAGCAGTTTTGAGATCTCCCTGGACAAATTTTGTCAGAGAATTACAGGAGACATCTTTAGAATCTCAGCCGGATTCGATTATTGAGGAACATCGGGTTTCAGCTTGGTATTTATTTAATTACGCAGATATACAATATCAGGGACGATTTATCAGTCTCGGTTGGTTATTAGCAGATCGGCTGAACATCTTTATCTATAATGCCCGACCAAAGGAAATTGAACAAACAATTACCGTGAAGTTGCCTTTTGACTTATTGGATGTTTTAAAGGACGTTGGTCAAGAGACATTGGGAGTATCCTTTGCCTCCGGTGAGGAAAGCCGCTTGATTTCTATTTCGTTAATAGGACTTAAAAAGAAGAGATCTTCTTATGAAATTGCACTGAGTATGATTCAACATGATTCCTTCACCTGGGCCAATGAATTTTATCAATATTACTTAAGGTATGATAGCGAAAAATTATCTGACTTTAAGAATGAATATGAGGACGCATTAAGAAAATTATTGTTCTATTACGATCAAGATTATGCTAAAGCCAAAAATATTGTCAAAGGGGTTGCTTGGATTTTAGCCAAACCTGAATTTTTAGGTCCAGTCAATCATGAGGCTTTGAAGGACTGGGGAGAAGATTTAAGAACAGTCTTTAACATTCTTGATACTTTTGAAGGAAACACAGAAGGAATCGTTGAGATTCTCATTAACTATCTCAAAGCTAAGGATAACAGTCGTTGGGTCATTTATCAAATTTATAGAGCTTTGGATATTTACTTAATGAGTGGCAAAGATAAGAAAGAAGAGCATCTGTTTAAGCGAAGCGTTGCTATTTTAAGATCTGACGAGGTTAAACACGTAGCCCAAGAAACATTGATAGAAGAAGCTGAAAGAACAAAGAGATTGGCAGAAATAGCCAGGAGTCTTGAGCAACTATTCTTCCCGTCAGAGCCAGAAAATGACGAAAAGGAAAAGCCAACCCAAGGTTTCAATGGAGCATACCAAGGGACAAGAGAAGAATTGGTAAAGGCCATTTTAAAGAGTCAGAGGATCGATGTGTCTCCCAAGTTAGCTTCGATGATCGGTCGCCAGTTTAATAAAGGAAGTCCGGTTTATGAGGCAATCGCCAAATCTCACGGATTAAGGGCGCCACCTAGAAGGATTGACAGAATTGATGTTGTTGATTTAGGCATCGATTATCGATCCGTCCTTGTTGCTCTCGGATTTTATGAACCTCAAATTACATTTGTCTTAACTCCATCCTATTATCGTCGTTTAAGAATTTTATCTCTCCTACAATTTATTTTTGGTGTAAAGCACATTTTTGATTCTCATTTGAAGATTGTATTGCGGCATGAAGTCATTGAATTCCTTGTAAGGGATCATCTGAAGGCTAAACAGATTGAGGAGGGCTATCAGTTAGCAATAAAGTCTTCAAAACTTATTGATTTTGTAAAAGGGCCGCAGCGAACGATGCTCATTCACTTCCCGTGGCAGGTGATGAGCAAACTGAGTCGTACGTTCACTGCGGCCTTAAATTTAATGAAAGGGCTGTTACAAAAACTGCTCAATACCATTCCGTGGCTGGTGAGGGGCAGGCTATCAGCTGTTAGTTATCAGCTGTTAGCTAAATTTGTAACAGCCCTTAGATTTGCTAAGTTCCCATTGCTTTTGTTTATTTTCATTAGTCTTTCCTTTCCAACGAAATTATTGGCCCAAGGTGTTTTTGAAGAATTTGCATCCACTCAAAGTTCAATGCCATTAGTCTTTAAGCTAATTTTGGTCGGGGTGGCATTAGGTTTGATAGGTATCGGATTAATGGTTTATCTGGCTTCAAATGATGCAAAAGGATATCTCAAACAAATAGATCACTCTCAGATCAAAGAGGGTAAACCCAGAATCCTAAGGATCATTCATTCTCTTAGAATAGGTGGGATGGAAAATAAGTTATTAGAACTGGCTAAGCATATTGATACAAATGAATTCAACCTCATTATCTTGACGCACGAGAGTCAGGAGCAATATTCGGAGGATATTGAAAGGGCCCGGAGCCGAGGCATCCAATTTATTTTCAAACGTCCACAAGTTAATATTAGAGGGTATTCAGGGAAGGTGAAGATCATGAGGTTATTCCTACGATTGATTCCTTACCTTAAATCTACCCTAGTTGAGTTGATGTTGTATAGGGCCCTTAAGGCCGAGGTGATCCACTTTAGCGGTCCCGGCGGGTTAAGTTACCTGATTAAGAAAATATTGGCGAGATTCTTGGCCCGTATCCCGATTCTTTTAACAACCTATCATGGATTCCCGGTCATTAAGAGAGAAGGTTATCTTGAGCGATTTGGTAAGACGATAGTCCTGCTTTATACGATTTTGACTGTCTTTGGCATGCGTTATTTGGATCATGCCTTGATTGCCTTAACGGAAAAAGAAAGGAAAGCCCACATCGAAACAGGTGTCCCTCCCCAAAAGATCTACGTGATCCCCAATGGGATTGATTTAAGAAACTTTGAGAATATTGCAATGCCAACGGGAATCTCTTCGTTAGATTCGCGGCTGATCGAAATCCTTGCAAACGAGAACAACTTGATTATAGGAACTGTGGGAAGGCTCCATTTTGTTAAAGGCCATGAATATCTGATCACGGCAGCTAAGCAGATTTTGGCAGAGATTCCGAATGCCTATTTCTTTATCTTCGGAGAAGGAGAGATAAGAGGGAAACTTGAAAGCCAAATCAAAACTTTAGGTTTAGCGGATCGATTCTTTATCCCAGGGAATATTTCCCATGATGATGTGCCCAAAGTCCTTTCTTTAATAAATATCTTTGTTCTTCCCTCTTTGAGTGAAGGGATGCCGACCGTCGCTATGGAAGCCATGGCTGCGGGACTTCCCATTGTTGCCAGTCGTGTTGATGGGATTCCGGATACAGTTGGACAAGAGGCAGGAATCTTAGTTTCCCCCAAAGATTCATTGGCTTTGGCGAAAACGATCATTCATCTTGCAAAGAATAAAGAAGAAAGAGAAAGAAGAGGTGTACTGTTAAAACAACGAGCCTTGGAATTATTCAGTATAGAAAGGATGACACGACAATATGAGGAGCTGTATAAAAGATTATTAAGGATTCAATATTTAAAGAGTCAGGAAGGGTGGATCAACCGTTGGTTTGGCCGAGGAGTGGCTGGTTTGATGTTAATCCTTGCCTTGCCAGTGATGGGCTTGATTGCCTTAGCTATCAAACTGGATAAGCGACATTCTGGAACGGTTATCTTTAGACAAAATAGAATCGTTGGATACTACACCGATGGAAAGCCGATCACCCAAGAAATCATCAAATTCCGTACTTTGACAGTGAGTCCCACCGAAGGATTGGGTGCTATTCAAGGAATCGAAAATCGCATTACACCTTTAGGTCGTTTCCTGCGTTATCTGCATTTAGATGAATTGCCGCAGTTATGGCAGGTTGTGAAAGGGGATTTAAGGTTAACCGGCTTCCGGCCACGGGCCTTGGCCGTAGAAAAAGAAACCGGTACAAATATTTTCCAGGAATGGCGTGAACTGTTGATTCAAAATAATCTGTGGGCCGGGGTGATTCCCCCTGGCATGCTTCGAAAATACAGGTTGCTAAAGAGAAGTCAAAGGAGAGAAGATCCGCATCTACACAAGGTAGAGATCGAGGCGATCACGCATTCGGCCTTTTTGAATCATTTATTCATCTTGGGAGAACTTGGGATTTATATCATCTTAAAGGTCTTTAATGGCTTGATTGCAAGTAGGGCAAGTGATGTAGGGGTGCTTCGGTTAGAGGAGAGGGAATTTGCAACAGCTTTGGCGGATCGTCGTAAGTCAGGGGTAACTGAAGAAAGTATCATACAAGCGCAAATGAAGTTGAAAGAGTACGGGATCGTTTCTACCCCAACTCCACTTAATGGAATCGTAGGATTAAATGATTTTGTCAATCAAGTCCTCGGCCGCAACAAGGAAAACGACGTGAAGGTCTACCTCAAAGACGAAACCGTTAATCCAACCGGTTCTTTCAAGGACCGTGCCCCCATTCAAGTATATCTTGACGTTGAACTGGTGCTTAACGGTGAGATCAAGAAAATGTTTGTCCTGTCTGTCTCTACTGGCAACCACGGCCTGGCCGTTGCCCATGCGGTGAAGACTGTTATTGAACATTTCAAGAAAGAATATCCAGACATCAAGGACCGGGTTGAGGCCCGGGTTTATATGTCCCAGGGTACGTTGGTTCATAAACGCGAGAATATCCGCAAAGAGGACGGAATCGTAGTGACCGAAATTAACGGCCAGAAGATCAGAAGTTATGAGGACGGAGAAACTGAGGTCTTCCGCCTCGTGAAGGAAAACGGCAAGGGTTATATCCAAATCCGTCATGCCGACAAGTACGTGGTTTCCGGCTATGCCACCATTGCGGTTGAAATCTTGAAACAACTCGAAGATCGCGGTATCAAGCTGGCACAAATCCAAAATGGCGAGGTTGTCGTGATTTCACCGATGGGATCAGGGGGACTTCTGGCTGGTCTTCTTCAGATGACAGCCCGTTATCCGGCGGTTCATGGGTATGGCATCACCGCCAAGCCAGCGGACATGACCTTTCGCTCGCTATTAATCGGGGAGGCGATCCGCGAGGTGGTGGAGTTGGATTACGAGGTTGTGGTTGACGGCAATATGGCCACAACGGAAGAATTTGCTTTGAAACTGATTCAAGGTTTGGGTAAAGGAGCGTTTCTGGTCAGCGAACAGGATGCCCTCATGGCCACCGCCTTGTTGAGGCACTTTGGGATTGTGGTTGAACCCACCTCGGGATTACCTTTGGCCGGGCTTTTAATATTCGCCGATCAAAAAGAACAATTGTTAACCGAAGCTCGTCATCTTATCATGCCGCTCACCAGTAAGAATTTAAGTGAAGAAATGAATGAAAAAATTAAAGGCCTCTCTAAAGATTTAGGAAAGATTTATGAATATTTCCTTGAGCGCAGGAAACAGGTAAAGGACGAAAGCAGGGACAGCCCCTACTTTTCAGCTGGAAAAGTAGGAACAGCCCCTACTTTCCACAAATATTCAACATTATACTCTATGGATGCTTTTGTATTGCTGGCTGTTGCAAGCATAATGGCGCTGGTTGGTCTGGGACTTTTTGCAAAATGGATTTTAACAAAGAGAATCAAAAATCTTATTGGGAAAGATAATGCCCTCTTAAAACGACTCAATCAATTAATGACTTTGAAAGACAAGATTGTCTTTGTTCCCTTCCGGCGAAAATTACAAGAGCTTTATACGCAAGGTAAAATTACATTCTCCAAAGGTTTAGGACAGTATTCGCAATTTATCTTAAACCGCATGGCCTTTGAGTTAGTGATGATTTATCCCAAACCGCCTTTGCAGGAGATGAGGGTTAACTGGACTTCTAGAGAAGCATCTGGATTTTCCGGACAGTTTGACCGATTGGGTCGGTTCCATTATCAGGTGACCATTGCTCAAAAAAGAATTCCCCAATCAGGTGTTTATGACAAAAAGTTTGATTACACCGTTGGTGCTGCCGAGTCTGGCCATTTGGCGCAAGCGTATTTGCAGGATGTTTTGAATTATCCCGAAACATATCAAGGTCCCGGGGCGGTTTATATGACGGGATTGTCTGAGGCAATTGAACATTTATCCATCAGATTGTACAAATCCCTTAATTTCAAAGTCGAAGACTTCTTTAAAGATGACACTGAGTTTGATCCACATCTCTTCCTGGCCCTAAGACAGATTAACGAAGGGTCTCTGCTTGATCCAACGTTGGTGGGTGTTGGAGCCCATGCCTATGGGATTATTATCGCCAATAAGATCAGCGAGAAACTTAATATATGGAAGCAACCTCATCAATATCGTTATAGAAAACTGACAAGATATCTGAGAGCTTATATGCAGCTTTTAATCACGGTGGATTCTTCGGTTTTAGTGAAACCCGCGGATGCGGAGTTGCAATTATTAGTTGGATTTCTGTCAGCTGTTCAAAAGGCTATCGAGAGGATTTTTGAAGGGCAAGTTGCCAAGATACAAATTTTGAAGTTAATCAAGAAACTTGACAGAGTGAATTTTGAAAAGTTGTTTGAAAAACCGCAAGTTCAAAGACTCTTTGAGCGAGGGATTAAAGAATCGGAATTGACAGAACTTAAGACCCTGTATCAAGAGCTGAAAGAGATTGATTGGGAGGCTTCCGAAGCCAAAATACAAGCGATACTGGAATTACAAAACATTAAGAGAGTAATGGAAGAGATTCACCAAAGGGTGATTGCCCCATTCCAACAAAAAGCGAGAGATTTTGTGGAGGATGAAGTCAACAAAATCCTTGCCATCGATTCACCTAAGGTGTTGTTGACAAGGGCAAAGAAGGTTCTTCAAGAAAAATCCGCATCCCATGACAAGGATGAACCGAAGGCTAGAGAGGCGGCGGAGGTATCAGGCAACCTTGACGACCAAAAGGTACATTTGGGCGCCTGGTCAGGTGAACCGCTCTTTAAGGATCTCGAAGCTGAGGGTTATGTTAAGGCCAAGGTTAAGGTCGGACCGTTTGAGTATCCTGTTTATCAAAAGGGTGAACAAAGGCTTATCGTCAAGACAAGATCACACATGTGGTTTGAGGCGTTTATTGAACGCATTGCCTTTGAGGTGGCGCAGCGCGTTCGTATCGAGACAGCCGGTATTTGGTTTGTGAAAGATAAAGAAGAACGTATCTTACGTGCCCGAGAATACTGGCCAAACAGCGAGGTCCTTTCCCATCGAGACCCGATATCTGAGGAGATTATTCATGAAAGCGAATTAGCGAAAATACAGCCGGAACTTAAAATGGTGTTCCCATCACAGGTCAATTATCCGGCCTGGCTGCCGCATTTGGCCCGGCCAGAACAATTTATTGGTTCTGATATTTTAAGACAATTTATGCAGGTTGGGGATTCCTGGGATCCGAAACAAGTACTCATAAAACCAGTGAGTCGATCTGCCGAAGGCAAGCAATTTTATGAAGCCAGGTTTATCGATTTTGAACATGGGATGGTCATGATTATTCTGGGTCCGGAGACATTGGTCGCTTTCTTACAGGAGAATAGTTTATTATTGAAACACCACACCCGGCCTGTCTTAGAAAGGTTAGCCAATATTACGGATGAGGAAATTGACCGTTTGATCTCTTCGGTTTTCCCTGATGAATTAGCCTCGGTAGCACAGGGTGAAGACATGAGATCATACGCGGATGTTAAGTCAACAGTAGCCAGCGGCTTAAAGACCAGCCGCGATATTGTGCGTAAATATCTGCCACAGATTAAATCGGTACCGGACATAATCGTTGATGGGACACAAAGGCCGCAAGATGCCAAGGGCTCGATCGCAGAAGGCTTAAGAACATTCCTAAAAGAGTTTAAAGATCGCTCAGTCACTTTACAAGAGTTCCGTTATAAACGTTTAACCCCTCAAGGCAGTCCGTACAGTGACACCACCATTCGTATGGAATTGAAGATGCTTGAGTTGTTGGGATTGATCTTTGTTGATCGATCGCTAAGATCTTATCGCTACCAATTGATTGAGGAGGTGCGCAATCTCTCACCGCCAGATTTGGAAGAAATACTGCAGGCCCAATGGTTGCAAAAATACAAGCTTTCTAGTCTTGGTTTGGTGGCCGCAAGACGCGATGTTCATAAAATCCTTAACCGTAATCGTCCTGCCGATTGGATTCCTGTCTGGCCAAGACAAATCCCTCGTAAGACCAAAATCGATCGAGAAGAATTAGAGCAAATCACCTCTAAATTAAAGATGCATATTGAAAATTTGGTTAAGAATCATGATAGCCAAATGAAATTCAGCCACGATGAGACTATTGAGATTCTTGTCTCTGCTGCTGATATTGGTTTCCATTTTGGTTTAACCGCGCCAGAGATGAAAGAACTGTTAGAAATGGCAGAATTTTTTGTAGATGCTACCGAGAAACCAAAGGGAGAATGGATCCCGCTTGACTTTATCAGTCTGATACGAATGACCCTCATCATCCTTAATCAAGTGAGGCTTGTTTACTTGGGCTGGATTATTGATTTACATCCTAAGGAAGGAGGAATACAAATTCATGAAGTCATGTCTTTTGATTTGATTTATTCTGAAAATCTCCCGCTTATTTTGGCTACGATAAAAGATTATAGACCGGAACATCACCTTGCTGCATTCGAGTCTCCCCTTTATATCTTTTTGGATCAAGATGTCTTTGTTCATGGAAAACTTATCAAAGAAGAAAAAGAAAAATTAGAGAATCTCCCGAATTACATAAGGATGGAATATCCTCAATTGTCTCAATTCGTCGATTGGGTGAAAAATTTTAGTAAGGAAGAATTTATGGCCTTGGAAAGAAAACGGGTTTTATTTGAAGAATGGACGCATTATTTACAGTATCTAAGGATTAAAGATAAGCAGGATTACTATTTAAAGAATCAACTGACAAGGGAGGAGCGAGGCGAACTTATCGAGAGAATCTTTAGTCTTGAGCAAAAAATAAAATTAGTCCGTTCGGTTAAAGAGGAACTTTTGGAAACAGTTGAGAATCTTTCTTTAACTGGTCAAGAACTCTTCAGTCTCATAGACGAAACCCATTTGGCCCTTGTTCGGATCTTATATGCTCAGTCGATAAATGATTTCTATCTTACTTTATTAGAATTTATTATCAAGAGTCGAATTTATGAGGGGATTCAGTACCGGACAGATGAGAATTATATTACCGCTGCCCAGATTGTCTTAAAGAACCTGGTTCTTCACCTTTTTAGGAAAGAGTCTTACCATCGACCGATGATCGAACTGGTTAATGAGATGATCTCTATACCTTTGGAACAATTATGGAAGAGAGTGAGAAGACTTACTAAACTGAGTCACAAGTCATCCCTCGCTAGCGCTCCCCGGCCCGCCAGTCACGAAAGCCGGGGCGGGCGGGACAGGCAAGTCAGACCCGCCCGCCGGACGGGCAGGAGTCAGAAGATCACAGGTCACCTGCCTCGCCGGCAGGCAGGCGAGCCACGGGTCACGGGACATGGAAGTGATCCTGCTAAACCCAGAAATGGTTATCGGCCCAGCCAGGTTATAAGAGAATTTAGCAGGTTTAAGAGAAATCATTTTAAAGGCTTTAAACCAAATTATAAGTTTGATGATAAACAAATAGAGACTTGGATTAACACCAATATTGAACTGGCGGCGGTCTATTTCCGCAGTAAAGAGAATTATGCCACAGTGGAAAGACTCCTAAAGGCGGTCTTTGAGGAAAGGCTGCTTTGGGGTGAAAATCATATCTTCTATGGCGCTAATAATTACAACGGTCGCAACGAGGATGGGGCGATTTATTTGGTTGCGATCAATGACAATCCTTATTTAGCCGAAACCCTAGTGCATGAATTTTCTGGTGGTCGCCACAAGCAAAATCGGAAAGCCGAAGAAGATTTTCGTGATTGGTATCGCAGACAATCGCAGAAAGAACGCCCGCAATTTATCGAAATCAAAGGCGGCGATTACGATCCCGAGGCTTGGGCCAATCAACCTTTAACTTTGGCGGTTGTGGCTTGGTCTCATTACCAGGAGTCTAAAGAAATATTATCCTTCAAGCCAGGCGAGGGTATTAAGAAGCCTAGGCCGTCTCAACAATCGGAACTTTTGATCAGTAAGAAGGCTTTAACTTCAATTCGAGAGCAAATTGATCAAAAGCTACAAAGTGCTCAAAATAGCATAACCCTTGCGGTTGCCGATGGACGAGAAATTGAATTTACAATACACGAAATTGCTGGACAAAAGTTTCTCATTCAAAAAGATTGGGGTGCGCAGGTAGGCCTCTCTGTGGAGATGTTGGTTTTGGCGATTCAAGATATTGCTTCAAGCAATCGGTATTGGAAAAAGGTAAGAAATCATCAACCCTTTGTCATTATGCCTCTTAATCATATCTATATCTTTGACCATCAAACGGGAAATCTGCGTGAGGCCTTGGCGGCCAGCATTACCAGTCACAAGGTCATTGTATTACACGAAAAATTGCCCGAGATATTGGTTGAAATTCAGAATAACTCTGCCGCCAAGAAGGTGCTGGGGACATTGGTGTGGCATTTATTGCGTTATGAATTTGTGGAAGAAATTATGAAAGCGGAAACTGATTTTATGCTCGCTCAGGAGGACTTTAAATATTTAATGGGAAGGAGTCCAAGATCATCCCAACTTTCCGGTGCGCGAACAATCAGATCTCTCAATAAATTAGGTGTATTGAATCTCACTTATGTCCCCGTAGATATTCTGGGAGACATTTTGGGATTTAGCTCTGCCTACAATAAACGGATTGTGACAGTTCTCAAACAACACGGCATGCGCACCATCCGTCAGGTTCTCGAAAGACCCTTAAAAGATTTAACGGAAATCCGGTTTGGCGGTAACAGCCAGGAGGCGGTTATGGCCATCATCCAGGCCTTAAGATTCTATGGCTGGGTCTTGCCCAGTGATTTAGGCCAATGGTGGGAGGTGATTGAAAAATTAGCGAGAAAAGAAGGCCGCCAGCGGATCCCATCCTATCAATATGCAATCGTCCGTTTAGCCGAGATCGCTCCCGCATCCGTAGCCGTCCTGCGTGTCCTCAAAGAACACAAAGAGTATAATGTCTCAACTCGTTTGAGGGTTATTCACCGTTTAGGACGAATTGATCAAAAAAGCCTTGATGCATCACAAATCAAGATCATTGTTTATGTCTTGGGGCAGGCGCTTTATCAAGAAGAAAGAGATGATCTGAGACTGGAATTGGTAAGAAGCCTGGTTAATTACGGCAAGGATGCCTTAGAGATTTTAAAGACAATCCTTCGCACATCGGATATGTTTTCAAGGGAGTTTATCATTCGGGCTTTATCAAGAAGCAAAGAGACGATTGATTTACAATCATTGCTAGGTGATAAGGAGGAAGATGAACCGCATGCCATTACCTCACAGTCGCAATTCCATGAAGTAATGAAAGCTATCCGAAAAGGAAATCTCAGACTCGCCAGATGGTTTGGCGTTTTGGGATATGCCTTGAAGATTCTCGAGGAATGGATAGCCAAATCCGGACTCATGACTGGCCCGCCGGAATTCGGGAATTCAGTTGCCTATCGTACTTACGATGGGAAGATTATCAGAAGACTTTCCCACCAGCAGGTTCAAGAAATTCTTAAAACCCACCAGTTTGATGATGAATTAATCCGTATCATTCAAGAACAGATTGATCTGCACGAAGCACAACCCACCGAACGCAAGGCTATTTTAGCCCAAAGAAGGACCTTACGAAGACTGATCAAAGAAAGGCGAGTAGAAGCAGTTTCAAAACCCCTTGATTCCCTCCCCCTTGTGGGGAGGGCTAGGGAGGGGGAGAATTTACAGGATTCACCCTCCCCTAACCCCTCCCATCAAGGGAGGGGAAATAAAAAGGAAGCACTTGATTTCGAGGTTATGAAACCAGTTCTAGTCACAAATTACCCTGGCCTGGCTGCCAGGACAGGCGGGTCATCCCTCGGCTTCGCTCGGGATAGGCAAGTCACAGCTCGGGGCTTCTTCGCTCAGAAACGTTTGAACGCCAAACTGCCCGTTCATCTCTGGGAGATTCCATTAGGAATAACACAAGAAGATAAGGTCGCTATTGAATCTATCATTTCTAACAATGAGTTTGATGCGGTGACACTCACTGAGCGTCCGGTGAGTGATGCCTTTGCCTCGGTCCGGCGAGTTATTTGGCAGATGAGAGAGCACATGATTCAGGGACGCTGGGTTCAATTCAAGGAATTCTTATCCGCATTGAAGGAATCTTTGGTTAAAGTATTTAGTGAAAAGGCACGCCGCGACAGTCTCAATACATTAGTTGATCTCCCGCTAAACGTGGAGGCGGTGTTGCACCTCGGCGCCCAGATGCATGGACGCCAGTTCCTAAAGAAAAGAATCCTCAAGGCGCAAATATTGGGTGCGAAGGCTTTGCTGGTATTTTCTGGCGGTGGGTTCTTCCAGCGATATATCGTTAAGACTCCTATGGGTCGGTTACTTAAAGCCTCGGGGATTTATGATCTCTTCCAGCGCATGGATGCGGTAAGAATCATAAGACTTTTAGGTGAGATGCAATCACGAGGCGAGATCACAAACGATCTACCGATTTGGATTGTGGTTAATCCCAACGAAAAAGACCAACAGCGGGAATTGGCAGCCCTTCAGGAGAAATTAGATGAATTAAAGAAATTCCGATTCCAAAATGGTCAGCTTGTTAATGTCGCCATATTAACCCAGCCCTCATTGTTTGCCTTAAATTGGAATACGGATCGAGGTCACTGGCAGCCGACATCTCAAGAGCAAGACGAATTTAAAAACTTCTTCTTAAAGGCTGAAGAGCGAGGATTGCTTAACAGCATTCCGGTGATCTTCGGCATGCCGAACTTTTTGTCCCTTTATAATGTCGATTTCTGGATTTATCTGGTGGGAAGAAAGGTCAGCAAGGATCGTGCGGCTAAACAATTGTACGAGGTCTTTAAGGAGGCAGACTTAAAAGATGAGAGATTAGCACAATCAACAAGCCAGCCCAATGTTCATTACGAATTTATCCATCGCCGAAACCTCTGGGCACAGGCGGCCATTAACTACGCACAGGATTTGGCCAAAGAGCTAAGTTCCACTACCAGCGGCTTTATCTTCCAGCCGGCCACCCGCAAGGCCAATATCCCATCTGTTCAAAATCAAATGAGAGAAACCCAATTAACCGCGGTTGAGCGCGCCTATCCGGATTTGATGAGACTCACTTCTCTCTTAAAGGAGAAAGGAATTGAATTAAATCTCAATTTGGCTCATCTCGACACTAAGCGATTAAGGACACTACGCAATTTGTTGATTGAACTTAATAACGAAAAGCCGAGATTCTTTGAGTTGAGCTTAAACGATAAGGCGGTCTTAAACATCTTACAGGCGAATCCGGTTTTGGTGGATGCGATCAGTGAAGCGATCAGTCATTTAGGCGTAAGGGTTGAATTTACCCCGCATCTTAAGGAATCAAAATATACAAAGATCCTTTACGAGGCGCTTTATGTAGTCTGGCGGGCGCTGTATTTCTTAGAGGCTCAATACCGTCCAACGCGCATTCGTGTTGGGGTCATGACACATCCCCGGCAGACCTTCCAAATCAATGTGGCGGCCCGGCGGTTTATGGTCAGAAACGAAAAGGGTCAATTGAAAGATACCGGGCGCTGGGAATTGCCGATTAATCTTGAACCGTTTATTATCCATTTGAATGAAGAGGTCATGCTTAATAGTACAGTCTTCGGTGAGGAAATTGACAAGATTTTACAGCGCATTGTCAAGAATGAACCGATGAGTAAGGGTGGAACTTTTATCGGGAGCGGTCAACCCACGCGCCTCAAAGACAGTGTGATTTGGAAGATCGGCCAGTATTTCTGGGAACTGCACGATGAATTCGTGAAGGTCACCAGCGGCAGGGAAGATTACCGCAGCCGTATCGGCGGCACACCGGATAGTGTTGAGGAATTTGTCCATTATCAGGTTGATGCGATTTTTTCCGAGATGGTATTGCCGGCCTTAAGAAATAATCGGCAGGTATTTTTGCGCAGCATTGGTCCTGGCGTTCCAGACTTTGATCGCAAGGCCTTGGATCGAATCGCGGCACTGGCTCAGAAAGAAGGAATAAGTCTTAAGAAGTTTGAATATGTCTTTGAAGATAAATCGGCAAAGGTCATCGAGAATATCAAGGCTGTTATCGGCTTAGAAAAAGATAAAAAGACCGGTATTCGTGTCAAGTATGTGACAAGGGACATCAAGGAAACATCTTCGGATATTATCGATCAAGAATCGGTCAGTGTGGTGCGTATGGCTAATGTCTTGGGTGTACTCGAAACCGACCGCATGGCCATTATTGACGGCAAGATGTATCAGCATGAGGTCATAACGCATCTGCCGCCAGGTTTTGACGAGGAGTTAGCCGCGGCTTATAGTTTAGACAAAGAAAAATTGATTCGTGACCTTAGAAAGCTAAACGATGAAGAAAGTGTTAAATCATTCTTTACCGAGTATCGAGGTTTGATTGGCGATCATCACCGATTCTACCAGTTCTGGCAGGCGTTCTGGGGCCATGAGGATAAGCCGCATACCGGTATCAAGAATGAAGAAATCTTGGTGGAGATCCCGCAAGAGAAACTCAAGGACTACGCTTTCCTCAACGATGAGGTGCTTAAAGATTCCGGTGAGATCTTGGTCGAACTCTTACAAGAGGTTCCCGAAGGGATTTCTGATATTCGGTTCTTGACTTCTAACGGGGCTATTGAGGCCCTGCTGAGACAATTAAATGTCGCAAAGTCGGTCAGGGAAACCAATGTCATCGTAACCGATCAGCGGTCGTTCTACAATGTCCGCCGCATAACGGTTCTGCATAAATATGATGCCTCGATGGCGGGATGGATTAACGGTGTTACCTTGATTAAGGCTATTGAGCGTAAGTTTCAGAATAACGTCCTCATTAATATTCAGTCAGTGGCTAAGCTGATACCCGGCATGGATTCCTTTAAACGCTGGTTGCATATACAAGTAACAAAAGATCCGCTTAATGTCAGCGAATGGTTGACAAGCTTTAACTTACCGGGCGGCCTGCGGGAGTGGATCTTTGAAACAGGGACGGGATTTAATAGTCTTCGCACTTGGTGGAATGATAAGAAGCGTCGTTATCCGCATCAAGGGGTGGATTTGGCTAAGTATTTTGATGGGGAAGGAAATATCCGGGCAGTTGTGCCTGGGACAGAGATCCCATTGATTGCGGATGGCGAGGTTGTCCGAATCATTGAAAATGGCAAGACGGAAGAATTCGACTACATTGGTCAGACCGTGATTGTTCGCCATAATATTATGAATTATCACGGTGAGTTTTTACATTCGAGTTTCGGTCATATGAATCCAGTGGCTGGCTTGAGGTTAGGTCAGTCCTTAAAGCGGGGCGACACAATCGGCAACGTTGCCGATAGCAGAACCCGTGGCCTGCGTGTCGCCTCGCACCTGGATTTCACTTTATTCTGGGCGAAGGCGGATGTGGATTATACAAGGATCAATTGGAAGGTGATTAATCAACGAGAACCAATCCTAGGGCTGGTGAATCCGCTGCCTCCAGATTCAAGCAACAAACCAATAGATCCTGCCAAGCCGCGTGAGGGAAGAACTGAGGCAGAGGTTGTAGCTAGGTTCAATGAATTAAAGAAAAGGAATTTCAAAGGATTCCCTGCGATTTATCCGCATAATATCCCGGATTGGGTCTTAATGGTTTTGGGTTATTACAACTATTCGGGTGATCTTGTTCGCTATGGAAAGTTAATTGAGCTCATCAAGTCAGGGAAACTGCGTGCTGGACCGGATAAAAAGGAAATATTCTATGGTGCCAATGACACTGAGACATATCTGATTGCCGCCAATGATAATCCTTTCAAGGCTGAAACACTCATTCATGAGCTGCATGGCGGCACGCATGAAGAGAACGAAGAAGCGGAAAGAAAATATGAGAAATTCTTTATTGGAGTGGTTCATCCTTATCAAATGGCGATTGATGAATCTATCAATATTATTATTGAAAAGCTCATTGGGGAATTGGACAGTAAGACAGGCAGAGGGGACAGTCCCCCTGCGGGGACCACCGCTATCGCGGGGCAGGCAGTCCCCTCTGCCTCAGCCATCGAGGAATTTGACGCAACGAGAACCTCGCAAGAACCTTATCTCATCTGGCAGATCAACTATCCTTCCGAGAATGCCATTCTACTGAAGACTCGTCTGCGATCTGGGTTGAAGCTGACCATCCTACCGAGGGTTTCTGATGCGAATGATCTTTCTTCCCTTGGGGAAGGCGAAGCCGATATCTTAGCGATTCAGATCAAAGGTAAGGCAACGCTTGCACCTCATGAAATCATTCATTCCCTTTTTACAAAGATTCAAGAAGGCGGTTTTATTTTGATCCACAATGATCAAGTGATTTTGACATTGGAGAAGGTCAAAGGTGGACTTGAAGTTAGGGGCTTGTTTATTAAGATGAGCGTCGAACAGCAAAGAAGCTCCCAGTGGAATATTGATCGACCGACCATTTATCTTCACCGTCAGTCAGCTGGTTTACTGAAATCTCTTGGGCCTAAATTCTTCCTTAATCCTAAGCGGTTGAGCGATTATTTGATGCTTCATCATTCATTTGCTAAATATTATTTCATCATAAAGAAAATAGAGGCCATCTTCAAAACTGCCTTTGCAAAGACCATGGATTGGCTCGAAGATCAGGATGAAGAATTGTTGAAGGCAAGGAGAGAAATCGATGAAGTGTATAGGGAAGAGAAATTCAAAGCCATGTTTAGGTATAAACGAGCGATTAAGGTGCACCTGTCTTTCAACACGGATCTTATTATAGCGAAACGCATGGTTTCGACTTTCAAGAGGTTAGGTTACGAATCAAAAATTGAGGGGCCGGTTGTTACCTTAACCCGATGGGGCAAGAAGGCCATTCATTATTATGTTTATATCGCCTTGCCGGCTTTCAGCATCTTAAAAGATCATCTTGTTATCAAAGAGATTTCATCGCCAGGATCTAACCCTGAACCCAAAGAAAAGGAGGTTTTGGAAGAGATTGAGAAAGAACCTGCTAAGGAGGATCTTCGCTTGGCTGAGGCCAAGGCCGCCCATGAAAGAGTTAAGAGTCTTCTGGTTGTTGTCCAAGAAGAGCTCCTGAAGGAAGCCGATCAACTTATAAATAATCCTGATCCCTTCTGGCAAGTTAACGTTAGCATTATGCGAGGCTGGTTTGAGAACCTTGCAAAAGAGAATATCCAATTTAATCAGGCTATCATGCTAGAAAAACTGCGCTTTGATCGAAATTACTGGAAGTATGATTTGGTCAAGATCCCATTTTTTATTAAGCTCCTTCTTTCCCCACAAGAGGAAGAGGTGTACGAGGCCTTATTAGCCAATTTGATGTTTATTTGGTATCACCTTGAACCTAAGAAAGAGGAAAGAGAAACAAAAGAAAAGTCTGATTCGCTTCAAAGAAAGATTAAGGCCTTTGAATATTTACATAAATTGATTACCAAGATGATGATTGTTGTGAATATTCAGGAGATCATAAAGCAGACAGATAAAAAGGTGCGACAAAATTATTATGAAAAAGGGGACAGTCCCCCAAAGGGGACAGTCCCCAATGACAAAACTTATGAATTTTACAGCGGCGGTGAATTAAAGAAATTGGTTGAGTTCTTTAAGGAAAGTTCAACCACTTATCAACTGGTTGAAGCCACAATGGGTTTGATTAAAGATTACAACGATGTTGAGGTTGTCTTCAAAGAAGACAAGCCAGATTCTGGTAACCTAAATCTTTCAAAAGGACTCGGAATATTATTGACTCTTGGTCTTATCCACAAGATTCTACAAGTCTTTACCAAACAGCCTAAGGAGGAGGCAGTCAGAGTCGCTCAAGTTTTTGATTTTCCGTTGTTTGACTCTACGTTTTGGTTGACGGTTCTTGTTATTGGTGTCGCCTTTATTGGAATTATAACCATAAAGAGCATGATAAAGAAGCAATGGATTCGTTCTTTGATGAAAACATTTAAAGATCAGAATCGAGATCTTAAAATCCGAGCCAAGGCTTTACGGAGATTATCCTTTTTATTCAGTGGAAGGAAAGAGGAAGTGATTTTAAAGACTTTCGTTAAAGCCCTCGAAGAGAAAAATCTTGAGATTCAAATTGAAGCCGTCCGAGGTCTTGGGCTCATTGGAAGTGAACCAGACTATCTGCCTTATGTTTTAGATATCCTCACGGAGTTAATAGTGCGCAATGAAAGAATCGTCAAAAGGGTAATGCCTGTTAGGGAATTGAGGCAATTCGTACCATATAAGCTTCTACAGGAAGTGGCGGTGAATATAGGTGAGATAGGGAAGCCCGCTTTATCCGAACTGGAAAGATATATGGGATTGTCGCTTGATACCTCTCGGACAATCATTGCCTGGGCGTTAGCACTCATCGGAAAACCGGCTTTAGCGATTCTCACCAAGGCCTTAAGCGAAAATGACCTCGCTAAGAGAGCCACTGCGGCCGAGGCCGTGTCTTACTTAAAACCACGAATAATTAAGAAGTCTATTCATGCTCTTCAATCTTCTCTCATCGACCAATATGATGATTATCATTACATGAGTTTAATTCATGTTTATGCTTCGCAGGCGTTGGTAAAGGTGGGAGATCGTGGGGTACAATTCTTAATTGATTTAGCCAGATTCCATCCCAAGATGATGACAAGATTCAGGGCCAGAGATGCCATTGAGGGGATTACAACACCCAAAGTTCTCGTACAAACCATTCAGGTATTGCTTGAGACATTGGCAAAGATAGATTCCCATCGAAAAGAAGTAGAGGCCTTCCCTATTGTTGCCTTTAAAGATTATCTTGTCCGATCGCTTGAAAATACTCCCCAAAAATTAAAGAGGGAGTTTAGAGCCTTATTAGATCAAAAGAAGGCAACAAAATATGTCAAAGAAGGATTAGCGCTTTTGATTAAGGCTTGGGCGAGTGGTGAAAAATATATAAAGGATCTTGCCGATGAGCTTTTATCGGAGGTTGAAGAAAAAGGGGACAGTCCCCAAAAGGGGACAGTCCCCAATGATATGTTTGATGCTTTAATCTTTTTATCCCATCAAGAAAATTACAAAGAGTTTGTTAAAGATTTACACAGAATTGTCTGGGAGACCGAACAGATCCGAAGCCTCAAAGAAAAGACTCGTGCCTTGAGATTCCTTTCCATTGCTCCAGGAGAAACAACACCGGAGGCCTTAAAGACATTATTACTTCACGAAGATAAGGAAGAAATAAGAATAGAAATCTTAAAGACTTTAAAGCAAATCGAGGCTCGACAATTCAAGCGGCGGGATTTCTTTAAGGCCTCTTTGTTTGCTGTGGGTGCATTGGTTGGACTTTCCTTAAGAAAAGGTCAAGGTCAAGCCATTAATCCAGAAGAACCCTTAGATTCTAAGAAAGGCATTGGTTTCCATTATGCAAAGAGAATTGAGTTCAAACCATTTGATGAAACCCAATTCGCAAAAGACACACTTGCCTTGGAGGTCTTTGTGGTTATGGGTGAGTTTATACTTGAATATGCCTCCCTTTTAAAACAGAAGAATCCCAGTGATCTTGACCAAGCAGATCTCAATCAGTTTAGACAGCTTAAGGCAAGAACAGTCGATCGACTTTTGAATATTGATTTACGAATCAGTCGAGAATTTGCGGGCTTTTTAGATCAACCGAGTTTAAGTCAGGAAGAAGAGACTCGCTTTAATCAGGTTGTCTACCATATTTTGCCGCGTTACTTTGCCAAACGCGGAATTTATTTCTACACCGAATGGGAATTGGTCCGGCACAATCAAGGGTGGCTCGTTTTGGATCAATTTGGTCTTTATCGAGTTGATCAAGTCGAAGAATACAAGCAAACCCTTTGGGAAGGCCAAGAGGTTGTTTCATCAGAAATCCATATCTCGGAAACCATGCAACTCAAAGGTGTCCCAGTTGAGAGCAAAGCCAATATTTTGACTCCTCATGAGAAATATCTCAATGTCTTTATTCCCAGAGAATCGGTTTCTTCTGGGGTCATGAACATACAGACACTCCTTGACGTAACGCTTAAGCGATTCAAAGATGATCCAACGATAGGACCATATCTCACTAAGGATTGGGAGGTGATCTCAAAACAATGGAAGAAAGATCCTCTGCATTTTGCAATCTTAAAACTCCTTTTGGAGTATGAAAATATTCTTACAAACAAAAAGCTGGGAGAGCTTTTTGTCGAAACAAACAGGATCCACGAGTCGTATCACATCTTAGAAATTCTTTTAGGCCGAAGACCCTTAAAGTCGGCCATCTCTGCCGATCAAGAACAAATGCGACGATACTTTGATCAAAGGATTGTGACCAGTGAAATGGGTGCTATGATCACTCAATTGCGATTTGCCTCGGCGGAACATTGGCGATGGGGATTCAATCGATTCCTGGATACATTTTATGAAGAAGAAGACTTCAACTGGCGGGTTCGGGTCTACAAACCTAAGTTTGCCATTATTGATTTTGTAATCAGTGCCATTGAGGATAACCTTCAAAGTTTCTCCAATATTGTTGTGGAGGATCCCTCGCCATGGACAAAACGAGCCCAGATTGCTGCCCAGCTCTACAAATTGGATTATGCTCAGTTTATCAAGCTGATCAATGCCGCCCACCAGTGGCATGAAAGAAATTATAATAATCCGATTATCCCGGATGGTCTTCTTAGAAACGATCTTTATTCAAAACGGTTAATACAACAGAAAATCTATTTCCCCACTTGGTTTGAACAATGGGGGAAAATAGTATTAGGGGTTTCCGCTGCCATGGTTAGCCTCATTATTGGCGGATTAACAGTTTGGTATTCCAGAATAAAACATAAGGCCAAGAAAGAAAAAGGGGACAGTCCCCAAATGGGGACTGTCCCCAAGGAAGGGGACGGTCATGATCCCACCCGAAGCAGCCGGCCGCTCAGTAAGGTAGAGAGAAAACGCCTCTCCCGCATCCTTGATCGATCTGCCGAAGAGATTCGCTCAAGCCAGCCCGCCTATGAAGACCAGAAACAAAAGTTGGCATCACTGATCCCAGCCGAATTCAACCATGAATTGGAGATCCTCAAGTGGTCGAGGGTGATCAATGCACCGCCAGCATTGGTTGAGGCGGTCCTTACCCTTCAGTCAGAAAGTCCTGATAAGTTAGAGATCCAGGCCTTAAATACTCGCTTGGATGATCAAGATTACATCATCCTCCTGCCAATCAATCAAAACAACGAAGAGCAAGTCCTTCGCTCTATCCTTCATGAAGTTCGGGCGATCAGTCTGCGAGGCAAGGCTTCCACCGAGGAGATTCATCGCCAGGCGGAAGCCTTTGAGCAATGGGTCCAGACTTCATCTCTAAAGCAGGTGAGCGATGAATCCCAAAGACAAGATCAGACAGCGGAGGTATCGGATGAGAACAAGACCGATCCGCATCAATGGAAAAATGCCGGAGATATCCGTTGGGCATTTGGTCTTACCAAGGGAGTTGCCGATCAGCTTTGGGAACTCTGGCAGCACATGCAAGGAAGGCATGGCGAGTATGCTGTTAAGGAATTAGACCGCGGCCTCAGCAAAGAGAATATTAAAGTCAGGGGACTTCCGGCAGAAAAATGGATTAGGGAGATACGACCACAATTGAAAGGTTTGAGCATCGGTCGAGTTGTCCATTTTGCCTTTTTTCATATCTTAGCGAAGGACTTAACCCGCCACCTCCCTGTTCTTGAACAATTGCGTCAGGAAGCTGAGGCGCATCATCAGGACTTTATCCTTTTCCTTGAAGATACAGGACCGAATATTCCTGAAGTCGAAGGCTATGAGAATTATGATGATGACGAGCTTATTGAGGAGGCGCAAAAAGATAAAGAGTTAATGGCGCTATTGCTTGATTTCTTTATCAAGATGAAAAAAGTCAATCGGGGGTATGCCAGGAATCTCGAGAAAGGTATTGTTCCCAATGAATGGAAGAATCTTGTTGATGAGCGGATTCCTTTGGAAAAATTGCAGTCTTATGGTCAGGCGGTCAATGCCTATAGGGCACGGAATCGGATCAAAACAGAAGAAGAGGACATTTCCCCTGAAGACTGGCTGGAGAATGAATGGCAGACGGAAAAGGTTAAGAAATCCTACGATCTTTATTTTGATGGTGATCTGAAAGAAAAAGAGGATCGTCAGCAGTTTGTTGAAGCACGGGTAACCCTTGAGCCACGTATTATGAAATTAATGAGAAGCCGAAACAGCCAGATAATCTCAAAAATTCTTTATCAAGTCTCGCTCGGCCGTGTGGTGGCTTCACTCATCGGAGCTTCGCACGATGGAATCGTGGAAGCCCTTCAAGCCCAAGGGGTGCATGTCGAGCGCTCTCCCACGGGTCAGGATCAATCCCGGATCTTAGAGCATATAGGCGGAGGCAGTATCGGAGGGATTTTAGCTGCAGGTAGATCTATCGATTTAGAGACAAGAGCCTTTTATTATCTGCGCATTCCGGTTATCGATTTATTGATGGGAATAGCCTACAAAAATGAATATAAAGATACGCTGGCCAATTACAAGGTTATTGGACCGATGACTCACCGCTGGACGATCGAACACATGGCAGGTCTAGTTCAGGCCACCTATGAGAGTAAACATGAAGAGTATATTCAAGAATGGTTGCGTCAACATGCTTCCGAGGAAGAACGCATTATATTTACAACCCAAGGGCAAGCTCAAGGGGACAGTCCCCATTCGGGGACAGTCCCCTTGAGCAACGGTGGGGAACAAGCACTACACGAGAAAGGTGGCCAGGCTTACAAGCCGCAGGATCACGATGAGCCAACACCATCAGAGATTCCGGAGGAATTCAAATCAGCAATCCAGCAAATCATCGGGAATCAGGTTGTGGATATGAAACCCGCACCGTGGCAAGCCTTATGGCTTCTGGTTTCTCAACAGACACCTGTTAAGGCAGTGGATGTAAAGAAGAAGATCAGCCGCGTTAAGGTTGGCAAAAAATCAGCGAATCTAGCGGAAACGCAGATTAATCAATTGGCGAAACTCATCAATGATGTTCGACAAAAGCAGGAATCTCAAAAAAGAAAAGAAGAAGGCTTCCTTGTTCTTAAAGAGGATCATCCTGGGTTGAAGTGGATGATCAGGCAAATGCAAAACTATCAATTACTTGAAATCATGCAACTGGCTTTAGCCATTGTGCATCGTTATGATACGCAGACACCGTTTGTGGATGAAAAACAGCTTATGGCGACTTTCAAACGTTTCTATGAACTGGCCAGACGCGATGCCCTCCTCAACGCATACATCCATAGCCATTCTAGAATGGATATAAAAATGGGATTGACACGTCTGGGTAAAGTTCTGATAGAGGAAAGGAAGCCCCTCGAAGCGCATGATCAAAGGAATATGGCTATTATAGCTCGAGTTGTGTTAAGTGTTCATAGTGAGATTGAGCTCGATCAGATTTTGCCAAGGGAACCCAGCAGGATGGAATTGCATATGTACAGTAACCGCCGGGCTAAAGCAGAACTTAAGAAAACAGAATTCAGCGATGAACAACAGAAATTGCTTTTGGCTGTCTATGTGGTCCTTGGCCTGGTGGCATTTGATGCGGCGACCAAGGAACCGTTGATCAGCGAGGCGGGGATGAAAGAGATGATAGATCAATTGGAAAAAGAGCAAGTATTAGAAAAAAGTCTTTTGGAGCTTTTCGCCGATTATATTAAGCAAGATAGAGCCAAAGCGCCGCAAGACAGACAAAGTCCAACATTACCGCAGCCTGAGCTGCGCAGGATCCTGCAGCAAGTTTCTTCCCGTTTAGCGTTAAAAGATCCAGAAGCCGTTGTTTGGTATTTAACACGTTTACTCTATCGCATTAATCGCGAAATCATGACAAGGTATGAAGTCTACCGCAAGAAGTGGCTCTTAGAATTGCTTAAAGTCTATCCTGGCGGCATGCATTTGGTGAGCGGTGGACCTTTCAGCCGGGAAGTCATGCGGCATAACCTCATGGCCGGGCAATTTGTGGCCGCCCTCGCTAAGATTCATGACTGGTTTATTTCCCAAAAGATACGGACAGACCGTGTCCTTTATGAATTCGGTGGAAGCGATATCACAACCGTGCTTTTCTTAACGGACGCTCAGGTGATTGAAATCCGCGATGCCCTGCCTTTTGATTTAACGGCTCAACCGGAAGATCATGAAGAATTAAGAATGCTTTATTGGTTCGAGAAGGCGTTATGGAGTTATACCTCTTCGGAAGATTTATGGATGATTGGTAATGCTAGGGTGCCGCTCTTGTGGGAGATTGAAAGTTTAGGTGTGGAAAGAAAGGATATTACGATTGAAAAGGATGCCGGGCAGGAGAATACCTACATCATCCGTTTCCCTTGGGCTTATGACGGCCGCAGGGAGAATGAAGTACCACGGACCATCATCTATCGGGAAATGGAAATTAAGGAACCGAAAGGCATCGTTGCAGCCACCCAACCAATAACGTCCGAAGAGGCATTTGATCTATACTTGCGCAAGGCCGATGCCAATAATCCCAATCAGATCCCTCGATTACCGGTGATTATCAAGTTTGGCACTATTCCCGGAGGACTTTCCGGATACCATCGTATTCCCGTAATAGACATCCCCGAATTCCCCAGGGAAATGGTATTAACGGTCATGAAAGACGAAAGGGAATACGCGAATATCAAGCATGGGGAGATCTATATTAGAGAAGAAAGCTGGAAGGGGGCAAGGGGGGCAAGGGGGGCAAGGGGGGACAGTTCCCAAATGGGGACTGTCCCCAATGACAATGAACCCAATGAAGGGGGCGGCCATGACCCCACCCGCTCCAGCCGGCCGCTCCAGGATAGAGAAATTGAAAAAATTGAGGAAATCTTGGCTAAATATCAGGCCTTGATTAAGGGTGCTTCGTCTCTCTACGAAAGGTTCAAACAAGCTGTCATTGACGTGTTAAGCAATAATCCTGGATACCGACAAGAAGTGGATATCCTTAAAGGCGCTAAGCTAATTAACGCCCCACCTCAGATGTTGCCCGAAATTTATGCTCTTCAAGCAGAAAGCCAAGACCTGACCATTTATGCGTTGAATACAACTGTTGATGGTAAAAATGCTATTCTCCTTCTGCCTGCCACCCGCACAGATGAAACCCAGATCTTCCGTTCAATCCTCCACGAAATCAAGGCTATTCAATTATGGGGAACCGCAACCCTAGAACTCATCCACTCTCAGGCGCAAGCATTTGAAGAATTAGTAGAAAGAATTCCATGGCCATCCGTTCAGACTGTTATCCACGAATTCAACGGCGGTACCCACGAAGAAAACGAAACAGTCAAAGCGGAATCTAAAGATTATCGACAGGCGGAAGCAGAAAGTTCGATCCCAGAGCCATCGGCTGCTCCTCACGGACAAACGAAGGGATCTAAGAAGAATAGGCAGCACGCCAGCATTCCCGAATTATTATCTGACTTATCGGATCCGGATGAATTTATACGTTCTGAGGCCGAGATTGAACTCAGCCTCAAGGATAGACTGCCATGGGATATGCTTTTGGGATATATCAAGAATCCTCCCATTCCTGTCAGGGATGATGAACGCTATTCAGCCGGCCAAGAATATAATCCGGAAGCCATTCGCAGAGATATTCGGATTTCAATCCTGAAAGTCCTGGGGGATAGCTTGAGCGATGAGGAAATAAGCGGCCTTAAGGGGAAAGCATCAAAACGGGACAAGGTCAATAAAATCCTTCAGGGCATGGCTCAACAATGGAAACAACAGGACGACCTTTTACTCACCCAGTTGATCACGAAGAATCCTAATAATCCTCTTGGCACAGAAGAATCGCTGAATTTATTGCAGGTGATGGCGCTTTTGATTCATTGGTATATCAAGTTAATGAATAAAGACAAAATTAGGTGGCATTATGATTCCCCAGAGGAGATTCTCGATTATACCTTAGTTATTTACAGCAGAAATAATTGGTTTAGCCTGTACTATTTAGGTTATGTTTATGAATCTATCCGCAAGATTTATCCGGAAATTCAAGATGCCGTTGGTGAGATCCTATATGGTCTTGTCTTCAAGCAAATCAAAGGTTCACGGAAGGCCAAAGAGAAAGAAGATCAGACTATTCAATTGAAGAGAAAATCTCCGAGACCTTCCGCAAAGGGCCGCAGAGGATCTAAGAAGGCTGACGAAGAGAATCTTCCGCCAGCCATGCAGCCAAAGTTCAAGGAGCAATTTGCGGAGGCGTTCGAGCACTCAGAAGAGAGGTTATTGGTTGAAGCGATTGTTCCGCGATTAGAAGAGCAAAAACGCGGTTTCTGGTGGCGGACTCCTCCCGAAAAATTCGTTGAGGATCACGAAGAGGTTTTTAATACCAAATTAGGAAAATGGCAACCACCTACTAAAAAGGAAAGAGAAATCCTCCTTGAGCTTGCTAAAAAAACTGATCGCGCTTTCCACCGTGCCCGGCGGTTTGCGGTTTATCGAATAAAGAAAGAGATCGCCCAAAATGGAAGTTTATCGTTAATTATGCGATTGATTAATTCTATAAGATTGACTGTTTTATTGAGAATGGCCATTGCCTCTCGTGAATTTGGTCTTAAGGCCGCCATCCGCGTGCATCAAAGATTTAACCGCAAGCCCAAGTTTGGTTTCTATGCCATGGCTTCTGTTCCCAGTGATCAGAAAGATCATTCCTCCTTAACCTTTGAGGACATTTTAAGTGGCGAAAGGTTGCTGGACCATCCGGTGGTTCGGGAGCAATGGGAAAGGATTCTCCTTGATCAAAAGATCATTCATCATGTGACCAGTCGTTTAGCCAAGCTGTTGAAGAGATATAAGAGTTATTTTCGAATTCCGTTGTCTGAACGAACGGAGATTGAATCGCTGATCCCATTTGAGCAAAATCAAGAATATCTCCGGTATTTCTTAAGTTGGGCCTTTTTAAGATTCGAGGCAAAAGGCTTGGTGAGACTCCTGTCGGCTGGTTTTGATGATGCAGTCGACAAACAAGCCCGACGTTTTGCCGCCACTCTTATCCTCGTCTTGGCAATCAAGAAGGCCGAACTTAGTGCACAACTTTTGGCAAGGAACAAAGCGACCCTTAAGATCATTGAACAAACCCTCTCTTCGCCAGAGGTGTCTCTCCTTGTGATGCAGGAAGAAAAATCCCTCACAGCATTTAAGGAATATATCTCAGCCCAATGGGCCAAGATCCCTCATCTATCAGCCTCCTTGAAAGAACGACTGCTGAAACACGTGTTTGAGCTTTGGGAAGAAATTATTTTGAAACCGGCAAGGTTTACACCCTTAGCAGAAGAATATCAAAATAAGTTCTTTATCCGTAAGGATATTCAAGCTGCCTTACCAAAAGAATTTAAACAGAATCCTTTGGAATTCTTAACAAAGATTCAAAGAGTCACCCGGGATTCCCGATCTCCGGGGTTGGGGGATATTTCGATCTATAAATTCCCTCATGTTTACAGCCTGTTGTCGATTAAAAAGGATGTCTTGGAATATCCTGATTATCGTTCAGACAAGGTTATGCGTTTTGAATTAAAGGATGATCGTACGCTCTTTTTGAAGCGGGTTGATTTTTTAAGAGTACTCCAACCGGATGAGGAGATTCATGAGGCTCGTCGGTTCAATCTGGTTTTACGCGCCGCGGGTAATGAACGCTTTGCGGTCGAGGAATTTGTTGGGATTGTCATGATCGGCGGCTTGTTCTACACCCTGGCGGTTGGCGAGCTTAAGGGTTCCAATATGGAAGATTTTGATAAGAAGATCCTGCGCCGGATGGTTAATAAGGCCACCTGGGATGAGGACGAAAACATGTACGACGCCTCAGTTTTAGGTAAGATCATTGAGGTGAATATTCCCGACTACAGTGATCGCTTCCGTATGATGAGGCGGAAATTCAATTCAGAAAATCAACTCTTTGATCCGAATACCTTTGCCATGCTGGCTGAGCCCTTCTTGACGGCCCTTTACGTCGCGGTCAAACGCGGCTATCGTGAATTGCTTTCTATCGTGAATCCTCACGGCATTGAATTCGCACCTAGAGACATTATCTGGACCTTAGGTCCGCGTTATGAATTCCGGTTTATCCTCCTGGATTTCGAGACGTACTATAAACCGGATTTGACTTTAGAGACAGAGGATATTGAGAAATATCATTACTGGAGGCAGCGGTTGTCTTTATCTAAGGGAGAGGAGGGACATCATCCTCAAGACCGCCACCCACCTGCCATGCAGCCGAAGTGGGAAGAGCGTTTTGAACGTGTGCAGACCGATAAACAAGGGGTGTACGATTATAAAAAACATAGGACGATGAGCCAAGAAGAGTGGTTCGTCACGGAGGTTGTCTCTCAACACGAAGAACGCGCCCGCGGATTCTGGTGGCGCGCCTCACCGGAAAAATTCGTTCAAGATCACCCAAAAGTATTTTATCGCGCCCGCAACCGATGGGATACACCTACCCAAAAAGAACGTGCCATTCTTTTAGCCCTAGCTCAGAAATCTGATCGTTTCTTCCATCGCGCCCGTAAGTTCGCGGTTTATAAAATGAAGCAAAATTTCTTCCATAAGCCGTTGATGCGAAGGTTGGTGCCGTTATTTTTGATCGGTCGAATGATTGATTTTGTGGTCAGTTTTGGAATTGCGTTTGATTCCCGCCAGTTCGCTTTAAGGGCGGCCGTTAATGTCCATAAGCGTTTTAACCACCGGGTTTTCCAAAAGGGTGGTTTCTACGCAATGGCAGCCAAAAATGTGAAATATTCAATCTGGTCTAAACCCGTTAAAGAATTGTTCAATACCCAATCTGGTATCGGTGACTCAGAAGCAAAAGGTAACAGTCACATTTTAGGAAGACAGACACTTGCCATGCAGCCGAAGTGGCGAGAGGCTTTTAAACAAATCAAGACGAAGGACCAAGCGGAAGAATTCTTATGGCAAACTGCTATTCAGGAAGAGACTGAACGTACTTTGGGTTTGAAACGTCTAGCATGGCAAGAATTTGTAGACAAACACACAGAGGTCTATGACGTGAAAACGGGTCACTGGCGTGAACCAACAAAACATGATCTCAGGGCGCTAGGCCGCCTAGCCCGTAAGATCAATAAGATTTTTTATGAAGTCTTAAGCGATGCTCTTGTTTCCTTGTACGAAAATGTCCGAATAGATTATGAGGTCAACTATCCGCATATTGACAACGAAGAGCGTAAACGGCTTGTTGAGACTGAAGTCAAAGAAAAAGCACTCAAGGCTGCCCTGTATACCGCCATTGAGGAACATTACTTCTATAATCTCAATGTAATGCAAGCCGGCCAAGGCATCCTGGCGATGGTCAGTAGAGAAGGAGATAAGAATCGGAAAGATAAGAAAAAGATTCATAAAAAGGAAAAGAAAACTGAAAAGTTAACGGCCAAAAAGGTACATGATCGCGCTTATGAAGCATTCGCTCAGTCTTTAGGCGAAGAAAGGTTTACTGAGCATAGCACGATCAGTGTTTTTAGTGAAAAAGGATGGATGGCAATATCCTTGAGCCTGGATGAATTAATTGATTGGTCCATCGCGACAACAGACGTTTTTTCCTCTGCCTTGGAAATCCTTGAGCCAATCCTCGCTGAGGTTGGGAGCAAAAAGTCAGCCGAGGAGATTGTGGATTATTTTGTCGGATATTATGGAGAATATATAGCGAAGAAGGATGAACTCGATACGAAGGACGATTCCGCCTTGGAGCACGGGTTTAAAGATACCCTCCAGAAGAGACTTGGGCAGCCAGAAGAAGAAACTACGGAAGAAGTTGATGAATTAGATGACATTGAAGACGATGATGATACTTATCCTTTCGCCATGCAGCCAAAGTGGCAACAAGCATTGAGCGAGGCCTTAAAAGCCGGGGATACCGAGCTGCTGGAATTTCTAAGAGTGACCGCCCACCAAGAAGAAACATCCAGACACCGCGATACCCAGCCGGTCTCTGCCGAAGAATTTGCTAGATGGCATACCGAAGTCTTTGATGCTAATCTCATGGACTGGCGGCCGGCTCAGGAGGCGGATTACACGATCCTACTTGAACTCGGGTGGCAGACCGATACTATCTATTATCACACCTTCCAAGTAATTTATCGTTTCACCAGCGACATTGAGCGGGCGCATCATGTGGCCCTTAAGGTGGCCGCGGAAATTCATCTTCAACATAACCTGCATCAGTTTGAGGCAAGAGTTAACCCGAAAGAGCGGCCGCGCATTCTAGCTATTTCCGCAAGGGGTGTTGCCCATCAGTTTGTGGAGATTCCTCATCAGGTTTATGTGATTTCGGGTAACGCCTTGGTCGAGCAGAAAGGCCTTATCGATTTTGGAGTTGCCGAGGTTAGCCGTTATCCGAATGCGGTCGTAAAGAATGTTGCTGTTGAAACAACCGGCGCTTTAATTCATGGCGGTACGATTTGGTGGGGTGTGAGGCCAGAGTTGAAAGATCGCCGCGATATCACCCTCGAATACCGCAAAGGCCAACCTTACCACGCTTGGGCCGGGGATCGGTATCCCACCAACTTCTTGCATCAGCCGGATAAGAATGTTCAAGAAATCACCGTTGAACCGGAACTGAGCAAGAAAGAAATTCTTTTGTGGGATAAAGGTGAATTGGTCTTGGCCTCCGGCCGCATGCGGCAGCAGCTTATATATTTCTCTATTTCTTATGGCGAAGAGCGGGCCTCCTTAGTTATTAGGCTTAAAGAGGAAGGTAGGGAATCTTTTAAGGTCAAGGCCTTTGTCATTCCCCAGGAATCTATCCCAGTTATCCGCCAGAAAGGGATTCAGAGTTTAATCATGGCGACGTTTGCGGATGTCAATCACGGCCTGCTTTTAGGTTTATTTATTCCTGAGGAATACGTTAAATGGCTTCGTGGTGAAACGCCAGCTGTTCCGTTAGTCGTTTATGCCTATTCCAAGAAGCATAACTCCTCGCGGATCGCTGAACCGTTTATCTTGGATCTGCAGAAGATGATAAAGGGAGAGACGATTGAGCTAAGGCCTCAGGGAAGTCCTTGGTGGTACGGAAAGACAATTATGAATGTCTATCCTGATTCCCATAATCAGGCCATATTGCGCGGTCATTTGAAATTTAGACTAGACGCCTTTGATCTTTTAGTCAATATGTCTGTCAAATTAGACCAGGAGTTTATTAAGAAATACGGCAGGGCCGACAAGTTTGAGGTCTACGCCGTTATCCAAAGGGATCCCAATCATGGTTTTGTGGTTACGGTTTATCACAAAGATGATTTTAATCCTGACAATCTTGAAAGTTCAAGGGATCCGTTGATGACCTATGCTTTGTTGGGAAGCAAATGGCGGCCGGTGGATTTGGCGGTGTTGGATATTATTGCCTTTAGTGAGGGGAGAAAAGACCTGGCGGCGACCGGCCGGAAAGTAAGGAGGAAAGCCTTTATCCTGAAAAATACTAAGTCAAGATTTTTAGGGAAAGGGATCGTGACGGTCAAGGCCGTTACGGATCAAAGATCCTTGGCCAAGACGGTGACCTTTGGTTTTACACCTGAGGAAGTCAGGCGCCATGATCTTGAGAATAATCCATTGATCTTTGAGTTAAAGGTTGATTCCGACTTTGGTTCCTACCTGAATATTTCTGTTGAAAGAAACGGTCAAGAAGAGTGGATGGCGACTTATTACTGGATCGCTGAGGCTAAACAGCAGCACCGGATGCGTGTTGATTTTAACCGGCTGGCCTTGATTGACCATGTTTCGGGGAAGCCCAATATTCACGGGCAGCCGGTTAAGCCGAGAGTCTACAGCCATGACCTGCCTGTTCCTAACGGCGGATGGATTGTGCTGGGCGTCGGCCCCGAACGGCGGCTGAACGTTTATGGATTAGAACTGCTTAAAGGCAAGGTTCCGATATTTATTCCTGAACCTCATGCGGAATACGGCTGGGTGTTCAACGTGCATGATGTTGAGGCCTACCTTAAGGATCGAAATCGCAAACCTGATGTTGTCTTGATTAAGGACCGTAAGCGCCGGGACCCGAATGGATATGCCTTGGTTTTGAGGGAAGGATCCGGTATTGACTTGATTGACCCTCAGCGGGAGATTCCGATTACCAAGCGGGGATTAATAAAGCATTTTCATGATAAAGATGTTCGTGATCATTTCTTTGCCTTTAAAGAAATGATTGAGCAAAAGGCCGAGGGCAAAGATCTGGTTGTGATTGAAGGGATTCAGTTCTTGCAAAAACAGTATGTGGCAAGGGGGGCAAGGTATACGCAGTGGGTCTTTGCCCGAGGGGATATTGAGGCGGTGGCGCGGTTGACGGGCTGGCGGCTGAAGAGACAATCCGGCGGCAAAATCAAGGAGGACGAACAGGCGGAAGGCATGGCAAAAACTATCGGGCAGGCGAGTGTTGTGTACCAGATTTCCGGCAACCAACTCATCAAGGTGGGGGAGATGAACGCAGGGTTTGGGCCGGAAGAGGCAGCGAGTTATTCCGATGTTATTGTGAAGAATGTCCGAACGGAGGTAACCGGTGCTCTTATCCACGGCGGCGTGATTTGGTGGGGGGCGATTGCAGATTTAAAAGACCGGCGTGATTTAACGGTTGAGTACCGTGGCGGTCAACCCTTTCGCGCTTGGGCTGGCGATCGCTATCCCACCAACCGCCTGGATCAGCCGGATGAGGACATTGCCGCCATCATCATCCTTCCCGAATTGACACAGAGAGAGGTCATTTTATGGGATAGAAATCAATTACCCTTGGGATCCGGGCGCATGACGGAACGCGTGATTAAGTTTGAAGAAAGCCGCGGGGTCGAGCAGATCAATGTCAGATTCCACGATCGCGAAGTAGGGGTTAAGGTTCTGGTGATCCCTTATGAGTATGCGGTAAGAATTCGTGCACAGCGTATCGAAAAGGCCGTTGTGGCTACCTTTGTTGATGAGTATTTAGGATTCTTTGTAGGAGTTTTTGTCCCCAATGATTATGAGAAATGGCTGAAAGGGGACGGCACAGCCGCGCCTTTAAGTGTCTATGCGGTTGCGGGAAGACATCAGAGAGCAAGGATAGCTGATCCTTTTGTCATGGATATCCATAGACTGAGTACCGGTCGAGTGATTAAGGTGAGGCCTTCCGGCAGTCCTTGGCGGTACGGAAGATTTGCCTTGCGGCTGCAAAAAGATCATTCCGGAAAGAGCCAGTTATTTCTAGGATCTATAAGACTTAGGTCATTGGCCTTTGATATTAATGTACGGATGTCATTTTCCATTAGCCCCGAAGAGGCCAAGAGACTTGGCATCAAAAATAAGGATCAACTGTATGCGGTTATACAGGAGGACCCGAATCATGGTCCTATCGCCCAGATATATCGTTTAGAAGATTTTAATCCGAGCCAGCCGGAGAGTTCCCAAAATCCGTTAAAAACGTATACCTTCTTTGGGGACAAGTGGATGGCCGTGGATTTAGCTGTGCTTGATATCCTGGCTTACGGCGAGGGAAGAAAGGACCTGAAAGCTTTAGGCCGGCAGGCCAGAAGAAATGTTGTCATCAAAAAGTCCGGGGATGAACGGACCGGTAGAGGGATAACGACCGTAGGGTTCTTCTTTTCAAAGCGAAAAGGTCAGAATGATGTTTTAGGTAATCGTGTGACCTTCGTATTCTCTCCGGCGGAGGTGAAACGGTTTAATTTAGAGAATAACCCGGTGATTTTAGAAGTGAAGGTCGATGATGATTTTGGCCCCTTTGTCGAGATCTCTGTGGAGAAGGATGGCAAGAGAAAAGTCATAGGAACGAATTATTGGATTGCCGAGGCCGTCAGGCAGCATAACATGCGTGTAAACTTAAACCGTTTGGCTTTAATTGATTTTGTTTTAGGCCGGACCAATATTCAGGGGTTGCCTATTAAACCTAGGCCGTATAGGCATTTTCGGCCTGTCATAGATGTTGGCCAGATTCAATTAAGGGCAGGGCCGAATCGTGCCATTTATATTTATGGGTTAAGAACATTACGCGGAAAGAAGCTGATATTTATTCCGAAGACAAGCCAGAAAATTCCCGGAAGGTTTTTTGCGGTCCATGATATCGAAGAATATAAAAAGAACAGGAAGCGTGACCCTGACGTGATTCTGGTGAGGGATGCCTTGGCCAAGGCCCTGGTTCTGTTAGAGAGAAGAGAGGTGCAGTTTATTGATCCGCGCGAAGAGGTCATTGTGTCGAAACGGGGATTGGAGCCTTATTTTAATGCGAAGGCCGTCAAGGAAAGCGAGGTCTTATTAAGAAAGATTATTGCACAGGCGAAGGGAGAGGGTGAGGTTGTTATCGAAGGCATTCATTTTTATCAGAAAAGGAGACAACACCGCAGCAAGAAGGCGGTTATGGTCAAGTGGGTGTTCAAAAGGGCTGATATTCTCCGGGTGGCGGACATGATGGGCTGGGAGGTTAAGGGCAAGGTTATCGGCGCCTTCACACAGGAATTGAATGTTGATCGAAATATCGTGTATATCATTTTTGAAAATCAATTAATCAAACAAGAAGGTTCGTTTGCAGAGTTTGGTGCCCAGGAACTCCAAGGATATCCGAATGCGGTGGTGAAGAGCGTCTATACCGACACCCGCGGTGTGCTCATCCATGGGGGTGTTGTCTGGTGGGGCGCGAGACCAGATTTAAAGAACCGCCGCCATATTACCCTAGAATACCGGGAAGGGAAGCCGTATCGGGCGTGGAACGGCGACCGTTATCCTACGGACCGGCTGGATCAGCCGGATGATCGTATTAAGTCGATTATCATCGAGCCCGAATTGACACCCCAGGAAATTATCCTGTGGGATCAGGGGAAGATTGATTTGACGCCGGGCCGGATGATGGAGAAGGAGATTTCCTGGGTCAAATTTAAAGGAGAGGAAAAGGTCCAGCTGAGACTCCATGGCGGCAGCCTCGGAGAAAGGAATTTGATTGTTCCCGATGAACATCTGGCGAGGATGAGGCACGAGAAGATTGAGAGGATAGTTATCGCCACTTTTGCCGATGAGAATCTGGGATTGCTTTTAGGTCTTTTTGCTCCGGAAGATTATCGTCAATGGCTTAAAGGGGATCTGACGGTTGTGCCGCTCAGTGTCTATGCGTATTCTCAAAAGCGCAAATCTGCCCGGCTGGCTGAACCGTTTATTATGGATCTTTATCAGTTAAGTCAAGGGAAGCCCATTAAGGTTCGGCCGGACGGTAGTCCTTGGAAATATCGGAAGACCAAGGTCCATATTGTTATAAGCGATAGCCCCAAGAATCCCATGACTGTTTACTTAGATATGACGTTACGGAATTTTGATATCAAATCCATACGTTTGAGTATACCTCCCGAGAATATAAAGAAATTGAATGTTCATCGGGGAGACGAACTTATCGTGGCCATCATTGAGGACTTAAACCACGGTCCAGTGGCTTTAATTTACCGCGGCCAGGATTTTGATCCCGAGCATCCCGCATCATCAGCCAATCTGCTGTCGACTTATACCTTTGTTTATGGTAAATGGCGGACGGTTGATTTAGCGGTTCTGGATATTGTCGCCTTTACCGAAGGTCGGAAGGATCTTGTGGCTGCCGACCGACGGTTAATCAAAAAGGTTTTTATTTTTAAGGAAGGCAAAGGGGCTGTCCAGATCTATCTTTATGACAATAACAAGCGGATAAAAGATATCGTCTTTTCGTTTACGGCAGAAGATGTAAATCAATTTAATTTGAGGAACCAACCGGGTATTACTGAATTAAAGATAGATACGGATTACGGGCCTTACATTGAATTTTCTGTTGAGGAGGATGGGAAAACCATTGTGATTGGCACCAACATCTTCTTTGAAGAAGGCGAGAGGAGAATCGTCCGCATGGATTTAGACAAGCTGCGATTCATTGATTATATTTTAGGAAAAACAAATATTCATGGGCTTCCCATAAATCCGACGCTTTATCGTCATCCTTATGTTGTGCCTAAGGCAGGCGCAGTGAGTTTGCGCGAACGGGAGCAGACGGTCGTCATCCGCGACTTAAATTCGCTTATCGGCCGTCAAGTTATCTTTATCCCCGAGGTCCATCCTAAATACGGCTGGGTATTTAAGGTTCATGACAGCCAGCAATACATCAAGAACCGTCTGCGTCACCCAGAGGCCATTTTAGTAAAAGCCCTTGAAGGAAATGCCTTGATCTCTCTTCAGAAACTGGAGGCTGATATCATCCATCCGGAAAGGGATGTGATAATCTCGCAGAAAGGATTGTCGGCTTATTACAGTAAAGCCGATACAGAAAATTTTGCAGCTCTCATCAAGAAGATCGAAGAAGCGGCGCAAGGAAAGACAGAAGTCACCCTAGAGGGTATCCCCTTTGTCAAGAAGCGATATGAGCATTATAAAGGACAAGGGTGGACTTTTGGCAAAGACGATATCTTCAATGTCGCTAAACTAATGGGCTGGAAGGTCAAGAAAGATATTATCCAAAAATCTTTAGAGGAAGAACTGCATAAGCTCTTTGAGGAGCAGGACCTTCTATTTTTGGCCAGTCGGTATTCCTTGGATATCAAGGACATCCTCTGGAAGCTGATCGGTTATCAGCTTAAGGGCCAATATGATGAAAAGCAGATAGAATCTATTCTCAATCAGACGATTATTTCTATTATTAACCGTTATATCGAAACCAACGGCATTGATGAGGCCCTTAAGCACGCCCGGGAGCCGGAAGGAGAGATCGCCGCACCGCGGTTTTTAGAGGATGTTGATTTGTCGCAGGAAGATATTTCCAATATCGCCCGGCGCATGGATTACCGAATCAAACGCCGGATTATTAATGAGGGTCTCAAAGGTATGGCGCGAAGCCAAGCGGTGGCGTTTATTAATAAGCTCGAGGAAAGGCATTTCTACAAGAATCATTTCAGTCCCCAGCCGGACCGCTTTACCTTGGAGAATGCCCGGCAGGCGGTTGAGGATACCCTGGCCCAAGAACAGGAGAGTATCGCCAAAGAAGCGCTGGCCCGGTTGCTGGAAGATGTCAAGGAGGCCTTGAGTCTGCAGTCCCAACTGCATGAAAAGGGCTTAAGCCGCAAAACCCATCTTAATCTTTATCAGCTGATGGCGGTCATGCGCATTGTTGAGAGAAGAAAGATTCTCTTATCCGATGAGATGGGCCTGGGCAAAACCTTGGAAACGATTGCCTCGTTTATCATATCCGATACTAAAGAGATGCTGGTTGTGGCGCCCAAGGCAGCTTTAAACCGTTGGATGGATGATCTGGCCAAACACACGGATATGGATATTGAACTGGTGAATCTGACCTATGAACCGTTAGCGTTATCATTACAAGATAATGCCAGGATTAAAGTTGTGGAGATAGCGAAGGCTCGTAGCCGGTACAAATATCTTATGTCTCCACGTGCCCCACCCAAGAAAGGAAGAAGAGTTATCCTGATTAATTATCAAACCCTGCCGCGCCTGCAGAAGTTCAAGGAAAAAATAGGCCGCCACCAACCCATCACGACAGAATTTGTTGCCCTGGATGAAGCCCACCTCATCAAACGCGCCAGCACCCGTACCGCCAAGGCTATTTTCGGTATCACGCAGATTCAGCAAGCCTTACAGGCGGGCTATAAGGTCATGTTGACCGGGACTCCTCTTGAGAATGAACCTAAAGATTTATTTGTTTATTTGCGCTATCTGTCCCTCGGCGGCGATTCCCATGCCGAGAAATTGTTCCAAAGCATATCGCAGAAGGAATTCGGCTTGATATTTAAGAAAACCGATATCGGCCGGCTGTCGATGCTTTCGGGATACTTGGCCGAGATGATGATACGACGCCTTAAAGATGATGTGGTTAAGGGCCTGCCGGAAAAACAATTCGTAAGGGTTAAGATTGAACCGTTGGCTAAGACGATGAATGTGGGGGGGCTCTTCAGCGTTGCCTTAGGCGGCGATTACCAAAAACAGATGGAACTCTATAACCTCGCCATGGACCGGCCGGATATCTTTGAGCATTATGTTGAGGAAGGGATATTCCAGAGGGAAGAGGAATTAAACGAGAATATGTTTGATGGTGATACCTCTGGTTTGTCTAAGGCCAGGACATCGCAGCTTTTGCGCCTGGAACAGACCGCGACTGATCCTTCGGTGTTTATCGAGAACGGGGTTATTGGAATCAAATTCGTTGCCGCGGCGCACCTGATTCAAGAACGGCTTAAACAAGGAAGATTTATTCTAGTATTCACCGATTACAGAACAATTGCCGGGCATTTCCGTGACTATCTTCTTCGCCAGTTAGAGAAAGACACGAAATTCAGCCGCAATGACGTCGTTTATATCGATGGGACCATTACTGGACAGGCCCGTACACAACTCATGGCACGGTATCAGAAGGCTCAAGCCCATGTCATGATTGCCACCACGGGCACCATGGGGGTCGCCAATGAACTGACCCAGACCGAAACAATTATCTTTTTGAACAATCCGTGGAAACCATCGAGTTTAGATCAGGCGATTGACCGGGCCCACCGTCTGGATCCCTTACGGAATTATCCTGGCAAGGTGTTAGAGATTATCCTTCTTGAATTAGATGTCGCGGTGTCGATAGATCATCTTAAAGGCATTGTCTTAAGAAGAAAGAGAATTTTATCCCGGATGATTGTTGACGGTGATCTTTCACCGGAGATCCTTAAGGCGTTTAAGGAAACAGATATCCGAAAGAGCATCATCCGCGAGATTGAAAAAGGTGACGTGGTTTCTCTCGATGAGCATGAGATGACGCTCTTACAGCAGTTCCGATTGCTTCTCTCGCAGGTTCTCCAAACCAAGGATCAGGCCGAAATGCGTGAGCTTTGGGATCAGGCCGCCCATATGTATCTTGAACTCTTGGAGCATAAAGGCTCCTTCTTTGCCAACATGGCTAACTTGGAGTATTTAAGTGATCCCAAGCACGGCGAATTAGAAAGACTCTTCCCGCAGGCCAAACAGCGGCCGCTGGTTGTGGTCGATTTAGGTTCAGGGCCTTCGACATTACAGCGGGCGTATGAACGCCTGAGCCAGCGCGAGAGCTTTAGGCAAAGAAGATTTACCCTGCGTATCAAGGATTACGATATCAGCCCCCGGATGCTGTCTTTGGGTATCCACCGTAAAGACGAGCAGATTGTCGGGACATTTGAAGATTTGGATAAGGCCTTTAAAGAGGAAAGCGTTGATATGGTCAATATCTCTTTTGCCTATCGCTACATGTCTAATCCGGCTAAGGTCCTTAGGGCGGTACATAAGATTCTCATCGATAGTGGGATTTTAACTTTGATTTTGCCTAAGAGCAACAAGATTACAGAAGAATTTATCCAAGCCTTAGTTCAGCTTGGTTTTGTTATCAAGGTCGGCAAAGGCGCGAAACTACAGTCGCAGTTAGATCAGGAGACTTACAATAAACTCCGTCACGAGTTCGGCCAGGAATTTGCCAATGATCTGGCGGATGAGGTCAAGGGCGAGTTTACTTATCTGGTGGCCGGCAAGCAAGGGGTTCCTGCGCCAAATCTGTCCGTTGAAGAGTTGAATAAACAATTGGTATTGACCCGAAGAAAGCCGGTCGCGGTAAACAAAGAAAAGGTTAAGAAATTCATTTTTGATAAGGCCAAGACCATGATCCTGCCACCAGAAGGGGCTGTTGAAGGCAAAGTCGTTTATTACCAGGATTTGGTTAAGACAGAAATGAATCAAGATATAGAGACGCAAGCAGGACAATCGGTGCCAGCCACCACCAATCATCTTTATCAAAAACTGGTTACGGCTATTAGCCGGATCTCGAAACTGGCCCATCGTTATCAGACATTAAATGCTATTGAACCGAGGTCCCTGCGAAAGAAAGAGGTTATCAATCAGAAGATTGAAAAGAAATTCGGTTTATTAAGACAGCAGATTTTAGAAGGGCTAAATATTCTGAAAGATGATGAAAGAAGGGATTTGTTAATTCGATTGGCTGCCTTAAAAGAACGCGACAGGGTTAGACAATGGTTTGAGGATTATCAGCCGCTTGTCGACTTGATGGATGTTGTTTCAGCCAGTACGACAGAGGAAAACGGTAAGGCATTGAGTGAGACAGAAGACGATAATACCCGACCGGACGCTGATCCCAGCCCCTTCACTGGCATCCAGACACCTGGTCTTTTAGTGCGCTGGAAGGCTGAGTTTAAAGATATTCTTAAAAAGGGCGATGAGAAGATTATCGAATATTTAAAAGAGCGCTCCTATGACGAGGAAGTCATGCGGCGTGTTTCGAGGCAGCCTGTGACACCGACCGAATTTGTGAAATGGCACGCCCGTGTTTATGATGTCGCCAAAGGGAAATGGCGAAGACCGACTGTGGGGGATTTGTCTTATCTTTTCAGTCTGGCTAAGGAAACAGATCAGGCTTATGAACATGGTAGGAACGAATTTTTTGAAACATATCTTTTTTCACCGATTATCGACATTGATCGAGAAAAGGTGTTGATGCAAGCCAACGAGGCCGGAATCCGGGCTGCTGCCCAAGTGCACTTTGATTACAACCAGCGTATCTTTAAATCCGGCCAAGGTATCCTGGCCATGAACCAAGATGGTTCATGGCTGGCGATGGCGGGGAAGAAAAAAGATAAAAAATATCGTAAGCAAAGACAACAAGATTTTCCTCACACATCTTCTTCAAAGGACCAATCCTTAGCTAATATTCAAAGCCAGTCACAGTCTCAACAATTTTCCACTTATCGACTGAGTGGAGGAGCAATCCTTTTAACCCGACTACTTCCAGAACAAATTCAAACTTTGGATAAGTATCCAGCCGTTGTCTATGAGGATAAGACAGGTCGTTTAAGAGTGAGACAACCCGTAAGAAGATACTTCATAGATGGAACTCCTTTAAGCAAGATTAATGAAATACTAAGCACGCGTCTTGTAGAAACAATTACGGCCCTTGCTCAAAGATTCTCAAAACGAGTGGTTGTGGTTCTTGATTGGGGTGTGGGCAATGGAGTCGCATTATCTCAGATAGCTGAGCAGCTTTTTCAGAATCTGACTAACGTACGATTAATAGGATATGCAAATCAGTATCTACCGGAGTGGCAATCTTATGATGAGCGAGTCACATTCGTTTTAGATGTCCTGGAAAAATTACCGATTTATTTCAATCCGGGAGAAATTGATATTATTTACAGTTCTTTTGGATTAGAGCAATTAAGACCAAAGGCGCTTTCTGATCACCTTGTACAGTTAGCTCCACTCTTACATCCGGAAGGTGAGATTCGGATGACTAATCCTGGTCAACGTACCAGACGATATTTGGAACAACTACAAATTTACTTTACTATCGAGGGTGGTGAAAATGATTTAAAACAGCCACGCATTTCACCACTTGCACTCGTTTGGGCCCACGCGGTTCGCTTCACACTTAAGCAAAAACAACAAGAAGGTGACGGGCACTTGAAAGAGGGACAGGAAATGCAAGATAATACTCCGCCTGCCATGCAACCAAAGTGGCTCATTAGGTTTAAATTTAACCGTGCCTTAAAACGCGCCGAGATTTCTCGGTTCCTTCAAGAAGCCGCATACAAAGAAGAAGCCAAGCGGACGGTCGGTTTTGAACGTGCTCCACCGGAGAAATTCGTCAAAGCCCACAAACATGTCTACGATGTAAGAACAAGCAAATGGCGCAAACCCACCCAAGATGAAAAAGCACAACTTCTTGAACTGGCCCATCAAACAGACCAAACCTATCGAGAGGCCTTTGAAAAGGTTCTTCATGAAGCAAAACAAATGATCTTAACCGCGAGCACATTTAACCTTGGTTTCGAGATGTTCGCTAAGACCAGAGAAGTTGCGCGTGAAATCGGCATCGCCGCGGCGGCGAAGGTCCACTTTGACTACAACAACACTGTATTTATGGCCCAGGAAGGCATCCTGGCCATGAACCAAGATGGTTCATGGCTGGCGATGGCGGAAGACCAACCTAAATACATAGAAGGTCAATTTTCTTTAGATCAATGGAGTAGAGTGATGATTAACGGCAAAGAAAAAGACAGAGCGAGGGGATTGCGAAAGATGCGTTTGATTAATCTCCAAGATATAAGTCAGGAGGACTTCCTTTCCATTATCGCGGGATTAGTATCAACTATCACATCAAGGGCTGGCAAATCGAGAAACCGTATTGTTGCCGTTCGGTGGCTGAATAAGGTAATGGATAATCTCGATTTCGCAAAATTTTCCTCTGAATTGAGAAAAAACATTGAAGGCTGGATCAATCTTTTGGGGGATGAACTGGAGCGTTATGGGCCGGTATCTTATTATGTCCGAGGCGAGCTTGTTATTATTTTTGAGAAATACGGCACGATTTTAAGTGAAGAGTCTCAAGCGGTTTTATTCCACGTCATTTATCAGGCGATGTTAAAAGAACCACATCACCGAATACAGGAAAGAGAACTTTCAACGTTAATAACCTTGGTCCGCGGAACACCAAGGATTGGATTTCGATTTATGAACTCGGATTTTGAGATATGGGTAGAAATGACAAGATCCGAGCTAATCGCGATATTATTCGGTCTAAATATTTTAGGCGAGGATAATCATTTCAGGCTTTTTGCGGCCTGGCTTTTGAGTTTTAGACAGGGCGATGATATTGCTCAAAAAGTAGCACTGTCAACTTTACCGTTGGCAAAAGAGGCTTTAAGTGACACAGATGAAAGAGGTCGATGGATAGCAAAAGAATTATTAAAAACTTATGAGGAGATGAAAGACATAGATTCGATTTCCCATATTCCACCCGCCCTGCAGCCGCACTGGCGGCAGGAATTCGATAAGCATCTAAAAATCGGGAATATTTTACAAATAATTGACTTGGCGGCTAATGTAGAAGAATGGAATCGCTCGCAGAATTTAACCCGCGGCCCGCCAAAAGAGTTTGTCCGGCCGCATGAGATGGTTTATTACGCAGACCGTGGCGTCTGGAACAAACTGACCTTCGGCGCCATCAGAGCGCTATTTAGATTAGCCTATCAAACCGACAAAGCCTATTGGCAAGCCCGCAACGAATTCCTCAGTTACGCTAAAATTATTCTGAATCGTTCTACCGAAGATAAATTCGATCAAGAATCTGACCACCTCATTCTCGAAATCGCACATCGTCTCGGCGTTGAGGCCGCGATCGTTGTTCATCGGAATTATAATTTAGAGGTTCTGATAAAAAGTCAAGGCATCCTGGCCACCACGGCTTCGGAAGACGAAGCCAAGCGCGGTGGCTCCGGCAGCTCTGGTTCACATCGTGAACCAGCGGGAGCGATGGCGCAGAAGGATAAGAAGCGAACTCGGGATAAACGCTTTTCAGATGATACGCGAATCATCCAGTGGCGTCAGCGTCTAACTGAATCTGAAATTCTTGCTGTTAGTCATCGATACAGTTCCTTTGAAAATAAAGGTAAAGGAGATGGACTCACGCCTGAGGGTGTTAACTATGTTAAGTTAGATCCAGAAGGAAGCTCCTTATTTCATCTTGACTATTACTTGGAACGCATCAAAGCTAGATTTGGTGAAAAACTTGCTGCCAACAGAGAATCCTCGCTGGAAGTCTTGATGCTGGGGCCTGGGTATTTCTGGCAGGCAATTGTGGCGATGATCAAGGTGTTCCCACAAATTAGAGTTATCCATTTAGTGGAGCGTGATGCCAAAGCGCTAGAAGCTCTTGATCGCAAATTGTCTGAGTATTCGGCTGTTGAAACCATGCCGGATCTTTTAGCTTATCAGATCAATCTGCTTGAATTGCCAGCGAAACTTACCAACCGTATCCATTTGGTGTTTGATGCAGAGCTTTTTGATCCAAATCATTTTTCACCAGGACATATCTTGCAGGCGCAAAAAGAATTAGTGAGGGTGCTAAAGCCAGGAGGGCTTCAGATCAGCTGGGACGTGCAACGCATGCCCGCTTATCATGACACGTTGCCTGTCGAATCAATGTTTGATTTGATGGCCAACCTTCATTTACGGCAACCAGAAATGGAAAAAGGTGACAGTCATCTTGGGGATGAGGATAAAAGAGACCATCCCCCCGCCATGCAGCCGCGCTGGGCGACGGAATTTGATACGACACTGAAAGAAGGCCGAGGATTAGCATTCGTTGAGGAAGTGGCTTACCGTGAAGAGATGGAAAGAACGACCCAGTGGATACGCGCCCCACCGAAAGATTTTATAAATAACCACAAGGTCAAAGGTGTAGTGAGAGTCTACGATACCGCCCTTCACTATTGGCGAGGTGCCACCCGCTGGGACATTGGCCAGCTTCATATGTTGGCCTATCTGACCGATGCCGAATATTATCTGGCCTTTTTGGAGGCGTTAAAGTCTAGAGAGAATGTTGAGTCCGCCCGCCGGGCCGGGATCAAGGTGGCCGCAGAAAGACATGCGCAATTCAATAGGGATGCCTTCTTAGCCAAGAAAGGCATCTTGGCGATGGCCGATTCATTTAAGCGAAGCTCGCTTAAGAGGCGCAAGGCGATGGCCAATAACGGGCGCTTATCCAAAACTCATCAACTTCAGATTGATAGTGCAAAGTATCGAGATGATCTGGATTCCCTGCAAGCGAAGGTTGACTTATCTCTATCTCAAGGTCAAGAGGTTATGCTAAAAGTGGGCACGAAACGTTACCTTCTCCTTAAGTCTATAGGAAAGGCAATCTACACTGTGCAAAGAAGGAATCCCAATGGGACCTTGGAGCGAAAATCGGTGCTGAGGCTTATCACTTCTTATCACGATGGCTTTGATATGGATCATCTGACTTATTATTATCAACGGATACAGCCTAAAATCAAAAAAGATCCTCATCTTATCAATCCGTTTGTGGAAATCCTGTATCTCAATAAGAGATTGAAGATTTATGAGATGGAATGGGTGGAAGGGCAGCCGGCTTCTTTCCTTGATGACAGGATTCAACAATTGAATATTATCCTTCGATTGATGAAAACATTGGCTTACATTCATAAGCAGTATAAGGTCTTTATGGGTGATGTGAATATGGCGGGGAATGTCTTTGTGACACCTTCAGGAACCATTAAACTGATCGATTTTGGAGAAATGCGTTTGTATCTTGGACGAAAGCAGAACATAGAAAGAATACATACCGCTAAGAAATTTTATGAGATTTTAAGCATCGCTGAAGATATTTATAAATTAATTTTTGGAAGATCTCCGAGAATTGATCAGCATTTGATAACAGTGCTGTTTAACGAAGGCGAGATAGAGCCACGTCATTACCTATATCTTAGTTATGATGAGATCGAAAAAAAGACATTGAGCAAAGGAGAAAAACTGATCTTGAATGCTCTTCGTAAGGCGATCTTTGCCCAAGGGACATATTATAAATCCATGGAGGCATTTTATGATGATCTGGTTAATACCTTGGGTAACAGGGATCAAGAAAAATATGGGAGTCACGATCGGCAACACCCTCCTGCCATGCAATCCTTATGGCGTAAGGGATTTGAAGAGGCGGTGAAATATCAAGAGGTGCAGGAATTCTTAGAAGAGGTGGCTTATCATGAGAAAGCCAATCGATCTGAAACCTTTGAACGGGCACCCCCCAGAGAATTTGTCGCTGGTCATCTTAAGGAAGTTTATGATGTGGCTTTACGCATTTGGCGCAAACCTACCCTTTCCGAATTGAAGACTCTTTATCGGCTGGCGAGGGAAACCGATAAAGCCTATGAAAGAACCTATCAAAGACATTACAATGAATTCCTTTCTTTAGTGCATTTCTTTAGGCCGTTGCTTAATGTGTTAGGGGTTGAAAAACGTACTCGTGAGCAAGCGATGAACATAGCCCGAGCCTTTGGTATCAGGGCGGCAACCAAGGTGCATGCGGCTTACAACGCCAAAGTCTTCGCAGCCAAGCAAGGCTTTTTGGCGATGGCTTACCAGAATGAAGAAGACAAAGTAATAAGGTTCACAAATATCTCAGAGGAGAATCTCACCCAAGGAAACGAAAATTCAAAAGCGACCTACGCTGTCACCCTCAAGCAGATTGATGCTCACACCTGGATCGCCCAAAGCAGAAAAGGAATTTATCGATATCAACTAACGCCAATGTCATTGTCCGATTTAATACGATTGAAAAAACAAATCATCGAGTCTGCGAAGAATGGTGAAAGCATATCAGATCTCGCCAGCTATATCGATTCGCTCATAAACTTCAATTGGAAAAAGACCAGTGTGATTGTAGGGTTGTTCCTCAATGATCGGATCGTTGGTTTCTATGAATTTGATAAAGCCACCAATTACCTAGGCTTTATTATTGTTCATCATCGATTTAGAGGGACAGGCGCTGTGGATATCCTTCTTGAAGACTTGGAAAGGAGAATATTTAACGGAGATAAAAAAGTAAAGTTGAATGCCTCCATTATTCGTTTCTCTTTAAGAGCCGATGAGACCTTCGAAAGCGGCACGATCATGGAATTTAAGAAAGCGTTAGGGGTCTTGAGTGAGGTCACCCTATCCGTAAAAGATGAAAGTCAGCTTCCAGTGGGACAGCCGACAGCGATGTTACCTCGCTTCCGGAAACGATTAAAGCAAGCGATTGAAGGAGGGACACTCAAGGAATTCTTAAAAGAGGTGGCTTATTGGGAAGAGTCCAAGCGGAGAAATTATCCGGCCTCAGTGAGTCCGATTGAGTTTGTGCGCTGGCATAAACGAATTTTTGATGTTTCCACTGGCAAATGGCGAAAGCCAGATGAAAGCGACAAATTCCATCTTTTGAAATTAGCGCTTCAGGCGGATAGAGCCTATGAAAGGGCCATGATCAAGTTCTATGAAAAATACAAGGGGAATATCGACAAATCTCTTTGGGAAAGACCACTGTGGAGAATTTCTGCAGAGAAGATGAAGACCACTTTATTGATCTTGGCCGGAATGGCCCATGAGGAAGGACTTAAAGCCGCCAGTAGAGTCCATACTCAATATAATCTTCGTATTATGAAATCAAGAATAGGCATCCTGGCGATGGCGAATGGAGAGGATAAGAAGAAAAACTCTAAACCTTCGTTTGGCTTTTCTTATCCTGTGACATTGATCCAGATGGATTCTGTCACTTGGATGGTGGAAAGTAAAAAAGGTCGATATCTATTGAAGGTCTTAGGTTCAATTCATGATGGTATAGTTACCGTCCGTTTGATTTACAAAGGCGAATATGTCGGTTACTACGAAATTAATTCTCACGATTTTTTTATAAAACATGTTCGTGTTGATGAACAATTCCAAGGGACAGGAGCATTTGATGTTCTTCTGGAGGATATGTTGATCAGAGTCTTACACGATGATCCCATAAGAGAGGTCCAAGCGATTATCATGCGGGACTCAGAAAGAACGGACCGGACCTTTAGGCGGGGAACATTGGCCGAATTTAAACGAGCTTTAGGGGTTCTCAGTAAAGTCAAGGTTAAAAGGAAAGGTGACAACCACCTTAAAATGATGATGAAGAAATATAGGCTCAAATTGAAGACATCCGTTGCTCAAGAACATAAAGTGAATGATCCCGAACTTCCTGGCCTGCTTCCTATCTGGAAAGGGGAATTTGAACAACACAAAAAACAAGGACGAATTTTGGAATTCTTGGCGATGGCGGTCTATTATGAAGAAAGCAAACGATCGATCAATCAAACCCGGGCGCCGTCCAAAGAGTTTGTGAAGGCGCATCGGCGTGTTTATGATGTCACAAAAGGCAAATGGCGGAGGCCAAACTTCAGTGACAAAAAATCCCTCTTTAAACTCGCTAAATTAACCGACCAAGCTTATTGGCTAGCCTATGATCAATTTTTAAAACGTGCTAAGACTTTTATTGATATTGCCAGTGATTTTGGAAATATTGCAGAAGTTGAAAAAGAAGCCAAAAATTTTGCCCATCGGCAAGGGGTTGAGGCGGCAACAAAGGTGCATCTTGAATACAATCTTAATATTTTAACATCGGGTGTAGGAATCTTTGCTCTGGAAGACGAACAACATTTGATTCATGGTTCCCAATGGGATGGATTCAAAGGAGTCATTTTTGATCTCGATGGTGTCATTGTTGACACAGGACATCTTCACAGACGTGCCTGGGAATTAACTTTGGATAGGCCCGTGGATGAGGTGATGGCCAAACGATATTTCCGCGGCAAGAGTGCTTTGGAGGCGGTAAGGGCCCTGATTGAGGCAGACCTGTTAACCGGGCTCGATGAATCTTCCATCCGGTATCTCAGCCATAAAAAAGTATCGATCTTTAATGATCTTTTCAGGACAGAAGGTGTTCAACCCTATGCGGGTAGCGTGAAATTCATTAATGAATTAAGACATGAGAATATTGTTCTGGGGGTTGGTTCTTCCAGTCCTATTGCCGAGGAAATCTTAAAGAGCATTGGATTAAGAGATTATTTTAAGGCGGTTGTGGGAGGACGCGGCATCACCCAAGGCAAACCCCATCCGATGATCTTTCATCTGACAGCGGAAAAGATGGGATTGAATCCCGAAGATATCGTGGTCGTGGGGGACTCTGTCCCGGATGTGCAGGCCGCGGTTCAAGGAGGATTTGGATTTACCATTGGGATCATTCGCGATGGGGAAGACAATAATTATCAAGCGCTCCTTGAGGCCGGGAGTGATTTGGTTGTCAATGACTTAAAAGATATCAGTGTTGATCAAGTCAACAGACTCTTTATTGATAAGAGAAAGAGGATTGACATTATTAAAAATCAGAAAGAAGAAGATGACAGCCGTCTTGAAGTCTCAACGATAACTCTATTATTCAGGGATGTTGAGCAAATATTGAATTCGGGTCTGGATTACGAAGCCAGATTGCAGACCTTACGGCAGTACCATGACCGGCTTTTGGCTCAATCCATCCTGGATGTAAAGCAAAATCTGGATGCGCCGGTCGAAAAATTTGAGCATGAGATCCTGATGGCCGTTATCCGGCTGGCAGAAGAAAAAATCGGAAGATTCCCTGGCCGTTACGCCGTAACGATTGTGGGCACCAAGACCACCCCATTTGCTGATTTAGATGTTTTGATTTTTGCCAACAGAAACAGACCCAAATATTTTAAGAAATTCATAGCGGAGATCCGAGCATCCGCAGAAAAGGTGGGATTGGTTATTGACCCTGTTCCGTTTAGGGTCATTCCAATAAGAAGGTTGAAGAAATATTACCAATACTTTGATGAGCGGGCTTTGTTTGTCGATATGGTTATCCGCTGGAATGTGGATTTTGTGGCACTCACACATCTTATGTCCATGCAGTTTATCGGTGGAGCAGAAAAATTCTACCAACGGGTTCAAAGAAAGGTGAGATCAAAGATTTACCGGTTAAGGCCTAAGAAAATCCATTTGATTGCCGAAGAGCATCTTACCCCGATATTCGGATACGAGGATAACAAGCGTTTCCACATCAAAGATGCCATGCACAATATCCACGACATTATCTTTTTCTATCGCCTGGTTTATGGCCATCGTGAACACAGGCTTAGGGAAGCCCATAATGGCATGGACACACTAGAAGTGCTTAAAGACTTAAGTTTGATCTTGTTGGAGGAATACCAAATCCTGAAAGAGTTTTATGCATTGTTGATCCATCTGTTTAGGATTATTCAATTGAAGCACCAAAAAATTGTCGATGTCCTTGAGCCAACGGATTTTGCTCTGGTTGCGGCAGGTCTGGGATTAAGCGAATCTCAATTGAAGGATCAATTGGTTTTTTATAGTCTGGCCTTGGAGAAGAGCCGTAAATTCATTCAAGAAAATGTTTCCTTCTTGATTTCTGGTGAGCAAAGCAAAAAAGGTGGCAGTCACATTGACAAAGAACATAAGGAAGATGAAAAGAAACAAGGTTACTTTGGTAATCTTACCTTAAAGGATATTGATGCAATCGAAAAGGCTGTTGAATACCGTTTGTTTAAGATCATTCCACAATTCTTAGGGAAGCCGAAGTCCCAGGACACAAAGTTCTATGTTTTCGAGATCCCCGCTCAATATTTTTTAGAAAATTATCCCAAAAAACTCTTTATCTGGGCCCGCCTGCCAATGAGAGCAAAGGGCGGGCAGGCCAGGAGAAATCAAAGGGATGAGTTAGAGATCTTCTTCTCCTGCTCTCAATTCCTAAAACAGTTTGAAGAGAAGGTGGCCGGTCAATTAGCATTAGCCCTTGAGGCTGTTGCCTTGCATGAAACTTTAGAGCTCAGTTACCGAGAATTCTATCAATGGGATGATGCGCATCGAATGGCAGTTGGGTTTATGAAACAACAAAGTAGATTTGTGAAGATGATGGGACTCTTAGAAGAATTATTTGCCGAGGTCACCGAACCCAAAGAATCTTTAGCCATGGGAACACATGAGGCTCAGGAATCCCGCGATCTAAGCCAACTCACCCTTAAACAACAAAGAGGTAGAAAATCAAAGATTGAAATAAGATTAGAAGACAAGGAAATGCTTGAGAAGATCAAGGGTAAAAATATGACCGAGGCCGCTTGGATCTTGGATGTCTCAGTGGCGGGCTTAAGGCTCTATTTAAAGAGAAATCCAGGGAAAGAGCAGGAACTAGGACTCCATAAGCAACGCGGAAAGAAGCCCAGACACCAGCCAGCCCCCATCGTTATTCAGAAAAAAGAATTGAGGGTAGAAGAATTATATCCTCTTATTTCCTCCTCACTGAAGTTCAATATTAATAAAGAAGAATATTCTAGGGCATTGAGATTGGTTGAGGAAATTCTTCTTCTGCCGGTTGAGAAGATTATGGTGGTTGAAGACGGACTCGAGTATCTAGCGGTCATGTTGACCTTACTGGGCAAAGACGTTACCTATGTAGCCGAAACAAAGGTGGAAGCAGAGAATATGGTGATGTATATGCAGATCTTCCAAGACCGGGCGTTAGAAAAGGGATGGGATTTAAGTCTTAAATTTACGGCGATTGGGGGTGTCCAGCAAACCCCGTATGGTTTGGATATGTCTCCCGATGTCAATGATCTGGACATCGAAGCGGAATTGGAGAGCTTCTTAGATATTAAGAGAACTCTGACCTTAGATTTACAGAAAGTCAATTTAGGCCTGGGGACGTTTGATTTTATCACCTTTGTAGATTTCATGAGCCAGGGTATCCGACGTCCTTACAAGACTTGGCTTAAAGGTGCTAAGAGACATTTAAAAGAAGAGGGCTTTATCCTCATTGACGAATATAAACCCGGCCGGGATCAACAAGCCATGATTGATGATTTTAAAGTCATCTTCCCCCACCGCCAATTACTCACGAAGGAATCTTTCTTAGGGAGGGATGAGAAATCCAAAGCAAACCGATTTTACCGCATCACCCAGAATTCGCAAGGAAGATCACCGAAAGGCCAAGGTTATTTCGGCAATTTGCATAAAGACCATATCAGCGAAATCAAAGCCATCGTTAAGGCTGGAAAGAAAATCAATGTCATTCCAAAATTCAATAGACTCTTGCGCGCCATCGAAGGCGTGCCGGTTTTGTTCTTTGTCTTAACCGAAAACATTGCCCGTGCGCCACCGGAAGGCTTTATTTGGGCACGGTATCATTTGGGTGTTATCCAAATATTTTTCTCTTTTGATTTAGTCGGACGATTCCATGATCGACTCCAAAACAATCTCAGCCAGGCTTTAGAGATTGTGGCCGTCCACGAATATCAGGAGATTATCCTCAAAAAATCCCATGAAGAGACAGACAGGGAAACCGTAAAGGTCTATGGTCAGCGGTTCCCGCAGATTTTAGAGACCTTGGCGGGATTATTGAATAGCGATATTGGTCATTATGTGGCTATGCAAGAATTAGGCTCATGGATTATCCTTGAGGAAAAGACAGGGAGAATCCGCTTGCGATCTGAAAGTCCAGCCATGAAATTATCGTTTACTCTTTGGGCGGTCCGCCATGGCCAGACAAAAGGGAACATCAAAGGGATATTCCAAGGCGCGGTGGATAAAGAAGTCAATCAGCTCGATAAGACAGGACACAAGCAGGCTCAGACAGCTGCCCGGAAGTTGTTCAAAGAGCTTAAAGATGAGATTCATTCCGGCCGAGAGATTGTTGTGGTGACCAGTCAGTTTGCCCGGGCCAGAGATACCGCAGCCGCGTTTATTAATCTTGTTAAAGAAAAAGCAGGACTGATCATTCATCCCATTTTAGACAAAGGGGCCAATGAGATATCCTTTGGGATTTGGGACAACAAAACCGAAGAGCAATTGCGCCGCGAACAAGAAAGGATATCTCGTTATCGCAAAGGACTGGATGCCGCAATCCGGCCGCAGGGCGGGGAGAGTTTTCTGGATGTTGTCAGGCGCGCACGATATTGGCTTCTTGAATTAAACAATCGTTATCGCGGCAAGACCGTTATCGTTTTTAGCCACGGAACGCTTCTAAGCGCGGTGCGGGTTTTGTTAGGCGACACGTCCCTCCATGATGAGAGCGGCCAGATTGACTGGCGTAACAAAATGATCCCGCATGCCGAACCGGTATTGCTGGCAAAACCCCGGGTGTTAACTAACACAGATATCGAATTAGGCTACTCTCATCAAGATCCTGCTAAAAGCAACCGTCCCTTAACGAATAAGGAAATTTCAAGGATCAAGGGAATTTTAGATCAACACAAAAAGATAATTCAAGAGGCCCCTATCAGCCATGATGCTGAAAAACAAAAGCTGATTCGTTTAATACGAAAGAAGTTTGAAAAAGAATCAGACATCTTAAATCGAGCTAAAGTGATCGAGGCTCCTTCAGAAGTCGCTGAGGCTATCGATGAGCTTAAGAATACAAGTCCGGATCTTACCCTCTCTGCCCTAAATACGGAATGGGAAGGTCAAGACTATATCATTCTCTTTGAAGAAACAACAAACCAGCGAGAACTTCTGTGGCGTGCAGTTCTGCATGAGGCAAAGGCTATTCAACTAAAAGGGACAGCCACCTCCAAGCAGATCCATACCCGCTCCGAGATTTTTGAAAATGATTTCTTCAATTTCCAGAGAAGAAGAAAGATGATCCTTTGGGGTATACCTACGACATTGGCCATTTTGGGCGGTGGGTTTATGTTAGGTGAGTTCTTGAAGCTTAGCCCAATGGAAGAGGATACCTTGGAAATTTTCTATGGCCGGCACAGCACTAAAGAAGATTTTGAAAAATATAAGAAATATCTTGCTCGACAAATCAAAAGAGCCAAGCTCGCAGGAAAGAAGATGATCTTCCTTCATGAATACAATGGCCTGGAGGCGCATTTCAATCATCCGTGGGTGAGAAGAATCTACAACTTATACCTCACCAATCTTCAAGAGGCGCAGAAAGAACTGGACTCAGAAAGAGAGCAATCCGAAGCCGCGGCCAACCGGTATATCCGCGGGATATCAAAAGGATTGATGGTGGGTGGTCTCGCAGAAGGATTTTTAAGAGACACAATTGAATTCCTCAAAGAACATCAGATTGAGATTGTCTATGAAAAGCTGAAAGTCGAAGATTGGGTTTTAAGTGTCCAAGCGAGCGTTGAATTGCAAAACGCCACCGACCATTTTCTAGCAGGAAACATCAATAGCTACTTAGAGAGTATGCGAAACAAATGGTTGTTCAATCAAAGAAGCACCGAAGGCCGAGACCAGAAATTAAGGCAGCAGATTAATGACTTTATGGCCCCCGGGAATGTTTATCTTATCAGCCATCGCGGGACATACCATGTGGGAATGGAGAAAGTCTTGACCCAAGCCAATTATAAAGTCAAAGCTCATCATGAGCCTTTAGCCGAATTGTTAACGAAACAGCATGGCTGGTCTATCATCACACTCAAAGAAAGACTCGGGGTTGTGGTTACTGAGCAAGAACGCCGTCTTAGGCTCTATCAGGAGATGGTTGGACAACTGCTGCATAATTATTTCATCAATAAGAAGATAACTCAAGATGACCGCGAAAAAATGGTGAATGCCATTTTGAGTTCTGAGAAAGTTACCGAAGAGATGGTGATGGAGTTGTCTCAATATTTAGCTGTCTTGGGGAATCAAAGTTATTCCTTCCTTACCCAGAGGGCTTATCAATGGCTTGAAAAGGAGGGTTTGATTCCCGAATCAGTTAAAGCGAGGCTTAAAGACAACACCAGAAGCAGCCGGCTGCTGACGGATAAAGAGAATGAATACATTCAAAAGGTAATGATGGAACACAAAGAGCAAATCGCTCTGGCGGCCCGAGAGGCTATCGGGGATGATCCCTTTAAAGATAAGAAAGAACTTATCATTAAGATTCTTAAGGACAATCAATACCAGGATCTGGCTGAGCGTTTAAGGAATGCAGTTGTCATCACGGCACCTCTTCATGGGATCAAAGATCACATTTTAAGAGGATTGATCCAAGATATTTCCCTCCTTGAAGGAGTAGCCAGAACAAAAGACGAACCGTTAATTGTCTATGCCCTGAATAGCCAAGTTGCCATTGAAGAAAAAGATTTTGATGTGATCATTCTTCTTTCTGTCAGCCAAATCAATGAATTGGAAATCATCAAATCTCTTGTTCATGAAACAGTGGCTATGTCTAAGGTAGGAGAGGATTACACAAAGGTGCACGCAGCTGCATTGGAATTAGAAAATTGGATTGAAGAACAATTAACAAATCTTTCTGCCTCTAAGTCTAAGAAAGGGAAGAAAAATCCTAAGGAAGATAAGACCAAACGAAGAAGGAAAGGAAAGAAAAGTATCAACGATCTTTTCTTTGACTTAAGCGATCCCGATGAGTTTATTGCCTCTGAGGCCGCCATTGAGTTAAGTCTAAGGGACGATCTCTCCATAGAACAGTTACTCGATTTCTTAAATGATCCTCAATTGCCCGCCAGCCATGATCCCCGTTGGGAAAGGGAAGTTTACAAAGAAGATGTTGTTTTAAGAAACCTTCGTGTGGCTGTTTTGGAAATCCTGAAAGATACCTTAAGTGATGAGGATTCATTACCTCAAGCCCATAAACATAAGCGAATATATATTGATCAAATCCTCAATCAATTGGCAGCGGAATGGACTGACAAAGATGACGATCTTCTTTCAACTATCATTAAGAAGAACCCTAAGAATCCGTTGGGGGCTAAGGAAAAATTATCGTTACTGCATGTCATGACCTTGACGATTCGTTGGTACATTGGTCTGCTTAAGAGTTTTCCCGCCCTGTGGTTTTTGGATACGCTTGAGGAGATTTTAGACTTTTCTTTAGAATCCATGGCTCGCCGGTTATGGTTAGATCGCTACTATTTAAGTGATGCTTGTGCGGCGATTCGTATGATTCATCCTTCTATCGATACCCGGCCCGGCCAGATCGTTTACGGTGGTATTTTATCGAAAGTGAAATCCGGCAAGCGGCATACCCCGAAAATAAAAGGCCCACAAACACCAAAAGGAAAAACTTCAAAAAGAACCTCAAAAGAAAAATCAAAGAAGGAATCTCAGGCAGAAGATCTGGGCCCCGCAGAGGATGTGGATACATATTTAGATCCAACCAGAAGCAGCCGGCCGCTCACTCGCAGAGAATATGATTATGTCAACAAGGTACTTAAGGACAATAAGGATTTAATTCTTAAAGAAGCCAAAGAAGCCCTTCAATATCCTCCTTACAAAGAAATAAAAGAATTCATCGCCAAAATTTTAGAGGATCAAGAGAAAGTTGATATCGCCAAACGATTACGGCATGCGATTGTCATCCATGCCCCGCCTGCGGTTGTTGAGGCCATTGTTTCTCTTCAAGAAAAATCCACCCACACCCCGCTCGTTGTGTCGGCCTTAAATACTCAAATCAAGATCAAGTACAAAGTCCATGATGTGATTCTCCTTATGCCGGTGAGTCAAAATGACGAAATCGTGTTGGCCCGGACTTTGGTGCATGAGACGATCGCCATGAGTTTACAGGATCAAGTATCGTATCGAGAAGCCCATTACCAAGCGATGATCGCTGAATTGATGGTCGATTTTTACATGAAACCGACCATTGCCGTTTATACGGATAACAACAGTCCTGAAGCCCAAAGAGAGATTGTGCGAGATTGGAATATTCTTAAATATCCTCAAAATTCCGTGAATGTTGTATTATTCGAAAGTTATCCGGCGGATTATGAGAATCTGATTATTCACGACGGCCGTGTCTTTATCAAGAAAGCCTTAGTATATTCTGCTGTCTTGGATCATTTCTTTGCGTTTGAATTTAGAGAAAGACCGGTTGAAATTCATTATCTCTATTTAAGAGTCCAGACCTTTAGTTTATCAACTAGGGAAGAACTCCAGCAAATTCAATTCCCCATGGATTCGAGCCCGCTGGTCTATTATTTGGAAATTAATAAGAAACTCCAAGTGGATTTAGTCAAAGAACTGGGAATCCCCACCAAAGATATCAAGCTCATCTTTAAAGGGCAAGACACAGAGGAATCCTTTGTAGTTAAGGGATTAGAGGGACTCCTTAGCCAGGGGATCCACAAGGTATTTATCCAGCCCTCCAACATGGCAAATCAGAAATTTACAAGTGTCTATGACTTACGCGATCCAAGCCAATTTGAGCATGCCGTGACTTTGATCTTGAAGGGAGTTAAGCACCCAACCAAACCGATGATGCTGGTTGAGGATTATATTCCTCATTTGCAGAGTTTCGGCAGAAATACAATGATCCGTTTAGTTGTGACACAAAAAGACACAGGAGAATTCATTGTGGATCCTATTGCCATATCGGTTTTCGAGGAAGTGGAAGGGACATTTGATTATGTGAAAGAAGGATTCAAGGCTTGGATTTTACTGCCCCTGGAGGGTCATAGTGTTCCTGAGGTTTATTTAAAGCCTCAGCCCACAAAGGAATTCTTAGAAACAATCGAGGATATAAGGCTTAAGGATCCCAAGGTGATCGAGGCCTTTTATAACAAGGTCGTTCATACAGTGCTTAGAATCGAAGAATACTTGACAAAGAAAGGGTTCGGGGCGCAAAGCCGAGCTTATGATTTTATTATCTCTCAAGAATGGGAACGTAATGAGACAACCGGTTTAGATTTACCAAAACTCTATTTTGCCGAGGCCTCAACCGCCTATCGCGGCTTAACCAGAATTTTCCGCAAACATCTCATAGAAACGGCGACCTCAATGGCCATCGAGCGCTTTAAGAAAATCAATGATTTGCAAAAAACAGATGATTCTCAGGGACATCTGAAAGAGGATAGCGCCCTTTATGTTAAGTGGATTGAAAGTTTAAGAAGGAGCCTCAAGGAGCAATTGGAATTACCCACGGGTCAAATCGACAATGAGGAAATCCGAAGGCAACGCGAGGCCCTTTTCAATGGAATCAGAGGACATTTAACCAACGATGGTCAGTTGATCCTGGATGAGGCGCTTGATTACTATGGCCATTATGGAGTGAGTGAATCAAAGCCCCATGTCTTAAAGGGAAGATCCGATATTCGATCAGTCCTTTTTGCCATTGAGATCTATATCATCACGCATCAGGTGAGTTTGGAGGAAATGAAAGGCTTAGAAGAAGTTTTGGAGGTTTACAACCGACTGCGAAAGAAGCTCAATCAAGCGGATCCGCAAAATGAACACGGATATGATTCTCTCCTCCTTTCGATGATGATGGCGATAACGGCCTTCCATAATGAGAAACAAATTCCTGCATATTTGCGTTTGGTGAAACAGTTAGAGAATCTTCCCGGGGAATACAGATATTTGGCGGTGACCTTACACCTGTTGTTTAATGCCATGCATGCCAGAAGCGGATTCACTAGTCCCGATGAATTGGATGTGCAATCAAATATTCCTGGCCTGAAATTTATCTTGAAGGCTATCCAGCAAGGGATTGATGATCCCGCCATCGAGGAATCATTCAGGCCCAAAATCATCCTGAGCCTTAAGTTGGCCTTGGTGTATTATCTTAAGAACTATGCCTCGTGGCTCGCCCAGACATATCTTGAAATTAAGGAGTATGAGCATGGGGTGTCCTCTGAGCTTAGGATGTCAGATTCGTTAAGGGAACTAAAGGAGTGGATATTTAAAAACAAAGAACACATCCTTGCGATTGTGAAAGAAATCAAAGAACTGGAAAAGACAATCGGCTTTTCCTTGGCCTTTGCCGGCTGGGGATGGTTCGGCTCTTATTATTTTGAGGGACTTGATAAACTCCTTATTTTTGAGGATACAGAGGGACATCCGGTTAGCTTTGCTGAGGTTCTGTTAAATCCCTATGAGAAAAGACACAGGCTTTGGCTTATTAAATTCTTCTATCCCCAAGTGCAGGGGTTGATTGAGGCATTGCAAAACAAAAAGATCAAGATTCCTGATGATTTACTGAGATTTATTTTAGCGGATGAGTGGAATCGTAATTATCTTGATGCCATTCAAAAGAAAGATCCCAAGAGATACGAGAAATACATGCAGTCCTTCCATCAAGATGAACTGAAAGGTTTACTTCTTAAATTACACGCAAAAGATTTGGATTTAGCCGACCAAATTCCGGATCTCTATCGACTCTTCCTGATGATAGGATTTCCTTTCCGGATGTTTCTCTTACAGGATTCTCAAGAGTTTTTCGAAGTCTTGATCAAGCGCATTGAAGACATTGAGGAAATAGAATCATTGGCAGAAAAGCCAATCTTTAAGATCAAGGACACAGAAAAAGTGCGGGTTTCCGAAGAGTTTGCTAAAGAAGTCTTAATCGCAACCGAAGTTTTGGATTATCCCCAAGCTCGAATTTATCCTTATGCGGAGGTGATTTTCGAGGATTACAGGGATGTGAACATTATTATTTACAGTGAACCTAAGGATTATCTTCGTGTCCTTCAATTTATGAAAGAAGCCTCCACCCACAGGGGTGTTAATGTCTTGTTGATTGAGAAAGGAAGTCTTAAGGAATTCGAGCATCGCGGCAAAAAGTATTTGGCAATCAAATCCGCAGTAACCTTTAAGTATGGGATTCCCATCTTTGTCAAATTCAAATACTTTACCCAATTGCACGCCATGATTGACCTGACCGATGAATTTGCTTCGAAATTCCAAGACATAGGTATCCCCATCTTCACGGATCTTGAGACCAAAATTAAGGAGATGATCAAAAAAGCCAAAAGATATAAACATCCCAAACAGGATGAAGAGTCAGAGGAAGAAAAGAGTGACCCGGCCAGAAGCGATCGGCCGCTTAATGATGAGAAAAGAAGAGATTTAAGAGAACTCCTTAAACAACACCAGCAGGAAATCCGTTCCTATTTTAAAAACGAGATTGCGCAAGAGGAAAAACACATCGTTGCCTCAATATTGGAAGAGAAAGGGCATCGTCATTTAGCGGATATTCTCAAAGGGGCACTTGTCATTAACGCCCCCCCCGGATTACTTAAGGATATCATGGCCTTTGAAAAGAAATATCAAATTAAGATTTATGCCTTGAATACATTCCTTGATAAACAACATATCATTATTCTTTTTGATATCAGCTTGGAAAATCAAATCGAACCTGCCAAATCCCTGACCCATGAAGCTGTTTCGATCTATTTAAGTCAGAAGAAAAATATCAAGCCGGAGGAAATTCATACAGAAGCTGAGCACATGGCTTATGAGGTATCCTTAGAGATTCGGTACGTCTTACAGGGACCTCTCTTGGATGTTGTGGCCCAGGAACTGAAGACCATTAATGAGCAATTATTGAGTCTTTCCAAGGAGGCCCCACCTGAATTGAGACTTAAAAATCCGTTGCATGTGCTTTCTCCGGGGCTTGGGTTTGGCAAGGTCTTGACGTTTGATCGAAAGACGATTCTTAGCTTCCTTAAGGATTATCTCCATAAAAAGTTTATTAGAACGGTTGCTTTTGCTAAAAAATTGAGATGGTTGGGTGGATTGATTTTGGTCAGTATTCGCCTATTGTTGATGATTCAAATACTTTTATCATCCAAGAAACGATGGGAGGTCTTTAAGAACTATGTCAATAATTCGGTGGTTGTTGCTTATGCACTCAATATTTATGAGGTCAATGCATTGATTGATTATGGGGCCAGGTCCTTTATCACCCAGCGTGGAAATACGTTAAGCTTTTCCGCCATCTCTGCAGAACGGCGGGATATCCCTTGGGTTATCATGGAACCCGAGGATATTGATACGTTGAAGGCCGATCAAATCCTCGTGGTTGATAGTCGATTAGGAAAAGTGGTTTCTTTTGAGGAATATGATCTTGAGGCTTCCATTGTTAAACGTTTGAATGAGGCCACCTCTTTAATCAAAATGGCCGAAACTCCCGAGGAGATTGTTATTATCCGCAATTGGCTGAAATTTGAACTTGCCAAGATTAAAGATATGGCAAAGATGCGGCAGTTAATTATCCCAGAGACTACCGTTCGGTTGGGAGAAATTTATTTGCGTTCAGAAGCAAAATTAGAATTATTCCGGCGAGAGATCAGCCAACAACTTCAGGAAATGATTGAGCGTGTCCGTCAAAGCCATGATGAATATTTGGGGGATGCCTTAAGACTCTTACGCAGAGCCCGCCGTTTGGGAATTGTCAATAGAGAATTGGAGATGGAAATCGAGAAGATTATCCGGGAAAAAGAGGAGATCCATCGTAGCCAATTTGCCAAACGATATGTTATACCTTTTGATTATAGCGTTATGCCGGATTTAGCCAAATGGGTAGGCCAAAGGGCTATCCGTCAGGCCGAATTACAAAAGATCTCATTAAAATATGGGTTTAAGATCGCCAGTGGATTTGTCGTCACCATCATGGCCTTTGAAAGGTTTATGGAAGAAAATGGCCTTAAAGAAAAACTATTAGCGATCCTCAGCGATAAGGATGAGAGCGAAAAATCTCAGAAAATTAAGGCACTCATTGATCAGGCAAAGCTGCCTCTAGACTTGCAGCAAGAAATTAAAAATGCTTATCGACAGTATCTTTTAGGCAAGGAAAGTCTTATCCGAGCCTCTAGTTTCATGGAACATGAGCTCTTTGGCCGGTTATTTACTAAAATGTCCGTAAATGAGAAGAACTTGATTCGCTCGGTTCAAGAGGTCTTTATAGAATTCTTTAATGAAGAGGTCGTCAGGTACATCTCCAAGGCCATTCAGAATATTAAGCAGGTAGACTTATCACAATTTTACCCATCTCTTTTAATTCAGGAAAAGGTCATGGCTCACCGCTCAGGCTATGTGGCTACCAAAAATACATCAAATAATAACAGTCGTGAAATTGTCATTAATTTCGCTCCTTATTCTCCGGAATGGATGATCTCCGCGCATGTCTTTGATACCGAAAGAATCATTTACGATAAGGTCCTGGAGAAGGTGATGGAAAGAAAACCAGGAAAAGATGTTGTAGGGCCGGTTCTCACTGATGAGGAAAGCGAACGATTAGGGAAACTGGCGGCAGAATTGGAAAGTTATTACGGACGTCCTATGCATTTTGAAGTAGCCTTCAAAGAAGAAAACGGCAAGAAAGAAATTTATATTCTTTCCCGACGATCTTTAGTGGATTATGGTGAAACAAAACCCGCCAGTATTCGAACAACCTTAACTTCGGATGACGTAAGCTTTGAAAAAGACGCAATCAAGATCCGCGTTGTTTTTGAAAGTCTTTCTATCAATTTAACAAAATTACTTAAGTCAGGGCAGATTTGGCTTTTTGATGCTTTGGCCGGACAGAAAATAGCGCATGTGGATCGAATCGTAAAAGAACCCAATATTTTAGAGATAAATGTCGAAAGTCCCCGCGAACTGATGGGACTCAAACTGGGCATAGGAATTGGCAGTGATTACGAGGGTGAATCGGTCACCTATCTTGAGGAAGAAAAAACTGTCCTAGAGCCGCATATGTACTTGATTGAATTCAATAAAAATAGCGGGCAATTGAATGTTAATGAATTCGATAGTATGAAAGATCTCGCTAAATTCATTAATTCACCAGAATTCTTAAAGAGAAGACAAAAGGATAAACGCAATCAAGGTTTTTCATCGGGAACACCGTTTGGCACCAAAGAGGCTTATAACTCATCTTATCAAGGGATCACGATCAACGATCAAAAGATGAATCTCGATCAAGCCCAGAAGGTCTTTGTCCGTCAATATCGACTGAATCCGGAAACAGTTATTTTGGTGGCTACCCAGAACGGAATTCAAGTCCAGATGAACGCCAATGCCCCACCGGAACTTGCAGAGAAAGTCAATCTCTCCAGTCAGAAGCTTAAAGATATTCTTTCTTCCCTCCCTCTTAAAGTTGATGAGTCCGTTTTCATCTATCTATTCAAAGGTGCAATCAAAGAAAAACATTTTGGTTCGGATCCTTTTGCCCTGATCGATGTGGCGGAGGAAAAGCTTTATGCTGAAGCCGGGGCTGCTAATGAAATGAAAATCCCATCCGTGTATCTAACGTTTGAACTTTTTCAAGTCTTGGGAGATGAGTCGTTGGTAGATCTCCTTCAAGAAGAAATCCAGCACGCCTTCGCCAAGGTTGCGGGAATTTTCTATCAAGAGACATTTGAAGAAGATCCTTTAAGACCTCAGAAGTTAGAGAGAGTTCAAAATGAGATCAACAGCTACAAGGAGCAATCCCAACGCAAACCTTTAAGTGACGAAGATATCAATCAATTTAAGTTTGAAAAAAGTCTACTTAAACAAAGGGACATCATAAACGGGGTCATCAAGGACCGCGCCGGTTATGACAATCAAGTGAGCTCTTTTGTGGCGCAGAGATGGATTCATATGCAAGAAAAGAATCTTAAAAGTGATTCTTATAGTGCCAAGGTCTTATTGAGGATTTATGATTCGTATGAAAAAGGTTTTGATCATTTTCGATTTTTTGATGATCAAACCTTAAGTGTCCAAATGCTATCCCAGACTTTCCGTTTAGTGCAAACAACGAATTTTACCGATCTTGATTTCAAAGAATCATGGCTTGGCATCGAGAAACCCACCTGGAGGAGTAAAGGACACGTTTTAGCTGATGTCGGATATCGGTTGATTATCAGCATGGGGTTTCAGTTGTTGGCGATGGGGTGGAAACCAGATCGCCGTTTTCTGGAAAAGGCCTTGAGCATTGTCGAGGATGTTTTAAGCCAGGAGGAATTCACCGTCGAAAGTCCTAAGATCTTCTTTAGTATCATGAAGGCCCATTTCGCCGCATGGTTAGGGGATGTGAAGAAATTTAAGGATGCCGAAAGGCAATATCAAGAAATTATCGAGAATCAAGAAAAATCTCAACGACAAGATAGTTCCCTTTGGGGGAGTATCACCCTGTTTGATTCATTCAAGATTTATGGTCTTGCGATTAAAGCGGTCTTACATTATTTCAGTGACAGGACCCAAGAAGCTTTAAAAAGCTTCCAAGAGGCTGGGGAATACCTAGTTAAGAAATCCATGAATATTGAAAACTTTTTTAGTGCAGCAAGATTTTACTATCACCGTCAAAGATATAAGGAGGCTTTGGAGTTTATCAATTTAGCCTTGAACGCTAATCAGAAAACAAGGGCTTTTGTGGATCTCTTTTCGGCAAGGGCGCGAATCCACCTCTTGTTGGGTGAAGAAGCCAAGGCTCTTTCTGATTACAGTGAAGCCATCAAAATGGGGATGAAGACAGAATACAAACGTCCTAAAGATATCAACAGTATCGTTACGGTCGAATACATGATACGAATCCTCATTGAGCGATTGCGGATTTTTATTCGCTATCTTGAGGAGCCGGACAAGAAAGAAAAGGTCGCTTTACTCTTGATCGATCATCTCAATAGCCTTTTTCCAATGATTAAGGCGGTTCGTGATCAGACAGTTAGGCAATTGGTATTTCGTATTGTCCTTGAGGAGTCCCGGAATCGAGAGGAGGCCTTTTTACCGATATTAAGAGCTATTTTCTTAAGCGATATTCAAAGTGTTAGGGAATTGTTTGAGAGTGCCTTTAAGAATCCGAGTATTCATTTCCATCGAGCTCAATTGATGCAAGTCTTCAATGAACTTAAAAAAGAGGGCGGGAAAATTGAAGACCGCGTTTTAGCGTTCATCGATCGAATATCGACAAAAGAGTCCGCAGAACCCGTCACAGCTTTAAGACCCAAAGGAGAACTAAAACCACAAGAGAAAGAAGAAGTCAAAGAAGAAGTAAAAGCTCTATCAGAAGAAGAGAAATTGAAGAAAGACCTGGAAAAGAGATTAAGGAAGATTGAAGAACTTATTGTGGAATTTAAAATTCGCTTCGGCGAGCAACTAAGGGATCTGAGTCCCAATGAAGAAGAGGATTTTGCTCAATCGTCAAGGAGGATCATCAAGGAGGCCCAGTGGCTTAAGATTGAAATAGAAAAGAAAAAGGTTAATTGGGGTGAATTTGAAGATCGATTCAGGGGCCTTGAGGTTTCCTTAAGATTTGTAATTGAATTTGAGAACTATGTCAAATCAAAACGAGATCGACTGAAAGGAGAATTAGACCAACTCCTTAAAGAAGCACAACAACTGACTGAAGAGATGGTTAATCAATTTACCCAAAGACATGAGGAGGCCGCTTTAGAAGAAGACCTGAAACGATGGATTGGTCAAGTTGCAGAAATGATCGATAAGATCCAAAAAGAAACTCAATGGTCTGACGATTCTAAAGACATTTTGGAGAATCTAAAGAAATTCATGGAATTGTTGGCGAGATTCAAAGAGATCTTAAAGAAGGTCTTTAAAGACGGTAAAGTCGAGGAAAACCTTTTAGAATTAAGAGCGGTCTTGGGAGAAATACCGCTTAAGACTCCCAAAGAAGTTGTAGCCGGGACAATTGAGGGAGTTCTTGTGGAAAGGTATCTGCGATCGATCCTTGTCATCTTTCCCGAAGAAATTCAAAAGAAAGTCAACCATCAATACCAATCTCTTCCCGGAGTGGTTCGGGAAGATTTGGTCAATAAATGGGTGACGATCCAAAATGAGGCTGTTCGGCTGACGGTTGAATTCCTGATCCCGGCTATGTCTCAGGATTTAAGAAGAATCCTGGATATGGCTTATCCAGCTGGAGCTAGCGAATTTATTAAATCTTATCTTGCCAGGAAATTAGCGCTATTTAATAAGAAGGAAGACTCAGCGGTTGTTACGGCACAATATTTTAAAGATGGGAGTCAAGAGTTTAAGAAGCAAGTTATTCAGATTGTTATTGGCCTGCTAGAAGAACAATTGGAGAAGGCCAGAGAAAAGACCAGTGCTTCCGCAGAGGCCGTTAAGACCGTTAAGGATATCTATATTCGAAAGATAGAAAGCGAATTAACGCCGCAGCTTGTTTCTGATATCAAAGGAGGAATCCTGAATCGCCTATTGCGTGAGAGACAGAGTGGTCTTGATCTTGAAAAGCAGAGAGAAAAGGAAAAACAAAGACAGGAAGAGCAGAAACGTCATCTGGAAGAACAAAAGAAAAAAGAAGAAGCTAAAAGAAAAGCAATGATCCAAGAACAGGTGAAAAGGGCCAAAGAAGACATCCAAAGAATCATTGAGCAAGGCCAAAGGGTTGTAGCCGATTTTATGGCCGGCCTGTTAAAGAAAAAAGATCAGCAAAAGCTTAAAGAAGAATCGCAAAAGAAACTCGAAGACCTTTCGACACAACTCATGAATTTGGCGCAGGGTGTGGTGATGGTTCAATTAAGCCAGGAAGTCCTCAATGCCAATCAAGCTTTAAATAAGATCAGTGAGACATTAACCGCATTGGCGCAATTCCCCATTAAAAATATTTTAAGCGAAGATGATCTTTTAGGACTTCTTGAAATCGTTTCTTCTTACCAAGAAGCAACTCACCTAATTGATCAGGAAATTCAAAGACGGGAGGAATTGCAAAGAAAGGTAGAGGAACAAAAACAGCCTAGTGCATTAGAAAAAGAACAGGTTGAAGAAGAAATTCCGCAGCTACCTTCTGAGAAGGCTTTAGGGCTTTCTGATCAGCTTGAGGGCCGATGGAAGAGACTGGTGCGGGAAGTAGAGGATGCCGAAGATCCCTCGATGAAAGGCAATGCTTTAAAACGACTTGAGCGCGAGATCAATCGGGCCAAAGAAAAGGCTAAACCCAAAGGGAAACGGACCTTTGTCAATACTAAAGAGCGAAAGAAGCCGCGAATTCCCGATGGAGTCGAAGAATTTTATTTAAGAGAAATACAAAAGAAAGGGAAATTCCCACCCGGCAGACAAGGCTTCCAGGCGCGCATTAAAGAAGAGAGTTCTTGGTTTAGAAGTGCGGCGAACATTTCCAAGGTCGAAGAACTACCCTTTGTTTTATCCCAGCAAAAGATGTCAAGGATTTTTGTTACCATCGAGGAGAAAAATAGTCTTTTCAAAATCTCCCAGCGATTCCCCAGGACATTTTTAAGTGACGGTAAACTCGCTAGTTTATTAAAGGAAGCCCTCTCGGCTTTAGGAGTCATTGACATTAAGTTTGCTCACCGCTTAAAAGAATTCCTCCAAGCCAATCATTCTTTCAATTTGTTGACCATCAATCATACCTTCCACCTTTTCGAAAATTATGAGGATTATTATCTCATTGTAGTCAATTTTGGTCTGATTGATCTCTACCGAAAACGGGCCATCCAGGCAAGTAACTTTGAAATCGCTCTCACTGTGGGTCTCGTCCATGAGCTTGGTCACTGGGCCTCCCCTGAGCTTGAAGAAAAACAAAGGATCGACATTGATGTCCAACTAACCCGTCGGCTCATTGAAAGCAAAAGCAACTCCTATCTTACTTTCCGCAAAATAGCGCACCAATATATCAATCATTTGCTCAATCTTATTGAAGAAGAAGGTTATATCAAAGCCCTTGTTAAGGATTTAGAAGAAAAACCCGCCAGCAATTTGTTTGTTCCTGAAGCTGGTCAGGAAGTCAAACCACCTGTTACGGAAACGGCTACTAAGGCGGTACCTGCGGCTACTGAGTCCCAGGCTGAATCTGTGATCGTCCCCACTAGAAACGGCTTCATAACCTCTGAATCTCACATCTCCGATGTCATTCCTGCGAAAGCAGGAATCCAGCTTGAGGACAATTCTATTTTGGATTCCCGATTAAGGCATTCGGGAATGACAAAGAAAGGTTATGAACCCGGTTCTAAAGAAGCTGAAGCGTTGTTAAAGGAAGATTCTCATAAAGGCGCCGTCATCTTTGAACATAATGATCGTCAGGATGATCTCGTTTCCTCAGCCGAACCGGTTTTAAGTCAACCCCCATCAACTGAAGTAACTGAAAAACCAACGATCGAAGAACCCGCTCTCTTTGACCTCATTATCATCGTTGAACCCAATGTGGGATCAAAGCTGAATCAAAGGGAAGCAGAGAATCTGAAGATGGAGATTCTTGAAATCTACAAAGAAGAATTAAAAGAATTAAAGATTACGCATTTGCGAGTTGTCAAAGGAGAAGGCCGTTCTGTCAAACTAAGATCATTAAAGGAATTTGTGGAGATCGAGGTCTCGATAACCCATAAAGACATAAAATCCTTAAACAAAATTAAAGAAGCTATCAGAGCATTATTGATGAGCCATCTTAAAGAAGAGTCATCAAGAAAACAATTGTTAGAAACAAAAGAGGTTTTAAATGAACCCATTGAGGTTACAGATTATGGGAATATCGATTTCGGTGGGACATTGGTTGAGGAAAATGAACATCTTCAAGAAATCATTCGGCGGCTCTATAAACAATACGGACCGATCTTAGAGAAGTTAAGTATCGAAGAAGTCAATATCATTTATGAAAAGCAACAAACCTTTGAAATCCAAGGGAAGAGATTGATCTTACATTTAAGACATGCCGAAATCCTAAAACGGAAGCAGACCCCAATGTCATTTCAGACCGGGAGTGTTATGACCGGGAAAAGAATCATCGGTTTAGAACAAAGACCCGATGAATTTTCCACCCACAAATTCAAAGAGGAATTGACTGGGGTCTTAGAGATGCTCAAGGTTTATGTGGAAAGACAAGCGTCACCACCAGGCATGCCCAATGCCATGGTGCCTTGGGTTTATGATCGTTTGGTTCAGAGAGGATGGTATCACAGGGCTATCGGTATAGCCATTATTTTGGAGGCTATTTTGATCTTGAAAGTTGGTCAGGTATTAGGTCTTTCGGTTATTGGATTTGGGATTTTGAATTTTGTCATCCATTTGATGGGGCCGTTGTATCGGTGGATTGAAAAGGAAGGGAAATGGATCATCGAAAAGACCGATTGGCCGAAGGAAAGACTTGAGGCCTTCCGCTGGGCCATGAATTTTGTGGTGAGTGGCATGGTTATCTATACCCAGAATGACAAATCCGCGCACTGGTTATTGGACTTATTTCTGCCTCCTCAATTCGCATTTCTCTTCGGATATCAGATTCTGGGTATTCCTGTTATATCGATACTCGTAGCGATGAGTTTGCATGCCCTTAGAAATTATTTACCGCGAGTATCCGGCTGGGACGTTCCCTTGTTGATGGCAGGCCTGCCTGACCGGCAGGCAGGTTGGGTTAAGCTGGCTGCAAAGAAACGTACGTTTGGTAAAACATCCCATCCGCCTAAGCCTTCTCAATCTCCTCGAAAACCAAATCGGGCTTGGAAAGTGGCGTTTGACCGCGCCTTTAAAATTAAAAAACTATCTCAAAAGTTAAAGGCCTTGGATCGATTGGCAAAATCTTTACACAGCCCAGGTGTCCTTAAGACATGGAGGAAAGAATTTCATAAGGTTTATCGCGCGATTGTGGTTGAGGCGTTTCGCCGCAGCCTGTCTTACGAAGGCGCATCGAGAGTTTTAGGATTTGGGGATAACACAGAAAGGCTGTATCAGTTGATGTACCGCCTTAGGTTGACAGCTCATGAGCGAAAGATGATTGCTCAGTATGTTGCAAAGGCAAGACAAAAGCAATTTCGTTCCCGCCGAATGGCCATCAAAGAAATTTTCATGAAGAGTCAAACGCGGCAGGAGGCCTTAAGGAAGGTTAAGGCCATGGATCGGGTTAAACGCAAAGATGAGAATTTCCTGTGGAGTCTTGCAGACAATTATCGGCTTAAACGTGAATACAGGGCCCTGATGGAGCGTCATCGAAAGAATCAATCCGAAAGTTTAACCCAAAAGAAGTTAAAGAAATTTAAACCTGTTCTTCAAAAAGCAATTCAAAAGAGCCGGGGCCGACCTGTCCTTATAGCTCAGTATTTTGGTTATCGATACTTCTCACTTCTCGTCAAATATAACAAAAATACAAGATTGATGGAAACATTGCGTCCGATCATTATTAAAGCGACTTTAAGATTTATAGAGAAGGTCAAACAAAGGCCTATTGATGAACAGCACCGAATCTATGTTGAACTTCAAGATGTTACCCATTGGTTTGGCAAGGAGGAAAAAGACCACTTGGGAGTTATTTTCATTAGGACATTAAATAAGGCACACGCGAGAATTATGCAAAAGGCCTGGGTAAGGGGCAAAGGCGATAAGAAAGAGGCAGCTAAGAATCTCGGTGTATCAACTAATCGGATGGATGACTGGGCCTTGAGGTTTGATTTACCCTTGGCCAAAGATATCAAGATCATTGAGTCGTACCTGCAATTGATCAGTGAGCCGTTCCCGCCACCAAATCCGCTCAATCGGTTAGCTGAGCATTATCATGTGACAATCTATCGAATCCGGAGTCGATTACTCAATTTAAGTCAAAAAGGACAACAAATTGGTTTAGCCCCTCTGCCGCTTCTCCATCCCATAGGATGGTCAATGGATTTGGCAACAAGACTTTTGATTGGGGTGTCCTATGAGCTTTGGTTGAAAAATAAACATCGATTTGATTCATTAAGACAGAAGGAACAGGGGAAAGGGGAATCCAATACAGAAGAACAACTGAAAGCCGAGGTTATAAAAATTAAACAGCAAGCACAGGAATTGGCTTTTTCTATGGCGAAACATTTCCTTCAGAAAGAGCGTTCTCTGATTTTAAGCAAGTTAAAGGAAAAGAAGGGGGACCTCAATGAGGCTGCCTTAGATCTTGGGATTTCCTCAAAGAAATTAAAAGAGAAATTTGAAGAACAAAGATTATTAAAGATTTGGCAGTCCCTTTTGTTGAATGCCCTTAGAACTCGAATCAAGATCATTGAACAAGATAAAGGTTTAACTCAAAAGGAGCGTTTGGAGGAGTTGAAGAAACTTTACGATCATCCGCAGGGGGATTTTAATCTCGGGCGTAAAACAGTTCTGTTGGCCATAAGGAGGATTTATCATTCCCTTTTCCTTAAGAAAGACACCTTGGCGCAGACGGCGGACTGGTTTGCAATAGATTTAGATGAACTGCTTAAGGACATAAGGAAATTTAGAATCAAGGGCGAGGTTGTTAAACAGCAGAGCCGGTCGAAAGCAAAACAGGAACAACAGAGAACCCGTTCTCTTTCCAAACAAATCATGGACATTTTGAAATCCCAAGAATTAACTTTGCGTGAACGTTATCAGAAACTGACTCAATTGGATAAAGAAACCAAGGGTAAGAATAAAGCTGTATCCGATTTGTTTGAATCAGCCACGAAGCGTTTGGTGATTCTTGCGATAAATCAAGAATATACGATTACAGACTCAGCCGAAACTTTGGGAGTCACAAGATCAGTGCTAAAAGCAAGGATTAATAAATATGGTCTGGTTTTATTGGTGGATAATCAAAAGAGACGTTTGGAGATGAAAAACTTAAGAGAGGCGAAACAAACAAAGGAGAGAAAGAAAAAAGAACAACAACGAAGACAGTTAGAAATGGAAAGGCAGAGGAAGAACAAGGAAAAATTAAAGAAAGAGGAAGACGAACACCAGGCGGTCAATATCCGTATGGCCGAAGGGGTCGTTGAGAAGGTCATCGGAGATTATGACTACCTTTTGCCTTCCTATCCGATTCTTAAAGGTTTAGATGAGGTTTGGAAACGCCTTGAGCAGATTGAGCAGCAGTACGGGCGTATGTGGGATGAAAGCCTCAAGAACATAACGTGGAGGGGTGTCGAAGGAAGATTAAGAAATCTAGGAATTGATTCTCGAAAAATGAGGCTGGTGAAAGAAGTGTTCGATCGAGCAGATTTTAAGGAGGCGCGAAAGAGAGTCCGGGATTTACAGAAAGAAATGAGTCAAGTGCTAGAGAGGAAAATCCTGCAAAAACTAAAGACCGATCCCCGTTTAAGAGAACTCATAATCCTAGGAAAATGGCAGAGTGTGAAAGACGAGGTTGTCAGTATATTAAAGGAGATGGCCAAAAGCAGGAGCCAACTCAAGGCCACTTATGAGGTGGGTTATCCACTCCCCCGATTCCTCTTAGATGATGATGAGGAGGTGCATGATTTTAGACCTCTGGATGCCCTCATGGCGGGATTATTGGTGGCTATCTGGGTAGGGATTGGGATTGTGGTTTCCACTCTCATTTTAGGAGCGGGGACATTAACAAATGCGATTATGATCTTGGGGATGGTTTATTTAGGCATCGCATTTGTCAAGTTCAATTTAATTTATGAGGTCGCTTTCCGGGCGATTGCCTTATGGAAGATGTCAGAGAAGCTAGGGATTCTCGATGAAATGAGACAGGGATTTTCTGAAAATAGAGAGAAGGAAATATTATCTAAACTGGCACCTCAGGAGATTCAAGAAATTAAAACAATCTCCATCGCCCGATCCGATGGGACCTTAACACCCGCCTTTGTTGCGTTAAGAGAGGATTGGTCTATTCCATCTTTATGGGGTAGAAATCATATTTATCGATATGTCAAAAATCAAATCCTCTGGCATGAAGAATTCAAATCGCATTGGGTGGGGCTCTTTATGATGGCCCCTGGGTTTAAGTGGATTTTAAACATAGGTCGATTCTTATTTGCCCTTCGAGCGATTATTCCTCAATTGGTTATTGGGACGTTAACAATTCTGATCGGCCGGCAGATATTAAGCCTTTTGGGGATCAATGTTTCCTCTTTGTGGTCTTATTTTCTTATTGGTGCCATGATGATCTTTAACCTTTGGCTGTATCATGATCTGACTTTCGTCTCCCGCAAATTAAAGGAACTCAAGAGAGGGAGTCAGATGGAACAAATTCTGGCCCTTGAGGCGCTTGAAAAGAAAGAACGTAAGTGGAGTAAACGGCTCATTAACACCCTTGGCGAGATTATTATCGATCAAGAGAGTCCGTATGAGGCTCGAGTAAAAGCCTTTGAGGTATTTAATCGCATGCTGATTCGAAATCCGCATTTCTTAACCAGACAGATGTTTGCCGACATTGTCGCAAGTTTTGGATTTTTTGATCTGCACAATATGTTTACTCGCTTGTCACACTCCGTACCCTTTCATCTTTTTAAATTAGGGGAGATCCTGCAGGACTTGATTAATTACATTTATCAATTGGTTGAGCCCTTTAGTCGAAAATTCCAGCAACAGGTGTTACAGGTCTTTCAAGATTATTATCTTAGGGTGATGGTGCATTTACCAGAAGATATCCAGTATAAGGAAGTCAGCTTTATCAAAAGATTGATGGGAGAAGATTTGAAAGAGAAACGCAATCAAGGAGAAATTCTCTATCCATTAGAGACAATTAAAGCGGCCATTGCTATGAAGATTCAATTGCATAGGTTGCAAGATTTAGAGAATGTTACCCCTCTTGGCTTGGGGACAATGGAAAGGATCATCCAGTTTCTCGGCCAGGGTTATCCTCAACAAACGCGGCAGTTCCTCGAGATGTTTGGTATCGATGAGTTTCTAAGGATTATCAGGGAAATTCACCAGACAGAAACCCATCGCCGCAAATCAGGGGAGAAGGTCGTGCCGTTGTCAGGCCAAGAATATTATGAAGAGATTCAAAAGAAGATCGAAGAGCGTTTAAGACAAAAGGAAGAGGGAGCTGCAACTGCCGGATCCATTTCTCATCTGCCAAAACGAGATGATCTGGATTATGCTTTCCCGCGTTGGCAATCTTATCAGTTATCATTGAGTGTCTTATTAATTTTATTGATGGGGTCGGCCTGGTTCCAAGAAATCCCTCTTTTACGTCCTTGGGGTGATTTGGGCTGGATGTTTCTCTTAAAAGTTTTACTTCCTGCATGGGTGAGTTATTATCTTACCCTACCATTCATCAATTTTATTCATGAATTGGGTCACAAGATTATTTTGAAGAAATTCGGAGTCAAAAGCAAAATTTGGCATGACAGCGAACGACAAATTTTGCGAACCCATCCTGACCCAGCCCAATTTGGGAAATTGTCTCCCAAGAAAAAAATTATTGTTTATCTTGGCGGTTTATTGGCCGAGTTTATTTTATATTCATTGTTTGCGGTAGGGTTTGGTTTGAATCCATGGAATATGATGAACGGGTTATTATTATTCGCGCCGTTTAAAATTTGGTTAATAATGACGACTCTGATTGTAAGTATCGGTGTCTTATCGCAATTCCCGCCTTTCAGCCGATGGAATTCATTAAAGACGGATATAGAGAGGGTGTTAGAGGAGATTCGAAAGCTAAGCGGGGGCCCCACTTCGAAGGAGAAAGATCAGGAATCTAGAGACTCTTTCCTCAATAGTCCTTCTTTAAATAATCTTAACAATGGATTCTCTTTGAGCAATGACAAGGAAGACCAAGGAGACGGTGATCATGGGAAAAATAGAAAGCATACTCGTTATCTTAACCGAGGCTCAAGCGTTTCGAAATCGGAATTGATTAATGCCTTGATGAAAAGAAACGGTAATCAAGACCGGGCAGCTAAGGACTTAAGTGTTACGGGGGGGACACTCTCTTGGCTCATCAAGACAAAATATAAGCTTAAGCCCAAGGTTTTAGCTATCAAGAAAAGAGTCAGAGAGCTCCTTGGTGCCTTCCAGATAACTCAAGGGAATGAAGATAAGGCCCGTGCTGTTTTGGGAATGACAAAGGTTGATTATCAAAGGGAGATCCGTGAATACGGGTTAGAAGATCAATTGGCCAAAGAGAAAGAGATTGTTTCTTATCTCATCCAAAAACTCGAGGCGGCCTCGGGGCAAATGACAACTGTGGCCAGGGAGTCAGAAGAGTTCTCGGAACATAATGTAAGAACACTTATCAGGCGATATCAATTAAAGGAAATCATCAACAACGCCAAAAAGCGGACCGGTGAATTGACTCAAGGTTTATTGGAGCACAACCTCGATATCGATCAGGCAGCTTTAGCATTAAAGATATCCAAAGAGGATTTAGAGAAAGAGATGGCCCGTTTTGGGACCACAGTCGAAGCACTTTATCAAAAATATCAAGCTGAGCGTCAAGAAAAAGAAAAGCGAATTTTGGAGGCAGTAGAGAACCATGGCCTCGATTGGAAGAAGGTGGTCGAGGCTTCAGGTTTCAGCGAAAACTACATTTTTGATGCTATTCATCGTTATCACCTTGAACTCAAAGTGGTAAAAATTTTGGTGGACCACTTGCAAAGATTGCAAAAGACTTTATCCGAAGTCAAAAGTTTCAAAGAACTAAAAGGAATGTATGACCAAACGGATCGGTTTACAATGAGATTCTTAAAGAAGCCGATCATTTTAGAAATGGCTTTAGAAAAATATCGCGGGGAAATTCTTTTAGAGGGAATCCGACGCAAGCAAGGCAACGAAACTCATGCCGCTAAGGCCCTAGGATTTTCTTTGCCTGGATTCAGGCGGAATATTCGAGTTTATGGTTTGAAGGATAAAATAAAGGAGATGAGAGAATTTGTCAAAAAGTTAATCCATACCTTCAAGACTCTTCAAGGGGACAAACAAAAGGTTGCTAAGGCGCTAAAGATGAAGGTGGATAGATTTGAGGAAGAAGTTGATCGATATGGATTAAGCGATTCCTTTGAAGAGATTCAACTAAGGGTCGATGAACTGAAAAGCCTACTTAAGAAATCCGCAGGCAACCTTTACCAATTGGCCAAGGATTATCGTATACCATATGTCACTCTGCAGGAAGAAGTCAGTGGTCATGGATTAAAGGAGAAACTGCGCGCCATTCAGGATGAGACGAAACGCTTACGTCAGTCATTTGAAGCTGTGAGCGGCAACAAAATGAAGGCCGCTAATAAGCTGAAGATCACGGTTGAGGAATTTGACCATCGGATTGAGGAGTATGGATTGGCGGAGGTTATCCGTAAGACAAAAGAGAAGATCGATAATTTAAGGGATCTGATTGAGGAAACCGGAGGTAATCTTTCTAAAATCGTTCGGATGAAGATCAAAGGGATGTCTGAACCAATGGTATTTAGAGATGTTCAGCGTTACGGTTTGATGGGATTGGTTCAGCAATTGCGTCGGAAGGATAAGCCGAAGGTATCTGAAACTCCGTCTGTGACTGCCACGTTGTTTACTCAACGCAGGGCGTGGCTGAAAAACTTGCCGGCACGATTGATCTTCAGTGTCGCCATTATAATTCAAGAATTGGTGCATTTGATTGCGGCGTCTCTTCGTGGATTACCCATTAAATACTTTGGGATTGGGCATCTGTTAAGTGCAGTCGAAATCGATTACGCTCGCGCGCCACCGGTGGATGAAATGATCGTACGGTTGGTCGGCCCATTAGCCAATCTTTGGGCGGGTCTTGTGGGCCTTATCTTGATTGTTGCCTTTGACCTTTCTTTGATCCCACAGGGATTTCATTTGAGTTTGGCGACATTGCTCCAATTTTTCACTTTGATCAATTTCGGATTATTCATAAGTGATAGTGGCCTATCCCTTCTTTTTAAACGAGGGGATGTTTGGGAGGCTTGGGAGGCTTGGAATGAAACCCATTTGCAAAGGTATTTTGCTCAAAATCAAAATTGGCAAAGCGCCATCTATGAATTATCTGTCTTAAAAATGAATGGGATAATTGCGGGATTCGCTATTACCGGAAGCTTCTCCCGTGGACAGTTTCATTCAAAGAAAGGACATGACTTTGATCTCACCATCTTTCCCAAGACAGGATTGATGGGGGAAATGTACTTGGCTATCGAGAAGCTGGATAAAAAATACCGGGATCAACCCTTGCGTGTTCATATCACCCTTGAAGCCTATGGCCCAACTTACCAATTCTATGAAGAGGACCATCGGATAAAACTTGTTTATTACATGGTCCGAGGGGATCGAGTCCTTGAAAAGATGATCGAAAAAGATCAATACAAGAGCGATCGCCTCATTGATATCACTCATGAGAATTTAAGTATTTTCACCCCTGCCTTTTTGGCCAGATTGCATCGAGAATTAAGTTCACTGAAACGTCTCAGTTTGGATGAGCTTCAACATCTTATTCGTGAGCCACCGGTCATTAAGGTTCCTAAAGCCTACGTTCCTCACTCTCAAAATCAACCCGGGGACGACACTCCGCAGACGCAAGAGGATTCAGAGGAGCATCCCATTAGATCAGAGAACATGTTTGCTCAAGGAGCGAAGGAAGAGGATCCATTCATCGCTGATCGATTCAATCTCTTAGGCAGGGCTTTGAAAACCCTCGAGGATAAATTAAGGGAGGATATCACCAAATCCGGCCAGATCATTGACCTTCCGGAATCGGCCTATTGGGTTGTCTACCGAACCAAAGAAGGACAAATTATTTGGAATCTGAGCAAAGAAAAGATTCGGGAGATCTTGCTCAATAATAGTTTTGAACCTGAAGAGATCGAGTTTGTCATCGATCAAATCGAACTGCATGAACAACAGCCTAACGAAGGGCTCGGCCTAAAGAAACAACAGGAGAGCTTGATTGAGATCAGGAATTTAGAATTAGAAAAATTAAGACATGAAAAAGAAGTCCGAGGGGAAATGGCCCGTCTTGTCAAAGAAAGTTTTGATCTTGATAATCAGTTTCCTGAGTTTGAAGACCTGGCAACGCTTTTAAAGAAATTCAGAGACTTCAATGAAAAGAAATGGACATTAACAATTGGCAAGAGAGGAACAACCGCGATTACACCAGTTGTCGGGTTTGGGGTTATCCAATTTTATTCCTTAAGGCCCGGAGTAGAATACAGAATCTTTATGTCCTGGCTCCCTTTTAGCGGTATTCGGATTTATTTTGGGCATCCGTCACACGTGGTGGCCTTTGAGGTCAATGCTTATCGAGAGCATGTCGATAAGAAAATAAAGAAAATGACCCACATTGGCGATCGGGTTGATTTATTTAAGACAGAAGTTCCTGAAGAAGAATCCTTGGAATTGTTTATCTTAAAAGATTTAATTGGTGATTTGGTTAAGACAGAAGAAGAGTTTGGCTTACTTCTGGAATTGAGAAATGAAGAGACCGCTCAAAGGATGTTAAACGATCTCATTGCGGAGAATATCGTCGAGGAACTGGATCTGGAACAAAAAGCAAAACCGTATGTTATTGAAGATATTCCTCCGGGAGTCCAATTGAGCCTTGAGAGGTATTTAGCGCGCTTAAGGCAGGAAGAAAGGGCTTATCAGGAATCAATTCAACGAAAAGAAAAGGAAGTCATCACTCCCCCCATCCCCCAGGAGGACGTTTACGAGCTTCTTCAGAAAGCAGAGGACAAAATCATTTTGGAAGAGCCAGAAAAGGTTCGGCTCGAAATCGAAGAAATCCCCGCCGAAAAGATGGAGGAGTATAAAACACAAATAGAACAAGAGGTTAAGGAGAAAGATGAAAAGGAGAAAGAAGTTGTTCTGGAATACCCATCGTTGAGTGATCAAGAGATCTTAGAGTTTGTTCAGAAGATCATTGAAGATGATATCACTCTTCAAGGAACAAGGCTCCATCATCCACAATGGCTTAAGTATTATCTTTTCGAAGGGATGTCCTCAAGGAAGATCAGCACGTTAGTGAAAACTTCAGACTCCAACGTTCGTCGCAGGATCAGAGAAGATAAAAAGCGTCTTATGACAATCATGCGGATCAAGTATGGAATATCACAAGAACGGATGAGGGAAATTTTTAAAGAAAAGGCGGATAGGTCACACTGGCCCAAGGAATATGACTTCTTAGAAAAAATTATTGGAGAGGAAATCCCTCGGGAAGCAACAAGGCTAGCGCATCCAGAATGGCTTAAATTCTATCTTTTTGAGGGGAAGTCCTTCAAGGAGATTGCCCGGATTGCCAATACCTCAAAATCGAATGTGATTCAACGGGTAAAAAATGATGAGGAGCGTATTACCACGATCATGAGAATCCAATATGGAATATCGGAAGATCGGATGAGGGAGATCCTTAAAGAAAAGGCACAGAGGGCTCGCTGGTCTGTGGAATATGATTTCTTAGATCAAGTCAATGCCTGGTTGAAACAGCCCAACCAATTCCCATTACCTTATAAATTCAATTTGAAGGATACTGATCGCAATAGTGTCTTGGTATTCAATTTTCTAGGCATTCCTTACCGAGATTTAAAATTCGGCAAGATCAGTCCCAGGAATGATTTTGAATTTGGATATGTTTTAGAAGTTTTTAGTGAGGCAAACAAAGCAACAGAAGCATACCTCATTGCTGATCAACGTGGTCGAAGACCCCAAGTCTTCTCTGATGATGATTTGATGTTTCAAGGCAAGGGGGCAGATACCCAATTGCTCAAATGGGCCCTGGCGAAAAGTTTGGCTATCAATATCACTTGGGCCGCAAAACCACGAAAGATCCATAAAGATTATTCAGGAAAGGATACAACTGGATCCATTGATCTTTTTGAGATTAAAGATGGCAAACTGAAACCCACCCGCGCGCGGCTGCCTCCCACATACACCTCCCAAAGGCCTCTTATCCCTTATATCAGTGCAGAAGAATTCACGACCTTTTTAGAAAAAGGCTATTCTGTGATCTTGCTTAAGGAACAAGGGACAACGAAGGTGGTCATGAGGGTCATCATAGGACGATTAAATAATCAATGGGTCGTTGAAACCGATTGGGAGGGTGATTATACGGACTGGAAGGAGAGCAGTATTCGTGAAAGAATTTTTAGTGACTTGCAGAAATTTTTTGAAGGACAAAGGCTAACGGTCCCGAATCTGAAGGATCTTGTTGTTAATTTCACAGAAAGAAAAGGAAGAAAAGTGGCAACCGCTTACTTGGGCGGCTTGATCTATCTAGGGACTCGCTATCCGCACATTTCCGTTCAAATCGGAATTTTGCGATCTGCGCCAGGGGAATGGCTTTTGGGTTTATGGGAACCCAATCGGGATAAGAGATTATCCCAACCTTTTAGGATTTTAAAGAAAAAGGGTGATGTTTGGATCAATGTGAAAAATGTTAAGGTTCGATACTTGAACCAAAGGGATCTTCTGCCAAGGGCCAGCCTTCAGACACCGATCGAATTTTTAGAAAGATTTAAAGAGACTGCCCAAGGATCGCATTTCATGAAAAATGATTTCATTGAAGAGGTCAAGAGACAGCTTATGATTAACCGAACTTATATTTTGGAAATCCTGTCTAAGGTTCTCAAGCTGATCCCTAAAGAGCATGGGGCCGTTGAATTCCTGGCTCAGATTGTCCGCGAGGTCAATGATCCCATTTTGACCAATCATATTCAACTTTATTCCTTGCCTTACTTTGGGACAGCCCTGATGCGTCAGAGAAGTTACGATTGGGGAGAGGAGATTAACAAAATTTTGTATCCCCAGGGACGGAAAGGTGAACATCAGGGTAATCAAAAGGATAAGAAAAGGAAAAGTAGAAATAGAAATAAGGATAAACTCAACGACAGCAAAGATGATGAACAAAGAAATGGCGGCCCTCACCTGACTGACGGTCGGGGCGGCCCCCGCCAAGGCGGGGCAGGCCGCTGGCCGTGGATGGTGCCGGTGTATGAGGGAATTGGTAAATTGTGGCCACGTGGCCACAATTGGTCCTGGAGTGGAGAATTCATCAACTGGGTTGTTGCGTCAAGCTTGATTGAATCCGGGCTTTTTGTCGGTGGTGGGATGATTGCGATTTTGAAATGGGCCTTCGGGTTGCCACTTATTTTAGGGCCTCCGCAAGCATTGGTCATTGTCGTTTCCTTCTTTATTCTGCAGTTGATGTGGCATCTCCTTCACGGCCCAGAGGCTTTCACCAAAGATAAAATTGCTATTTCAAGATTAGCGGTTATCATCCTTGCCTTAACATTAAGTCTTATCAGATTTTTTGATTTAACGGGTATTGTGTTCTTAACAAGTATTGTGCTGGCCATCATATTGCCACATGCGGTTATTAATGCTTTCAGGGAAGGACAACAATTGAGCAAATTCAGTGCGGGAGGCGGATCCCAAGCGGGAAGAATTCATAAGGCATTACGAAGGTTTCCAAACACGAATTTCATTGGTACGAATAAAATCCCGGTCGTTGGTGGCGATATTTTGAATCTTATGTTTGGACATGAGGGCCAGGTTCAAAGAGTCATTGGCCATGAGTCCGTATTTTTTACTCATCAACTGGGCAGAATACAAGACGTTGCCGGTCAAATTCCAAACTTTAATATTCATTTTGGGGATGAGCGAAACAGCTTCAGCGGTTTTAGTAAGCTGTTGGATACATTTGGGATGATTTCTAAGATAAGTGACGGCTTTGCGGGGAGTGAGGTCAAATGCTTCAATTGCTTCAGCGATCATCAGCCGATGCCAAACCTCGGCAAGAACGATCACCGAGGTAAAACCAGGAATTTCTTTATTCTCAACGCGGATAAGAAAGTCAGTGCAGGAATCGATAATCCCGAGAAAATGGTAAATGAAGATATTGGAATCAATGAAAATCGATTGACCCTCAGGAACCTTCGAGAGCATTTAACCTCCCAGGGGGGTGAAATGGGGAGATTCGGCAATGATTTTACCGAATTTATTGCGGACATGAATGATCGCCTTGGTAAGCCGGGCTTTGCTCTTTTCATTTTCAATAATGAGCTCTACCTTTTGGTAGTTGCGCAAAGGCAATTTCTTGAGGGGGCGGATAATGCCTTTTTCGTAGATGCCAGCAATTTTGATCATAATTCATCTCCTTATGCAGTTTCGAGTATAGCTTCTTCGAAGAAGAAAGTCAACCCCCAAAATCGGCGAAAACAAGAAAAGGTGAATCTCCTCTTTAAGCCCGAATGGACGATTTTCTCTGACGATTCACGAACCCCGAATCACGATTCCAAAGAAGAAGGCGGCCCCCGCCAAGGCGGGGCAGGCCGCTGGCCGTGGATGAAGAAATTTTATAATTTCTTTGGTCAAAGATGGATGGGCCAGGCCTTGATGCCTTCCTTGGTTGAATCCGGCGGTTTTGTGGCGGGGATTGATTGGCTATTATCTCTTGTCTTTGGTTTACCTTACGATTTGAGTCCACCGCATCTAGGCCGTATTGGGATTCTGCAGTTGGTCTGGCATCTGTTGCATATCCCACGAGGAAAACCAAAAGAGTCTGTCAGTCCCGCCAAGGTCAGCATAACGGTTGTCAGTTTATTGTTGTTAGGATTCCTGCCTAGTTTTATGAACTTGTCTTATATCTTCTTAACTATTTCTTTCATTCTGAATTTCGTACATTTTATTGTTAATCTGTTTAACCCATGGGAGGAAAGTCCACAAGGATCATCCCTAGGCGAAATCAATCCTTTTGGTTTGAAATTAAAGATGGTCCTGGGTGTAAGCCTTTTAGGGATGGTGTTCATGGGATCTCTGTACGTGATGGGGGGATTGGATTGGTATCTTACCTTAAAGAATACGCTCATTGAAGGAAATCTTGTGACTTGGAAAGTAGCGTTCATAGATATGGTGACTGGCGCATTTCTCTGGGGTTTTGGAAATGTGATTGGGCAATATTTGGTCAAACACCCGGCCCGTATAGATTGGCGCCATAATCGATTGGTAACGGCCTTTGGTTTGGCCGGCGGGTTGGGGACGCATGTCCTTTACAATTTATTAATGGGACTGGCCATTACCGGTGGAATCAAAAGGATGTTATTTATCCTTATGGGGGGACTCGTGTTGACGCTGTTATTTACCGTTTCCGAATCCCTGGCCCGACGGTTATTTAACATCAAAAAGTTTTCGGTTAAGGATGAGCAGGCCAAAACGCTTGATGTCCTGGCCATCAAATTCCTCATCGCCTGGCCGAAGTCCTTCATTGTCGCTAATCTCTTACCTTTACCGCTGCAGGTCATCAGTGAACAGATTTGGGATTATTTCTTGAAACCGGTCGAGTCCTATCTGATGAACCGGGACAAACCATTATTTGTTGAACCAATATTGCATCGAGTTGTTTGGCCGATGTACCTAAGGGTCAGTTCGGTAATAAACGGTTTGCAAAAATTATTCCTGGATGACCGAGGTGTCCAAGTGAGAAATTTTGTTCAGGAGTTGTATAGATTACAGCCTCCGCTGCCCATTTTAGATGAAACAGGTGTTGATCACCAGCGTTACCCTGGGGATCATGAATATTTTTCGAATTTTAAACAGCTGTCCACATTACCGCGGCATAGCACCCTTGGACAACCCGCTGTCTTTAGTCCATCCGAGACCACATTTTTCCTGATGGCGCATCTTCCTGTCCAAAAAGGGGACTCTGTTTTGGATGTCGGTACCGGCACCGGGGCGTTGGCCTTTCATGTCCTAAGGCAGGGGGCTAAAGAAGTGTTGGCCATTGATATTGATGAACACGCCGTAGCCACGGCCAGAGATAATGTCAAAGATGCCGGCTATGCCAGGCGCATCAAAGTTCGGCAAAGCGATGTGTATGCCAATATTCAAAGAGAAGAAAAATTCGATCTTATCGTATCAGCGCCGCCGTTATTTGCCGAGGGACGACGTTCTGATCCAGCCATCTATGATGAAGGGTACCGGATGATAAGCAATTTAATCCAAGGTGCCGGGGAACATCTGCGGATAAATGGACGGGTGGTCTTTCTCCATTTAATCGGCTCTTATGGCGGCCTGATGACTACGGCCGAAGCGGCAGGGTTTGATTTAATAACCTTGGCGGTTTCCTCTAATATGCCGTTTGCCATTTACCAATTAACCAGAAAGAAAGATGACTTAAGTTCACTGATGAAGGAGGAAGGCCGTGAGCCTCAGAAACTAAAAGAGATTATCCGGATAAAGCTTGAAAATTTGCCTCTCCCATCCGCTAAATTTATTCTTGAAAATTTAATCCTGAAATCCACGTATCAAGACCCAGAGATCAAGAACTATCTTTCGGCTCAGGCGCGAATGGCGCTTTTGGCCAAGGCCTTGGCGGTTTCCCTGAAAAGAAAGGATGCAAATGAGATGGCCGTTTACCTTGAATCTCTCCTTAAGGAATCTCGCCATTTGATCCTACCTTCTGCACTAATGTTTATCCGTTCTTATTTAACCGTGTATTATCTTAAACAACCGCTAAAGCTTGCCTTTGTGATTCCTGTTTACGGCGGACAGAAGGCCTTCTTGGATTTTAAGGATGGCGGAGAGGGCTGGTTGAGGTTCAAGGTTGATCAGTTCTTTGTAGAATTGTTATCGGTCAATCCAAAGGTCAAGGGAAATTTCATCTTTGTCAATGACGGAGATGATTCAGCCAAGACCGGAAGAAAAACTAGTGATGTGATCCGCGACCTCCTTAAAGATCCTTTTTATGACAAGGTGCGTGGACAGATCTTTGTTCTCGATCTGCCGCAGGAGACCAAGGTTAAGATGAAAGGAAAGAAACATAGTGCGGTTGCGGCGGGAATGAAGTTTGCCTTGGAAAGAGGAGTGGATATTGTCATGTACACCGACCCGGATCTGGCCAGTCATTTGGGATTGAGTGGACTCTTGGTTGATTCTTTGATCAACCGCGGATTTGACATGGCGTTTGGTTCGATTGAAATGAAAGGTTCAATTGTTCCTATTCGTTCATTCAAACGCCGTGTTGGGACTCTTGCTTATAGTCTTTGGGTGAGGATTAATCTTATAAGATACATTCTTAAAGTGAAAGATACCCAAAGGTCTTTCAAGGCCTTTAAACGAGAGATATTAGAGAAGATTATGCCTATTAGGAAAATGAGTGCTGATCAAAATGGGATCATCCAGCTTAAGGATTATGATCCCGATTTCCATTATGATTACACCGGTGACACCGAATGGATGGGGCGCGTGAAGATTGTGGGAGGAGGTTTAGAAGAATTCCCGATCGTTTGGATTGATTCACCGCAAACCGCCCAAACAAGTCTAAAGAAAGATGCCTGGCCGATGTTTAAGGCCCTAACAGGGCAGAGAAGATCTTTAAGGAATTTTGCCTTAAAGCATTCTGGATTACGATCAACAAATCACGACCCGCAAAACAAGGGCCGTAACGACAAGGCGTGGGTCTTAGAGGATTTCCGGGATGCTCCCAAGCTCGAGGTTCGGGATGAGAGAAGTCTAGGCTTCGATCCTTGGCGAGATTTGATTAAGGAAGTGGATACTTCTTTATTGAAAGAAGCGATTGGTTTGATTCAGCACACTGATGAATTCCCAGGGCAAAAGAGTTTGGTGAATATCCTTAAAGAACTCATGAACTTTAGGCGGATCTTTTTTGCTAAGAACCTGCCTGGGATGTTTAGGGCCGAGCGACTCAATGAGGGAGCATATTTGATTTTGATCGATCAATCATTGCATTGGTTATTTGGCGGAGCGGACTCTCTGATTCGTATCCGCAGTCCTTCCCCCCGTCAGAGAAAAGCCCTCTTAGCTTTCCTTGCGGCCAAACTTCTGCATGAGGCCGCGGAAATCCTTATGTCGAATCATCCTAAAGTGCATTGGCATTTGGATGAAAAAGATCCCTCCCTCACTACAACCGAACAGGTTGCCTACTGGGTTGAGGTGATTTTCTTAAGCCGTATCCCCGCCTTCTGGTTTGATTTTAAGAAATTCCTTAATCCCACAACCGTCTCTCCCTTATTTGTTCTTTATGAATCTGTTTTTAGTGGGGAAGAATCTTTAGGCCGTTCCCCGGATCAATCTCCCAAGCCGTTAAGGCAGTTCCTGGCTACTTTAGGTTATCTGGCACCTTTACAGACTAAACTCTCCCGGGAACTTTTCAAACATATCCTTCAGCAGTTCGATGTTAATCTAGCGGAATTTGAAAGGCAAGAGAATCTTCGGGATTTGATTGAATCCACCGTTGGTATTGCCGCGGCGCATTTTGATGACAGTCCCATCGGACGGTTAGCAACTGGAGTAATGATCAGCCGGGATTTTCTTATGACCAGTCTTCATGTTGTTGAGGATGAACAGGTACGGTTGCAGTCCTTTTTCAAGATTTATATGTTTGTCCCGAGGTCAAATGGCAACAGCCTTTTAAGTAAGAAACCCAAGATGTCTGAAGCGAAAGTCGTGGCTATGCATCTCAACCAGGATTTGATGTTATTGAAGATCGATCCAGCCTCGATCCCGTCAGGGATTGTCTTAAGAGAAGTTAAGCTGGGGTATCAGGAGAGCTTGAAGGGAGGAATGCCGTTAATCATTTCCACCCTTCGTTCAGATGAAAAAGCGATTGATGAGAAGGCACCGAGAATTCAGATCACCTCCACTTTGATTCCTCCTGTCGAAGAGGACCTCATTTATATGAAATTTGCTTCATGGAAAGGAGTGAGTGGCTCGCCCGTTGCTGAACGAGGTGGGCGCTTGGTGGGGATTTATATCGCGACTGAAAAATTAGGCATGAAAGATAAGGGTGTCGCGCATTCCATTGGGGCTGTGCGCAGCATGATCGAGACATTGAAGATTCCACTGTCGCAGAGTCACGGCCGTTCAGCAGATCATAAAAGTGACAGTCACTCCCGCCATGGCGGGATGACTGTCACCTTTAGAGAAAAAATTAAGAAATGGTTAGTGAAGGCAATCGAATTTCAGGATAATATAATTCGAACATCACGAATTCCTATCTTTAAGTTTTTAAGGCTGCTATCTTTTGTCCTCAGGAGTTTGGGGAGACAGACGTTCAACCTGCCGTGGCTGGTTGAGTGGTTCTCATCCTGGCGTTTTCTTGGGATGGGAAAGATAGCGGCCTTTGTATTCAAAGAAAAAGGTGATCCCGCCAAGGCGGGATCACCTTTCCCCGCTGAGATATCAAAAGAGCAGCATGGATTCCTTGGGAATTTGGATCAAGACCACTTAAGGAGTCTTCAAAGAATCGTTGAGTCGAATCGTGGTTTTGAATCCGTTAAGGAATTTAATCGTATCCTAGGTTCCTATTATGGGATTAAAGTCGAATTCTATTATTTCACAGACCCCTTCTCACGTTTCCCACCGACGCCCTTTGTGGCGGCTTTCCATCGCCAAACTCAACTGAGAATCTTTTTCTCCTCAGTTCATTTCTTGAATCAATTCAAAGTTCATTTTAGGAATCAGTTGTCTTCTGTTTTACAGTTGATTACAACCCATGAATATATGGAAGTGGTCCAAAGGAAATCTCACCAAATGGTTGATAAACAAACCAGCCAACTTTATAAAGACAGAGAGCAAGGCACCTTAATTCTGGAAAAATTAGACGAATTCTTTGGGACTATGTACCTTGTCAATGCGTTTCTTGATTTGGAGAAATTGACGAGTCCTTATTGGAATGTCCGCAAGAAGACGCAAAGGCTGGCAAAAAAGGGCGGCCTTCAAGGGGCGGTTATCCCGGCAACAATGCTCATTCGCCATCAAAATAAGGATGGCCCTGAGGCCAAGGTAGTGGATGAAATGTTCCGTCAGGGTTGGCTTAAATTTGTTCATTTAAGTGAAGAGGTTGTTTTATCCCACAATCCCAGGTATACCTATCAAGCTGTTTATTTGATTGATATCCCAGAGGAAAAGATGACAAGCCGTGATGTTCCCCTCAAAAGCCTTAAAGAATATCTTAAATTGGGAGAAGAATACCTTGGAGAAGAATCTTCTTTGGAGGAAAGAAGAGGCCGTTCGAAAGATCGTTCCCGCCCCCTTCCCGGCAAAGACATGCCTTCAGCGGATGACATCAAAAAAGAGCTCCTGAGAGTTTTAAAACCTTATAAAAATGTCATTAACGAGCTGCCCCTCTTGAAGCCCAATAGCCCTGCGATGATCCAAGCATGGGCATTTTTAAAGAGAGATAAAGATCATCCCACTTTGGCACCTGCGCTTGAAACCTTTGCCAGAGAAGGCCGTATCCGGGCCGGGCCATTTGAAGGCTTCTTGGCTACAGTTTATCGAGTGAAGAAAGGAGGAGAATACATCCTTCTTTCCACCGCCTATCCGGAATTCAATTCCACCATCCAGAGAGCAGCCTCTCTTATTCATGAAATTGGTGCAGTCAGCCTATTTCATCTAGATCATCCAATGAATGAAAATAGAGAAAGGACCTATTTGACCGAGAAGGTCAGTGAGCTGATTTATGAACTTCAGTATCGCTCCACCGATGAGATGTTCGCTGACTTGGCGAATCTGCGTCATTATTTTTCCGAGGGACATCTCGAGCAATTGATCCATTTAATCTTAATCCAAAAGGGTCTCCCTCAGAAAACAATAGCTTATATCATTGGGATTATCTCAAGTTTAGCCGAAGCTAATAGGAAGATATTTACACCGAAAAATTTAAAGGCGGTGCTGGAATTGCTGGCAGAGAAAGAAAAACATCCCATGATGGATCAATTGATTCTATTGTTTAAGGATGCCAATCCACCGGCTTTCACAATCGAGAATCTGGCCTTTGTCATTGACTTCATATTGACTGTAATTGAATTCCAAGAAAAAATTGTCGAGGTTATTTACATTTTTAAAAAGATCAATCCTCTTTCATTTGACACAACGAATTTTAATACTATTCTTCCCCTGGCCGAGGAGGACCGGACAGAGGTGCGGGAAACCATGTTACGCGTGGCTAGGATCTTTAGAGAGGCGAATCCTTCCGTGTTTACTGCGGCTGGATTGTCCCAGCAGTTTGTCCGATTAAGGACAGAAACAGAAATGAAGTTTCTCATCAGTCGACTAAGGCTAGTGGCTATTTATTTTGAGGCGGATCAGGGATTAGCACAAGAAAAAATCTGGAATGATTTATGGGATCTGCCAGTCATCTTGGAATATGATGATTATTTGGTTGCTTTCTATGACACGTTGGCCTCACTGATCAAAGCCAATCATACCATCGTTAGCGAACCTCATCTTGAAAGATCCATTGGCAGCTGGATCAATGATTTTACGGATCCGGGAGGGATGTTAACGGGTGGTGATGTAAAAGTGATCGCGGCAAGACTTAGACTGTTGCATGTCTTTTTACGCGCTAACAAGACCTTGGCTACCGAATCTCGATTCGCCCGGGTGATGATTTATTTATCGCAGGGGCTCAGTTTTGATCCTTTGATCCTTCGGACCAGTTTTGAAATCTTAAAGACGTACGCAGAAATAAATCCTGATCCTAAGTTTTTCTCAGAAGATCATTTGAGCATTGTCATTAAAAGTTTGGTTGAAGAAGTACCCAAACCGGGAGAATTCGAAAAGCCAAAAAATCCCCACCGAGTTGATATTGTCAAAATATTTAAAAACATCAACCCGCAATCATTTTCTTATAAAAATTTATTGGCAGTGATTTACTTTTTTGCTCAATCGGATGAACTGGTACGACAACAGGCCAGTCAGATATTGGACATCTTTATTGAGGTGAATCATCATATTATAGACGATTCGATCTTACGGGCCTTGGTGGTGGTTAATTTGATCGCTGAGGAATTGTATTCCGAAGCTATTCAGGCAACCCAAAGAGTCAGGGGGCTACTAGGAAGGGAGCCTTTTGATATTCAAGATTATGATCTCATCGTAAGAAATTATCTGCCGTTCCTGGAAACCTGGGAAGAGAAAATCCGTGCGTATCAACGCCTTAAGGCAGGGGAAATAGAAGGATTTGATTTTAAGGCCTGGCGGGAATTTATATTAGACCTTACGAAAGAACAGGGGCTTGTCTTTGTTTGGCTTTTGGTGTGGGATATGTTGGAATTAAGAGAAAGAACTGAGATTCTGGATGATTTGCCTGTCCGAATTGATTCTTCGGCAGATCGTTGGGACATCGAACTGATATTCGGAAGAAAAGGGATCTTTGATGCTTTAAGCTCATTGGAAGTCCATGATCGGCGCAATGCACAGACAGCTGTTTTAAACTATTTCGGCAAAATCAAATGGATTCAGAAACGCTTGAGCCGTGATCCGCGGATGAGTTTCTTATGGGAACTGGATGAGCCATCCTTAAGGGACTTGATTACGATTATTAAAATTACCCATACCAATAGCACCTTGGTCTTTAATGCCATGACCATGGCGGAAGTTTTACCTGAGGAAATTAGAAGTCTCATTAAGGTCATTCCGTTTAATAACACTTTAACTGCGGTGATCAACCTTTTCGGTGAATATGCCAATTTCATCATGGATTTGCGCAGTAACGGCAAACTCAAATTTTTAATCGAAATGCTGACCTTTGTTGGTTTAGAGAAGAAACAATACTCGCTCACTCAAATTGAAGGGATCTTGGGCTATCTTGCTGAACACAGATCCAAAGTTCTGAGTTGGAGTAAAAAAGATTTTCAAGATTTTGAACTGGATTGGTATTCCTATTCAAAGGCCATCCCGATCTTCCATTCTCGCCTGTTTGAGTATTTTATTAAGTATCAAGCTCAGGAGCACCTGATTCAGCAAATGAGTCAGGATGTCCAGGAGGAATTATTGGGCATCGCTTGGGGCAAATTTAAAGGATTAAAGGGAAATTTGCGAAAGTATGGGATGACCGATAGGGATGAATTTGTTTTGCTGCAAAAATACATCCCAATCAAGGGATACGGGCCTACCATTTATGCGGATGTCTTTCAGAAGTTGACCGAGGCTGTTGAAACAAGAAAGATAACAAGAGAGGATGAACCAGAATCTTATCTCTTAGATCAAATCCTTTTGGTGAGAGGAGAACGGGAGATCAGACATCTTAAGGGATCAGAAAAATTGAATGATCAATGGATGGATCAGATGCTGAAACTTTTTGCTGAGCCGCCAGCGGAAAGTTTGTCTTTATCAGAGCGTATAAGTCAATATCTTAAGGAGGGTCTCTGGTCTAGAGAGCTAATGGAGCAGTCGGCGATCATGTGGCTGTTAGCAAAACCCACCTACCAAGAACGGTTGTCGAAATTAAAGAACAGATTAGAACAATTTGATCGTTCTGATATGACTTTGCAGATCGAAAGCTATCTACAATTGATGGAGGATATCCAAGTTTTCCTCTCGGATACCTGGGAAAATGATTTAAGGGATGCCCGCAGTCAACTCCTCAAAGAAGTGGTGGAAAAAGAAAGAAAGGCGGGTTTAATTAACTTATCAACGGGTTTAGGAAAAATTGCTGTTGTCAAAATGCCCCGGAAGAAACTGAAAGCGGTCTTTGCAAAGATTGCATTGCCCTTTGATACCCTTTCTTTAAGTCAAACATGGGCCCAGGAATTAGGTCTAACGTTGTGTGATAGGAATTCTCTGAAGCGGCTGAAGGAAGAATGGAAAGTCAAAATGATTGAGTACATTATTTCAATCTTTAAGAAAGAATCCAAAGGGGAGGTGGCCGAGGAGACTAAGGCAGCAATTAATGAAGCTTTTGATCTTATGATTTCAAAGGAAGAAGAACGAAGAAGCAAAAATGAGTTAACCAATGAAGAAATCCAAAAGATAACTTTAGATTTGGAAAGAAATTTACGGGAGATATTTAAATCCAAAGTTCTGTTATTGGAAGAAGAGACGCAGAAATTTGAGACTATCACACTTCCGGGGATGGGGAATACGGTGGTGATGGGACTCTTTGGGGATCCCTTGAATTTGATGTATTGTCAGGGAGAATGTACTTTCCGCGATTGGCCAAGGGCGATCCTTGATCAAAGATACTTTTATATGAAGTTATTGATTAAAGAGCCCGGGGTGGAAAGTGGAGGGCGTGTCTTAGGGGGAGCGCAAGTACAATTTTTAAAAGAGACAATCAGAGAAAGAAAAGTGAAAAGGATGCCCCGGGGTTGGGCGATTTTGAGTTTACCAGGGATCAATATGGACGAAGGGATCGATAAGTATGGGATCGGAAAGCGCCAAGGGATAAGGTTCCTGTTAGAATTTGCCCAGCGGTTAGCCGAGGAAACCGGACTCCAAGGAGCAGTCATCCCCATCGATATTTTGATCCGCCACCAAAATTCTGAAGGACCCGAGGCAAAGGTGGTTGAAGAACTGATTCAAAAGGGGTGGTTGAAACCGGTCAAGTTGAGTTCAACCGTGGAACTAGCCCCTAAAACAGAATTCAATAATCAGTATACTTACGAAGATGTGTATCTAATAGATATTCCTAAAAACGAGATGATGACAAAGGAGACACCTTTTTCAAATCTCAAGGAATATCTGGAAAGGGAGGAACAAACACCGTCCCTTGTTGCCAATCTTCCCGGGATCGGGGTGTGGATGCGGGTCTTATTGGCAGGGGGAATCTTGCCGCATGAGTTAGGACACCTCATCGTTGGGCCTCAAAAGGGTAGAAGGTTAGATTACGGCTTAAGGAGAATTCTGAAAGGCCTTTTCTATGCTATGCCCTGGCCAACCCGAGGGCCGCCGGCCTTGGTTGGTCTGGCGGTGAATCTCTTCTTGGCGGTTGTTTTAGGGCTTTTGATCTGGTCAGGTTTATTGAACTTTGGGTTTACATCGAATTCTTCGGCCTTTCTCTTCTACCTCTTTATTTCCAGCCTTATCGTATTTCTTTTGGAAATCCTGCTCACCCCATTTGCGGAAAGCTTAAAGATAAGCCGATTTGCGGATTTAAGACAGATGAAAGGTGATCCCGCCATGGCGGGATCACCTTTTTATATCCCAGGGCCGCTGCGAGTGTTCAACCGACCGTGGCTTCCTGCACCACACAGGGTGCAGGACCATGAACCCAATTCCGTACCACATAGGGTACGGGACGGTGAACCCTACGTGGTTCACCGTGTGGTTCATGGGGTTGAGCTCTTCCCGCCTCAGGCGGGAGCAGCGGCCCTGTATATATTTAAAGGAAGAAATATTATAGAGAAAGACAGTATAAGTATAACATCTGCCATTGAGGGGATGCCAAGGCCTAAGTCCAGTGATCAAAGCAGGCATCCCCTTGATTTAAAGGATATGTCATTCCCGCGCCCGCCCGAGGCGGGTCCGCCTCTGGCGGAAAAGCAGAGATCCAGAAGGTACTTGTTTCCAAAATCCCGGATTCCTTCTTACGCAGGAATGATAAAGGTTGATAACGGGCCGCTACAGAACGTTCTTCACCTGGATCCGTGGCTGGGTGAGAGCACTTCGTCTGCGCTCAGCGCAGACGAACCACTTGCACCACCACAGGAAGGTAGCATCTCTGCTTTGAGGAGAGGCAGAATGCACCGAACACTTCCTATTAAGGAAGAACCTGTGGTGAGGGGTGTAGCGGCCCTACTCATAAAAAACTTTGTCCATCCACACGGTGGACAAATCTGCCAAAACTGTGTCGCTTTACTCCTTAAATCTGATATTGCTCAGGAACTTATTCAACAGTTGCGGGAAATCTCTGGTGCCATCCGCTGGATCAATGGCCATCCGTATTTTAAGATCGGCCCGATGGTTAAGATCCTTGAGGGTTTTGTTCGAAAAGGTCTCATGGCACAATCTGAGCTCGAGGCGATTTATGTTGAAGAAGACGAGCACGGTTACCACGCCACGCACATGAAGACAAGCACGCAACTCATCCACGCCCCCCAATACGCCTGGATTGGGGCAAAGAAGAAGGCTAAGGAGGATGAGGCACTCTTTGATTTTAATGAATTCCTGAAGTTAAAGGGCTGGAGGGCTCGTAAGGCCTTCAGGAAGCATTCCCAATTTTTAAACAACACTGAGAGGTTTGCCTTAGGGGCAAGAGACTTTATTTTGAGATTAAGGACGATCAGAGTGCCTTACGAAGTCCAGTGGTGGGTTCTGGAATTTTTGGCACGATCAACCGGCTTTTGGAGTCTAAAGCAAATAGAAGCTTTGGTTCAAATCATTTTTAGTCGACAGGTTGATGATGAAGTCTTGAATTTATTATCTCGTTTTAACAATGTGAGAGGGATTCAACATGTCATTGGGAGGCTAGCGAAAGAATATCATCTGCGGCGCTCGGCAAGCATAGAACTTTATGTAGCGAAATATTTAGAGGATAAATATAAGGCCACGATTTTGGCTTTTAATGAAGAGATATTGGATAACAATAAAAAACCTATTGCGGAATTTGATGTCATCTTTAAGCCTTATCGGCGAAAAACAATTGTCATCGCAGAGGTTTTCAGTTTCTTGCTTCAACCCGATCAAAGTTTTGTATATGAACGCACGATAGAAAAATTTGAAGAGAAGATCAGCAGGATAACTGATCCAAGAAACGATGATTGGATGATTTTAGAAAAGCTTAAATTTAGGGATATCAAAATTTTATTGGTGTTTGAGCCAAGTCAAAAGCAATATTACGAAAGAGATTTATTTGGGGTGATCCAAGATGCATTGCAACAGAGCAGTTCAAAAAGAAAATTGGAAACGCTCTTTATTTCATTTCCGACATTAATCATTCAAAAAGAAGAAACATACGATCATGTGAGTTATACCAAACAGAAAGCGACTGATCGTAGTGTCTATTACGGTGTTTATTCTTACCGACCCTTCCATCAACAAACCACCTTAGAACAAGAAGGGAAAATGAGAAGAAACATCATCTGGTTGCGGTCAAAGATCTTAAAAGCGCTTATGAAACAAAAGGCTAAGGAAAGGAAGGAGCAGAAACTTAAGGAGAGACAAACATGCGCCAATTGTTTGACTAATCAACTCCATCAAATGGGTTTGAGAGAAAAGTCCACAGATCTTATTCGACATTTAAGATCCAAGCTCGGGAGTATAAAAAGATTTCCTCATTTAAGTAATCCGGTTTTTAATGCCAAAATCGTTAATGAATTTTTGCCTGAGGATATCACAAAAAAGATTTATCTTAAATATTTAGATCGAATTGATCAAGAGATCATTTATCACGTCAGTCAAATTCCCACCGCTATTACGCTCTGGGATCTGCGTCACGAAATTCATTTTTGGGTAGGGGCGAAGGTAAAAGAGGAAGAAAAAGGGGACAGTCCCCAAAGAAAAAGGGGACAGTCCCCAATTATCCAGTTGGATTTGTTCGATTTCATTGCTGAGAGCGCACTTAAGGCAAAAGAGGAAAAAGAATCACAAGTAGCACAACAACCCAAAGGAGACTTTGTGTCAGCAGTCTTTAGCCAGATTGTTCCCCTTATTAAGAATAATCCACGGATTTCCATCATCCAGATTAATTATAAAATTCAACCCTTTTATGATCCCCTCAGCGGGTGTGACCGATGCTTCGTAGAAGGAACCGTTGTTCATGAAAAGAATAGCCAACAGGAGAGAATAGGTTGGTTTGATTTTTATGTTTATCCTCAGGAGAAGATTACCATCGAACATTATTTCCCCATTGGAGTCCCAGGTTCTAAGACTTGGGAGGAATATCGTAACGTTGGTGTCAGTCAGACATTCCTCTTTTGGCTTTCGACCTTCGCTAAAACCATTGATGTTGATTTAATTACCATTAACTCCCAATGGCTGGTGGACATGTATATTTTTGGCAAATACTTTGCGGATCGGATTGGCATCCGTGATCCTAAAGAGCCAAAGATAAATTATTACGAACTTAAAGGTGGCGAACATAAAGGCATTTATGCTAACGAAAAGATAGGGGTGCTGACGGTTCATGATGTCGAAACCGTGCAAAGAATCGGTGCCGTAAAACTTAAATTTGATGCTTTAAAGGATGAATACGAAGTATCAGAGAAAATACTTGGGAGTATTCTGGAGGGAACAAAATTAACAATCATTAAGGGATTTGTTTATAAGGACAACGGACTTTTAGGATTCATCCACGACCCCGCTGGGAATTCCATCTTTGAGGGGAAGCCCAGATTCCCGGAGGATATAAGGCCAGAGGCCTATGTCTTCAGCATTCCTCAGGAAGTGGTAAGAATGCTTAAACCTGTTTACGATGAATCGGAAAAGCAGAAAGAAGCAGGCGGAAACTTATCTCCCAAAGGAAACAGGGATGGCGCCCATTTTTCAAACGAATGGGAAAATTGTTTAACCCGCTGGCTTAACGCAAGGGAATTCAAGGAAGTGGCCGAGGAATTGGTCAAAGGACTTAAAGAAATTCCAGGGGCCATCATGCGGCTTAAACGCTACCAGGACCCCTTATTTAATCTTAAAGCCATCAAGGAAGCGTTGGAACAAATCATTCCTGGTTTCTCTGAACAGATTTACTTGAAAAAGATTGAAGAAGTGATGACTGACGACACTTGGCAAGTGGTTTATCATGTGGTTTCTCCAAAGGAATCCTTGAGCTTGGGTGAGGCAGATGTTATGACCAATGGCGCCAGGGCGACTTTACTTTCCGAAATCCGCGACCAAAACGCCTGGGTGGGGGCACAAGAAACAATAGATAAATCGCTTAAATCATTAAAACTGCAAAGAGCGATTTGGGATGCGAGAAAACATCCTTTGGATGCAACGATTTTGCTCAAAGCCGAAGAACTTTTGTTTGCATTCCAAAAAGAGTTTGGGGAAACTCATTTGAGTGAAAGGGGAAAGTTGCTGAGCCAGATCAGAGCTGGCCGATATCCTCATCATTCCCGCATCATCCGAAGATTTCGCTGGAAACTTCAAGGGAAAGACCGAAAGATAGAGGAATCCTTACGATTTTTCCATCGCGGCCGTGAGTTGTGGGGAGAAGAGGTTATTCGTGATGAAGATCGGGCGGACTTCCTTATTGCCGAGGCTAACTTTAAGGCTTTTAAAAGAGGGAGTTTGACACGCAAAGAACTGGCCTACGCTTTAAGCATATTAGGAAGCGGGAGAGAGGGGAAGTTGAAGCTGAAACTGCGAGATTTTGTGGTGAGTGCTCTGAGTTTAATTCCTGAGGATCCGCATGCGCTGATCTCAGAAACGGCTTTAAAATTACTTGCTCAATTTCGTGACAGCAAGATTCAGGTTGTCTCCTCTGACAAAGGGACATATAGTGTTACGCCCTTTTTTAAACAAGCCCTCCAGTTTCATAACTTAAGTTCTCGGTGTCGATATTTATTGCAGCCTTATTGGGAACCAGGCCGCGGCTTGATTCTTTATTGGATCTCTAATAAAGAAACGATAGGCTACGATATGACTCCTTATCGTTCGGCCAGGCCGTCATCGAAATTGAAAGTTATTCCTGCCCATGTTGTTGTTCGTGCCCAAGATTTAAAAACTGCTCGATGCAATCCTGGCCAGCTCTTAACAGACCTGGTAAGAGAAGTTATCCCGATTGATCCTCTTAATCCCGATGAAGCAAGCTTAAAGGCATTGGAAGAATCTCTTAAAGATCGGCGCGATCAACCGCTAAATATTTTTGTTAAAGGAGGTTCTCATACGGTTAAGCCATGGGAAGATAACAATAAATATATCTCCTTCCAGCACCTGAAACCCAACAGCTCCTATACCATTATGCCTTACTGGGAACCAAAAAAAGGTTTAAGGACCTTCTGGGTACGGGAGGGAGAAGTAGCTGTTTATGATCTTATTTTGTATCAACGTTTCCGACCTGACAACTCACGGGAGTTAATCAGTGCTAAGAAAGAACGCGAGGATAAGCTCCCTGCAGCTGATCCGCAGCGGTTGAAGGTTTCCTTACTTTGCCGCAATTGTTTCATCCTGGCCTTGCGGGAACTAGGATGGGATTATCAAAGATTGGAATCTTTTCTGGAGGCTTTAACAGAAGAAGAAAAACTTAAGGATTCCCCCAACAGTAAAACTCCTTTGATCAAGGCCCAGGCCATTGTCCGCATTTTGGCAGATGAGTTTGAGACAATCGCAAAGGAAATTTTTATGAGGGGGAGCGGGACAGATGTGCAAGGGCGTAAAATTTATCATACTTTCTTATCTGAAAAAGGCACACGGGAAGCAGAAGCGTTATTAAACGTTATCCTCGATTCCAGCATGTGGGTAGGGGCGAAGGCTAATGAGGAAGAAAAAGGGGACAGTCCCCATCCGGGGCATCCGGGGACAGTCCCCACCGATCCCTTAGAAAAAGGACAATATCTGGTTATCGCCATGGAAACGGAAAGGTTGTCGGAATTAAGTGACCGGATGCGGGAAAGGGCGCTTTCTAAGGAGGGCCGAAAAATTAAAAGAAAAGGGCTTAATGAAATTATCGCCTACTACGAGGAACGCAAAGCCGCTTACCAAGAGCTGGAAGAATTTATGAACAAGATCATTGCAATCGAGGACCCGTTTGACATTGATTTTGAAAGACTGTTTGAATTGTATGTCCAGATCATTTCCTTTGCCCATATTCGGGCTGGATTCCGTCGGCGCGTGATCGGACCTTTAAGGTCACTGCTTTTTATGAAATTGCCCGGCTCCATAGCCCTTTTTGTACAACGGTGGATGTCGTTTATTTCCACCGGTCTTTCTGACATCACAACGCACCTCAGGGATGTGGAGTATAAGGAATTGTTATTTGTCATTGAACTTAATCCCAAGGCGAGAAAGATTATCCTAAGCCAAGAGAGTCCGCTGGTGCTCAAACAATTATCGCAAAGGGCAAAACCGGTTTATCAGAGTCTGGAGGATTTTGCCTTTCGCTATAAAATTGAACGTAACCAGAATGATGATATGACCAACCCCCTGCCTTTAGAAAAACTGTTAAGCAATATCCGAAAAGACCTTGAATCCGGGGAATCCCGCAACCCGATCCCCCTATTGTTTAGCCGGACACCGCAGGGATATGCCTTTGAGTTTGAGCAGATCGGAAAATGGGTCAGACAGAAAGCGCCTCGTTTTGATGTAGAGGTTTTCCAAAAGATCATGATGATTTCTTGGGAGATGCCGGCCCAGCTCGATAGGGAGCGCCATTGGCAGCATCGTTATCAGAACCAGTTACAGGGAATACTGTCATCGATAGAAAAGCGATTGAAGAAGGCCCGTTTGTTGAGTCAAAGACAGAGCGTTTATGACCTTTCTGCGGAGGAATTGCTTAATCTGATTGAGAGGTACCGCCACTTAGACCCCCACCGCGCTAAGGCGGGCCTGCCTGCCGGACAGGCAGGGAATCAATTGCCAAAAACAGAGCCGGAGCGGGAAGAGGCGATCCAGCAGGAAATTAGCGGCAATCGACCCCTATTTCTTGAACAGAGTCAATACGTTCTCGAGGCAAATAAGGAAGCGAAAGAATTGGTGGGAGAGAAAGATCGGGATATTGTACGATCTTTAGAGCAGATGTCTTCTATGGAAATTCGCGCCGGGCCGATGCCGAATTTGTGGAGTGTTGTTCGGGAAGTGTCGCTTGTGAAGCGTGAAGCGTTAGGAGAAAAACGAGATACGAGTCCCGCCTCACGGGAGACGAGATATGTCCTCCACCTCGATCGATCCCTCTTTGATTCCGCTAACCGCCATGAACTTCTTCTCACCCTCATCCACGAAGCAGGTGTCCTTCTGGGCCGAAGCGATGAAGACAATGAAAAATTTGCCCAGAAGGTTTTGGGTGATTTTGGTATAGAGAAAATTCATTTGCATTCATTAAAAGATATTGGAAAAGTTGACCAATTGGTCAAAAAGATTAAAGAGCTCATTCAAAGTGGCTACTGGAAAAATGTTTTTGAGCTTTTAATGGAACATCTTGGCAAAGATCCAGAAATTGATTCAAGGTTGATAAGGGATGCTATTGAGTATGCATTCCGCGAGACTGCCTTGAAGTTATATGGGAATTTTATTCCTACCAAATTTATTCAGGCAGCAGGGGGTTTTCTGTTGAGGCTTACTCGGAAGGCTACAAAAGAAAAAAGGTATGATGTCTTGAGGGCTATCCTGGAACATTATGGGAATTCTTGGTCTAACAAAGATTCTGGTGTGAAAAGATTGATTCTCCAAGAAGAGCCAGCCCTGTGGCCACTCCTTTATATTTTCGATATGGTAATTAAAATTTTAAAGAAAGATGATCCAACATCTCACCCAGAGATCTTCGAGCATGTTCTTCCTTTCATTATCGATGTATTTCCACCCAAGACACTTTATTGGATTAAAACTCGACGGATTACTAGAGCACCAGGATTCATAACATCTGATGATCGATTTGAGTCGAAGGAGAGTCCCTTTGTGCAAAAAATGGTTGAATTGTTTAGTCTGCTTGCTGAAAAGTATCCCGCTCATCCTTTATTACATTTGGCTTTAGAGAAATACATTGGTCTGCGAGAAAAGGTACAGGAGCAATTACAAAGAAAAAGTAGACTGATGGGGCCGTTTCGAGCGTTAGCTACATTGTTAGGTTTTAGGAGAGAGGGAAAGTCTTTGGAAATTCAAAGGTCTTTCACACTAACACCTGAAATGCAATCTCTTCTTCCTCGGATTGAATTGAAACCAGAAGAGATGAATTTAATATTAGATCAGAAAAGAGACATCGAGGAAACAGCGGTAACATTTTTGAAAACATGGGATGATTTTGTTACGGCCTTTCAAGTCCTTTATAAGGCTCTACGTGATGAGACCTTGCGGATTTCTTATGATTTTGACGTGGAGGGCCGGCATACCCAAGGAGGGAGAATCATTGAGAAAGCCTATCACGAAGGATGGATTCATGATACAGGTTTCGAGGCCTATATTCACCTTCCGGTCGGGATTCAGATACCTTTGAAAAAATGGTCAAGTATATCTGATTATAATTGGTGGGATGAGTATCATAAGCCTCTACGATATTATTTGAATTATTCTTTAGATATGGAAAGAATTCAGGAATTATTCCAAGGGCTCACATTCTCTGGTCTAAAGATAGGGGATCGTCTGGCCGAAGACGAAATTTGGGATGAGGGAATTATATGGGCTATGCTGGACAATAAGTTTAATGAACAGTTAAATACAGTTCGCACTTTGAGAGAAGAATTAATTCGGTTAGCTATCAAACTCGAAGCCGTCAGTACAGGTCAGACAGAGGAAGAAATACGGAATCAATACGATGGGAGTGCGTTGGTTAGAAAATGGCTTAAGAAATTTGGGATTCATGTTCGCGAGGCTAATAATCTTGATTTTAAGAAATTGACTTTTGATAAATCTGCACAAACTGAAGAATCTTCAAAAGGTGATGAACAATCTGAGGATGATCGTGAATTCACCGATCCCCACCGCGCCAAGGCGGATAACAATCTGCCGAAAGATCCGGTTGAGCGCGAAGAGGCGATTCAGAAGGAAATCGCCGGTACTCAGAAATTGACGGGCTCCCAAAGGCAATACGTACTCAACGCTATCTGGCAAGCTCTGAAACTGGCCAAAGAAGATCAAGAAATCGTCCGCTCGTTTGAAGAGATGGTCAAAATGGAAATCCGCGCCGGGCCGTTTAGGTATATTTGGGGCACCATTCGTACATTGTACAGCGTACTTCGTACGTCGAATGAACCGGGAACTTTACGAAGTACGATGGACGAAGTACGATGGACGTTATTCCTCGATCAATCCCTCCTTGATCCTGTCAATTATCGCGAGCTTTTAATCACTCTCATTCATGAAGCCGGAGTCCTTCTGGGAAGAAGTGATGAAGATAACGAAAAATTCGCGCAACAAGTCATCCCCATTTTAAGCCAACCGGCCCAAGAACGGATCCTTGAGATGGTTCGAAAGTACTTCCTCTATCGAAAACCATTGAAGGATGAAGAAATTATCCAACTTATCGGGTTTATTTCAGCTCAAATTCAGGTTCCTGTTGAAGAGCATGGCAAAGCTGTTCGTGAAATGCTGGCAGAGATAGTCAGGCATGATCTTTTTGAACAAAACAGGTTCAATAGGATTTTAGAATTGGCAGGAATTTGGTACGAGCATTTTTATGTATTTTCAACTGAAGCGCAGGAGCCGAGAACAAGAGGTTTAGAGTCAGTGCTTTTTGTGGACCAGCCAGCAGCCAAAAAAGAGTCAGTCAATCCTATCAAAGCAGCGCGTACTTTGAAAGAAAAAGGCGTCTCTTTAAAAGGATTAGAGCGAATGATTGGTTATTCCCGATTCGTTGTAGCTGTAAGGCAAAAGGAAACAATCGAACATCACAGTTCTTACCATGTCAAAGAACGAGAAAGAAAGAGCCAAGGCGATTTAAAACGATTGGAAGTCGTTCGATATATTTACAAAGCTGAAAGGTTTAAAGACGTAGAGATTGGCTCGTTAGAATTGGGATTAACATCTGAAGGGATTGCTCTGGTCGCAGGTACGGTGTTCAATCAATTAGAGCGTTACCGGCAATTCAAGCCTGACCGGTTCAAAATTATTTTAGACACAATGAATGAAGTGTTTAAGATTTTTGTCCCAGAGGAAGGGATTTACGGCGAGGCATATCTCCGTTCAATGGGAGAGGTCATTGATCAGTTGTTAAAGCAAAGGGATTTCGGAAAAGAAGTCAACGACATCTTGGCAGGCGTGGCTTTATGGAATAAAGAGCTGCGTGGGCGGTTTAATCAATGGCTCGAGTATCAAAAAGAACCCACAAAATATGTTAATCCAATCCTTGCTCTTGCCGCTCGGAATATTCCTGTATCTCAGCTGCAAGCTGTCATCAATTATTTAAGGATCAAACTGGGAGAAGTTCAGAATATCTTCTTCTTATTTTTAGAGCTGCGAGCGCAGAGTGATTCAGGTATTACAAAATCGCAAACAGCCAAAGAGCAGATGGATGCATTCGAAGGAACTTCGCAGGCGGAAATTGAATTTGTCAAAGCCTTATTGGCAGCCATACAGGCACGCAAGCAAGAAGGAGACAATCTTGAATCCCGTGGATCCCCCGATCCCCACCGCGCCAAGGCGGGGAATCATCTGCCGGAAGATCCGGTGAAACGCGAGGAGGCGATTCAGAAGGAGATTGCTGGGAATCAGAAGATCCCCGATAAGGTAAGAGAATATGTGGTACGAGTTATCAGAGAAGCCCAAGGGATCGTGGGCAAAAAGGACCGAAAAATCGTCAGGGCCCTGGAGGAGATGGCCTCCATCGAGATCCGCGCGGGACCGTCGTTGAACTTGTGGGGAGTTATCCGTAATAGGTCAAAGGTCAAAGGTCATAGGTCAGTGGAAAATCCTATGAGCTATGACCTATCAGCTATGAGCTCCCCAGCTATCAGCTCTTCGGCTGAAGTTAACATAAAAAGGGACAGTCCCTTTTTATGTCAACCTGTTCTCTTCCTCGACACTTCCCTCCTTGATCCCGATAACCACCAGGAACTTCTCATCACCCTGATCCACGAAGCTGGCGTGCTCTTGGGCCGCGGCGACAAACGGAATGAACGATTTGCCCAGCGGCTCTTTAAGACCCCCGCGCCTTCCCTGAGCTGGCACGCCTTCAAAACAGAGTTTATAAAGTATCCTTTGAAGAGACAGTTGTTCATGTTGACAGGTTTCATCACTGAGGTTGTGGGAATATTTCTGGGAAGCCAATTGTTAGTCCTTGCCGGGATAGGGGTCCTTATTCCCTGCGCGGTCATCATGGTTCGATCGGCCATCAAACGTGAGGACATGACCCGCACCCTTTTAACCCAATGGATTTTAAAAAATATATATTTGAATGAGTTCTCAAGTCAGCATTTGATGGACCTCAACGCGGTGATTCGATTGCTTGCCTCACTTGGGAAATTAAACCTCGAACTTAAAGAAGCGCTTCTCCATGACCTGCTGGAACGCTACGCGTTAAGAAAACCAGGAAAATTTAATTTAGATCATCTTGATCAACTGACCCGTCATTTTGAACCGAAGGGATTGGTTCGTTATTTTCTATTTTATTTGTCGACCCGGCCCAAGGTCGCGGCTCAAGTTCGTTTCATGGTCAAGCAGTGGATAGAAGAGAACAAGCTCTTCCCCTTACATTCCGTCATCAAGAACAATCTTTCCATCGGCCCCAAAAAGGTTCTGGTGATTCACAACATTGCCGACGGAATGGGGGATGAGTTGATCCGTGTCGGGACATTGGTCCAGGCCTTATTAGACTTCAATCCTGAATTAACGGTCACCATTATCACGACTAGAGATTACCTTTATGATCACTCCCGCGTGCGGCTTGATGTCGATGGCGAGCTCAAGGCATTGGAGCATGATTATGATGTCGTGGTTCATTACTACGACAAAAAACAAAGATTTTCCGATGTATTAGAAAAACGCGTTCAAGATTATCTGCAGACGCACCCTAAGATATTTCTGTATATTAGAGCCGACAAAGCCACCGATCTGTTTACCTTTTCTGAAGTCATTGTCGATCAGAAAGAGTACGCGGATGAGCTTAAACTCAACCAGCCGCGAGGGAATCATCTGGCCTTCTCTAATAATGTCTATGAACCAATCTTTCGGTTTTTGGCTGAATTGGGGATTCCCTTCCGCGTGGGCGAGGAGGAACCGCAAGGTGAGTCGTTGTGGATTGGGAAACCCAATCCTGAGGCAGAGATTTTTTGGCAGGATGGTCTCAGCGCGTTCCGCAAGTTACAGGGGAGGTCTCAAGGAGACAATCGGCCGGTTGCCTTATTTATGCCTTTTGGAGGGATGCATCCCAGCAAGGGAATCGATGCTCTTGAGCCTGAGTCTCTCTACCTCTTCCTCACAATGGTCAGGCACCTCATCAGTAAGGGTTATGACATTATTATTATTCCCAATGGAGAAACGTGGGGATCTTCAGAGATTGCCGTCGCCATTGTTGAACGGCTTTTTAATCATGAGGAAAAGACGCACATCATCATAGGTCCGGAACCCAGGGAAATCCCCAGAGACCTCAAATATCTAATTTCCTACTCAGACTATAATTTATTCTTTGAAGGGGGCATGGTTCATTTAGCCTATCATCTGGGATGTCCGTATCATTTTCTAACGATGCCCGGTTCAGGAGTTTTATCAAAATGGACACCCGTGGCCTTTGGTCCCCATCAGAGATTTATCATCTCAATGAGGAATTCTATGGCTCAGTTGGCTGATATGGTCCCCACAATGCTGGAGATCCATGAGGAGAAGGAGAAATTTTTTGAAGATCTGTTTGAGGAGGAGGATGAAAAAAAGGACAGCCACTCTGCGGACATTCTCCCCCAAGACCCCCACTGCGCTAAATCGTGGGCGCGATGGCCGCTCGATAAAAAAGAAAAAGAAACGGCGATTCAAAAAGAAATCAGCGGGAATAAAGTTGTGACGCAAGAACAGAGAGACTATGTTATCGGTGCAATACGCGAGGCGCAAAGGTTAACAACGATCGATCAAGAAATTGTCCGGGCGTTGGAAGAAATGGCCCGAATGGAAATCCGCGCCGGGCCGATGCCGAATCTTTTTGGGCTGGTCCGTGCTCAACGTGATCCTGCCTTTATGACTCGTGTGCTCAATAGACTCAGGAAGCATTCCTATAGTCATTATATTCTGCATTTAGATACGACTTTAGGCCAATTCCTCCTTGATCCAGCCAACCGCATTGAACTCCTCAGAACTCTTATTCATGAAGCCGGAGTCCTGTTGGGCAAAAGCGATCAAAAAAATGAACAATTGGCAAAAGAATTTACCAAACATTTAAAGCCTTCAGCGGAATGGTTGCGCGAGAATTTCCAAAACCGCTGGATTCATCTTCAACAACCCAGAAGTGTCGCTCTGCCCGGGTTCCAGGGAGTCACTCCTGATCAGATTGATCGTGTTATTGAGCCATTTATTTATGATGCATTGGACGGTGGGGCCAAGGAATTAAGATTTGAGATGAAATATGATTTTGATAAAGAGAAAGATGAGGAGAAGTTTGTCATTGATGTTTATGAAAAGGACGGGGACAAAAAAGTAGGCTGGGATGATGAGCCTTTTAAGGATGTATCAAAAGGTATGGCTGAAACAGTTAAGAAATTGATTAAAGCCCGACAAGTTGCGCTAGAATCTGGCAGTAAATCTCCTATTCCATTGGACCATCGCGAATCTTGGGAGAGTATTTTGGATTCGCTTCGAGGGATTAGGTTCGCGATCCTTCCTGGAGTAATAACTTTGCTGGAGGGTGTTTTAACCCATGTGGGAACAGGTGAGCTGGGCCGGGAAATTTATATAGGAGAAAAATTGATTGAGGCGTTAAGCCAACGAGACCTGGCGCTTTTGCTATTGGAATCTGCTCGCTACGATGCCCTGCCGCTGGTGATGCCAACAACAGCAATCCAGCATGACAAAATGCTTTTATCCAGGATTACAAAAATGATTGGTCATCAGCCGGTAAGGGCATCGGTGAGACAAAAGAGGAAAGGTCCTCAAAGTCAAAGATTTTCCAGCCGCGGCACAAAAGATAAAAATAAACTTCTCAATGAACTAGAGGGATTAATCAAGAAGATCGAATCGCGGGATGAGGGTGGTTGGAGACGATTTCGAGATTTTGATTTGTCCAGGGTCGAAAGAATTGTTCGGGAACTGCAGGAGAGTTTTGAGTTGGGTGTAGCGATGGCCAATCGTCTTGCCCGGGTGATTATTGATTTGACTGAAAGTCCAAATATTTTCGATTCTCTTGGCTCGTTAATCTGGGTGTTGCTCATGTCTCGGGAGCCTATGGACCCCTATTTAGTGAACCAATTGGCAAAAATCTCGTTAGAAAAAGTTCGGGGGGTTGATCATCACTTGGGGTATTCCAGCAGGTGGGGACCCAATCATCTTTATCATTTATTTTTGATGGCGGAGATTCATCATGCTGTATTAGACATGGATACCGTAGAGGAGATTCTGAAATATGGTTTAGAGGATATCACGACTGGATCTTTCCGATCGGAAGTTTCTGAGTTCTGGCATAGGGTGCCGGTCACGATTGGGACTTTGCTTTCCGGGCAGAGATGGTTTTCATCCGCATTTTTGGATCATTGGATTGAAAAGTGGAATGGAGACTTTAAGGATGTGATTTACATGGAAGATCAGTTTGACGATATCCTGCAGAGCAATCAACCTATGACTGAACAGCAAATCAAAATGATTCAGGAAAAACTTTTGAAAAAAATTAAGAGAAGAGATCTGAGCTATAACAATTTGTACACCCTCGGTGCTCTTTTGGGCAGCGGCAGGCCACTTTATGAAGAGCAGCAATTTATCGCCAATGCGATCAAGGCGGTCAAACAACATCTTGATGAGATCGAGGCTGAAGGCCAGGAACTGCATTTTAGTTACTTAGTCTTCACCGTGGGCCTGCTCAAGAATCAGCGAGATCTTTCTCAAGAGGATCAAGATTATTTTGAGCGGTTGCTTTGGAAGATTTGGGGGAAGCATGCCGGCCATTATTGGCAAGATGGCCGTTTCGTCGATGCCTTTTCACCTTATCTCTATGGATTGCAGGGAAAGATCAGGGATGATGTGCCTTTGGGACTGGAGGCTTTTAAGAAAAGGTTGGGTCCTCATTGGAGAACTGCCTTCAAGATTGCGAATCAAGTTTTCTTCAAGCTCAATCTTTCAGGATTGGCCATCGGTTCGCAGAGTTTGATTAAACTGGAATTACTCAAGGAGGCTCTTGGTCAAGGCCATCTTGACGAACAGTTTATTGAGAGGATTAAAAAGGAATTCATTCCATCCTTGCGGGTCATTGAGAAGGTGACCGATGTTTATCCAACGGTTGGGATCGAGACTAAAAAATTGATCCGTAATCACGATGATCTGATCACGGTCTCCTGGCAGGTAGCGATTATCAACTTTTTATCCGAGATCCAATTCCCGACAGGTTTAGGCAAGTCCTATGCTGAACTAGAGCATTCGGAACTGCGGATCCCTCCTTCGGTTTATCCCATATTCCGTCGGCTTTTGAAAGAAATCAAGCAAGTGCTGTTTGTGGAAGATGAAAAGGAGTTGGATTTCTATCATACCGCTGTTGCCGGCGATTACGCCGATGAAAGCCGGTTCCTTTTATCCAGCTTCTTTTTTTCCACAACGCCGGCCGGCACTGGATTCCCCATTAATCCCGATGATCAAAGTGCAGAGTGGGCTTTTCCTGGGATGAATTATCGTTACATTGGATCTACGGTTGATCCCTGGAGCGGAAAGATTCTAACGATCTATGATCAGAAAACTCAAGGGACTCAGACGAACTTTTTCCACACAGCGATGCAGGTCTTTCTGGATGAAAAAGTTGTCTTAAGCTTTTATGAAGAAGATATCCGCAAGATTTTTATGATCACAACCGCGACAGCGGCATTTCTGGGAAGGTATCGAATATACGATCCTTATTTGGCGCAGAGATTCGCTGATTTTAAATCTGAGGTTCTGGAGCTGTTCATCAAAGATTTATTCATCAGTGCCAATGATCTGGGGCTTCTGATTTCGTCATCCAAAGGCAAAGATCATGCTTATACCGACTCACAGGATGATGTTTACAGAACATTAAGACGCATCGCCCATGGATTTATTGTTAAAGAGAAAGATCCAGATCAGCTGGCTCTTAAAAAACGGGAACTCCATCAGAGATTTCAAGATTTGGTTGCCAAATATGTGGATCTGATTGAACAGTATTTATTCCCGGGAGAGATCAACGAAGCTATCCGAATGATTATTGAGGGTGAAAATTTATCCGAGGCCTTAAATAAAATGCGTTTAGCCGCGTTCAGCAGTGATCCAGCAGTGATTAGTCAGGCCCTTAAAGCCTTAGAGTAGGCCCATGACCCGCACTTTGACCAAATCCGCAAAAATGCCTTTAATGGTGATGATCCCCAAAGATCACAAACCCAATCTCCCAACGACCCCCACCGCGCGAAGGAGGGCGACCGTGTTGAGACAGACCATCCTTTAAGACCAATCAGCCAGCTGGGCGCCGTTTTGTGGCGATTTTATCAGCCTCGGGTGGCATGGGGATTTTTAAGAATTGCCTTTTCAACGACCGTGGCGAATTACCGGCACCTGCGCCATCACGGTATTCGCGGGGCGCCACTGGGACGAATCCAAGCCGCACTCCGCGCGCCCTTCTTCAAAACCGCCGAACGTATTGACGGCCTGCCGCGGTGGAATATCGACCGCCATCTCCTCCCCGAAGATATCCAGCGCCTCGTTGACATCCACGAATCGCAACCCTGCTGCCGCTTGGGTAACCGCGAGATGGCGATAACCATTCAGAAAAGGGAAAGCAGACAACGATCTAAAGAAAATTCAGCAGATGTCATGGGATCCCTGCAATTATATGTTTTGAAAAAGTTTCTCAAATTCATTCTGCCTCTCTTGATTTTGGCGGTCCTGAATCATATTTTTGCGGTCATAACGCTGCAATCCTCTGATCAGTTATGGGCGGCGATTGATACGGCTGAGGAGCTGGTTCAGGCCCGAGAACACTTTGAGCATTTTCCATTTCACTTTGAGAAAGGTATTGAGTTTATTATAGGTAATACTCCTTTGCCTGACATGCCCTTCCCATATCCGCTTATTACTTATGCTCCACTGCAGCGGCACATTATTACGTCGCTTTTTACTTTAATTCCGGTCCCGTTTATTTATTGGGCGGTTGGCTTCATCAAATCACCAGATCTGAAAAAGCCAATAAAATTATTCAGGCTATTCAGTCAACTTTGGTGGGTGGGAACTTTTCTCCAGGTTATTGACATGATCAAATTTGGGGGAGTTTTTGATTCATTCTGGGGCTTCTCCTTGGGTGATTTATTGATCTCTATAGGATATATAGGAACTGTTCTTGGTCTCTTGTCCCTATTACCGGAATTGATTTTTGATTTGCCCTTGTTACTCTGGGTTAAATTAAGAGGGATCATAAATTCGTTACGAAAAAGAATTCGGGCTAACAATCAGGACGTTAAAAATATTAACAGCGTCCATTTTTCATCAGAAAAAGCAGCAGAAGAAGAAAAAGGTGATAGTTCTCATTTTTCAACTGATAGAAATGAACCCCAAACCCCGAACGATGAACGACCGCCCCAAGACCCCCACCGCGCTGAACCAGGGGATAAAGCATCGCAAGATCCTACTCGAGCTAACCGGGTTTTACAGGAGGATGAGCGGTTTAAGTTAGAGGAGATTTTGCGCAAATACGAGTTGGCTGTCCGTGAGGCACAGGAAACGCAGGAGAATTTAAAGACCGCGTTCTTGATTCGTTTAAGAAACCAAAAGGAATTTCTCGAAGAAGCCCAAATCCTCAGTCAGACGAAGTTAGTGCAGGCACCCGCAGCGATGGTCAAGGAAATCCTGACGCTGCAGTTTGAGGCTGCAGAGCCTTTGGTGATTTATGCTTTGAATCTCCAACTCGAAGAGCAGGATTACATCCTTCTTCTTCCCAAGGCGCGGGAGGATGAAAGGGAAGCCCAGAAATCGATTCTGCATGAGGTCAAGGCGATTCATCACCGTGGACAAGCGGATGCACAGACCATCCACGAAGAGGCCCTGCGCTTTGAGTCTTTGCTAGAGGACGAGGCAGAGCAAGAGGAAGATGAGATTTATAAAGTTGAGAAGATTGGAACCGGAATTTTCTGGAAACGCCTGACACAGAATTGGGAAGAGGCGCTGAAGGAAATTGAAAAATTACAGAAGCGTTCTTGGTTCCAGAAGGCCCTGCAGGAATTCCGGGTCTATCAATCGCAGATTTTCCGTATGGGAAGCATTTTGACGTTGCTCGTGTTGGGGGGTGTGGCGATAACCTTTGGTTCGTGGGCCGCCCTCTTGGGAGGGATCCTCCTTTTATTGGTTATTGGGGAAATGGTGTTTGGGTTAGTGGAGAGCTTGGGAGAACTGTTGTACAGCACCCCGTATGACATCCAAGGAGTCGAAGGCCGTTTGGCTGTCCCTGCCATCTCGGAAAAAGATCTAAAAATTCTTTACGCTATGGAAGGCCAAGAGTTACTCTTGGTCAACACCGGGCAGTTTGTCCTGCCGCGGATTTCTTTCTACCGCGCCTGGCGCCACAGCTTCAAAGGATGGAACGGACCGCGGATGTTTGAGGTGCCGCTCACCTCTTCGGATCACGGGATTCTTATGTTTCTATCCTATGCTTTGTTCAGCCTGATTGTTCCGCTGTTGATTCAGGTGGCGATTGGCATTTTTCATCTCGGGCAGGAAAACCTGATGGGAATCATTCGTTTTGGGTTTAGTGTCTTGGTCGTCCTAGCCCCTTTCAAACTCTTTATGGAACTAGCCAAGATGCATAAGGAAGTGACGATTTATGCCAGACGAATCGTTTACCTTTGCGAATTGGCAAAAAGATCTTCCGGGACCTTGCGCGTTAACGAGGCGATTTATGAAGATATAGAGAAGTTTAAGCAGGAAACGGGCTGGAAGGTCTTATGGACAGATCATCCGTATCTTTTGGTTTATCCAATCTTGGCTAGTCAACAGCTGGTTCTAAATATCGGTTGGATCGTGGCGGGCTCTGAGCGGATCGATGATTACCGCATTCCTTATATGAGAGGGATCTTGCGCTCGGTCCGTCAGGCTATCCCTAAGGGCTTGCGAGAAGAAATAGAAAAACAAAAACAGAGGCTTGAGATTGAAAGACTTCTTCAAGAGGTCGAAAGGTTAATGGATGTCGAAGACATCCGCACATTATATGAAGAACAAATTAGTGAACCTAGAAAGAAGTTGGAGGCATTGAAGGAACAAGATTTGGAAAGCGGCTGGTGGGAAGCACGAATCAATGCCGCCTTGGCGGCCCTTGATCTCATTGATGCCGCCCATTCGGGTACTAACGAAGAATTCCAAAGGGCAGAAAAACGTTTCCGCGATTCCGTGCGTATCGGCTTACAGTTGGATGAATGGATTGATCAGGGTTTAAGAATTATAGAAGATCGAAAGAGGACAACCTATACTCTAGGTGAAGAAGATTCTGCTCTCAGGGATAAGGAGGCAATAGATTCAGAGGATCAAGAAACCCAACAACGAGATAATTCCCATCAAGGAGAATCGAATAATGATTTGCCAGATGAAAACAGAGATGCTAAAAAAGAGGCGAGTGCCTCATTCCCAGATGAGTCACAGGCCAGGGGACACAAGCCACCGCCTCAAGACCCCCATCGAGCCAAGACGGGGAAGAGGCCAACGGAAAAGCAGATTCGAGAGGATATAAGAGGGGCAAGGGTCATGGGGCAAAGGTCAAGGGAAAAGATTAAGCAGGCGGTTAATCAAGTGATTGATCTTGTACGTCAGGAAGATACGAATGTGGCGGTCGCCCTTGAACAAATCCGCGACACCATCGAAATCCGCGCTGGGCCGTTTGAGTATATTTGGGGGACTGTAAGAAAGTCACAAGTCACAAGTCATCCTTCGACAGGCTCAAGATCCCTTGCGAAGGAATCCCGAGCAAAGTCGAGGGACAAGCCACAAGCCACCGATTACATCCTTTACTTCGATGAATCCTTTTTGAACAACCCCGCCCTCCACACTGAATTACTTCTGACTCTTATTCACGAAGCCCGCGTCATCGCTTATCCGAAAAGTTTGGATGAGGACAATGAGTCCTTTGCCCAAAGGGTTTTTAAAAAATTAAATGCCTCTGTTGATGGGGGAAACTTACTGCAAAATTGGTGGGATCGGATTTGTCGTCTCTGTCACCAATTTGGAATTTATTTTCTGTTGGGTGGCCTTCTGATACTGGGATTAGCAACAGTGGGAATTGTTGTCCTTTATTTTTATCTTTTCTTTGATCTAGTAGGATATTTTGGGAATGAGCCGTTTAGTTACGGGGGGTTTAGAAGTTATGTTGCCAGCTTAGTTGTCTTGGGGATCATTGATGTCTTTTTAGTCAAGGTCGTAACATTTTTCCGCAGATCTCATGGCGAGAGGGAAGAGGAAAGAATCCCACTTGGATATTCTAAAGATGAAGTCGATGAAAGGGATGTCTTAACACGTTATCTTGTCATTGGGGGAGGCATAACCCTCATTAGTTTACCATTTATTTTTTATGCTAATTGGGGGTATATTGGGCAAGGGATCACAACGGCTTTACAGTATTTTCTAAGTTGGAAGCTGCATTATCTCTTGGGAATTTTGCTGATCGTTTCCTTTCTTTATCATCTTTATTTGAAATTCACTGACGAATACGATATAAACGGCTTTGGAACGAAAATTTACCGGGCGGTTGTTGCGACTCTCTTTGCCCCCATTTGCGAAGAGGTCATTTTCCGTTTTATCTATTTCCAAGTGTCTTTGTGGTTTTGGACGAGTGTCTTTGGATTTTTCCAGCCTTTCAATTATCCGATTCCCTTTTTGGGCGTATCGATTGGCTTTGATCTTCCTTTAGGAGTCTTTATTGCCATTGCCAATAATGCGGAATTATTTTTCAAAGCCCATGGACGGGCCAAGTGGTTTCATCATTGGCTGATGGGGGTGGTGGCCTCTTATGCCTATTATCAGACAAATTCCTTGATTGTTCCGATCGTTATCCATTTCATTTGGAATGGGATCGCCAGTGTGTTTTCCCTGATCATGAATGCGGTCTTTCCTTTGGAGTTAAGCATTTTTTCCGACCGATCGAAAGAAGAAAAGAAAGTGAAGAATGTCTTCCCTTTGAAAAATTTTGAATGGAAAAATATCATTGCCAGATCAATATTCCTCATCTCCATTTATTTTGGGATTGTTTCGTTAATGAATATTGCTCATTTTATTTCTTATCTTTTTATGATCAGCCTGCCGATTTTTATTCATTTTATCTTTTCTATGAAAGGGAAAGGTATTTTTCTTACTATCGAAAGACAAAAATGGACGAATCTAAAACGATTGGGGTTAGGATTATTACTTTTCATTATGATCTTCCCAGGTTTGTTTTATTCTTTAGATGGTCTGTTGGCGTTTTTCCATCCCCTTTGTTTAAAGTTTCTTAACGTCATTGCTTATGTCATTTTGGGGTTATTGATTACCCTCGTATGTCTTCAGCCGTTTGCTCAATTTCTTTACAATATCACTTTCAATCCTAAAATCAAAAAGGCACCTTGGAGTTTAGCACGTTTTGTAGTTTATACCCTTGTCCCCACATTTTTGTCTTTGCCGATTATTTATCTTTCCCTATTTATCGATTTACAAAAAAATGTCTTTGATTGGATATTCAATATCCTTTTAATCGCAACGATCTTTGGGATATTGCGCATGACGGATTATTTTCTTTATCGTTTCTTTTATCGACCGTTTAAAATCAAAGCCCTGTTTATGTTTTTATTGCAATTTTTGGCCATAGTCTTTGTCATGACTCAACTTTCTGTTAAGCGAGCCCTTAAGGATGAGGCGGTTTTGCAGGCCTTACCCTCATCACCGTTAAAAACTTTTGAGGTGGCTCCTTTGGCTATCTTAATTGCGGCGGTTATTTCTCTCATCATCATTGTCAGTTATATCCATTCCTTTGAAACCAAAAGATTTCATAAAAGGGACCTCAAGGCCCTAGAAATATCTGCAATCAAAATTAATCCTCAACAATTTTCCTCAGAAATGAAAGACATCGCTTTTCATCAAATGGATATGCCATCTGTTCTAGCCTTTATCTTGATGAGTTCCAATACTATTGAGGAAGTGGAAAAAAAGTTCGCTGCTTTAGGAATTTTAAAGGATTATCTTTATCCCCAAAGTCATCTTGACCGAAGAAAACTCGTTAAGATCATTCAAAGGCTCTGGCTAGAGGTTTATGACTTTCTACCATTTCAATACCCAATGGCCTTTAAAGAAAATAAACTGCCAACCGCTGAGGTTATATTAGGGGACTTAAAGATCGTCCTTCATGGATTTGCGCATATTCCATCTTACGAAAGACCATTTCAGCAGACAGTTGATGAACTTATCCAGAAAAATTTATCGGTTTATTTTGAAGCCGGTATCAAACAGATGATGGGAGGGATTCAATACGGTTATGCATTAAGCGATCAGTTCGGTTCCACCACCAAGATCACGCAAAATTATTCTTGGCCGAGTCAATGCTATTTGATGATTAAAAATTTTTTAATGATGGTCATAATGGTTGTGGATATTTTTATCTCAACCATTAAAGCCCTGCTCCATTTGGAGGGAGAGGCTCCCATCAAGTTGTTTTCTACCCGCAAGACAAAGAGTGTTAAAGAAACGATTCCCCTATTTATCCAACAACAACTTCCCCAGCCTTTGGATTGGACGTGGGAGCTTTATATTGACCGCAATGAGACTTATGATTGGGTAGGGATTCTACGGTCGCTGGCGATGTTAAAAGAAATGGTGGACGATGCCAAAGAACAAGGTTACCCAGAAGTCCATTGGATTGGTGGGTTTGGGCATCAGTTTCAAATGAGCTGGGCCGTTGACCATCGCGATGAAATAGGAAAGTTGATTGTGGATCCCGATAACTATTATCCACAAAAGGAATTTGATTTAAAAGAGTTTAAGTTTGAGATCCTGTCATTTCTGGAAAATCTAAGACAAATGAGAGAACAGGCCCAGAAGGAAGTTTCCTTAGATAACTTTCAAAATGCTTTAGTCAAGGCCTTGCCAAAGGAAATTGCTCAGGAACTCATTCGGGTTTTAAATGTCAATCTGTTAAAGAATATCCGCAAGTTTCGGGGAAAGGACGAACATTGCTTTTTAGTTTGTGAGGTTGTGAGGATTCTCAAATTGATTTATGGCCAGGATAAATTAGAGAAAATTTATGTCAAGGAGATTTTAAAAGAAGGCAAGGAGGTCTATTACCTTGTCGTGAGTGAAGAAGAATCAAAACAAGCCAATGATGGCAAAGCCCTGGCGCTTCTTGATATCGATCATGGGCATTCTTGGATTGGGGGAAAATAAAAAGTGGGGATTCTGTGTTGAACACGGAATGACAGTGGGTGTTTAATAAATTGTCACTCCTGTCTCCCATTTGTTATTTTTTAAGTTTTTAAGAATTGTTTGTTCAAATATTCCTCTTCCATTTTCACAACCGTTGGCCGGCCGTAAGGCAGGGTAAAAGTCGTAACCCGCGCTGGGTTTAAGACCATGAACCCTATGCGGTTTACGGGATCACTTGCGGAGGAATTGTTTATCTAAAAAAGACTCTGTCATTTCCACCACCGTGGGTCTTCCGTGGGGGCAAGTGAATGGATCCCGGCATTGCGTTAATTGGTCGCGCAGGTATTCAGCCTGTTCCGCCTTTAAGAAGTCTCCCGCCATGATCGAGCAGCGGCAGGCCCGCCGGGCGATTGTTTCATGATCACAAAGGATGACACTCCCTCCGGAAAGGATATCATGAAAGGACTGGGCAGGGTCTTTGAGAAGGACAGGATAAGTATGAACGGCAACCGTCTCTTTATCAAAGAGGGTGGAATTGAATCCAATTTGATCGAGTTTTTCTTTGGCCTCTTCCCAATTCAGAAGTTCCTGGGGGGTAAGTTTGACAAGATAGGGACTCAACAAATGCTGGACTTCTACTTTTCCTTTTTGCAGTTGTTCAATCAGTTGTTCAAAGGTGATCCTCTCTTGGGCGGCATGCTGGTCGATAATCAACAAAGAATGATGGGCTTCATACAGAAGAAATTTGTTGATAAATGAACCAATAAAATGGGCTTTCGATAATTTGTCCCTTAAGGTTTCTTGTTTATGTTGGGTGATTGCCTCACCAGCGAGGGAATAATAGGACTCCTGGGGAAAGGTGTATTGTTCGGTTGGCAGGGGTTTCAGGGTATCCGAGGCAAGGCTTTTTTCAAAACTGATTGGTAAAAGATCATCAAAGGCCTTCTCGGCCATCATCGTTTCGGACAAGGCCCGATGAATGGAAAGACGATCTTTAAGTTGGCCCAGAGGGGCTTTATCTTTCATTTCTTTGGGGGGACTTAAGGTCATGAGCGTCTGTTCGCAGATCTGCCGGATGATTGAGGTTATCACAAGTTCATCTTTGATTTTGACTTCACGTTTGGTGGGATGGATATTGACATCGACCTCGCTTGCCGGCAGTTGAAGATAGAGACAGAAAAAGGGATACTGTCCACTTGGTAAAAGCAACCGATAGACTTCATTGAGGGCAAAACTCAAAGATTTATTCTGAACCGGGCGGTTATTGACAAAGATAAACTGAAGATCCCGCCGGGGACGATGGATGTTGATATTCCCTAAGAGCAAGCGGATGTCCGTATCCCGGTCAGTTAAATGTTGATTGACCTCAAGACAATGATTTTCTTCTAAATTCAGGGCGTAAGCCACCCTTTTTCGGAGGTTATCCTGGGCTTTAAGATCGATCAGCGGCCTATCCTGATGAATCAAAAGAAACTGGCATTGATGATGAAGGAGGATATAGGGGACAACTGTATTTAAAATTTGATTCAATTCGGTTGTATCGGTCTTTAAAAATTTTCGCCGGGCCGGTGTGTTAAAAAATAATTCCCTCACCTCAATGTGTGTTCCGCAGGGCATCGCCACCGGGCGAAGATCCAGCTTTTTCCCACCTCTTAAATGGATTTGAAGTCCTGTTTCCTGATTCTTTGTCCGGCTTCTTAATGTCACATCACAGATGGCAGCAATGCTGTAGAGGGCTTCTCCCCGGAAGCCTAAGGATTGGATATTAAAAAGATCATTAAGATTGCTAATTTTGCTTGTGGTATGCCGGTTAAAGATTGTTTCGATATCATCGGGATCGATCCCCATCCCGGAATCTTTAACACTGATCAATGTTTTGCCGGCATTTTTAAGATGAATCTCAATAGTTTGGGTCTTGGCATCCAAGGCGTTCTCGATCAATTCCTTGATGACCGAGGCCGGGCGTTCGACCACCTCGCCGGCCGCGATTTTACTGATGATTTCTGGGGGGAGGGTATGGACTTTTTTCATATTTTTTATAACATAGATCGGCACAGATTTAAAGTAACGGATCATCACAGATGCGCCCAATATCCGCGGTCATCTGTGCCGTTTATCTGCGATCATCTTTAGAATCTATCGTTTCCTTCAGTTCCTGCAATTTATTCAAAGCCTCCAAGGGCGTTAAATGATTAACATCTGTGGCTTTGATCAATTCTTTTATTTTTTCAACAGAAGGATCAGGGGCTTGAGAAAAAAAACTTAACTGTTGATTCTCTTTTTGATTCAAAGTCTGTGGTGTTAACTTTTCCTTGAGGTGAGTCTTTAATTCAAGTTGGGTTAGAATTTGTCGTGAGCGCTGAATGATCTCTTGGGGAATCCCCGCGAGTTTGGCGACATAGATCCCATAACTGTCATCGGTACTGCCCGGTAAAATTTTATGTAAAAAAATGATTTCATCTTCCCATTCCTTGACGGCCACATTGTAGTTTTTGACTCCTTTGAAATAATCCGCAAGACCGGTGATTTCGTGGAAATGGGTGGCAAAAAGGGTTCGGGCCCTTGTTTTCTGTAAATGTTCCGCCAAGGCCCAGGCTAAACTCAAACCATCATAAGTACTCGTGCCGCGGCCGATTTCATCTAAAATGATCAGGCTTTTTTGGGTCAGGTTGTTTAAGATGTCCGCGGTTTCATTCATTTCCACCATAAAGGTGCTTTGCCCCCTGGTGATATCATCATGCGCTCCGATTCTGGTAAAGATTTTATCAACAACCCCAATGTGGGCAGAAGCGGCGGGAATGTAACTTCCCATCTGTCCTAGAATAACCAGCAGGGCAGTTTGGCGGATATAAGTGGATTTGCCGGCCATGTTGGGGCCGGTTAAGATGATCAAATGGTTCTCTTCGCAGTCAAGATAGATATCATTGGGTACAAAGATATCGGTTATTGTTTTTTCAACAACCGGATGACGACCTTCTGTGATATCAATAACGGTATCATCGGCAAGGGAAGGGGCCACGTATTGCACAGATTGGGCGAGTAAACATAAGGAGTCAATCACATCAACGGTGGCGATGGCCTGACTAAAATTGTGAAGGTTCAGGGAATGATCAAGGATTATCTTTTGTAAATTTTCTAGAATTTCATTTTCAATTTTTAGGATTTTCTCTTGTGCGGTGAGGATTTTTTCTTCGTATTCTTTCAGTTCGGGGGTGATATAACGTTCTGCGTTCACCAAGGTTTGTTTGCGGATATAATCCTGAGGAACAAGATTGAGATTGGGATTCGAAATTTCAATATAATAACCAAAGACCCTATTGAATCCTACTCTCAGGGAATGGATATGAGTACGTTTGATTTCTCGTTCTTGAAAATTTTTAAGCCAAAGGTTGCCGTTTTCCTGGATATCTTTTAGGGTATCCAATTCCTGATGAAAGCCTTTTTTGATGACTTTGCCATCGGGATTGGATAAGGGTATATCCGGATTAATAGCCTTTTCTAAGAGAAGACGCAAAGAAGGGATATCCTCTAAAAAGAAAAGGCGGTTTTTCTCCATCAGCGGTTTTAGGGTTAAGATGATTTCTGGTAAAAGGCACAGGCAATTGCGGATCGCCAAAATGTCCTTAGCCTGACAGTACCCACAGCTGAGTTTGGAGATGGCTTTCTCAACATCTGGCAGACGGCTTAACAATTCTTTTAATTTCTTCTGGATTAAGAGTTCCTCTTTTAAGAGGGTCACGGCCGCTTGCCTCTGCAGGATCGGGGCGGGTTGTTTTAAAGGATGATAGAGCCAGAAACGCAATTTTCTTTTTCCCATGGCCGTTAGGGTGTGATTGATGGTTTTAAACAAGGTTTCCAGCTCCAGACCATAAGTGGCGGCCGGGGAGATATAAACATATTTATGATCCGCATAGAGCGATATTTTATCGATGTGACGAAGGGGTTGTTTGTTCATCTGCTTTAAGTATTCCAGAAGCGCTCCGCTGCTGGTGATCGAGAGAGGCCGTTCTTCAATCCCAAAACCCTTCAAATTGAGGATATGGAAATGTTCCAAGAGAGTTTTCTTGGCGATATCGAGGTTAAAGCTCCAGTCTTCAAAAGGTGTTAAGGTGATCTCTTTGATTTTTAGGAGAGGTGTTTTAAGGATTTCTTTGGATTTTTCTTCTTTGCCTTGCGGATAGATACATTCATAGAAGGGAAGTTTCAAAAGCAATTCAATCACCCTGTCCCGTTGATCATATTGATTGGTTTGGATTGTTCCTGAGGAGGGGTCCATAAAGGCTATGCCAATAGCATCTTCGTCAAAATTGATCGCTAAGACATAACGGGAATCAGTTGAATTTTCATCAAGATAGGTCCCGGAGGTAATGACGCGGATCACATCCCTGCGAACTATTCCCTTGGCCAGGGCCGGGTCTTCCGTCTGTTCACAGATGGCTACTTTTTTGCCGGCCTTGATGAGCTTGGCAATGTAATTTTCCGCGGCATGATAGGGAAGTCCGCACATGGGAGTCTCATAGCTGGTGCCCTTTCCCCGGGAGGTCAAAACAAGATCCAAGATTTTTGAGGCGACTTTCGCATCCTCATAAAACATTTCATAGAAATCCCCTAAGCGGAAGAAGAGGATGCAATCCCGGTGTTGGGCCTTGATCCGCTGATACTGATGCAGCATGGGGCTAACCGATTCCATAGGGGAATAGGGGATAAAGAAGTATCTTTTTATATTTTAAAATTCTTTAGATACTATTTATAGCACAAATTTTATCACGGAGGAATAAAAGAATCGAGTCATTTGTAAGACGCAAGCAGAAAATAAAAATAGTACTCTTTGCTTGGGAAAGGAAAATGTCCAAAGCACAGTGAATTAAAGACAATCATCTAAAATATATTGATCCTTCGTTGACTTCAATATTTTATGGATGATATAATTAACTTGTTATTTTTGTGAAAAGTTTTTACAGAAAAAGAAAGTATTTTTTAATTTCTGCGTTTACTGCACGATGCTAAACAAGATCATCAAAATTTTTTCTATTGTTTTTCTTTTAGGATCCTTCCTGGTGATTCCTGGGTCGGCAGGGCTTATTTCTCACGATCTTATCAATCGCGGTAAAAAATATTTAGATGAAGGGAACTTAACCATGGCTATTCATGAATTTAGCAAGGCGATTCTGGCGGATCCTCAAGACCAAGAGGCAAGACATTACTTAAGGAAGCTTGGCTTAAAAGAAGGATTGTATAGTTGGGAAGAAACACCTCTGTCGTCCATGGGGCAGTTAACCGAAAAAGTTTATCGTTATAAACAGAAAATGAGCCAATTGAAAAAGGCCAATCAAGCCAAGGATGAATTAAATCAGTCCTTAAAGGAGAATCAAGAAAATTTAAAGAAGACCCTGCAATCCAAGGATGTCGAAAATCAGCAATTACGTGGGAAAGTTAACGATAGGGAAAAAGAAGTGAGTAGCCTCACACAAAAAAATCAGGCTAGCATAAAAGATAAAGAGAAAATTCAGAGAAAGGCCAGGGATGAGGTTGTCCGTTTGAATACGGATTTGTTCAAATTGAAAGATGAATTGGTGAAACAAAGAAAACTCAACGATGAAAAGGAATATCAAGCCAAAGAGGTTAAAAAGAGTTTGAAGGAAGCTGGAAAGAATTGGCAAAATCAAAGGCTTAATTACGAAGAGCAAATCCAAACAACGGATGAAGAATTTGATCAATTCCGGCACCGGTCTTTCAAGTTGGATAATGAAAAGAAGCAGTACATCAAAAGTTTAGAAGATGATTTAAGAAAAAATAAAGTGGAATTAGCTTACACAAACGATCGATTTCTGTTAGCAAATTTTAAACTTACGGATAGGGAAACGGAACTCTTTCAAAAGGATCAACAAGTCAACGAACTTAAAAGTCATCTGGATAATTTGGAAAGAGACCTCCAATATTATCAAACTAAAATTCAGGGAAGTCAGGCTAGGCCTAAGGAATTTGTTGAACGAGAAGATAGCGAAAAAATCGTCTTGATTAAACAACAGGATAGGGTTATCGCAGAATTGAAAGAACAACTGGTCAAAGCCCGCCAAGGAGAAGAAGGTCCCTTATCGCAAAGGAAAGAAGATCGAAATAGAGTTGAGGTTTTAAAGAAACAATTGGAAGAAATGAGATTGCAACTCAAAGAGAGAGAAGACTCTTTTGAGAAGAAAGATGCAGAATACGAGACGTTAGCAGAACAACTGAAAGATGCTAAGGAACGGTTAGATCTGGTAGAAAAGATTATTCAAGAGAAGGATGAGCAAATCAAAGAGCTGGAGAATCAATTATCGGAGTATCCATTAGAAGAAAATTCTTTTTAGAAAAATTTTCTATTGACGAGGATCTTAGAATAAAGGCAATTCCAAACTTTTGAGGGATTGTCTTTTTTTATTGATCATTGCTTAAGAAGGTTATCTTTTTAAAAATTTTAAGACCAACACGTTGCAAATTAAATTTGAAAATGATAAACTTGGAAAGGAGGAGGATAAAGATAACTTACGAAATTTCAAATGGTTGTGAAATAGTTTTGAAAGATAAATTTCTGGATCTGAAACCCCACAAGTTTCTTATTAAATGAAATATTTTTATGATAGTCAATCGTGAGACCATACTCAGAGAACTGAGCGCTTATCTTAACAATGAATTATCAAAGCAGGAAGTTTATGAGTGGGCGTTATCGGTTGCCGTCACTGATCACTTTCAAGAATTAGCTAGAGGCGATGTGCTGATCAGGAGGACAATTCAGGCTATGATCGATATCAATCATGATGATTTAAAATTCATCCCAACCCGCAAGGCCCTAGAATATTATCGAAGGTGCTTGGTCGGGGAAGAAAAATTTGTTCCTTTGGAGATCAATAAAGATTTAAAAAATCTAAATATTCCGGATGATCCTGATATTGTGAATCGGAAGAAGAAGCCCAAATATTTTATTTTTTTTAGAATTTATATCATCATTTTTAGCATTTGCTCTTTGACTATTCACATTGCCTCAATGATTGATCCTGCTTTTTTTAATCTTGATCAAACAAGTCCTACTCGATTGGCCGTGATTAAGGAATCCTTTCCTCATGTCTTTTATGCTTTGTTTGTCCTGATTCCTGTTCGCTATCTGGTGAGATGGGTACTTTTTTATCCGTCTTTTGTCTTTTTAAGTCTGGGGATGCTTTATTACTGGTATATTTCGTTTCAAATGGTCTTGAAATTATCTTTGAATATGGTTTTTATTTTTATGATATTGCCTTTGACTGCAATTCCGGCCACCTTGGCGTTATTTCTCTTGATGATGGGACGAGAAGAATTCAAAGAAAACCGCAAATCTGTCTAGCTTTATTTTAAAATTATTTTAAACCTTCCATTAATTTGAAAATGTTCAAGCCGACCCTTCAAAGAACTTCTATTTTTATTGCTACAGGGCTTCTTATGCTCATGTTGGGATTACTGATCTATTCGAATGCCCTGCATGCGAGCTTCCAATTCGATGACTATAAAACGATAGTCAATAATCCCTCTGTTAAAAATCTAAGGAATATCCGGATCATGTGGGAAGCTTTTAATACAAGGATCTTGACGGGTTATAGTTTCGCCATCAATTATGCCTTGGGTGGACTCAATGTCTTTGGATACCATTTAGTCAACATTTTAATTCACATTTTTAATTCCTATCTGGTTTATCTTCTTCTTAGATTGATTTTTTCAACTCCTTATTTCCGTAAAGAATTCCTGAGAAATAATATTCATCTTTTAGCTTTTTTTGCCGCGCTTGTATTTCTGGCCCATCCCATCCAAACCCAAGCCGTCACATACATCACCCAGCGGGCAAGTTGTTTGGGGGCATTTTTTTATCTTTTAGCTTTAATTTTTTATATAAAATTCCGATTAATCTCTAGAGGGTTTTACCTAGGGCTGGCAATGGCCATGACTATATTGGCGATGTTGACTAAAGAGATGACGGTAACAATCCCTTTTAGTATTGCGGTGTTAGAAATTTTCTTTTTAAAAGAACAAAGGGATCAAATCAAGACCATCTTTAAACGAATATCTCCTTTTCTATTATTAATTTTTCTCATCCCGATCCTTTTGTCATTTGATAAAGATTATTCTATTCTTGGACTTAAAGAACAATTTTCATCCTCCCATTTGAGAATACTGAATCTATTAACAGAAATCAATGTTTTACGAACTTACTTGCGGCTGGTGTTTATCCCTATTCACCAAAATGTGGATTACGACTATCCGATGGTTAAACATATTTTGGATGCAAACACGATTTTTTCCGTGTGCCTATTCCTTGTTTTAATAGGAATCGCCATTTGGCAATTTAACCGAAAGAGAATGATCAGCTTTTGTATCATCTGGTTTTTTTTGAGTATGTCGGTAGAATTTATCGTTTGTTCCTTGGTAGCGGTCGATATGATCTTTGAACATTATCTCTATTTACCGATGGTCGGGTTTTCCATTTTCCTGTCATGTTTGCTGGCAGAGATTTTTAAAAAGGACCACGCATTTTCTGTTTCCATGGCCAGCATCATTGTTGTTTTGAGTATTTTGACTTTTAACCGAAATGATGTTTGGCGGAGTCCCTTGAATCTGTGGACGGATGCAAAAACGAAATCTCCTAACAAGGCCCGTCCTTATATCAATGCCGGGGTAGCTTATCGCAAGATGGGACTCTATGAGAAGGCCATTGATCATTACCATCATGCCCTTTCTTTAGGGTCCCTGGAGGATACAACCCGGGCCCAGATCCTGATCAATTTAGGAGCGGTTTATGGGTATTTGGGAAACTATAATAAAGAAATCGAGTATTGTCTTCAGGCGATCCAAGCCGATCATAAAAACCCTCAGGCTTATAGTAATTTGGGTTATGCTTATATGCTGATCAATGATTTTGAGAAGGCCCTTCAATACGGACATATGTCCTTAAAGATTAATCCTAATTTTGTGGAAGGAGCGGTCAATTTAGGAGTCATTTATGGGAGGTTGGGAAAATATGAAGGAGCAAGGAAATTATTCGAGAGGGCCCTTTTGCTTGATCCGGATAACGAACAGGCTAAAAGAAATTATAAAATTGCCAATGAATTGCGCAAAAAGGATCTTGATGACGTTTTATAAATTTAATAACCGTGAGTGCTCACTTAATTTGTCAACCTTGGAAGTTAGGAAATCTCTCGTTTTTATTTTATACTTAAATAAAGAAGGTCAGACAGGTCTATGAAGATTTTCAATAAATGCATTTGTATTGGATTTATATTTTTAATTACTTTTCCCATTTTCCCGCAACAGTCGCAGGCACAGGTTCCCCCTGAACCTAGTCTTTCCCGCGTTGTGGGACATCAATTGATGGTGCGAAAACGTTTGCCCAACGGCGAACTTGACTTTGAATATCCTTATGTGATGAAAGGGGTTACCTGGCAGCCGGCCACCCGGGCGACAAGCTTTTTTTTCGGGGATCCAACCGGCTTTGTCAATTGGTTAAGAAGCCAGCCCTTTATTCATTACACCCTAGACGTCCCTCTCTTGAGAGATATGAATGTGAATACAGTGCGGGTTTACAATGATTTCGGGGATAACCAAGTTGCGTTTCGGCAGATCTTGGATGAATTTTATCGTAATGATATCATGGTTGTCATGACCATTGTGAATTCAAAGGCAGAAATTGATGTGAATAAACATTTAACTATCGTGAATGCCTTTAAGGATCATCCGGCCATCTTGATGTGGGCTATTGGCAATGAGTGGAACTTTGATTTTCATTTATTTTTTGACCGAACGACTATCCGTAATGTCCAAGAGGCAACCGCCTTGGTCAATCGCGTGGCGCAAGAGATTAAAGGTGCTGATCCCCAACATGCGGTGACCTCTGCCTTGGGTGATCGGTTTTCTGAAGGAACAACGATGAGGGACATTGTCCTTAATGCCTTGAATATCGATATCTGGGGCCTTAATATTTATCGAGGCAGTAGTTTTAATAGTCCACAAGGAAATGTGTTTACCCAGTGGCAATCTCTATGGAACCAAGCTCCTGATGGAACGCCGTCAAAACCATTTTATTTCAGTGAGTTTGGGACAGATTCCTTTCAGACCACTGCCCGACGGGTGGTCGATGGCAATAAGGCCGATGATGTTCAGGGAAGCGAGGATCCGGCTCTACAGGCAACTACCGACATTAATCTTTGGCTTCAAATTCAATCGCATCTGGCGATCCCCGGGAATAATGAGCGATGTACCGGTGGTTTTGTTCACGAATTTAATGATGAATTATGGAAAGTCGGTAATCCGCATGTGGGGTTAGTAGGTCTCAATGACTTTGCCGATAGTTACCGCAGACAAGATAGAGAAGGATTTATTGCCGGTCATCCCGATGGAGTTGCCAATGAAGAATTTTTTGGTGTTGTGAACGCCGATCGGCAGCCCAAAGAGGCCTTTAACCAACTCACAGAGGTTTTTCATGAAAACACTTTCATTAGGGGCGACTCCAATTGTGATGGAGGCGTGGATCTCTCTGATCCCATCCATGCGTTGACTTATTTGTTTAAAGATGGGGCAACACCCTTGTGTTTGGATGCTGCCGATTCCAATGATGATGGAGGGGTTGATATCAGTGATGCTGTGAAAAGTCTGTTGGTCCTCTTTGTGGGGGCGCAGATGCCGTCTCCTTATCCTACTTTTGGGCGTGATCCTTCCTTGGATACCCTATCCTGTGAGGTGAGTTGTCCTCCTTAACTCGTTAGTTTACAAAAAGTTATAGTCGGATAATTTCGAAGAAAACAGAGGGTGTTCGCTTATTTCAATCCTTCCTCTAGGGGTGATCTTAAGCTGAATTGTTATTTAACCCCTGCGTATGGCATACTTGAATTAGAGATGCCACCTTAGACTAGCCTACAAATTTTCGATGGATTATTGAAAACGGGCATTAAAGATTTTATTCAGGATGGGAAGTCGTACAAAAGGAGGTGGTAAAAATGAAAAGGGCCATTGCTTTTGCTCTTGCCTTTGCTATCATCGCCTTCACGACACCTTCGTTGGCTATGTCTGAGCCTGTCACCAAAATCAAAGATGGGGCAATCAGTATTATCTCCTCACCGTTAGAGATTGTTAATCATACGAAAGATGAACTGAACGCCTCGACTTTCAAACCGTTTGGGTTGATGGGAGGACTGCTCAAGGGCACGGTTTATTCAATTAAGAAATTAATAACCGGGGTCGTGGATATTGTGACCAGTCCCTTACATTTTGTGAAATAGCAAGGGGCAGATAATATCTCTGCCTTCCATTGTACATCTTAGGATACAGGGGCTCACCCCAGTTTGATGGGATGGGCCCCCTTTTTATTGAAAAAATTTTTTCTAAAGCGCATTGCGGGAAACCTGATATAATAACTTCTCTAAATCATTTTTATAATTTTTTAGAAGGTCTGCATGAGGATAACATTTGTTGGTTTGGGTCTTGAACAGTTGGGCGTGAGTCTACTCTCAGCCATAGCCAAAAAAGAAGGCCACATTGTTAATCTTGCCTTCAGTGTTTCCCTCTTCAACGATCGTTATAACTTCAGTATCCCTTTCTTGGCTTCTTTATTTGACGATCGACGGTTAGTCTTGGAAGCGATTAAAAAACAAAAATCCGATGTTTTGGCATTTTCTCCCTTAACCGGGACGTACCAATGGATGTTAGGAATTGCTAAAGAGGCCAAAATGCTTTTCCCTCATGTTAAGGTGATTTTTGGAGGGGTTCACAGTTCGGCTGTACCGGAGCGGGTCTTAGCCCAGCCGCAGGTGGACTATGTCTGTGTGGGAGAGGGAGATATTTCCTTTCCCTTGATCTTGAGGGCCATTGAGAAAAAAGAATACTTCCAGCCAATCCCAAACACAAGATACAAATCGCCTAATGGGTGCATTATCAAGGGTCCCCAAAACGGATTTATCCAGGATTTGGATGTTTTGCCTTTCTTTGATAAGACATTATGGGAAGATTATATCCGGTTAGGGGATATTTATTATACGATGGGTTCCCGCGGATGTCCGTATCGATGTACGTTTTGCTTTAATAACTTTTTTGCCAAATTACCAGATAAGGATTCAGGGAAATATGTTCGTCACCGAAGTGTGCATCATATGATGAATGAACTGAGGTGGGCCAAAAAACGATACAAATTGCGATTTGTAGAATTTGAGGATGATGTTTTTACGGTTAATAAAAAGTGGGTCAAGGATTTACTGGGCCTTTATAAAAAAGAAATTGGTATTCCTTTCCAATGTCTGACCCATCCGAAATATATGGATGAGGAGGTGGGCCGGTGGCTTTCGCAGGCCGGATGTCAGTTTATCCAGTTGGGGATTCAGTCGATGGATGATCAGTACAAGCATGGAACAATTAAACGTTACGAAAAGTCTTTCCATGTAGAGAAGGCCCTGGAAGTTATGAGAAAATTTAATCTTAAGCCTAAGGTCGATCATATGTTTGGTTTACCGGGGGAGCCCTTAGAAGCTCAAGAGACGGCAAGAAAACTGTATGTGAAATATCCTCCGTATCGTATCCAAACCTTCTGGACTAAGTTCCTGCCCGGCACAGAAATGGTGGAGCAGGGACTCAAGATGGGACTCATCACAAAAGAAGATATCCAACGATTCAATGACGGATTAGACTTTGATTTTTATCGAATGAGCGGTAAATACATCGATCCTAAAAGATTAAAAATCTACATGTCTTACGAAGTCCTTTTCAAGTTGATCCCTGTCTTGCCCTCTTCCCTATTGAAAAACATTTCCCCGCAATTTTTTCAACGGCTTCCGGTTTTTATCTGTTCCCTGATCAGTTTTTTGGCGGATGTTTTGGGTGGACTTGTAAAGAGCAATCCGGATCATACCAGTTATGCCCGCCATCATCTTTATCACTTTTTTCGATTTTTCTTAAATAAGCTTGGAATCAAATCACCTCCTGCCATTCGACCAAGGGCGGAGGAAAGTCGGCAAATTTTCAAAACTCCACAAACGAGTCCTCAGGAAGAACTCTTATTGCCTATCAATTAAATTTCAGAATTTTTGATCACGGTGTTTTAAGACATGCCTTTTCCAAAGCCGATGCTTAGTAATTTTCCCGCCAGTGAAAACCGTTTTGATCCGAGGTATAAGTAAATTTCGGATTTGAGTCATTATAATACTGCGGATATAACAATTCGAAGAAAGTGTATTTTTTCTGTGGGGGGTCACTGGCAAATTTGACCCAAGTTATCTCGGGGTTAGCGGTGAGGGAAGGTTCAAATCCAAACGAGAACCCCTTTTTATGGCCATGTGACTTTATAAGCTTATGGACATCTTTAAGGTCACCTCGCACGGATTGATAACCATATTTTCGCAGAGAATTCATTTGATATACCAAAGAACCGTTTATCAGGATAAGGATTATTAATAGGATGCATGATAAGTATTTAATTTTTTGTAACCTTTGGATTGTCTTCAGTTGATCAAAATCCATGAGCAAATAGAGGGAAATCACGAAATACATCCAGAAAAAATAACTATGATAAGGACTTCCGCTAAGAGTTTCTATGAACCCTAACAGGTTGTTTCGAGTTAAGACAATCAACAGGGTATAAGAAAAAGTCAAGATGAATATTAAAAGGAGCAATAACGCTCTCTTCTTAAAGTATTCCCACGTTAAAGTTTTATAAATGATCCAACAATAGACAAAAATCAATAATATTCCTATAAGAAGCAGGAAACAATTCGCCTGAAGCACCGCCACATTACCTTCGAAAGAAAAAAGAGATCGAGGGATGAGTTGCGTTCTTCCGTACAAATACACTTCCTGTGCCGCTGGGAATAACCCGCCAACAGTCCAGTAATAAAAAGCAAAGAATAAATCTTTGATGATTCGCCCAAGGGAGAGTCCTTGGGATAGGCTAGCGGTTTGGGGCAGGCTTAAGCCCTTTCGATAAATTTCGAAAAAATAAATGAGGAGGTAAAGAATTGCCGGTAAGCAAAGAATAAATGCTGGGATGAATTTATGGCAATTTCCTTTTTCATTGATTGTCCGCTGTCGGATAAACAAGAAAAGATACCCAGCAAAAAATAAACAATAGACCCAGCCGATCTCTAAAGTAAAACAGGCCAGAAAAAGGCAAAATAAGGTTACCAGAAAAATTTTGGATTTTATTTGAGGAGGAGAGGACATAATCAACAATCGATGAAGGGAACAAAGGATACAAAGACCAAAGATCATATACCCATTGATGTGATCCCAAATCACCATTTCCATGCTGATTAGCAAAGTTGATCTGACCGGGGCAGGTGAAAAAAGGCAGGATAAAAAATAATCAAATTAAACAGGGCAATCCCTAAAAAATGAATAATAAAAAAGTTTTTGGGGTTGTATTCTAAATCTTTAAACTTTGCGAGAAGTGAGGAAGTCTTCTGCCGTATGAAATTTTTTTCAAGAAACGTCTTTAATAATTTTGCTGCCATCGCGAATCCTTTAAGTGAGTGGTGTAGTGATATTTCGGATTAATGTCTTTATAGTATTGTGGATAAAGTAATTCGAAGTAAGTATACTTTCTGTCCGGGGGATCATTGGCAAATTTGACCCACGGCATCACGGGATTCGTTTCCAAGGAAGGTTCTAGATAGAAAGAGAAATCGGTTTCTTTCCCATGGTTTTTGATGAGATGATTGATATCTGCCACAATTGATCGTCGCAACTGAAGCCCTTGGGCCCAATTGAAATTGACTTTAAAGACCCAGAAGCCGTTCATCAGAGTTAAGAGGATCAGCAAAATCATGGAAAGACGTCTTAAGAGGAAGGAGTTTTTAAGATCCCCTATTTTTTTAAAATCGATAAGCAAATAAATCAAAAGAACCGAAAATATCCAGAAGAGATAAGTGTGATGCGAATGATTGATCAAAAGACTTAAAAATCCGTAAAGATTACTGCGACCCAAAATGATGGTAAAAATATAGCAGAATGAAAACAGAATTATAAGGATAAGAAATGTTACTCTTTTAAGGAGGAATTCCCAAGTTAAGCTTTTTCCTAAGAGGAGGCAATAAATACCAAAGATCACGGTCCCTGGCAATAGAAATAAACCCTCTGGGCTGAACACAAAGGCAAAAATGTTTTTGACTAAAAAGAATTTAGGAACGATCGCAGTTCTTTGGGTTAGGTAAACATCTAATCCGGTTGGAAAAATCCCACTTAAGAACCACCAGAGGATGGTTAACAAACCTTGGCTGATCATGTTGCCTATTGTGAAATTTTGAAAAATCGATTCGCCTCCTTTAAAAGTCAACCCTCTCGAATAAAAATCAATGAAATAAAATACAAGATAAATAACCGCAGGCAGGCAAAGAATCAAGGGGGCATATGAGGTTTTCAATTTATCTTTTGACGGTCTATTGGCGTTTAAAAGGGATAGAAATAATAACCCTCCGAGTAATAAACTGTAAATCCATCCCAGCTCAAGGATGAAGCACCCGATCAAAAGATTCATAAAACAAATCCAAAGATTTTTTTTGATCATTTGTCTTTGGGTGAGCATGGGGTAATATTGAGACAAGGCCATCAATAAACAGATCACAAATAACATATACCCATTGGTGTGCTGCCAAATGATCATTTCCATGAGGATTAATAAAGAGGAAAAAAAGGCAGTGAGAAGTACAGCAAAAAAACTCCTCTGAATTAGTAATAAAAGTTTTAATAAGTGCCATAAAACAAATAGATGCAATATCAAACCTGTTATTTGATAGAACATGAAATTATAATTGAATAGCCATTTCTCGATCCCCATAAAGATAAAAAGAAGGGGTCGGAAGACGAAAGTGTCCTGAATGGTATAAGGAACAGTTCGGTTGTAAGCGTAGGAGCCAAAGATAAGGTCGAACCAGTTGTCATGGGAGGCCTGAAAATAGAAGTAACAAAGTTGATCAGATCGCGGGAGATGATAAAAGGAAGGGAAATAGATGACAAGATTGAATAAGGCAATGGCAAAAAAAGGGAATTTAAGATAATCTTTGTCCTGGGATTTAAGGGTCATGAGGAACTAAGTAAAAGTTAATCCAGCCTGTTTAAAAAGCTTTTTTAAGTT
>CAYJXI010000002.1:0-138610 GCA_964374105.1 uncultured Planctomycetales bacterium
TTAACATTAATTTTCCTCACTGTCTTATATCAGGTGAGGATAATACCAGGGAGAACAGAATGAGTCATAGACAACCATCATTTTGGACTAAATATATTTTTTCAACAGACCATAAAGTTATTGCCAAGCAATATCTGTTTTTTGGATTGTTCTTTTTACTGTGGGGCGGGTTACAGGCCATGGTGATCCGTTGGCAAATGGCTTTTAACGGCGTTGAAGTTCCTTTGATCGGTAAGTTAATTTGGCCTGACGCGGGAGGAATGATCACTCCGGATATTTACAACCAATTGATTACCATGCATGGGACGATTATGATCTTTTGGGCTATAACACCTTTATTGAGCGGGGCATTCGGTAATTTCCTTATTCCTTTACAAATTGGCGCGCGGGATATGGCCTTTCCGGTATTAAACATGCTTTCTTTCTGGATTTTCTTTTTATCTGGAGGAGTTCTGTTGGGATCACATTTTTTAAAGACCGGTCCCTCCGCCTCAGGTTGGACAGCTTATCCGCCGCTGAGCACTCCCGTTGGCGGCATTCCGGGCTTAGGGCAGACCTTATGGACATTGTCTTTGATCCTCATGGGAGTGGCTGTCATTTTGGGCGCCATTAATTATGTAACGACGGTGATTCGTTTGTGTGCTCCGGGCATGACTCTCATGAAAATGCCGTTGACCGTCTGGGGATTCTGGCTGTCGTCCATTCTCAATGCCATTTTTGTTCCTATTATTGCCGCCGGGCTCATCTTTCTTTTGTTGGATAATGTTTTAGGGACGCAGTTTTTTATTGCGGGAAGTAAAGCAACCATCAAAGGGGGAGATCCGCTTTTGTATCAGCATGTTTTCTGGCTTTTCGGTCATCCGGAAGTTTATATTTTAATTTTACCCGTCTGGGGAATTGTTTCAGATTTGTTAGCTGTTTTTTCACGTAAACCCGCCTTTGGATATAAGATGACCGTTATTTCTATGTGTACGGTAACGGTTTTAAGCGGGCTTGTTTGGGGACATCATATGTATGTCTCCGGGATGAGTCCGTTACTAGGAAAATCATTTATGTTCTTAACGCTGCTGATTAGTATCCCAACGTCAATTTTCTTTTTAAATTGGATCGGGACGATGTGGATGGGGTCTTTAAGATTTGATGTCCCGATGCTTTTTACGATGTCGATTGTGTTCGTTTTTGGTCTCGGCGGTTTGACGGGATTGTATCTGGCAACTGTGACTTCAGATATGTATTTGCATGATTCAATGTTTTTGGTTGGACATTTTCATTACACTCTTGCCGCCTCAGTCTTTATGGGATCCTTTGCGGCTATTTATTACTGGTTTCCAAAAATGTTCGGCCGCAGGATGAATGAATTCTTAGGTAAAATCCATTTTTGGGTAACATTTATTTCTTTGAATTACGTTTTTTTCAATATGATTGTCGTCGGTTACGCGGGTCAGCACCGCCGCTTGTTTGACCCGGCTGTTTATGATTTTATCAAACCGTTGATGCCGCTTAACAAAATGATCTCGATGTTTGCGTTTGCGTTGGGATTGATTCAGGTTTTATTTTTTATTAATTTTTTCTGGTCATTATTTAGGGGAAGAAAAGCTGAACGTAATCCCTGGAACGCCGCAACATTGGAATGGACGCTGGATCACCCCATTCCCCATGGAAATTTTGAAGGAGAGATTGTCGTAAAAACCGGGCCGCATGAGTACAGTCATCCGGCGTTAAAGGGAAGAGATTGGATTGCCCAAACAGAGGAATTACCTCAACAATGAACAGTCCGCTAAAAATAAACACCACTTCTTCGGTGGGGTTTCTTGTCGGGATGGGCGCATGGAGCATAACGTTTATCACCCTGATAGGGGGATATTTGTTTTACCGTCTGCGCATTGGCGTATGGTTGGCCGACTACATTAGCCCAACGATTTTTATCAAAGCCCTCATGAATACAGGGATTTTATTGATCAGCTCATGGATATGGCATCAATTTCTTCAGAAGAAGAGGGTGCCATTATTGATTTTGGGGGTTTTGTCGGGCCTGTTGTTTCTCAAAGCGCAGTGGGACTTATGGATTCTTTTCTTGCAAAAAGGATTGACGTTCACCAACTCCATTGCAGGAAGTTTTTTGTATTTATTGACGGGCTTTCATGCGTTACATGTGTTAATCGGGCTTTTCATACTTATTCCTTTAGGCCTGAAAATAAGTCAATCCTTAAGGGATGACAGGCATGGGAGTCGTTTTTTATTCGCGTTAAGATTTTGGGATTTATTGATGTTATTTTGGTTGGTCTTACTGATATTAATTTTCTTTTTAAAGTGAAAGGGTGGAATATGAGTATGGCACAAGCCATAGAAATTCGACGAGTCGATCAAATTCCTCAAGGGAAACTGGGGATATGGCTGTTTTTGTTGATGGATGGATTGAGCTTCGCCACGATCCTCATTGGTGCCGCGTATTTGCGTACTAATGGCGCACCTTGGCCGCAGGCTGGGACTGTACTCAATGTCCCTCTTACTGCGGTCAACACCACTATTCTTTTATTTTCCTCGTTAACGATGATGCTGGCTTTGCAGGCTGTCAGAGTTGATGATCAAAACGCCTTTAGGAAGAATTTGCTTTTGACCTTTACTTTGGGAGCGGCATTTTTAGGGATTCAGGCTTACGAATATGCTCATTTTATTATTGGAGGCGAACATTTAAAGTCCGCCTTAAGCGCCGCAGGTTTTGGTGGTCATTATTTTAGGCCAAACGGTAGTATTTACGCGGCTTGTTTTTATGGAGCAACTGGATTTCACGGCTTGCATGTATTGGCCGGGTTAATTTTTATGATTTATATAATGGTTGGCGCATATCAAAGACGATGGTCTGCGGCAAATCACGGAAGGGTCGAGATTTTGACCCTGTATTGGCACTTTGTGGATTTGATGTGGATGTTTGTTTTTACGGTTGTTTATTTATTGTAACCCAAGGGGAGAGAAAATATGTCATTGACCAAAACATACATCATAATCGCGGTTTCGTTGTTAGTGTTAACTTTGATAGAATTTATGATTTTTGGACGCGCGGATTTAGGCGCTACGCGCAATGGATTATTGTTGACGTTGATGGCCGTTAAAGCCCTAACAGTCGTCTTAGTTTATATGAATTTAAAGAGTGAACCGCTGACTCTTAAGATATCATTTTTTATTTTAATTCCCGTGGGAGTTTATTTTTTATTATTCATGATGTATGACGCGGCCTATGTATGGCATTCTTAAAAATCATTTATGGCTGTTTTTTGTTTTCCTGCCACAAGTTGCGCAGGCTTGTCCTGCCTGTCTGACTTCCGATACGGAAGGCTTAATTAATCAGAGGGTATGGGTGATAGGAATTATGGGGTTATTTCCTGTCGTGTTGGCCTGTGTCATCGGATTTAAGATTTACCAAATTTGTCATTCTGATTCACAGAAGATTAAGAAAGATTTGGGTTAATAAATGGATTCAACTTTTCCTAAAAACAAAGATCTCGCATATGAGGGCTTAGTTTGGGTTTTTCTAATGATCTTTTTATCTATGCTTTCTTTGTCAATGTTAAACAGAGATGCCCGCAAACAGTACGGAGCCGTATCATTTGGCGTTTTCCCTGCCTTTAATGCCAAAGATAGCCAGGGAAGGCCCTTTAACCAGCATCGTCTTCATGGCCAATTGTCAACCATTATTATGACGGATCATGTCCTCCAGGAAGACATTTCCCTTTTTCTGCGTAAATTGTCTCAATCCACGTCCATCGGGAAGAAATATTTAATGAATTTGGTTTTAATAAACCATGCTAACGGCAGTTCCAACTCGTGGGTTCAATATTTAATGTTAAATGAAATAGAGTTTAAGAAAATTAACAACTGGAGAAAAGGATTATTTAAAGACGGCATTATTTTGGTTGATCAAAACGGCATTATCCGCGGCGTGTTCGACTTAGAAGACAAACTGGAGCGTCTCAATTTCGAAGCAGCGGTCAGAGGAATTTTGTAAGGAAAATGGTTTTACGGAACCCGCGTCTTTTTTGCAAGGAGCAGTTTATGACAAGATTCTTTAATCTCAGCGAGAATTCCCCGCCTTTATTTAAGGCGGGGATGAGAGCAAATTCCAGAAATGAAATTTCTGGACAACGATTAGCGCCAACAGCGCTTGAGACAGTAAGTTCCCCGCCTGTGAAGGCGGGGGAATCTAATAAAATTATGAAAAAAAGCACTTTAGTATTTTTAGGGATAGTCAGTTATTTCTCTCTGACGTTACCCTTGTGGATGACGAAGATGGCGGGAGGAAAAATGACTGGAGAGGACAATGGCGAAAAAAGAGATTGAACCAGATGATCCAATCGAGATGATCGGTGTTGAGCTTCCCAACCAAACGGAAGAACAGCTTCGGGACATGGCGTTATGTTTTGCTGAAGAGTTTGTCCGTGAAGGCTGGAGGGAAGAACAATTGATGAAATTATTTCAAAATTCCTTTTATCATGGGCCGCACCTTGTTTGGAAACAAAAAGGGGATGACTTTTGTCGTTCCGTTATTCTCGAGGCCCTGAGGATGTGGCGTCCTTATGATAGAACCAGCGAAATCAATCCGGCGAAGGAGGAAAAATGTGGAAAAAGATTAAGGGCATGATTGTGATTATATCATTCGTTCTTCCTTCTATCCTTGCCTGTCCAACGATACTTTATGCTGGAAAATTCATCAATAAGGGTCTTCCGAAATGGCTGGAGATGGATTTACAGTTGCGGCATCGATACGAATATAAAGCTGATTTTGATTTCAATGATGCTGTCGATGACGATAAAGGCCTTTCTCTTTGGCGGACGCGACTTAATTTAGCCTTAAAGCCCACAGATAATTTCAAGTTATTCTACCAATTTCAGGATGCGCGCATTTCTCATGACAGCACGATCGGGTCAAAAGCTAGTTTTGAGGATTGGGCAGAGACACGTCAGTTGTGGGTTGAAGGAAAATCAAATGAAATTGCCGCAGGCATTCCGGGTTTATCTAAAATAGGAGTGAGATTGGGCCGGCAAGAGCTTTCTTATGGCGCGGAGAGATTGATCGGTGGATTTAACTGGTCCAATGTGGCCCAGACCTTCGATGCCGGAAAAGTTATGTTGGAGTTTGATCGGGCCCACCTTAATCTGGATATCTTTGGAGGAGGCCAAACTCCTAATAAATCCCCGCGGGAAAAAAATGATTTTTACGATGGCGGCGCCAATGACCGTGTTGGCGGATACTACGCTGCGTATACCGGCTTAAAAGATGTTGTCATTGAGCAATATGTGATCAACCGCAACACTGACGGGAAAACCGTTTCTTTTGGGCAGACGGGTGACGGGGAAGTCGATGATTATACAATCGGGGCCCGCCTCAAAGGCAAAATCCCTGAAACCTCATTTGACTACGAAGTGGAGGCGGCAAAACAAGCGGGAAATTCAGGGGCATTAGACGCGGATGCCCAAATGGCTTATGTCATCCTCGGGTATACTTTTGATCATCCCTGGAAACCAAGGTTCTCCTTTGAGTTTGATTATGCCTCGGGCGATAGCGACTCAAAAGACGATAAGCGGGAAACATTCGATAATCTTTATCCTACCAATCATCTCTTTTATGGGTATATGGATTTTGTGAGTTTGCAAAACATCAATAATTATCACATTCAACTGAAAGCAAAGCCTCATGAGAAGCTCAGCATGCAGGCCGGTTGGCACTTCATCTATTTAGATACGGCAAACGACAATCTTTATTCAGCCGGCAGAACGATTAAACGGGCAACTGCTGCCGGTGCCGATACCCATGTCGGGAATGAAGTTGATTTATTGGCCCAGTATAAACTCTGTGACTATGCTGATATTCACATAGGCTATTCCCATCTTTTTGCCGGCAATTTTCTGAAGGATACCGGGCCGTCAGACGATGCGGACTTTTTCTATGTGCAGACGAGTTTGAATTTTTAGCGAGGAAAGATATTTATGCCCATTTCTAGCTTAATCATCAGGACCGATGGCCGACGAACGCAAGAAATCGCCGAATATTTAAAGACTCTTAAAGAAGCGACTGTTTCTGAGATTCATAATGAGAATATTATTTTGGTTGCCGAGACAGTTAGCCGGGCCCAAGATAAAACCCTGTGGGAAGGCATTGAAAAGATTCCAGGGGTCCTACAGTGCGATCTTATTTATCATAATTTTGAAGACGCGGAGGGATTTAAATATGATTAATGAAGTAATGTCTCGCCAAGAATTTCTTAAATTATCCGCTAAGGTGGCAGCCTTAGCCGTCCTAGGTTTAGGCGGAGGAGTCTCTCTCCTAGAGCAGGTGGCGAATGCCGCTGACGATAAATCAAGGGGCTTAAAGTGGCATAAAGCGCCATGCCGGTTTTGTGGGGTAGGATGCGGGGCACTGGTCGGTGTGCGTGATGGCAAGGTGGTGGCCGTCCAAGGAGACAGAGAGGCGCCGGTTAATAAAGGCTTATTGTGTGTGAAAGGCTATCATGCCGGAGCCGCCCTTTATGGGAAGGATCGTCTGACGCAGCCATTGATAAGAAAAAATGGCCAACTTCAACGCGCCAGTTGGGAGGAGGCCATTGATTTGATTGCTGAGAAAATTGCGAAAGATCCAAAACGATTTGCGGTCTATGGCTCTGGCCAGTGGACAATAACGGAAGGGTACACCGCTATGAAATTTTTGAAGGGGGGACTAAGACATAATCATATCGATCCGAATGCGCGTTTGTGTATGGCCAGCGCGGTTGTGGGTTTTTTAACAACCTTCGGTGTTGATGAGCCATCAGGCTGTTATGACGATTTAGATGTATGCGACACAGTTGTTTGTTGGGGAAATAACTGGGCAGAGATGCACCCGGTCCTATTTTCACGGTTCATAGACCGCCGGCAGAGGGGGGATAAGATCAAAATGATTGATATGGCCACCCGGCGGACACGCACGACAGAAGCGGCTGACCAGTATATCGAATTTCAACCGCAGACCGATATGCTGATTGCTAACGGAATCTGCCATCTTCTTATCAAACGGGAGGCTTACGACAAAGAATTTGTCGCGAAAAAGGTTCGATTCAAAGCCGATGATGAAGCAGGAATTGCCTTTGATGATTATAAGGCCTTTTTGGAAGAGTATACGCCAGAGAAGGTCACTCAACTTTCGGGGATCTCTTTGGAACAGTTGAATCTGCTTGCCGATTTATTCTCTGATCCTAAAGAGAAAATTGTCTCTCTTTGGTGTATGGGATTTAATCAGCATACCCGCGGGACAGCGATGAATAATCTTGTGTATAACGTTCATTTATTATCCGGGAAGATTGGGAAATCCGGCAGCACTCCCTTCTCTTTGACAGGTCAACCCAGCGCCTGCGGAACCTGCCGGGAAGTGGGGACGCTGGCCCATGCCCTGCCGGGCGGCCGTCTCGTTAAGAATGAAGAGGACCGGCGAGAAACAGAAAAAATTTGGAATTTACCTGAAGGCGCGCTCGATCCTGAACCCGGGTTACATACGATTGCTATGTTTAAGGCCTTTGTCACCGGTGAATTAACCGGGATGTGGGTCCAAGTTACGAACCCGGGCCAGAGCCTCCCTAATTTAAGTGCCAATTTCAAAAAGAAAGACCAGTTCCTTGTTGTCTCTGATGTGTATCCGACAGCAACGACCAAATTGGCAGATGTGGTTTTACCCTCAGCGACGTGGGTTGAGAAGAATGGATTATTTGGTAATTCTGAGCGCCGGACTCAGCAGTGGTTTAAAATGGTCAATCCCCCCGGTGAGGCACGGGATGATGTCTGGCAGATGATAGCGGTCGCCCGCAGGCTTTATGAAAAAGGTTTTGAAGGTATGAAAGATAAAGACGGCAATTTCCTTCTTTCCATCAAGGATGAGGGCGGCACTGAAATTAAAGCCTGGCGTTGGGACGCTTTTCGTTCGAATAATATCGATAAACCATTATTCGAGGATTATCGGAAATTCACTACCAAGAAACATAAAGATTTAGCTCCCTACGATGAGTATGTCAAACACTGCGGCTTAAGATGGCCCGTGGTCCAAGATGCCTTTGGGCGGTGGCAAGAAACAACCCGCCGGTACGTTGAAGGCGAAGATCCCTTTGTGAAACAGGGCGAGGGAGTTTCTTTCTATATGGATAAAGGAGGGGAAAATCGCGCGAATATCTGGGCCCGGCCATATGAACCTCCGCCCGAAGTCCCTGATAACGATTATCCGTTCTGGCTTTGTACCGGCCGTGTCCTTGAACATTGGCACACTGCCACAATGACCCGGCGGATAAAGGAGCTTTATAACGCAAACCCCTGGGCCTATGTGGAATTGAATCCCAAGGATGCCAGGGAATTAAGGATTTCTCATGGCGATAAATTACGCGTTGTTTCCAGGCGAGGTTCAGTTGTTCTGCCGGTGTCGATCAATGGCCGGTCGATCCCTCAAGAAGGTTCTGTTTTTGTGCCGTTCTTTGATGAAGACGCGCTAATTAATCTTGTGACCTTGGATGCATTCTGTCCGTTGTCTAAGCAGCCAGACTATAAAAAGTGCGCTGTTAAATTAGAAAAAGTATGAATCAAAAAAGAATTTTTCTGATCGGTGGTTTATTATATGGCGGGGCGGCACTATTTTTTCTCGCCCAGAATGTTTTGTCTGTATATGGCGCGGCAACCTCCGGGGAAAGGATAAAGAAGGAGAATGCTGTTGCTGAGAACAGCCGGGCAGCCCTGCGGGCGTTTTATACGGCTCCTCCGGTTATACCCCATGAAGTGGAATCGGGCGGTTCGAGGAATTGCTTAGACTGCCATGTATATGTAACCAAGCTCGGAGAGGCTTCGGCGGACATGCAGATCCCTCACCCCCAATTTTTTAACTGCCTCCAGTGCCATGCCCCCAGTCTTCCTGGAGGGAATCAGCAGGCGGATAATGTTTGGGAAGGGTTAGAAGAACCTATAGAAGGTACAAGGTGGTCCTTGGCTTCCCCCCCAACTATTCCTCATAGAATATTCTTACGTGGGAATTGTTTATCATGTCATGGGCCGCAGAATCCGGATATGCGCCTAAAAACCCCGCACCCTGAGCGCGCAAGTTGCCTGCAATGCCATGCGCCCGATCATAACCGGGAATTTTAGGGAGGAGCACCATGGGCCAAGTTTATAATTGGCAAATTAACCGCAAGATGGAATATCCTCACGAGGAGCACCATCCGCAATCCCAATTTGCTTTTGTGTTTAACCTAAATCGTTGTATCGGTTGCCAGACCTGTACGATGGCCTGCAAATCCACCTGGACCTTCTCCAAAGGACAGGAATATTAATGTGGAGACCAAGCCGTATGGCGGGTATCCACAACATTGGGACGTTAAATTATTACAACTATTAAATCAAATCAATCCGGACGGGCAAAAATGGAACGGCGCAACTTTCGATGGGATGACAATCTTTGAGGCGGCTAAAAAACATGTTGGGGACGAATCCCAAAGAGTTTTAGGATATCTTCCAACGGATGAGGAGTGGCGGGCTCCCAATATTTATGAAGATAGTCCGGTTGGCCCGGCAGGTGTTAAGAATACGTTTCATAAAGATGGCGCGACTCTTCCTGAACATAAAACATGGTTTTTTTATTTGGCGAGGATCTGCAATCATTGTACCTACCCGGGTTGTCTGGCCGCTTGTCCTCGCAATGCGATCTATAAACGGCCGGAAGACGGGGTTGTTCTCATAGACCAAGAGCGTTGCCGCGGGTATCGAAAATGCGTGGAGGCCTGTCCGTATAAAAAGGCGATGTATCGGCCGACCACGCGGGTCAGTGAAAAATGTATCGCGTGTTATCCGCGATTGGAGGGCAAAGACCCTTCCGGAAACGGACAGCCGATGGAAACACGATGTATGGCGGCATGCATTGGGCAGATCCGTCTTTAGGGGTTAGTCAAGATCAAAGAGGATGGGAGCTGGGCCGAGGATCGCTATAACCCGATTTATTATCTGGTGAAAGTCGCCAAAGTGGCATTGCCTCTGTATCCCCAATTTGGGACAGAACCTAACGGCTATTACATTCCTCCGCGCTGGGTCCCGTGGCCATTCTTAAAGCAGATGTTCGGCCCTGGCGTTGATCAGGCCATTGAATCATACATGGTCCCTGACCGCGAACTTTTAGCGGTCCAGCAAATGTTCCGTCGATCGAACCAAATCATCTTCCGATACGAGATTCAGCAAGGGCCGAAAGTGTTTGAAACACAAATTCATGGCAAACCGTTTACGTTATACAACGATACGATTATTGGTTACAACAAGGCCGGAGGAGAAATTTTCCGGACCCAAGTCGAGGAGCCATTTTATGTCAGACCAGACAAGCACCAAAACTCAATCTGAGATCAGTTCTCTTATTGTTCGAAGCTATATCTATCGTTTCATGGCTTATTCCTTCCGTCGGCCAGATTCAAATAAAGAAGATTTTAAAAAAGAAAACATGGATCTGCCATGGGATGAAATTGCCGATGCGCTGCCCCTTAAGAATAAAGCGCGGTTGATCGGGCAGTTAAGGGAATTGTCAGAAAAATTACAACAGACAGCCTATAAAGATTTGGTCACGCAGTATGAAGATTGCTTTGGGTATACCGCCAGCGGTCCGGTTCCTTGTTATGAGCTCGAATATGGCGAAGAGCATACACACCGCGAGCCGCAACAACTGAGCGATATCGTCTCTTTTTACAATGCCTTTGGTTTAAAGGTAAAGGAAAACAATTTCGAGCGCGTTGATCATATTGCCATTGAATGTGAATTTATGCATTACTTGCTTTTTAAAGAAGCCTATGCCTTATCGAATGCGGCCATCGAGAACGCCGAGGTATGTCATCAGGCTTCGGTGCGTTTTCTTAGAGAACATTTGGGCCGATGGGCTCCTTCCTTTGCGTTAAAACTTAGCCGGTATGCCAAACAAGGTTTTTTAAAAAATTTGGCGGATTTTTCTTTTTCGTACATTGTTGCGGACTGCGAATGGTTGGGGGTAACGGCCGGGCCAGAAGATCTCCCCATTCGTCCTGTCCAAGAAAAAGAGGATAGCGGTTGTGTGAGTTGTTCGCTGCGGCCGGCAACTCCTCAATAGGGTGTTCCTATGAATGATTCTCTTCAAATAAATTTTGATCCAACATTTATTGAAGAAGCTGTTTTCTTGTTGATGAGAACTAAACAGGCAGACAATCTTTATAGGGATTTTTGTAATGAGAAAGAAGAAATTTATCAGAAAGATATCTCTCGTGATGAACGTGATAACGCGTTTAAGTTGCTTTATAGAAAATACTTTTTAATCCTGGGCTTGCAGGATTTCTTTAATAATATCTGCCAAGATTTTCCTCATATTTATAAGCCAGCGACCAGGGTCGTTGTTAAGAGGGTTTGGAATAAGAAACACGAAGAAGCCGAACTTTATGTCCAGCCGCGGCAAAAAACGGTTTATCTAGGAATCTTGGTGCGCAGAATATTGGATTTACCTTTTCTTGGATCATTTTTACGGCATGAACTGACGCGCATTTCGGATATGCTTAACGTTGATTTTCAATATTTACCTCATCCTGCGCTCGGCGGTAAGAATGAAATTGAAGATAACTTGATCCGTGAGCGCTTTCGTCTATTGAGGGATTTTTATATTGATACTCGCTTGAGGGGAAATGGTTTTGAAACCATTAAGACTTATGAAGAACAGAAAGAAGAATTCGAAAGAAAATTTTTCTTTTTAGCCTCGCTGGAACGTGAACAAATACTCTACAAGATTCAGGGTTGTGAAAGCCTGATGCAAATTGATCTGTTGAGTTGGGCGGGGGATCCTCGAAGTATAAAAGTTCTAGGAGCAGGAGGGTTGCGTTGTCCTTTATGTGATTTTACAAGTTTTGATCCCATGAGGCATTGGGGCGCGGAGACACTTCCGGTCGTTAATGAGATTAAGAAGGATTATCCTCATTGGGAGCCGAGCCAAGGTATTTGTCCACAGTGCTTCGACCTTTATGGTTTGAAGATAAAAGCAGAGGTTTAAGCGAAGATGGAAAATACAAAGGAAATTAGTCGGCAAGAATTTCTGAAAATTATCCCTAAATATGTGATCCAAAATGTGCGTTTACTCCTTGAGGGCCGCTTGGATTTTTTAGCGGAGGGTAAGGCAGAAACATTAGAGGAGGATCCGGCCGATATCACGGCGGAGAAGGTGGCGTGGTTGGATAAGGAGCGTTGCCTCGCCTGGGAAGGGGGAAGTTGTCAGTTTTGTTACCTGGCATGTCCTTTGCGAGATCAAGCCATCATTCTGGATGACCAGAGGCCAACTGTAAGTATTTCGTTTTGCGACGGGTGCGCTAAATGTGTGACGGCCTGCCAGACCGTTAATGACCGGCCGGCATTGAAAATGGTTGTCAGCAGCATTTCACGGAGATAATATCTTTTTTGAAGAAGGATTTTAAAATTCAGAAGCATAGAAAAGGAAGCACCATATATTTGGTTCAAAAAAGGAGTTTGGTTTATGATTAAAGTCGAATTGTTGCAGAGATTATTAAATGTCAAAGACGAAGAACTTCAAAAATTTGATTCAGAACAATTGCGCGTTATGCTAGGAGTTTTTAGGTATCTTGTACGGGGGCTGGAAAGGGAAATTAATCGACGCTGTTTTGCCCAGCCTTTCGGAAGCATCGGAATAAAGGAGGCTGGGAGCGGAAAAAGAAAAGGTGTCAAAAAAGCGGAAAAATTTTGAAAGAGAAGGAGTAAGAAAATGTCTATTCCCATAATCCGTATGACCAAGGATAGGGTCACTGCTGAAAGTAAGCGGGTCATCAATAACGATCGCACGGTAGACGTTAATCAACTAGTCCCCATCAAATATCAATGGGCATGGAATTATTATTTAGACGGCTGTGCTAATCATTGGATGCCGACGGAAGTTTCCATGCAACGGGATATTGAACAGTGGAAAGATCCCAGCAAATTTTCAGATGAGGAGCGTCATCTCATCAAACGGGTACTTGGATTTTTTGCTACCGCGGAATCGCTGGTTGGGAATAACCTTGTCTTAGCGGTTTATAGGTGTGTCGATAACCCCGAATGCCGGCAGTATCTTCTTCGGCAAGCCTTTGAGGAAGCTATCCATATCCACGCTTTTCAATATATTGTCCAGTCGCTTTCTCTGGATGAAGGAGAAATGTTCAATATGTATCGGGAAGTGGAAGCTATCTATAATAAAGATGAATACGCGATGAGCTGCACAAGCAGTGTTCTTGATTTTAGCCTTGATACCAAGACAAAAGAGGGGCTGCAAGTATTGCTTAAGAATATGGTTGGGTTGTATGTTATTACGGAAGGAATATTTTTTTATGGAGGATTTGTTTCGATACTTTCCTTCGGACGCCAGAACCGTATCCCAGGCACTTGTGAGCAAATTCAATATATTCTACGGGACGAGAGCATTCATATGAATTTCGGGATTGATTTAATCAACGCTATCAGAGATGAGAATCCCTGGGTTTGGGAGAAGAACTTTGAAAGTGAAATCATGGAATTTATTAAGAATGCCGTTGAGTTAGAATGCGCCTATTGCGCGGAATGCCTGCCTCGCGGCATATTGGGGTTGAACACAAACTTGTTAAGAGAGTACATCCAGTACCTTGCTGACCGTCGATTCGAAAGGCTGCGTCTAGCGAAACAATACGGTTCCAGCAACCCTTTCCCCTGGATGAGCGAAGTCATTGATTTAAAAAAGGAAAAGAATTTTTTTGAAACACGCGTAACTGAATATCAAACTGGCGGGGCGTTGGAATGGTAAGAAAGGAGGTCCTATATGTTTGGCTTAGGGATGCAAGAGTTAGTTGTTATATTTTTGATAGTCTTTCTTTTGTTTGGTGCTAAAAATCTACCAGAGATTGCTAAAGGACTTGGGAAAGGCATCAAAGAGTTCAAAAATGCTTTAAGAAGCATGAATGATGATGCGGACGAGACAAAAGAAGATAAAAATAAAGATTCGACGCCAAAGAGTGTTTAAATCAAGGGACGACCCTGTTGTAAACATCAAATTCCCTAATCCTTGGAACCTAAAGCCTCGGCCATGGTTTTAAGGACGATGCACCTGTTAATTGACTGTTGGCAGGAGCTGACGGCTGTGTTGGAAACGATATAGCTTCCCGTGATTGGAAAGGAAGAAGATGGAATCAAAGTCAATTTTAGTCGACGCCCATGGTCGGCAAATTCATAAATTGCGTGTTCAATTGACCGATGCGTGTAATTTTCGCTGTTTTTATTGCATGCCATCGACACCTGAATTTTTACCATCCTCAGCACTCCTTTCCTCTGGTGAGTTTCTGGAAATATGCTCTGCCCTGGTTGATTTTGGAATTGATGAAATCAGGGTCTCGGGTGGAGAGCCCACGTTAAGGAAAGATTTTGAATCCATTATCGAAGGCCTTTCCAATCTTCCGTTAAGAAAGCTAGGGCTAACGACGAATGGGTTTTTATTGGACGAGAAACTCAATTTTCTAAAGCAAACCCGTTGTCAGTATATTAATATAAGCCTAGACAGCCTTCGAGCCGAGCGATTCCATGTGGTTACAAAGACAAAAAATTTTGAAAAAGTTTATAAGGCTGTTCTTCAGGCAAAGGCGAAAGGGTTTAAGGTAAAAGTCAATATGGTGGTGATGCGGGGGATTAATGATGATGAGATTATGGATTTTGTCGCATTTTCTGCTGATCACGATGTTGAAGTCCGGTTCTTAGAATTAATGAAAATAGGTTGTTCTAATCAAAACCACAGCCTTAATTTTGTACCGGCCCAGGAAATTATTAAAAAAATTGAGGAATTCGAAATATTATTACCTCAGTCGGTCAATAGGGATTCCACGTCTTTTAATTTCACAACTTCATCAGGAGGAAAATTAGGTTTCATTGCATCCGAATCGCAAGCCTTTTGTTCTTTCTGTTCTCGCCTGCGTCTGACCGCCACTGGTAAATTAAGGGCGTGCATTATGTCGGAGGCAGGCGTCAATTTGCGTGGAGTAAAAAGCGAACTATACCCGGAAATTCTCAAGGCAGTTTTGAGGATGAAGCCTATTACTCGTATTGATCACATAAAGCAACCGATGTATCAGATAGGGGGATAAGTGTCAGGAAAAAATTTAAGACTGCCACTATTAGAGCATTTGGAAGAGATCAGAAAAAGGGTATTTGTTGTCCTCAGTGTTTTTGTGATCTTTTCGACGGCAGGTTTTTATTTTAGTGAGGGCTTTTTGCAATGGTTGAAGATCCCCGGCGGGCCTTACCTGGGGGCTCTTTCCGTGTTTAGCCCCACATCCGTAATCCTCACTTTATTTAAGATGGCTTTTTTCTTTGGGCTTACGTTCTCGTTGCCGGTTTTGTTATACGAACTTTGGATGTTTATCCGTCCAGCCATAGAGGAGTCGTTGGCGTGGTACGGCGCGTTTCTTGTCTTTTCCGGGACAGGACTTTTTGTTGCCGGGGCGTTGTTGAGTTTTTATTTCTTAATCCCAGCATCGCTAAAGTTTCTTTTAAGCATTGGGAGGGGGGAATTGCAGTTTCTTATATCTTTGGATTCTTACATCTCTTTTGTCCTTCTTTTTATGCTGGCAGGGGGATTGGTTTTTGAGATACCCCTTTTGGCGTTTTTTTTAGCTAAACTAAATATTTTAACAGCGCAAACAATGATACGTTATTGGAAGTTCGCTGTCATTGGCTCTGTGGTTTTTTCGGCTTTTATCACGCCAACGCCGGATGCTTTTAATATGGCCCTCATGGCAATGCCAATATTTATTCTTTATATCATTTCAATAGGGATTGTGATGTTGACACAGCCAAGGAGTAAGGAAGCTTCATCGGGGGGCATACATGCAAAGTAATATTCCAATTGTTCTTTCAATTAATATTTCAAAAGGGGGAATCCCAAAATTGCCTGTTGACTTTATCCGCGTCACTTCAGCGGGGCTAGAAGGTGATGGGCATAATCATGAAAAACATCGCACATCGATACAGGCGGTATGTTTACAGGATATCGAGAAACTCAATGAATTGCGAGAAGAGGGATATCCATTAGAGGCCGGGACCACCGGAGAGAATCTTACCATGCGCGGTTTGGATGTGAATCATCTTCCGGTTGGAACGATTTTGCGCTTTTCGAGCGGGGTTGTAATGGAATTAACCAAAGTTCGAAAACCTTGTTATGTCCTCGATGCGATTCATCCAAAACTGAAAGAAGACATCGTGGGGCGCTGCGGGTTGTATGCCAAGGTTTTACAGGAAGGTGCTCTTAATACAGGGGATTGGGTTGAATTGATTGAATTACCTGCCACCTTAAATCACCCCGTTTGTTAAGTAGCCATAAAACAGGTTCTAACCTTCTTCAGCCATCCACCCCAGTAATTTCTCTCTCAGTTTGATTTAGCACCAGTGTCCATCCTGGACGGGTAATTCCTGTCGGGGGTTTTTTATCGAGAGGGATTAAAGGTATTATCTTTAGCAAATGGGGTAATAATTCTTGCAATAGGGTAACAAATGGGGTAATATTGATTCCATGAATTCATTTAAAAAAGTAGGCAAAAACATTCAGCTCCCCTTAGCGGCGGTTTGGATGATGAATTCCATTTCCGAATATAAAGGAAAGGAAGAGCTTTATACCAAACAATCTCCGCAAGTCCTCAAAGCCCTTGTGGAAATGGCCATGATTGAGAGTGTGGAATCTTCAAACCGTATTGAAGGAGTGACGGTTAATAGAGAACGTCTCAAGCCATTGATCATCGGGCATAGCAAGCCGCAGGACCGTTCCGAAGAAGAACTTACCGGGTACCGTAAAGCGTTAGATTTAATCCACAAAAAACATGAGAGTCTGACAATCTCATCTCAAACAATTCAGGAATTGCATCGCTTAAGCCGTTTAGATGTCGGTGATGCAGGTCAGTGGAAAAAGAAGAATAATGAAATCATCAGAAAACATCCAAATGGGCGAGTCGAAATCATTTTTACCCCACTCGAAGCGGATAAAATTCCTGACGCGATGAAGCAGTTATGCCTTGCCTACCAAGACAGTTTAACCCAATCCAATTATCCGCCGCTTTATGCAATTGCTTGTTTGATTTTAGATTTTTTATCTATTCATCCGTTTCGTGATGGGAATGGAAGGGTTTCGAGATTGCTCACGCTTTTGGCTTTATATCAGAACAGCTACGGTGTTGGCAAATATATAAGCCTCGAGCGAATCGTCGAACAATCCAAAGAAACGTATTATGAATCTTTAAATAAAAGTTCCCGTGATTGGCATAAATCAAAACATGATGAGATGCCGTGGTTCCATTATTTCTTGAGTACTGTTGTTTCAGCGTATAAAGAATTTGAGCAAAGGGCCGGACAGTTAAAACCAAGTCGGGGGGCTAAGACGGAAATAGTTAGACAGGCTATTTTAAATCAACTGGGGGAGTTTTCGATTTCTGATATCGAGCGCGAATGTTCAGGAGTAAGCCGCGATATGATTCGGGTTGTTTTCCGGCAAATGCAGGATGAAAAGAAAGTTATTTGTCTGGGGAAGGGTAAGTCAGCCAAGTGGAAGAAAAAAAGCTGAGCGACTAAAATATATCCAAATAACTTACTTTACAGCACTAAACAAATCTGATATAAATGATTTTCCTTTTCACGATTTGAAATATACACTTGCTTATCAAGCAAATGCCAACTTTTATTAATCTTAATTCTTATTAATCCATTTTAATAAAATCAAGATATTTTTGGACACCCGAACAAAAAATGAATTTCCGCGCAAAAATTAATTTCTTCGTAAGTTCCTTCAATTTAGATGCTTCCGATATTTGGAGAGGTGGCGGAGTGGCCGAACGCAGTTGCCTGCTAAGCAGACTCGAACTGAAGAAATATGTTAAAATATCTCAAGACGTGAATGGAGGACAAGAAGCTTATCTTTAAGGAGAAGGTAGTGATGTTAACACAGGTATCCCAGTATGTCCCATCCAAAGTTTGCCTATCTTGTGATGGCTGCTGCCGGTTTAAAGAGCCCAAGAGCCCTTGGCGACCCAAGATTGCACAGGAAGAAAAGGCGCGCTTCTTACAATTAGGCTTGGCAGAAAGGATTTTATCGAAAAGAACTGTCGACGCGTCCGGACATTTAACAACTCTTGCCTGCGGGGGGATGCATCTTTGCACCTTTTTTAATCCAGAAGACCATACCTGTTCTATTTATCATTTTCGCCCCTTTGAATGTCAATTGTATCCATTCGTTTTAACCAGGGATAAAAAGAAAACTATTGTCTCGGTGCATCTTTTGTGCCCCTTTATCCAAAAGACCAGACAAGACAAAGAATTCCAAGATTATACGGATTATCTCAAGGAATTTTTTCAACACAAAGAGGTTATTTCTTTTCTTAAAAAAAACCCTTCCTTGATAGGAGATTATTCTGCCTATAAAGATGAATTGGAAGAGTTATTTGCTTTATCTTTGGAATGATGATACCGATGATCGGCAAAACAATATTTGATGAAAAATCATTATTAGAAGACTATCTAAGTCAGGCCAACATTTCTCTTTCCTCTTTCTCTTTTATTAATCTATTCATTTGGCAGGAATTTTTTAAGTTTGATTTCAACTTTATCGATGGGAACCTATGTGTTTTTGCTAAAAATCATCTTGGGACATTTATGTATCTACCTCCCTTGGGGAAGAATATCTCTCTTCAAACAATTCATCAGGGTTTTGAATATATGCAGTCCTTGAATGGACCGTATAATGTCTCTCGCATCGAAAATGTTCAAGAAAATCAACTGAGTTTGTTCCCATCCGATGACTTTTCATTTTATAAAAAGGGGTATGAATATTGTTATTATCGAAAGGATTTGGTGAATTTGAAAGGAAATGCCTATAAATCGAAACGGTCCTGTTTAAATTATTTTAAAAAAAATTATCATTTTCAATATCTTTCCTATCAAAAGGAGATGAAGGATGATTGCTTGCTTCTTTATGAAAATTGGAAAAGACAAAGAGTGCAAACCTTTTTAGATGATACTTATCGACAAATGATTGAAGAAAATCAGTCGGTCCATTCTCTGGCCATGCGGTATCACAAGGAACTGGGATTATTAGGTAGGGTCGTTGCGGTGGATGGCAAAATCAGAGCTTACAGTTTTGGCTATTTCCTCAATCCAAGCATTTTTTGTGTTCTTTTTGAGATCGCCGATTTATGTATTAAGGGGTTATCGACGTTCATCTTTAGAGAATTGTGTGATGATCCAGAGCTAAAAAAGTTTCCTTTTATCAATTGTATGGATGATTTTGCCTTGAAAAATATTGAACAAACCAAATTGTCTTTTCGACCGGTTATTCTCATCCCTTCCTATGTGGTTACATTAAAATCGGATGGGTGAGGAAAGAATATTGAAACCATGGATTTTATTATATTTGATGTGGAGACAACAGGGTTATCCCCGCGGCTGGGGGATCGGATTGTGGAAATCGCCGCACTGAAGGTTTCTCTTAAGGACGGGTTAACGTTAAACAGTAGAAATTTTAAAAGGATAGACCGATTCCATTCTTTGGTTGACCCCCAGCGAGAGATCTCCTATGAGGCTTATTTGGTTAATAGGATTACCCAAAAGATGCTTTCGGGTGCTCCCAAATCCCAAGACATCCTTCCTACTTTTGTCAATTTTATTAAAAATGCGTGTGTGGTCGGTCATAATATCAGTTTTGATATTGGATTTCTTTCTTCGGAATTATCGTATCATCGTTGGTCACTCCCGGAAGGGATTTGTGTTTGCGATACGCGAAAAATGGCCAAAGCCCTGATCCCTGATTTGTATAGTTATTCGTTATCTTCGGTCGCTTATGCCTTGGGACTTAAGAGTCAACAAAAACATCGTGCCTTTGAAGACGTCATGATGACTTATCGGGTGTTTGGAAAATTATTAGACCAGCTAGAAAAAAGAAAATTAAATCAGGTAGAAATCCTCTCCCTTTTATTTGGTGATCATCGAAAGATTCAATCCTTCAATCATCAAAAAAAAATATTAAAGCTTAAAGAAGCCATCCTTTCCTTCCATTCCATCGATTTTGTCTATGCGAGTTTAAATTCTCTTTCTATAACTAAAAGAAGAGTGACTCCCAAACAACTTATCGATACCGGCCAACATGTCTTTTTGGTGGGATTTTGTCATTCAAAAAAAGAGGAGCGAACATTCCGGGTGGATCGTATTGTTAGCTTAGAAAGTGAACCCTCGGGGAGTTTTTAGACTATCTTTCCCAAGGGTTCATCCTGAGCCCGCAGGGCGAAGGATCTTAATAAGGTAATCCCTCGTCACTTCGTTCCTCGGGATGAAGGGTCGGCAAGCAGCCGCCCCTTTTAGAAAATACCCCTTCTTAATAAGAAAATGACGACAATCGATTATGATATCCAGAGAAAGGTTTTTGATTTCCCCTTTAAAGACGTTGATCTCCTATGGCTTTTCAAGGATGAACCTTTCGTTTTCTTATTAGAGAGCAGCTTGCCTCATCCGCAAAGAGGCCGATATTCATTCCTGGGGTTTGATCCATTTTTCGTTTTTACCAGTAGGGATAAGAATTGTTTGGATCATTTAAGAAAAAAATTTTATTTTTTCCCTTGTTTTCCTCGTAATAGTCTGACACCCTTTCCTTGCGGGATCACGGGTATTTTAAGTTATGATTTTGGTCTCAAATTGGAAAATATTCATTCCCCTAAGACCAACGATCAAACCTTTCCCAGTTGTCTATTTGGGTTTTATGATTGTGTCCTAACGATTGATCATACGAATCAAAAACTTTATGTCACCTCAAGCGGTTTGCCGGAATCAAAAGAGCATTTGCGTCGAAGCCGGGCGAAAGATCGTTTGAGAAAAATCATTGCGAGAATAACACATCTTTCTCAACCCCGATTCCCATCCCCTCATTCATTTGGAAAAACACACAAGAGATATTCTGGGGATTTGATCAGCAATTTCTCGAAACAAGAATACTTTCAGGCTGTTTTGAAGGCCAGGGAATTTATTAAGAAAGGGGACATTTATCAGGTGAATTTATCGCAATGTTTTACTCTTCCTACGGATAGTTATAAACTTCGATTCGATCCGGTATTATGTTATCAAATTTTAAGAAATCTCTCGCCCTCCTGCTTTGGTGGGTATTTTGATTGCGGAGAATTGAAGATTATCAGCAGTTCTCCCGAACGATTTTTGTCATTAGAAAAGGGAGTTGTGCAAACTTCCCCCATGAAAGGAACAAGACCTCGGGGGAAGAATCCCTTTGAGGATTCTCAAAGAAAACAGGATTTATTGAGTTGTCCCAAAGAAAGGGCTGAACTTCTCATGATCACGGATTTAGAGCGCAATGATTTAGGACGCGTTTGTGAGTACGGTTCTATTCGGGTCAAGACGATGCGGGCCTTGGAAGAATATAAAACAGTTTTTCAGACGACTTCCACCATCCAAGGAAAACTTCAAAAAGACAAAGACCCTTTTGATCTTCTTACGGCCTGTTTCCCAGGAGGATCGGTCACCGGGTGTCCCAAGATCCGGGCTATGCAGATTATCGATCAGTTGGAACCAACCCCTCGCGGTCTCTATACCGGCTCCATGGGATACATGAGTTTTGCGGGGCGGATGGATTTTAATATCTTGATTAGAACCATGATTATGCAAAAGGGAAGGATCTCTTTCCATGTGGGGGGAGGGATCGTTGCGGATTCTGATCCGGAAAACGAATATCAAGAAACCTTGATCAAGGCCCGGGCCATGAAAGAATCTTTGCTTCAGGTTCTTCATCAAGGAATTGGGGGTTAGCCATTTAATGAGGATCAAGCATTGCGATTAAAAGAAACTCAGGGATCAAAATATCGGACACCTTTGATTTTTTTTATTTTTATTTTTGTTGGAACAAGTATTAATTTTTTTTTAAGAAGTTCTCTTGAACCCGTTTTTGATGAAACAGTTGCTATTAAGTATATTGAAAATGATGTTCAAAAACTCGCGGCGAAAAATCCCTGGGATTACTATAAAAAACAGTGGAAGAATATTTGGTATGAAGATTCTCGCAAGGGCGTGAAGCCCCAAAGACCTCTGCAGCATCTTTATCGACCTCTTGTTGTGATCAGTGTTTCTTCCAAAATCCTTTTGTGTCATATTTTTAACAACTGTCCTTGGGTTCCGGTTCTTATCAACTCTCTCATCCTGTCTTTGGCCGGCGGTTTGAATTATTTGTTAGGATGGCAATTAACAAGAGATCAATTTTCTTCTGCCTTGGCAACGTTTTTTATGATGTTCTCTATGCCTGCTTTAACCGGGACATGGGTTACCCTGACCGGGGATCATCTTTCAGTTTCTTTGCTTATGAGTTTAGCTATTCTTAGTTATCTTAACTTTAAAAGAAATCATTCTAAAGTTTGGATGATTCCCATTATTTTGATTGCCTTTCTAGGGCCCCTTTATAAGGAATTTCCAAGTATAGCCTTGTTTATCATTTTCGTAACCGAACTCAGTCGCCACGATAGAAACTGGCGGTTTTTACTGGTGTTGGTCCCGTTTTTAATTCATTCCTTATATCCGGCCTTTTTCATTAATTTGATATTTTTTCATCACGTCGTCTTTTCCTCTTTCTATGCAAAGATGCAGGTTCTCCCCAGGATGGTCTTGGGGGTTTTTCATTTTCATTCGATCAATCATTTATTTTTCACTTTACCGCCCTTATTGGTTTTTTTCGGTATAGGTTCCCTATTTTTTAATCTTTTCTCCCAACGGAAATATCCTTCTTGGGTTTTTGGGGTCGTTTTTTTGTTTTTTTTAGGATGTTATTATTCCTTATTTATTCCCCAGATACATTTTCTTCAACCGGTGCCCCGTTATTTAACCCTCATTTTAGCCATCGCTGTCTCTTTATCTGCTTTGATGATTCATAAAATCCTTTTTCTTTGGTCGTTTTTTACTTGGTTCCCTTATCTCGCTGTTTATTTTGGAGAGGTTCACCTGACTTATGCCTTAGGTCCTTTTTTTATTATTTTATTTTGGCATGTCAAAAGATTTTTTACACAGTGTTTAAAATTCAACGGATTCAATAACTATAAAATTTTTTTAGCAGGTTTTACTCTCATTTTAACAATGCTTGATCAAGGATTAAATATGGTTGCGGTAGACCGCGTTTTTAAAGAAACCAATCAATCGGCTAGGCAGATGGCTCATCATTTATCCCTTGATGCCAGGGAGGGAAAGCCTTTGATTCTCCTTTCCCATACTCTTTTAGGACACGATGTCGAATATTTTTTAAAGAAAAATGAAAATAGGTCTTTAAAAGTCAGTGGCTTTACTTTTAAAGATGCTGTATCTTGGGAAGAGAGTTATAGTATCGATCTCAAATTTTTGAATTTGTTGAAACGAGAAAGAAGCATCGGTCAGATCTACTTCCTTGATATAGATGCTTATCCCACTTTACTTTCTCAATTTATTCAACAGTTTGCTATTCCTTTAACCAAGGTTTATGAATATGAATCAAGTATTTCTTATCCCTATTTAGATTTTTTAAAATTTTTTATCCCTTTTGAATATACTTCCTTCCCGGGATCTCCCGACATGATTGATCATTTTTCAAGGGATAGGGGATTGTTTCGAAGGCGAGTTCATGTTAAATATATTTTGTATCGTTTGGATCAATGAGAAAGGAATGACGTGACCCGTGACAATATCATTTTTAAAGAATGATGTGAGTCCCGCTTTCATTATTTTGCTTGTTTGTTTGATAGCTTACGGCAATAGCTTCAATCATGATTTTTTACTCGATGATTACAATGTGCTATTTAATGAAGTAGGTCTTCCAGGATTAGATTCTGCAATACCGCTTTGGGTGAAGGGTTTTCAGGGGTTCTACCGGCCGCTGGGCCTCACGTTTCTAAAAGAAATTGCGATAGTTTTTGGAGATAATCCGAGGGGTTATCATTCCGTTAATTTGTTTTTATTTTATTGTGTGTGTATTCTATTCTTTAAAGTGATCAAAACTTTAGGAAAAGATCAAACGCTCGCTTTATTAACCAGTTGTCTTTATGCGGCCCATCCTATCCACAATGTGTTTATCAACTATAAAACGATGAGCGATTCGATTCCTTATATAATTTTTTTACAACTGAGTTTGTTATGTTTTCTTAAATATTCCGATAAGAAAGTACCATTATTATTCATTGTGAGTAGCCTTTTTTATTTTTTAAGTCTGTTTATTCATGAGATGAGCAGTCCTTTGCCATTGTACTTATTTTTGCTGATGTATTTTGTTAAAGATAGCCGGTTAAAAGAAAATTTAATATTATGTTTACCTTATGTGATGATATTTTCTATTTATCTGTTTATTCGTTCCCAGATTCACGATTTAAGACCTGCATTTGCATTATTTCAACTGAATATACCCTTCCCCAATTATATTGCGACCATTGCATTTTTGTTGTGGTGGTATTTATCCAAATTGATTTTCCCTAAGGATATTTTATTTTTATGGGACAGTTTGATTCTAAAGAAAGATTTGTTGGTTTGGAATGCCGCATTTTTTGTAATCTTATCGATTTTTGTTTACTTGATTTTTATCAAATGGAAAAAAGGACTGAAGGCTTTTAGTTTAGCGTTATTTTTGTCTGGGTTTATCCCTTTTTCAATAGCGGGCTTCTCTAATACACCGTGGTTTCAAACTGCTTTTATTGAACCGCATTGGTTTGGTTTTACCTCAATCGGATTTTTTATTTTGCTTGCTAAAGCCTTCTTATCTGTGCTTGAAAGTCTAAAGCCTAGGATTAGAGCTGTGAGCTTTGTTATCTTGATAGGAATGTTGGCATTTTGGACTCGAGTCAATAATGTGGTCTGGAGAGATGAAGAAACCTATTGTACTCATTGGTCAAAAGTTAATCCATCTGATGCCACTGCCAAAAAGTGTTTAGCCGAGACCCACCTTAGAAAGAAATGATAAGGGAAATGAAATCACTTCGGATTTTATTTGACGATAAGCTTATCGAGGTTAACGAAAAAAAATTGTATGCTCTAACACCAGGGAGGATGAAGGGGCAGGGTGTCTTTGAATCTATGCGTACTTATCGTGGGAAAATTTTCTATTTGAAACAACACCTTACACGTTTTTTTTATGGATCGAGAAAATTGAATATCTCTCTAACCGAAAATCGGGGAGAATTAAAAAAAAAATTATATGCGATTTTGAATGTCAATCGGCTAGGTGAGTCAAGGATAAGATTAATGGCTTGGGAAAAAGAGGGCTCTTCCCATAAGGCCATTGTTGTCCTTGCCTTTAAACCATTCTCAAGGCAGCAATATAAAAAGGGCTTTCGCGGTCAGCTCTCTTCCTTAATCCTCCCGGAGGATTTCTATTTGGGTTCAATCAAATCTCTGTCTTATCGGCCATTTTTTAAGGCCTATCAGTTGGCATCTCAGCTTGGGTTTGATGAGGCTATTTTATTAAATAGGAAAGGAGAGTTAGTGGAAGGTAGCCGATCCAATCTCTTTATTGTTAAAGATGGTATTCTGATGACCCCCTCGTTACGATCGGGTTGTCTTAAAGGTATTACCCGTGAGATCACTATCGGGTTAGCTAAAAAAATGGGAATCCAATGCCACGAAAGAATTTTAAAACCTATTCATTTAAAACAAGCCAACGAGGCTTTTTTAACAAATTCTCTGATAGGGATCATGGCCTTAACTTCCATTGATGGAGGGAAAATTCATCGAGGCAAAGAAGGCCCGGTCACCCAAAGCTTGCGGAAGGCTTATATTCAGATGATAAAACAACACTTAAGTCTTAAAGAGAAAGTTTCCTAATCCCCGATGGAATTTCTTTAAGTTTCCCATTGCCCCTCTAGCAAGATCTCGTTATAATGAAAACCATGAAATTTTTTAAATTTCTGATAAGCTTAATTCTGTTAAGTTTCATCCTAAGTCGTTTGGCATTAGCCGAGGAGATAAGTACTAGCCCCCTTACATCAGAAGATGCCAAATCTCTTGATCCAACTGAATGGCAAAACAAGGTCGATGAACTTAAAATTTATACACAGAAACTCCTTGAAGAAAATGAAAAATTGAATTCGGAGTATAAATTTTTAAGGGAGAAGTTGTCTCAACTGCGCCAATCGGTTGATCAGATTCAAAAAGAAACGACTAGACAAGAATTGGAAGATAAACGCCTTAAGGAGTTTAGAAGTGAACAGTTAAAGACCTTGGAATCTTTAAAGCAGAATATCGATAAGCTCAAAGGAACCATAGCTTCTCTTAATAATAAGAATACACAGCTCTCAGCGGAACTATCGGCTTTAGAAAAGAAAAATCAATTGTGGCAACTGCAAATTTCTGACTTAGAAACCCAAAAGCGAGAAATTTTGTTGGATGTCAAATTGCAGGAAGCCTCCCAAATGGGAATGGACGAAGGTGAATCGCAAGAGATAAAAAAGTTGGAAGATCACTTTCAAGAATATCAGGCTGAAGAGGAACGCCTATCACAAGAAAACCTGGAGTTGGTCAAAAAATCCCAAAAGCTTAATCAAGACACAGAAACCCTAAGAGAAGAAAACCAGGTTTTGGAAAAGAAGATCGCAGAGCTCAGAGGCAATCGGCAAAAGCAACTGAAACAAAATGACCTTTTGGCTCAGAAAAATCAAAGACTTGCCAAAACGAAGACAGCGGTCCCCAAAAATCTTCTTTCAGAGAAGCGTATCCTAGAGGCTCAAGTAGCAGAATTCGAAAAGAAATTAGAGTCTTTTCGGAATTCGTTGAAGGATTCCTCAAACATCCTAGAAAAAAAGAAAAATTTGATGAATGAAATTATGAAAATGGATGCAGAGAATCAAGAGCTGAGAAATAAACATTCCCAAATCATGAAGGAGATTTCCCAGATCGAAAAGGAAATTCAGGAATTTATGCAAAACCAGCCCGCCGTTGACCCGAAACCTGCCCCGTAAGAATGAGACCGGGTCAAATGAATTTGAAATCGACGAGAGTTTTTTGTCATCCCCGAAAGCTTGAACCTGCCTGTCGGCAGACAGGTCGGGAATCCAAAAAAGGACTCTTCTCGCTGGGGATTCCCGCTTCCGCGGGAATGCCACGAGGATTTGACCCAGTCTCGAATGTGGAATGGTTAAACAAAATCTTTGAAACTCAATTTTTTAAGTTAATCCAAACATCATGGCTTGAAAGAGGCTGTTGCCTTTAAAAATTTGGCAAATACAGGAAGATGAGGATTTTACTTCGGTAGAATCAAAATTTGTTATTGCATGATTCAGGTCCATTAAGATATAATTGATTCTCAAAACTTAAATTTAATATTGATTACTATTATTTAATAAGAAAGGAAATAATTATGGATGAAATATTGGAAATTTTAGCAAAAGATGCCCGGATCAGCCCCGAGGAGATCGCCCAATTGACCGGGAAAGATGTCAAAACTGTCAAAAAGACTATTCAAAAATATGAGAAAGATGGGACCATCGTTAAATATGCGACTATCATTAATCAAGATTTAGTGCATGAAAAAAGTCCTTTTGTCAGAGCTCTGATTGAGGTCAGTATTCAGCCTCAAAAAGAGGTAGGGTTTGACCACGTAGCCGAACGGATCTATAGTTTCCCAGAGGTGAAAAGTTGTTATTTGGTCTCCGGGACTTATGATTTGTTGGTTGTCGTGGAGGGGGAGAACATCCAAACGGTATCGGATTTTATTGCCTCCAAGCTTGCACCCATTGAACATGTCCGAGGAACAACCACTCACTTTATGTTGAAAAAATATAAGGAAGACGGTCATGTCTTTAAATCAACCAATCAGCATAAACGATTAACTATATCATATTAAAATGAAAGTTTTTAAGAAATGAATGACAAAGTATCCAAGAAAGTAAAAGAGCTAGCCCCTTCCGGGATACGTGCCTTCTTTGATCTCGTTTTGAATATGAAAGATGTGATTTCTTTGGGGGTGGGCGAGCCGGATTTTACAACCCCCTGGCATATTCGGGAAAAAGCGATTTATTCTCTAGAAAAAGGGTATACATCTTATACCTCCAATAAGGGTTTGATGGAATTAAGAAAAGAGATTCATCATTTTCTTAAAAACAGATATGGCCTCGATTATGATCCAGAAGAGGAAATCTTAATCACGGTGGGAGTGAGTGAAGGCTTGGATTTATCCATGCGCGCCACGATCAACCAGGGAGATCAAATTTTAGTTCTTCAACCTTCTTATGTTTCCTATGGTCCAGTGATTGAATTGGCAGGAGGAAAACCTATTTTTTTAAAGACCGACCTTGAGAACGATTTTAAAATCACTGCTAAAAACCTTTATGACAAATGTAAAAAGAACGTTAAGGGTTTGTTGATCAATTATCCGTGCAATCCAACCGGGACATCGTATTCGAAAAAAGAACTGGAAGAAATGGCGGAGGTTGTCAAAAAGAAAGACCTCCTTGTGGTGAGTGATGAGATTTATGATGAGCTTACTTACGATTATGAACATACTCCCTTTGCTTCTTTAAAGGGGATGAAGAAACACGTTATTTATCTTAATGGTTTATCCAAATCGTATGCGATGACGGGTTTTCGCATCGGTTGGGCCTGTGGGCCTAAAGAGATCATTTCGGCCATGACCAAGATTCATCAGTATACGATGTTGTGCGCTTCGATTGTCTCGCAGATGGCTGCCATTGAGGCTTTAAGAAATGGTTTTAAAAACGTGCTCGAAATGAAAAAAGAATATAACAGACGAAGAAAATATATTGTGGGTGCTCTCAATGAAATTGGTTTAAGCTGCCATAATCCCGAAGGGGCGTTTTATGTTTTCCCTTCGATTAAGACTACGGGATGGAATTCTTTAGATTTTGCTAAAGATCTTTTGAAAAAGAAAAAGGTGGCTCTTGTTCCTGGGGTCGCCTTTGGCCCGGGGTGTGAAGGTTATATCCGGATTTCCTATGCCTCAAGCTATGAGAATCTTAAAGAGGCCATTCATAGGATGACACAATATCTTAGGGGTTGAAAATGATCGATGATCGAGATCTTAAGCAGAATGATTTTGAAATAAAATTTTATGAAGGAATTTTAAAAAAGAGAGAGGATTTTATCCCGGCCCTCATGGCCCTGGGTGATTTATATACACAGAAAAAGATGTACTTCCAAGGATTGGGCGTTGATCAAAGATTGGTGCAATTGCGACCGGATGATCCCTTGATCCTTTATAATCTCGCCTGCAGTTATTCCCTCTTAAATGAGATCGATAAATCCTTAAAGATAATCAAACTGGCTATTGATAGCGGCTTTCGGAATTTTTTATATTTTGAGCAGGATCCCGATTTAGAGAATCTACGTAAAGATTTGCGCTTTCAAGAATATTTTTCCCAGTTTAAAAAAGAAAAAACTCCCAGTGAAAAGATGAATAACCTTTGAGGCCTGCCTGCCCTGTCTGCCCTGACTGCCGTCAGGCAGGCGACAGGCCAGGCCTGTCTGTCGGCAGACAGGTCGGTCCCGCCTTTGGCGGGACTGCTTTTCCGCCTGAGGCGGACCCGCCTCCAGCGGGCGCAGGAATGACAAATCTAATAATTTGGACACGAGTGTTGGATATCCTTCATTTAAAAGAGGGGAAAAGGTCCCATTGAATAGATTCTTAAGAAATTTTCTTATTGCTTTTATCCCTTGCTTTGTCTTTTTGATATTCCCCGATACATCTTACTCTTATGAACATCCTCGATACTATATCCACGCTGAAGTCAATGTGGATCAAAAAAAGATCACCGCCAGACAAGAGGTGAAATTCACCAATAACACAAATCGAGATATCAAAGAATTATACTTTCACCTTTACCCGAACAGAAAATACAAAAAACAAGAAAAAGAATTGCTGTTAAGGTATGCGGGTTATTTCAAAATCAATCCCTTCCCCGATGGGTTTCAAGCAGGAAGGATGGAAATCCATTCTATTCAAAAGGATTCTTTACCTTTAACGTTTTCTATTGGCGGGGAGGATCAAACTATTCTAAAAGTTCCTCTTGAAGAGATGCTTTCCCCCCATCAATCCGTGAAAATATCTATAGATTTTTCCGTAGATATCCCGCACGCTTATGGACGTTTTGGTTGGCATAAGAATATTGTTCAATTATCACGTTTTTATCCGATTCTCTCTGTGCACGATCAAGAAGGATGGCATCCTTATCCCTTTTATCCTTTTCATCGACCGTTTTTTAGTGAAGCGGCCCATTATTCTATTGACCTTGTAGTTCCGCAAGACCAGGTTGTAATTCATTCGGGGGAGTTGATAACGGAACAACTTAAAGATGAACACAGAAAGACGCTCACTATCATTTCGGGTTGTCCAATTAGAGAATTTACCATTGCCATGAGTCCAGATTACAAAGTTGTGGAAGATCAATCTCTGGGCTTCCCCATTAAATCCTATTATCTTGCGGGGGATGAATTTTATGGGAAAGAGGCGCTCAAAAATGCAAAAGAGTTGATGCAATATTATACGAAACATTTTGGAAGATACGAGAATCATGGGTTTAGCATTGCCCCTGTCTATTTAGGATATGGGGGAGAACAGATGTCAAATCTCATTTTTATTGACACAAGAGTCTATAAACTACCGAAGATTTTAAGGCGTTATTTTGATTTTCTGATCAGTCATGAAACCGGACATCAGTGGTTTTATAATCTTGTTGGGATCGATGAGTTTACTCAGATGTGGCTGGAGGAAGGTGTGCATTCCTATTTTATTCAAAAATATTTGGAAGATAAATACGGGAAAGAGGCGGATATCATTGAATACCCCGACTGGTTTAAAGGCTGGGAGTGGACCTTGCCCCGGCTGACGTTTAAAATGGCTAGGGATTGTCGATATCAGATGATCACACGCATGGGGTTGGATAACGCGGTCATTGGTGAATTATCCAGTTTTCGAGAGCCAAGCAGCATTTTTTCCTTGACCTACGGCAAAGGCGCAAGAATTGTTTCGATGTTAGAGTCGATTTTGGGTGAGGAAACATTTGATCGGATTTTTAAACGGGTCTTTCAGGAGTTTAGATTTAAGAATCTTAAACTGGAGGAGTTTATTGCTCTCTGTGAACAGGAAAGTCGAAGGGAGCTCTCTTGGTTCTTTGACCAATGGCTTTCCACCAAAAAAAGTTTGGATCATGCCGTGAAGGGGATGAAAGAAAATAAGATTTTCTTTGAGAATCGCGGCGATGCGATTATGCCGGCCGAGGTTAAGGTTTATTTTAGGGACGGCAGGCAAAAAATATACCCCTGGGATGGGAAAAAGGAAATGATGAATGTGGAAGATCCCAACCCTATTGAACGGGTCCAGGTTGATCCTCAGGAAAAAATGCTGGATATTGACCGCACCAATAATCATTGGCCCAGGCAGATACACCTTAAAGGTGTCCCCATTTATTTAGGTCTCTATGATGTTCCTGTTTTCTTACCCAACGATCAATATCACGTGGTTGTGGGCCCGGAACTGGCCAACAACGGTTTGGGTTTGAAGGCTTCCTTTCAAAAACCTTATGATCATATTTTTTATACGGGATCAGATTATGAATTCTCGGAGAACCTTCATCATTCCCGGTTCGGTTATCAAATCAAAAATCTTTTTAAGACACAGACAACCACGGGTTTCGAATTGGCGAATACCACTGATCATGATGGGGGTGAGGAAGACTTAACCAGCGGCAAGGTCTATATCCGTCGGGAATTATGGCCGGCCCAGTATGGTTTTGCGGATATCAATGACCATATCAGCTTCTATCTTTTGCGTCAGCGAAGTCTAAAGGATCCAACCGAATTCTTTACCGACCGGGAAGACAGCCGGGGAGTCAATTACCATCGGCGCAATGAGTCTCTGGGGGGGATAAGTTTTCATCTGAATCGATCGGGGCCCTACCCTGATCCTACTCGAGGATATCAGTTGGACATCTTTGTGGAAAGTGCGGGACATTTTTTGGGAGCAACTCAATACTTTAATAGAACGGGGGGGGATTTAAGTATTTACCAGCCAGTTACACCCAAATCCCAACTTGCCTTTCGTTTGAAATACGGTTTAGGATATCCAGATGATAAAGATCTTTTCCATTTGGGGGGAATTGATGGCTTAAGGGGTTATGAAAGAAAGTCTATCCGGGGGGCCAATAGCCAGTTGGGAAGCATTGAATATCGATTTCCTCTTAAGGAGGATATGGGTGTGTATGGGTTCGATCATATCTTGGGTCTTGAAAAAGTTGCGGGGGTCGTCTTTTTTGATGCGGGACAGACTTGGTTTACCGATTTCGAAGATTTGATCTTTAAGAAAGATGCAGGAGTGGGCTTGAGGTTTACCGTTAATATTGGATCATTTTTAGAGAAGCTTGTTATTCGAACGGATGTGGCTTGGCCGATTCGGGATAAGGGTGAAGATGATCCAAGGGTTTGGTTCGGGCTAAATCATACTTTTTAGGAAACAATTTCCTGTGGAATTGAAAATGCACCAGAAAGCGGTTTTTCTCATTTTTGTTATAACGACTCTTACCTTTGCCAATTCTTTAGGGAATGGTTTTGTGGGAGATGATGAAGTGCTGTTTACTCACAATACTTTTTATAAATCCCCTCAGAATATCATTCGCCTCTTCCAAAAAAGTTATCTTACACAAAGTAATGATGTCTTTATGAGTTTCAAAACGGATTTCGGTTCAGGTTCGGTGGCCTATCGACCAATGCTCACTTTGAGTTATTTTTGGGACTATGGAATGTGGAAAGAGAAGCCCTTTGGTTATCATTTGATGAATCTTGTTTTGCATATCTTGAATTCTTTTTTAGTGTATTTTCTTTTTTTCTTTATTGGAAAAGATCAGCACTTGGCGTTTTGGGGGACATTGTTATTTGCGGTCCATCCCATGAGATCCGAGGCGGTCTGCAGCATTGGCTACCGAGCGGATCTCTTATCAACATTTTTGGGATTATTGTCTTTTTTGCTTTTCCTTAAGTTTAAAGACCGGACTAGACCCCGGGGAATTCCTTTCATGATGCTCTCTTGGTTAACCTATTTTCTGGCCGTTTTTTCAAAAGAATCGGTTATTATTATTCCTTTATTAATATTCGCCTATGATTTTTATTACAATCCCTTAACTCTGAATAAACTTTTTGGATATTTGAAGCGATATTATGGAGGATACATCGTCATTTCATTATTTTATCTTTTTATTTATTTCAAGGCCTTTCCTAATACAACCTTGAAGGACAGCGGATTTCTGGGGGGTTCTTTAGTCACTCATGTGATGACTATGTTGAGGATATTCTGGGATTATGTTTTTGAATTCAGCCTGCCGTTTTTGGTTAATGTTCTGCCCGCTCTCTATGCGCCTTCGGTTGATAAGTTCTTGGATATCAGAGTGATTTGTTCGGTTGGGATTTTACTTTCTTTTGCTTTTTTCATCCGCAGATTCTTCCCGGCACGAAATCCCATCTCCTTTTTTTTATTATGGTTTTTGATTTCTTATATTCCGGTGTCTAATATCGTACCATTGGTCAACCCTATGGCTCATCGTTTTATGTATTTCCCATCCATAGGATTGTCTTTTGTATTTATGGTTTTGATTGAAAGACTTTGCCGTGCTTTTAAGAATTTAGGGAGGGAATCAAAACTGGGTGGGATTGTTCGAGTCAGTGGCATTGCCTTGTGCGTAACCACCGCATCCCTTTTAAACAGCTTGTGGAAGAACAATTTTATAATGGCCTCGGCAGTGATTAAGCATTTCCCGGATTTCTATAAAGGATATACCATTTTGGGGATTGAATATTTTAGAGCATTGGATTGCCAGAACGCCAAGTTTTATCTAAATAAGAGTTTGCAGTTGGGTTCTATTGAGCCGAGAATTCAGGTCATGTTGGGAATGTGCTCCTTGGATCAGTTTGAATTGGCGAGAGACTATTTTATTCAGGCTATCCGAGAATTTCCCCAGGACGTGGCGCCCTATCAGGGTTTGGGTAAATTGTTTTTAAGACATGGGAAATATGAGGAGGCTATTCTTAGTCTTGAGAAAAGCTTGGAAATTGCCCCAGCTATTTGTGCTTATGAAGATCTTATCAAGACTTATTTGGCATTGGGGGAAAAAGAGAAGACAAAAGATATCCTGGTTGAAGCCAGTAAAAATCTCAGGGATCAAGAACAATTAGATTATTTACAGAAGATCATAATCCAGAGTTCATATGCCAATGAAAAAAAGAAAATTTCTGACCGTTAATGAAAAGGAGCGGCTGTCATGAAAACCTACCGAGAAGAAATGTGGTTTAACACTAAGACAAGACGAGCTTACATCAATATCACGGAAGATGTCCAAAGGATTATCGATAAAAGCGCTATTAAAGAAGGATTGTGTTTAGTCAATGCAATGCACATCACCGCAAGCGTCTATATCAATGATGATGAAGATGGATTGATCAAAGATTATGATGATTGGCTTCAAGGATTGGCCCCCCATGAACCCATAACGCAATATCGGCATAACAACACCGGAGAAGATAATGCGGATGCGCACTTAAAGCGCCAGATCATGGGGCGGGAAGTGGTAGTGGCCATTACCAACGGCAAATTGGATTTTGGCCCTTGGGAGCAAATTTTTTATGGTGAATTTGATGGCCGGCGAAAAAAAAGGGTGTTAGTCAAGGTCATGGGGGAATAATTAAACACAGATTTACACAGATAAAAACGCGGATGATCACAGATCATCTGTGTCCATCTGTGTATTTCATCTCTGATAGTCTGCGTTAGAAAGGAATTACAATGAGTCTTTTAGTCTTAGGCACAGTGGCTTTGGATCAGGTTAAGACTCCCTCTGGGGAAAGGCGGGATCTTTTGGGAGGTTCGGCGACGCATTTTTCGATGAGCGCGCGACTTTTTACCGAGGTACATCTTGTGGCAGTGGTTGGCCGGGACTTCCCTTTCAAATACATTCGATTTTTAAAACAAAAGGGAATTAATCTGTCGTCATTAAATATCCAACATGGAAAAACATTTCGCTGGTCGGGAGAATACAAAAGAGAGGATTTTAATAAAGCCCTGACCTTGGCAACCGAGCTGGGGGTTCTGGTGGGATTTGATCCGGTTGTCTCTCATCATCAAAGAGGAATCCCTAATATTTTTTTAGCCAATATTGATCCGGATATCCAGCTGGGGCTTTTAAAGATGATGCACAAACCTCACTTGGTTGGGTTGGATAGTATGAATTTGTGGATTGAACATAAAAAAGAATCTTTGTTAAAATTAATGAAATTCACCGATCTCTTTGTAGCCAATGATGGGGAAGCACGTTCGCTTACCCTGGAACACAATTTAATTAAAGCGGCCAAGGCCTTGCAGCGACTGGGGCCCGAACTGATTGTCATCAAGAAAGGAGAACACGGGGTTCTATTTTACAGCGATCGATTGCAGTTTTCCTTCCCCGCTTTTCCGGTTGAAGAAGTGATTGACCCCACCGGAGCCGGAGATACCTTTGCCGGTGGACTCATGGGGTATTTGAGCGAACAAAAACGGATCAATGAAAAAGCCCTAAAGAATGCGATCATTTATGCAATCACAATAGCATCGTTTAATGTTGAGGGATTTGGACTGATAAAAACGGCTCATTTGACCTTCAAAGATGTAGAAAAAAGAAAAAGAGAACTCATCAAATTTATATCATTATGAGAATAATAAGATCTTGCCTAAAATATGAGGAACGATAAAACTGAAAATTTTCGCTGTGGGATGGTGGCCATCATCGGCCGGCCCAACGTTGGCAAATCAACCCTTCTTAATAAGATTATTGGCGAGAAGGTTTCTATTGTTTCTAAAATTCCGCAGACAACCCGTAATCAGGTGAGGGGGATTTACCATAATGACCGCGGTCAGATCATTTTTATTGACACCCCAGGTTTACATATTGGCAAGGATAAATTGACAGATTGCATGAACCGCTCTGCCTATGGGACAACCTATGGAGCTGATTGTGTCATTCATCTTGTTGATACCATGGATCAAGTGGGAAAAGAAGAAGAACTTATCGTAGAAAAGATTAAATATCTTAAAGTTCCTATTATTTTAGGATTAAATAAAGTTGATCTCAAAGGGAGATATATTCCGGAATACATCCAGCTGTGGGAGAGAATAAAGGGAAAACCTGTTACCGAGATGGAATCCTTTACCCTTCTTCCTATCTCGGGAAAGACCGGCATCAATATTGTAAAATTGGTGGATATCCTTTTCGAAAATTTACCTCCAGGGGAAGCCCTTTATCCTAAGGATACGGTCAGCGACACTCCGCAGAAGATGGTCATTGCCGATATCATTCGGGAAAAACTGTTGGGGATTCTTCGTCATGAGGTTCCATATTCGTTGGCGGTTATGGTGGAAAGTATAGCGCCCAAACGCAAGAAAACCTTGCACATTTGTGCTGTGATTTTGGTCCAAAGGGATTCCCAGAAGGCCATTGTGATTGGGAAAGAGGGAGAAAATTTAAAAAATGCAGGAACATTAGCACGTTTAGAATTGGAAGACCTTTTGGATTCAAAAGTTTTTTTGGAACTGTATGTTAAGGACAATAAAAATTGGCGAAATGATAGTGCCCTTTTAGAAGAGATGGGATATCAGGCTTTTTAAATTTAAACAATAAATTGAAATTGGACATGAAGTTACTTACGGTTTCTCAAATACAAAGGCTTGATAAGATCGCTATTGAACAGTATGGGATCCCTTCCCTGTGTTTGATGGAAAATGCGGGTTGGGGTGTGGCAAGGGAAATTTTAAGAGATCTTAAAAGTTCAAAATCGGCCAGAGTCAGCATTGTCTGTGGATTGGGAAATAACGCCGGGGATGGCTTTGTGGCAGCCCGTCATTTGATGAATGCGAAGGTAAAGCCTGACATCTTTCTCATTGGCGATACAAAGGTTTTAAAGGAAGATGCCAAGATCAATTATCAGATTTTAAGACGTTGTGGTTATCCGATGAGAGTAATCCAAGGCATCGATAAATCTTTTCAAAAGATTATTGCTCGTTCGGACACAATCGTGGATGCTATTTTTGGAGTAGGATTGAATCGAGAGATTTTGGATCCATTTAAATCGATTATTGATTTCCTGAACTTTTCTCAAAAACGTATTATCTCTATCGATATTCCATCTGGTCTAGATGGGACAACGGGAGAGATTTATGGTGTTTGTGTGAAGGCGCAAAAAACCGTGACGTTTAGCTATGCCAAAAAGGGTTTTTTCAAGAAAGAAGGCCCCAAATATGTTGGGGAAATTGTTGTGGTTGATATCGGTATTCCTCAGAATTTGAAAGGCACAAGCGTATAAAAAAATGATTTTAACTTTTGATTATTTGGTCAAACGTAAAAATGTATTGATATGGTTGTCACAAATTCAAATATTGAAATTGTAATTAAAAAGTTAATGCAAGTCATGAAAGATCTTCCTGATCCTTCCGTGACGCTGGTTGGGAAAAGGTGGAAAAATCCATTTTTAGTCCTTATTTCTTGTATCTTAAGCTTGCGCACCAAAGACGAAACCACTCTTCCCGCTGCCCAGAGACTTTTTGCCTTGGCCGATACACCGCAAACCATGCTCCATCTTAGTTTAAAAGAGATAGAAAAGACTATTTATCCGGTGGGATTTTATCGAATCAAGGCTAAAACCATTCACGGAATTTGTCGAGATATTATTTATAAATTTAAAAATAAAGTTCCCGATGACCTCCTGACCCTATTGACCATGAAGGGGGTAGGGCGTAAGACGGCCAATTTGGTTTTGATTGAGGGTTTTGGAAAATCCGCAATCTGTGTTGATACGCATGTGCATCGGATATCTAATCGGATGGGTTATGTTCAAACAAGAACCCCGGAAGAAACCGAAATGATTTTAAGAAAAAAGTTACCCAAAATATTTTGGAAGGATTATAATGCCCTCTTAGTAACCTGGGGTCAAAATGTCTGTAAACCTATTTCACCGTTGTGTTCCCGATGTCCTATTGAAAATCAATGTGCGAAGCTCGGAGTTGTTCACAGCCGGTGAATTTAAAAAAACAAGTCCACCCTTCGACTATCCCCGCTCTGAAGAGCGGGGCTTGCGTGAACTCGAAGAGTCAAGGGCACGGCATGCCGTGCCCTTGATGAAAACTTAAAATGAATCAGAAATTTTTTATTTATTATTCAGAAATCTTGGGAAAACCTGTCCGAGACAGCCATCACCGCAGGATCGGCTATTTATGCGATATCGCCATGAAGATCAATGGCGAAATTTATCCCAAGGCTGCCTACTTGGTGATGAAAAGGGGAATCTTGAAGCCGCAATACGCCCAAGTGGAATGGGACAATGTGACCGAAGTTGGGAATTCTATCAAGTTGAAAATGGATTGTCAACAAATCGCATTCGAGCAAAAAAAAGCTAAATTTGATTTCAGTTTGTGTGTTGATATTCTCGATCAGCAGATTGTTGATATTGACAATAGAAAAGTTGTCCGCGTCAATGATGCTCACCTTCTTAGGGTGGATAATCATTTGTTTTTAGCCCATGTGGATGTAGGTGTACGGGGTTTGGTCAGACGTTTGGAATGGACCGGTATCGTTGATCGAATTGTTAAGTTTTTTTCTCCCGATGCGGCTTATCTGATGCAGGAAGAGTTGATTTCTTGGAAAAATACTCAGGTCTTGTCCTTGGGAAGGGTCAAAAATGTCCTGCGATTGGATGTGGCCAGGCAGAAGTTGTCTCAGATCCCTTCTACTGATTTGGCCGAGATCCTGGAAGATTTGGATAAATTTGAGAAAAGCCATTTGTTTAAATCTCTGGATGAGGCCCTGCAGCGTAAGGTTTTTGCAGATATGGCGACTTCTAAACAAATTGAACTCATTAACCAATTGGAGGACAAAGAAGCTGTCAGCCTCCTTGCGAATATCCCCTCGGATGAGGCGGCGGACCTCCTTTCCCGACTTCCCAATCGAAAAACACGTCAGCTGATGAAATTGATGGAAACAAAGACCTCCAAGAAACTCAGCAAACTTTTGGGTTTTTCTAAGACTTCTGCGGGGGGATTGATGACCACAGAATATCTGACCTTGCCTGAGGATTCTTTAGTCAAAGATGCTTTTCAGAAAATTAAGGAAAACACACAGCTTCCCGGGAATATCTATTACCTCTATATTGTCGATGAACAACATCACCTGATGGGCGTAACCACCTTAAGGAATTTTATCAATGCCGATCCCCAAACACCCCTCAGGAAGACATGTTTTCCTCACAACATATTTGTGCGGACCAACGATGGTATGGAGAAAGTAGCTATGTTACTTGAAAAGTATAAATTTTCGGTTATCCCGGTTGTCAATGAAGAAGATATTCTTCAAGGTGTTATTACTATTGATGATGTTATGGAAGAATTGATCTCAACGGCTTGGAGTAAGTATAAAGAGAAATTGTAGGGGCTATCATTGTTTAAGTTTCTTCACAGTAATAAATCACAGGTTCGAAAGGGAATTTAAAATCAAATCGATCTTGTGATTTTATTATTTTTGAAAAAATAAAAATGATGAATCATGAAAAGTTTGTCTGATTATTTAAAACAGAGTCATACCTTTCGGAATTTGACAATATTCTTCGCGGTCATGGGCCCGGGGATCATTACCGCCAGTGTTGGGAATAATTCCGCGGGGATTGCCACCTATTCTTTGGCAGGGGCGCATTTTGGCTACAGTTTGGTTTGGTCATTTATTCCGATGGCGCTTGCGTTGATTGTCGCCCAAGAGATGTCGGCTCGCATGGCCGTTGCCACCGGCAAGGGATTGGCGGATCTCATTCGTGAGAACTACGGAGTTAAAGTAACCTTTTATTTGATGTTGATCCTTTTTGGTGTGAACCTGATCTGTCTGATGGCGGAGTTTTCGGGTGTGGCGGCAAGCTTAGAAATTTTTCAAATCAATAAATACATTTCTGTCCCTGCGGCAGCGGTCCTTGTTTGGATGCTTGTTGTGAAAGGGAGTTATAAGATAGTAGAAAGGGTCTTTTTGGTATTATCTTTTCTTTATTTTTCTTATATCATTTCTGGATTGATCGCTCATCCCGATTGGGGCAAGGCCTTAAAACAGATGATCATCCCCGAATTTCACTTGAATTTTGATTCTTCCCTTATGCTGATTGGGATGATTGGGACAACGATCACTCCTTGGATGCAGTTTTATCTTCAGTCGACGATTGTGGAGAAAAGAGTCGATATTGTTGAATACGCCCATGTGAAATTGGATGTGATTATCGGCTGTCTTCTGGCATGCTGTGTGGCATTTTTTATTGTGGTGGCATCTGCAGCAACGTTGTTTCAAAATGGTGTAGCTATTGAGACGGTTAAGGACGCGGCGATGGCTTTGAAGCCGCTCGCGGGGAATTATGCCAGCGGACTATTTGCCTTTGGACTATTCAATGCTGCTTTATTTGCGGTTTCGATTCTTCCTTTATCAACGGCTTATTGCATCTGCGAAGGAATGGGATGGGATGAGGGTGTTGATAAACGATTCGATGAGGCCCCGCAATTTTTTAGTTTATATACGGCCATGATCGTCATTGCTGCGGGTGTAGTTTTATTGCCTGATTTCCCTTTTTTAAAAGTAATGTATTTTTCTCAAGTTGGTAACGGGATCGTATTGCCTATTGTTTTGATGATGATGTTAAAACTTATCAATGACAAAGATGTCATGGGAGAATATGTGAATACGAAATTTTTTAACGGGATTGCCTTTGTTACTATATCCGTCGTGATTTTGCTGACCATCTTGATGATTATTTTTTCATTTCTTTATAGTTAAAAATTTTTTTAAAAAAATACATCTTTGTATTGATAGTAACTTATTAATCATGTTAATATAATCCTTAGTTGAAAATTCTTGACAATGATTTCTGTGTATGTAAAAATCGATTGAAAATTAAAAAATATTTTTAAGTTAAAATTTTATATTGATAAGATAACAAAGAGGAGAAATCTAAAATTGAAACGGAAGAAAGAAGGAACCTTAAGGTTTTTAAGGTTCCTTCTTTCTGCAATATGGGTAAAAAAGTAGGATTAACATACGATTTAAAAACGGACTGGCGACCCCATCCCGATGATCCTCAGGATGCAAACGCCGAGTTAGATTCTGAGGAGACAGTGGAAGGAATTGCCTCAGCCTTGGAATCGGGTGGTCATCAGACCATTCGCATTGGTAATGTCAAAAATCTTTTGGCCCAATTGGATAGTCTGGAGGTGGACATCATTTTTAACATCTGTGAAGGGATGTTTGGACGCAATCGCGAGGCTCAGGTGCCGGTGATTTTAGAGATGAGGGGAATCCCTTGTGTAGGGGCGGACGGTCTTACCATGGGAATCGCTTTAGATAAAATTGTCGCTAAAAAATGTTTTCTTGCGGATGGACTCCCCACACCCCGATTTTTTGTGGCCGACAATTCGCATCGCTTGAAGGAGCAGAACTTTATTGGATTTCCTCTGATTGTTAAACCTCATCGTGAAGGCACGTCCAAAGGATTGACGAATCAATCTCGTGTTGAGGACCCTGAGGCTTTGAAAAGACAGGTGGATCTCATCAATCAAAAATATAAGCAGCCAGCCCTGGTTGAGGAATTTATCAAAGGGACAGAATTCACGGTGGCGGTTCTGGGCAATGAGGATCCCCAAGCCATGCCGGCGATTCAAGTCAGCATTGATAACAAACTGGATTTAGGAGATAATTTTTTTACCTATTTGAATGTGACTTCTCCTGACAGTGTAGAATATATCTGTCCGGCTAAGATCAATCGTGCTGTAGAAGAAAAAATCAAAGAAATAGCCGTCAGGGCGTATGTTTCGGTTGGGTGTCGTGATTTTGGACGCGTTGATTTTCGGGTTGATGAAAAAGGTCATCCCTTTGTTTTGGAAATCAACCCCCTGCCCTCATTGGCAAAAAAGGATGCTTTCAATATCTTTCCGCAAGTTTTGGGATCAACGTATGAGGAAACGATCAATAAGATTTTGAATATAGCCTTGGAACGTTACGGTCTTCTGAATGGTTCTCCTAAAAAGTTGAAGGCCTCTTGGAATAATGATTTTAGAACTCAGATAATGGGACGTAACTGAACGGAATGAAATGATTAAGAAATTTATAGAACTATATATAGAGGAAAGGAAGGGATAGTGGATGAATCCAACGGGAACATTAGTTAAGGAAGTTCCAATAACAGAAGAAGCCATTTTACAGCCAAGGATCAGACTGACGAGGGACGAAAAACGGGTTATACAAACTTTTAAGAATGCCACCCCCTTGGACTGGGAAGACTGGCGTTGGCAAATTCGCAACCGCATCAAGACCAAAGAGGTTTTGGAGAGGATCATCCGATTAACCCCGGAAGAAGAAAAGGGAATTGAGGGAGCCGGCAATAAACTAACGATGTCTATTCCTCCTTATTGGGCAAGCCTGATAGATCCCGAAGATCCTAATTGTCCGATTCGTCTGCAGAGTGTTCCTTTGGCGAATGAATTGGAAACCTCCCCTGAGGAAATGCGGGATCCCTGCGGAGAGGATAAGAATTCCCCGGTGCATGGATTGGTCCATCGATATCCGGACCGGGTTTTGTTTTTGGTCAACGAAATGTGTGCCATGTATTGCCGGTATTGTACTCGTTCGAGAATGGTAGGGGATGGGCATCGCTCTTTAAGCATGGCCACTTATGAGTCCGCCTTTGAGTATATCCGCTCAAATAAAAGGGTGAGAGATGTCCTTATTTCCGGAGGCGATCCATTAACCTTGGGAGACAATTTGCTGGAATATATTATTAAAAATATCAAGGCCATCCCGCATGTCGAATTTGTCCGCATCGGAACAAGGATCCCGGTGACCTTACCGCAGAGAGTCACGTTTGATCTTGTGCGGATATTGAAGCGATATTCTCCCATATGGATGAGTATCCATTTTAACCACGCCCAGGAAATCACCGATCGGGTGAAATACGCTTGTAATCTGATCGCGGATCATGGCATCCCGATGGGCAGCCAAACCGTTCTTCTTAAAGGGGTCAATGATAAACCCGAAATCATGAAGAAATTGATGCATGAACTTCTTAAGATCCGGGTAAGACCTTACTACATCTATCAATGCGACCCTATTATTGGATCCAAACATTTTCGAACCCCCATTTCGGTCGGTGTCAATATTATGGAACACTTACGCGGACATACGACCGGTTATGCCGTTCCTACCTTTGTTGTCGATGCCCCCGGCGGCGGTGGCAAGATCCCGGTCAACCCCAATTATATTATTTCGCAAGAAGAGGGCAAGACCGTGCTGCGCAATTATGCCAAGAAGCAGTATGTGTATTATGATCCGTAGGGATTTCAAATTTTCTTTTTGAAAATTCTTTACCCCTTTTCCCTTTTAAAACCTCTCCCAGGACGCATTTCCTTAAGAAATCTTTTTTTCTGACCATGGCCATCTTGTTCTATCGGAAGTTCCTCTGCCTGCGGCGCGACAGGTTTATGACTTGGCAAATCGGTCTTCTTTTCTTATAATACCCTATATTTCCCCTAGGGAAAAATTTTAAGAAAGTTTGAATCAGGTGACAATCCGCAAATCAAAGGCCATTAAAACTTCGTCGTCCTCTTCTTATCAGTCCCTTCTGGACAAGGTGAAGAAAACCCTGATCGAAGGGCAAAGGCGCATCGATCAAGAACGCGTGCGTACTTATTGGGAAACCGGCCGGCATATCCACGTCTACCTTTTGAAATACGAACGCGCCGGGCGCGGAGAAGAGACCATCAAACACTTAAGCCGAGATCTGGGGGTGAGTGAAACAGTCCTGCACCGCTGTGTCAAATTCGTTGTCAAATATCCCGATCTAAGAAAAGTGGCCACGTGGCCACTTTTCTCCTGGAGCCATTACCGTAAACTCATCACCATTGCCGATGACAAAAAGCGCCTGCGTCTGGAAGCGGGTGTGGCCCAAAAGAGCTGGACGGTTCATGAGCTCACTTCCCGGATTAATGAAGAAAGGACGCTGAGGGAAGAGCAGGATAGAGCAATGTCCGCCACGAGGTCTAGTATTGACAGCAAACCCCTCACGTTTTTGCGCGGCATGCTGTACACTTACCGGCTGGTTGAACGGCCGAATCTAGCCGCGGACACCGAGTCAGGTTTGCTAGTTGACTTGGGGTTCGGGATTTATCATGAAGTTGACCCGTTCGACGGCGTCTATACTTCGTCCTTCCGGGCTGGGAAAAAGGCGCCGCTCAGGGTCAACCCTGAGCAAAGTCGAAAGGTTGACAATCGATTTTTGTCAGGATTCAGTAAAGATGAAATTATCGAAAGTCGACCCAGAGAGGACACCTACAAATTTTACAAGTCCGAACGGACTGCCCAGGACCTTTTCACCTACGCCGCGTTCGTTGAAAAAGTGATTGATGGCGATACAGTCAAGGTGCGCCTGGATCTGGGTTTCAACGTCTGGACACGGCAAGTCTTGCGCCTGCGCGGTATCGACTGCCCCGAAGCCGGCACTTCCGCCGGTGATGAGGCCAAATCCTTTGTCCGCTCCCATTTAAAAGAAGCGCAGCAGATCATCGTGCGCACTTCCCGGTCCGACAAATACGACCGCTATTTGGCGGATGTTTTTATTCCGCAGGGTTCGGACCCAAGTCCGCAGATGGATATTTATTTGAATAATCTGCTGTTGGAGACAGGAAGGGCGCGGAGGGCGGGGTAAATTATTGCAAGCGAATGACAATGCATAATCCGCAAAATCTTGATTTTAACGAACAATTCGTCCGGGCCTATGACCTGATGGAGCACAGCCGGCAAAATTTATTCATTACAGGCAAAGCTGGCACGGGAAAGTCCACCCTTCTGCAGTATTTTCGCTCGCGCACGCGAAAAAATGTGGTCGTGCTTGCGCCCACCGGTGTCGCCGCGGTCAATGTCAGGGGCCAGACCATCCATTCCTTTTTCGGTTTTAAACCCGACATTACGCCGGCAGGGGTGCGTTCCGTTCGGGTCCGCAAGTCTAAGAAAAATATGTATCAGAAGCTGGAGGCCATCGTCATTGATGAGGTTTCAATGGTGCGCGCCGATCTTTTGGATTGCGTGGATGCTTTTTTAAGACTGCACGGTCCCCGGAAGAATTTTCCTTTCGGCGGTGTGCAGATGATTTTTATCGGCGATCTTTATCAGCTTCCGCCGGTGGTCGGTGCGGGAGAAAGGGCCGTGTTTGGGAGAAAGACTGGCGGTAACGGCAAAACAATGTACCCAAGCCCCTATTTTTTTGACGCGAAGGCGCTGGAGGACCTACCTGCCGGCAGGCAAGGTTTGCCGGCTGAGCTTATCGAATTGGAAAAAATCTACCGGCAAAAGGATGATGATTTCATCGGTCTTTTAAATGCCGTCCGGAATAATTCCGTGACCGGGGAGCATTTGGAAACCTTGAACAAAAGGTTTATGCCCGGTTTTAAACCCGATGAAGGGGAGCTTTACATACACCTGACGACGACCAATGACTTAGCCGATCAGATCAACGGTGAGCGGCTGGACGGCCTTAAGGCCAAGGCGTATCGTTATGAAGGAAGCTTAAGCGGAGATTTTGACGCCAAAAGCCTCCCCACGCAAGAGGTGCTGGATTTAAAGGTCAGCGCACAGGTGATGCTTTTGAATAACGATCTCTCGGGGCGCTGGATCAACGGGAGTATCGGCAAGATTATCGGCATCGATAAGAATTCAAACGACCGCGATACCATTCACGTGGAATTATCAGAAGGGGAGATTGTGGAAGTCGCACCGTATACCTGGGAGATGTTTCGTTTTTTTTATAACGAAGAGAGCGGTGCTTTAGATTCCGAATCGATCGGTTCCTTCACGCAGTATCCATTGCGGCTTGCTTGGGCGGTGACCATCCACAAAAGTCAGGGCAAGACGTTTCCCAAGATCATCGTTGATATAGGCCGGGGGACGTTTTCTCACGGTCAGGTGTACGTGGCCTTAAGCCGCTGCACAACGCTGGAGGGCATTGTCCTTAAAAAACCGATCCTTAAAAAACATATTTTCATGGACTGGCGCATTGTGCAGTTCATGACCAACTGGCAGTACCGCCGCGCGGAAAGACAATTTCCCTTGGAGGAGAAAAAGAAAATCCTTGAACAGGCGATCGAAAACGAAAAGCCGGTTGAGATCGTGTACCTGAAAGCCAACGACGAAAAGACCCGGCGCACCATCGGCCCGCGGGCCGTGGGCGAGATGGAATACCTCGGCAAGACCTACCTGGGTGTGGAAGCGTATTGCTTTCAACGCAAAGACATCCGGGTCTTTAGGCTGGACCGGATTTTGGAGATTAAAGCAGCAGAGAGATAAACATCTTGTGAGCCGCATCAGGCAGCGGTATGTGAGGCAAAGCAAAGATGGGCTGCAGGCGGCTCAATTGACGATTGACAAATCAGCCAAATTAGATTATATTTCTAATTGGTCATACTAAATAGGAGTATATTCCAATGTCAACAATTCACCGCATTTTAACAATAAACCTGCCGGCAAAGCAGTCTGCCTTTCTGTGGGGCGCCCGTAAGACCGGAAAATCAACCTATCTCAAAGAAACATTTCCGCAAAGTCCGGTTTATGATTTTTTAAAGACGGATTTATTTCTTGCCTTCACCAGGAATCCCGCGCTGTTAAGAGAACAAATTTTGGCGCAAAAAGAGCATGCTTTACAACATTCTATTATTCTGGATGAAGTTCAGAAGGTGCCTCAAGTTTTGGATGAAGTCCATTGGCTGATGGAAAATAAGGGACTGAGGTTTATTCTCTGCGGCTCAAGCGCCCGTAAATTAAAACGCGGCCATGCCAACCTGCTGGGAGGAAGGGCGTGGCGCTATGAAATGTTCCCCTTTGTATCCGCGGAACTTAAGAAGTTTGATTTGCTTCGGGCGTTAAACCACGGATTAATCCCGGACCATTACTTGCAGGATGATTATCAAAAGTCGCTTCAGGCGTACGTCCAGGACTATTTGAAAGAAGAAATTTTTGCCGAGGGGTTGACCCGCAACATTCCGGCTTTTTCCCGGTTTTTTGAGGCGATGGCTTTTTCTCACGGCCAGTTGACCAATTATTCTAACATTGCCAGAGACTGCGGCGTTGATTACAAGACCGTCCGGGAATATTATCAGATCCTCGTGGATACGTTTCTGGGAACCAGGGTTGAGCCTTTTAATAGGCGGCAAAGCCGGCAGGTGATCAGTCAGGCAGCGAAATTTTACCTGTTTGACGTCGGCGTGGCGGGATTTTTGACAAATCGCACTCTTAAGGAAGAGCGCGGGGAAGAGTTTGGCAGGGCCTTCGAGCATTTTATTTTGATGGAGATCCTGGCCTATCGTTCCTATCGGGAGCGCGATTTTGCGATCCACTTTTGGCGCACCAAATCCGGCCTTGAGGTGGACTTTGTGCTGGGAAAAGGAGAGGTGGCGCTGGAGGTAAAAAGCGGCCCCCGTGTCGACAACAAAGATTTACGTTCGCTTGCGGCGTTTACTGATGAATTCGTGCCGAAGAAATCTATTTTGATCTGTAACGAAAAACAAGAGCGGCTTCACGGGAAAATACGTATTCTTTCCTGGGAAAAATTCCTCGGGCTGTTGTGGAAAGGGAGGATCATTTAAGCGCAAAGAGACCCGGGCCTTCCGGCTGGATCGGATTTTGGAGATCAGAGAGAGCGTCTCGGGGAGCGGTGAAATCATCAGACCCAGGCCATTTATCGATAAAATTTTGTCACAGCCGGACGCGGATTACGCTTGGAAGGGGCCGAAAAATTCCTTGATTTGTCTCAGAGTATTGAGTAAAATTACTCAATAACTTGAGATAATTTGAAAGGGAGAAAAAATGCACCAATACAAAAGAAAATTGACCCGGATTATTGAGAATCGTCTTAAAGAGAAAAGGCGTTTTGTTCAGGTCATCATGGGGCCCAGGCAGGTCGGCAAGACCACGGCGATTCAGCAAGTCCTTGAAGGCATGTCCATTCCGTATCATTACGCGGCGGCGGATTTGCCGGCTCCACCGGATACGCTGTGGATTTCCCGGCAGTGGGATTTGGCCCGGTTAAAACTTGAAGGCGGATCTCCGGCTATTCTGGTCTTGGATGAGGTTCAAAAGGTCCGTCATTGGCCGGTTGAAGTCAAACGCCTGTGGGATGAAGACACGCGAAAGGGAAATCCTCTTCATGTGGTTCTGCTGGGATCTTCATCCATGCTTCTTCAGAAAGGTCTGGATGAAAGTCTGGCCGGACGGTTTGAGATTGTCCGTTTTTTCCACTGGTCCTGGGAAGAATGCCGGGACTGTTTTGGCTGGTCGTTGGAACAATACCTTTATTTCGGCGGATATCCGGGAGGAGCAGCGCTCATTGATGACGAAAACCGCTGGTCGCAGTACATCCGTGACTCTTTGATCGAAACCGCGATTTCAAAAGACATCCTTTTACTGACCAGGGTCGAAAAACCAGCGCTTCTGCGCCAATTGTTTGTTTTGGCCTGTGAATATGCCGGACAGATTTTATCTTATCAAAAAATCATGGGCCAACTCACCGAGGCCGGCAATACGACGACACTGGCCCATTATCAGCGGCTTTTGGAATCGGCTTTCTTGATTCAGGGACTTCCGAAATGGTCCGGGGCAATGGTCCGTCAGCGCAGCTCAAGCCCCAAATGGCAACCACTGAATACCGGCTTGGTCACGGCGCTGGCCAACCGCTCTTTTAAAGAATGGAGAAACGATCCGGAATCTTGGGGCCGGCTGGTAGAGGTAGCGGTGGGTGCGCATCTGGTTAACAGCAGCTTTCCCAGAGGGATCCGGATTTTTTATTGGCGCGAGGGAAATCACGAAGTCGATTTTGTTCTTTGCAAAGGTAAAACAGTAGTTGCCGTTGAAGTCAAAAGCGGCAAGATCCGAAGGACCTTGCCCGGCCTGACTGAGTTTGCCGGACGCGCCAGGGTCAAGAAAACCATAGTGGTCGGCGGACCGGAACTGGGATTACAAAAATTCCTGGAAACACCGGTGGAAAAGTGGTTTGAATGAATTAAGGTCCAGTCGTGTGCCCCTTGAAAGCTGATGTCGGCAAGCCCTGCCTGGGGTTGAGGCCTACTGCTTCAAGCGCAAAGAAATCCGCGCCTTCCGGCTGGACAAGGATTTTGGAGATCAGGGAGAGCGTTTCCGGGGAGCGGTGAATTTTTGGTAGAGGTGAAAGTAAGAAAATAACCATACCCACTAGGAGGATATATGCCGGAATCATTTTTTGAGAAACTCAAGGTCTGCCTGAAACCCGCAGAACTTGTCCCCCTTATTTGCGAATCATTTTCGTCCAAAGAGCTTGTCAGGTTGATAGCGTCTGCAGGTGTTGTTTATCCGGGTATCCGGATGGAAACGCTTCGGCCGGAGGAACTGGCTTTAGGATGGGTCGAGGATGCATGGAAGGATCCGGAAATTCTCGTCGGACTGGTTAAAGCGCTTGACAAAGTACATGAAAAGGACATCCAGCACATACGGCTTGCTTCACTGGATGAGATGGAACACATGCCTGAATCTGTTGCGGACATCTGCCGCCGGCGTGAAATCAGCGGATTGATCTGGGCGCTTCTTCGAGATGAACGTGCCGACGCTGCGCTGGTCAGGCGGTTTTTTAAATCGTTTTATCATTTTATGGATAAAGGGGTAGCGGCATTTAAGGAAAGGGAGAGATTTGGGGAACATCTCTGGCAGGGCAAATTGAATAAAAAAGAGACGGAAAAAGTGCGTGGGATGCTGATGAATCTTATTGAAGAGAACAAGGAACTAAAACGCAACCGGCAGAAAGAGCTTAAGGATAAGAACAAAATGATGCAGCAGATTGATGAGTTGAAGAAAAAGGCGGGTGCCGGCCAGGCGGAAATCACGGCATTGAAAAATGATCTGGCCGGCCTGCGTAAAGAAACGGCCCGTAAAGATCTGTTAATCCGTGAGCTCGAACATAAGGCGAAAACCATTTCCAAGGGAGAAGAAGATCTGCTACGCCGCCGCATTCATGGTCTTGAGCGTAACGAACGGAAGTTACAGCACGAGATTGCGGAACTTAATGACAAACTCTCGGCGGCCAGACTCGAGGTACAGGCGGCGGACGGCCGGTACCGGGAACTTCAGAAGACATTTCAGGAGGAGCACTTTAAGAAAGAACATCTGGAGCAAGATCTTAAACGGCTTGCGCTGCAGGCAGAGGTTCGTGATCAAACCGGCCCGGCACCAGTAGAAAAGGCGTCTGCTCCTTTTAAGGACAAGGGACGGCGGCTGGGAGTTTTTGTTGACACACGCCATCTTTGGCAGGCCTCCAGATTCCTTAAGCAGAAAATTGATTATCAAAAACTTCTGGAGTTTGTTGCTCTTGACCGTCATCTGGTCAAGGCGGTTGCTTATGTCATGACGGCGCCGGACATCGACTCCAGCGGATTTTTGGCCATGCTTGAGAAAAATGGTTTTCACGTGCGCTGCCGTCCGTTTATCCGCCAGCCGGACGGATCAATGCACGGCAACTGGGGCGCCGGGATCACCGCGGATGTGATTTCTTCTTCTGAAAAACTAGGTCTGGATATTATCCATTTAGTGAGCGGCAGCGGGGATTTTACGGATTTGTTGAAATTGCTCAAGGCTAGGGGTCTTCGGGCAGAGGTCTCCGGATTTAAGGATAATATGGCTCCGGAGCTTGAGCGGGCCACGGATGAGTTTATATCTTTCGACGCTGAAATGCTCAGGAATTCGGTATGAGAAATTTTTTCAACTTCAGGCCATCATCACAGCTTCAACGGTATAAAAAGTGGCGGGGAATCGGCATGAAGCTTAATCATCAAATGATGCAGCAGGCGCCTCAAGATGCCATCCTTAAAGCCTCTGATGATTTGCGTTTGCGAAATAAGGATAATGTCATCTGTTTCGATTCAGAAAGTGACACATATTTTTTAATGGACAGAGTGATTCATGACATGTCCTTTAACGGCAAGAGGGTTATAGAGTTCTGGCGTGATCAAAATAGAATGATCTTAACGGCTGATGAGCAGAAGCTGTTGGATGCTCTCGTGGATACAGAGTATTCCTTGTTTGTCGTGCGCGGAGTGGAGGCGGGGCAGGGGCTGCATTTGGCGGATTTTTTTTCAAATAAGGAAATATTTTTGATCGACATAAACTTAAGCCGGACGGCGGTTGAAGGGCATCTGCTGGCGACGCGCGTTGTTTCGCTTGACGGCATTACATTTACAACGGGCTGCGCCTGTCCGTTTCCGGCGGAATACCTGCCGCAGCTTAAGGACAATTTTGTCCGTTTGTTCGAAAAAAAGAAACAGCAAATGACCTGGGTGGAAATGATGCGCCAATATAACCCCTACTTTTTCATCACCATGAAGGGGATCGGTACGAAAATAGATTTCGGCGATGTGGTTTGATGCGACGATGCGAGAAATGGCCGTTAAATGTAGCGGCGGGGGGAGTAGCGGCGGCGGTAAAGAAAGAAAAATAAATAGAGGTTATTGATGGAAAACCCAAATCCGGTGTTAAAAAAAGCAATCCTGGAGGTGGTGGAGAATCAACTGCGTGATTTGGACCCGCCTGAAACCAAACAAACTTATGACCGGCTAAGGACAGAAGGGTGTTCCGATGCCGAGGCCCGGCGATTGATTGGATGCGTGGTTTCCTCCGAGATATTCGACGTGCTCAAACAACAACAGCCGTTTAACCGCGAACGTTTCGTGGGCGCGCTCAATAAGCTTCCGCGGATGCCGTGGGAGGAATGAAATATCTCGGTAAGACCTATCCTGGTGTCGAGGCCTACTGCTTCAAGCGCAAAGAAATCCGCGCCTTTCGGCTGGACAAGGATTTTGGAGATCAGGGAGAGCGTTAAGCCTGCCTGACGGCAGTGTAGTTCTTCAGAATTTCGGTAACAGTCTTATAATGGTATTAAAGGAGACTGCTACCCATGAACAAATCACTGAAGCAGGCTATTAGTAGTAAATGGTTACTTGTTCTTAATGAATACGAGCTTATTAAACAAAAAAAGAGCAAAAATTTTAAAAATGTTGAACAGCTGTGTAACGTCTTTAAAATCCATCGTAAAGACATCCGAAAATATTACGAACGATGGATGAAGTCAGGCAAAGACCCGGAATCGCTTATGCCTCTCAAACGAGGTCCGAGGCCTGGACAATTAAAAATTTTAAGCAAAGATGAAGAACGAACGATTATCAAAATTAGGCGTCGCTTGCAAGCCAGTGAGTTCGAAATACAACATCTCATTAAAGGCTATTTTAAAATGCATCCGAGCGTTGCAACGATTTATAGGACATTTAAACGCTACCCCTTAAATGACAAACGCAAAGAATACATCAAGCGCTATGAGAAGCAATATCCCGGCGAGTTACTACACGCCGATACGTACAGTTTACCAAAGACCTTAGTTGTTGAGCGCCAAAAGTATTATTTATTTGGGCTGATCGATGATTGTACGCGCCTATGTTATGTCGAAGTCATCCATCGTATGACAGCCGCTGAAGTCGCTCAAGCGTTCTCGAGAGCTTACAAATGGTTTAGCGTTCACGGTATACCGTTAAATGAAGTTATGACTGATAATGGCGTTGAATTTACGTGTTTTACGTCTCAAAAGGCAAAAGAGACACACTTTTTTGAGACGATTCTAAAGATATTCCATACTCGACACATCTACACGAGACCTTATCGGCCACAAACAAACGGTAAGATTGAACGATTCTGGAAAATCTTGTATCATGAATGCATTCTTTGTCAGAGAACAACGTTAACCAAGCAACGGCTCATTGAAGAACTCAATGGCTTTATGTATAGATACAATTACCAAAGACGTCACGGTTCGTTAAGCTATCAAACACCTTTAGACAAATTGCAAATGATCGCTAATCTGTTACCGAAATCCTGACGTAGTACACGGCAGGCAGGGAGGTTGAAAATGCAGAAAGAGTATAAAGTATCAATGGAAATCGCCGGCCCGGCGGCGATGTTTACGAGGCCGGATACGGGCGGAACTCCAACGAGTTACCCAGCCCCGACTTGGTCGGCGGCGGGTCGATATCTTCATCCCGCAGAGTAGTGAGCCTAATCTGGAGACAGATATTTATTTGAATAATCTACTGTTGGAGACAGGAAGGGCGAGGAGGATGGGGTGTAGGCATTCAATGAATACGAAGACTAAATATATAGCTCATGTCCGCAAGGATGAGAAAAATGGTGGTCAGTGGGTTACGCATGACTTGACTGACCATTCTTGCGGAGTCGCAAAAAAAGCCGATAAATTTGCGCAAGTTTTTGGTAATGGTGACTGGGCGTGTTTGGCTGGATTATGGCACGATTTGGGAAAATTTCTCCCCGATTGGCAAGCTTATATTCGCCGCAAGACAGGATATGATGAGGATGCTCATCTGGAAGGATATGGTGGGCGGCCTAACCATAGCACGGCCGGAGCGGTTCTCTCTTTAGAACGGTTCAAAGGTTCTCCACCAGGACGAATATTGGCCTATCTGATTGCAGGTCATCATGCTGGACTTCCTGATTGGAATCCTGATGTGGCGGTAGGAGGCGATCTTGTTAATAGACTTTATGAATATCCGTTGGAACGTAAGCTTGATGTACGAGAGTTAAATAAGATCAAAGATTTGAAGGAATCCGAAAAGTTTTTGACTGTTCCTTTGCCAAAAACCGCGTCGCTCGCAATTGAATCTTCAAGTGATATGGAGCGTAATCATGAACATTTTCATCTTTGGATTCGTATGCTTTTTTCTTGTTTGGTTGACGCCGATTTTTTGGATACAGAAGAATTTATGACTCCCAGCGAAACTTCACAGCGAGGAAAATATCCAACCATCCAGGAGCTCGTTGAACGTTTTGATACCTTCATGGGAAAGAAACAGGCAGAAGCACAACCGACAGCTATTAATCAATCCCGCGCTGAAATTTTAAAAAATTGTCGTGTTAAAGCGGAATTGCCTCCGGGGTTCTTTACTCTGACTGTCCCCACCGGGGGAGGCAAGACACTCTCTTCAATGGCCTTCGCCTTGCGGCACGCTTTACGGCACAATAAAAAGCGTGTGATTATGGCAATTCCCTATACGAGCATTATCGAACAGACCGCGGCAGTTTATAGGGAAGTGTTTGGCGATGCGGTAATCGAACATCACAGCAACTTGGACTTGGAACGGGAGACCGGAAAAAGCCGTTTAGCTTCTGAAAATTGGGATGCCCCAATACTCGTGACCACCAATGTTCAGCTTTTCGAATCTCTGTTTGCGAGCCGTACCTCCTCCTGTAGAAAGCTTCATAATGTCGCTGACAGCATAATCATTCTTGATGAAGCGCAAATGCTGCCGCCGGAATATTTAAAACCGGTCCTTTCTGTTTTACGCGGATTAGTCGATCATTTTGGCGTAACGGTTGTTATGTGCACGGCAACACAACCGGCTTTTCATGGGAGAATAGGGAGCGGACAGGCCGTATTTGAAGGTTTATCCAGCGTCACAGAAATTATAGAGAATTCTTCCATCTGGGTAGAAGTCTTTAGGCGATGTGAGATTTCTTTACCCGATATGTCAAAACCTGCTGATTGGAATGTGTTAGCCGGTGAACTTGCTGAAAATCCGCAGGTTTTGTGTATTGTAAACACCCGGCGGGATTGTCAGGAATTGCATCGGTTAATGCCTAAGGAAACATTCCATTTGTCGGCGAATATGTGCGGAGAAGAGCGCAGCGATGTTATAGCGGATATTAAACAGAAGTTGGACAAGGGAGATCCGGTTCGAGTGATCAGTACACAGCTTGTTGAAGCGGGCGTTGATATCGATTTTCCGGTTGTGTATCGGGCATTAGCCGGGATTGATTCTATCGCACAGGCGGCCGGACGGTGCAACAGAGAGGGGAAATTAAACGCCCAAGGACGAATAGGAAAGGTGATCGTTTTTCTTCCTCCGAAGCCTGCTCCAACGGGGTTGCTAAGGAAAGGTGAGGACGCCTCCAAAAGTATTCTTTCAAATCAGCGATCGCTGGAGCTTCAGCCAGGAATCTATAAGCGGTATTTTGAAACTTTTTATAAGGCGGTCAATGATTTTGACAAACCTAAATTTGTTCAACGTTTGCTTAACGGCGCGGGTGAGGCAGCTTTTCAGTTCCGTTCCTTCGCGCAGGATATGCGTCTCATTGATGACAGCGTCCAACGGGGTATCATTGTTTATTATGAGGGCAGAGAAAATTCAAGCGTTAAGCTGATCGACCAGCTAAGACGAAACGGTCCTGAATCATGGCTGATGCGGAAGTTGCAGCGTTTCATTGTGAATATTCCTCTGCGTGTAGCGGAACAGTTAACCTGTGAGGAGCATATTGAAGATATTCACGGTTATTATGTCCAGAAAAGCACAGAGCTTTACCAGCGTGGATATGGATTGTTGCCGGATCCGCAGACTTGGGCCAAAGAATTATTTATTGTTTGATAGTGTAAGGAGGTCAAATGACAAGAGCATTTTTTAACAAGAATTTCTGTCTGGAGGTTTGGGGTGACTACGCCTGCTTTACGCGGCCGGAAATGAAAGTGGAGCGTGTCAGTTATGATGTGATAACGCCTTCGGCGGCACGCGCTATATTCGAGGCGATTTTTTGGAAGCCGGCCATTCGCTGGTATGTCAGAAAAATTGAAATTTTGAATCCAGTTAAGTGGACATCAGTCCGGCGTAACGAAGTCGGGGCGGTGATGAGCGGTCGTTCCGATGGACTATTTATTGAGGAGAATCGCCAGCAGCGCGCCGGTTTGTTTCTGAAAGACGTGAAGTATCGTCTGCATGCTGAACTGGAATTTATTCCGGTGCATAAAAGAAATAAAATTTTTAATCCGGTCCCTGATTACTTGACGGATAAGGAAGAAGAGGCGGAATTTGTGCGTGATCCTAAGGAAGAAAATTCGGGAAAATATAACGCGATGTTCGAGCGTCGCGCGCGCAAGGGCCAGTGTTTTAATCGTCCTTATCTTGGATGTCGTGAATTTTCATGCATGTTCCGGTTCATCGAGAATCCGGCAACGGAAGCCGTGAAGCCAATAAGCGAAACCCGGGAGTTGGGATTTATGCTTTACGATATGGATTTTACGGATATTGCCGATCCCAAACCCGCCTTTTTCAAGGCCAAACTGGAAAATGGCGTTATTAATATTCCAGCTTGGGATAGTGAGGAGGTGCGGCGATGATTTTACAGGCATTGTATGAATATTATCAGCGAAAAGCTGCTGACCCAGAGAGCAATATTGCTCCTGAAGGATGGGAATGGAAGGAAATACCGTATCTTATCGTTATTGATGAGGGCGGACAATTCTTGAGAATTGAAGATACTCATGAGGGTGAAGGAAGAAACAGACGTGCTAGACGTTTTCTTGTTCCGCAGGGAGAAAAAAGGTCAACTGGAATTAAACCCAACCTGCTTTGGGATAATGTTGAATATACCCTGGGAGCAAATCCTAGGAGTAGGAGTGATATTGATAAAAGACATGCGTCATTCAAGAGAAGATTACAATCAGACACTGGGGCCATGTTTTCCAATCCATTGATACAAGCTGTCGTCAAATTGCTTGACTCTGAACCATTAAAGCAAATTGAGGCAGATAAGAATAGCACCGTTATTTGGAAGAATGTATTTGAGGGGAATTCCTTTATTACGTTTAAAGTACAAGGGACTAATTTTCAGTCAGTCTGCGATATCCTTCGGCAGGGAGATCAGGCAAAGTCCTTAGATACAAAAGAGGATAAAGAGAGATGCCTGATTACAGGTGAAACTGCGACAATAGCGCGGTTACATTCGTCCATCAAGGGTGTCCGAGGGACTAATACTTCAGGTGCATCTATTGTGTCTTTTAATCTTCCATCTTTTGGCTCATATGGCAAGAACCAAAATTACAATGCTCCAATTGGCGAGAGTACGGCATTCGCTTACACAACAGCGCTTAATAATTTACTCGGTAAGGATTCCAGCAATAAAGTGCTGGTCGGTGATACAACTGTCGTTTTCTGGTCGCAAAAGAAGGCTGAGGTATTTGATTTAGAAGCAGGGTTTGTTTGGTTATTCAAGTCTGATAAAGATGATCCCGATAAAGGGATTACAGCTGTTAAAGCGTTGTATCAGGCAGTTGCCAGCGGGCGGCTTCCTTTGGATGAGGATAACCGGTTTTATGTGCTTGGCCTAGCTCCAAACGTTGCACGTATTTCGGTGCGTTTTTGGAAGACCGGAACAGTCAGCGATTTTGCAAGACGCATTAAACAGCATTTTGAGGATTTCAAAATTGTTCACGGCCTAAAAGATCACGAACATTTGTCTCTCTATCAGATACTTTCCGCGACAGCGCTTGAGTACAAGATGGACAATGTGCCGCCGAATTTGGCGGCAGATGTTATTGTAAGTGTTCTTGATGGAATGCCGTATCCCCGGACGCTTCTTCAGCAATGCGTTAGACGTATCCGGGCAGAACGGCATGTTAACCGTTCGCGTGCTGCAATCTTGAAGGCATGTGTTAATAGATTTAATCGGTTTTATAACAAGAATGAGAAGGAGGTGCTTGTGGGACTGGACAGAACAAATACAAACACAGGTTATCGGATAGGACGACTCTTCGCTGTTTTAGAAAAAATTCAGGAGGAGTCCAGCCCGGGGATTAATACCACAATCCGCGACCGATTTTATGGTGCGGCATCAGCTACGCCGGTTACGGTATTTCCGCAGCTGCTCAAACTGAAGAACCATCATCTTGCTAAACTTCACCCTGGCAGGAAAATTAATCTAGAGAAAGAAATTCAGGAGGTTTTCGAATCGTTCAAGAGTTTTCCTTCGCATTTGACGCTGGATGAGCAGGCCTATTTCGCGATAGGATACTACCACCAGCGACAGGATTTTTTTACGAAAAAGGATACGGACAATAAATAAAATACAAGATAAGGAGTATTACAATGTCAGCTATTACCAAACGTTATGATTTTGTTTTGTTCTTTGATGTCCAGGATGGTAATCCCAATGGCGATCCCGATGCCGGCAATCTTCCGCGTGTAGATGCCGAAACAGGCATGGGGCTAGTGACGGATGTCTGTTTGAAGCGCAAGGTGCGGAATTATGTCCAGATAATTAAGGAATCAAAAAAGCCATTCGACATATTTGTTAAGGAAAAAGCTGTGCTTAATTCGTTGATTGACGAAGCTCATGAACAACAAAATGTGAAGAATAAGGAGAAAGGTGATAAGACTGAAGCTGCCCGTCAATGGATGTGTGTGCAATACTATGACATTCGGGCGTTTGGCGCTGTTATGAGCACAGGGAAAAATGCTGGCCAGGTCCGAGGGCCAATTCAGTTGACCTTTGCCCGGTCCGTAGAACCCATTGTTACTCTTGAGCATAGTATCACGCGTATGGCTGTAGCCACGGAAGCAGAAGCGGAAAAACAAAGTGGTGATAACCGGACCATGGGTCGCAAGTTTACTGTTCCTTACGGTCTTTACCGTACTCACGGCTTTGTGTCCGCGCATCTGGCAGCACAAACAGGTTTTTCTGAAGAAGATTTGGAGTTGTTCTGGGAATCTTTGCAAAGGATGTTTGATCATGATCATTCTGCGGCGCGCGGCCTTATGAGCCCCCGGGCGTTAATTATTTTCGAGCATGGTTCAGCGCTGGGAACAGCAAACGCGTCGACCCTTTTTGATCGGGTTACATTCAAGCGCTCTAGCGAAGGCCCAGCACGCAAGTTTTCTGACTATCAGATTTTGCTTGATGGTCAAGCAGTAACAGAAATGCCTAAAATAGTGAACAGTAACAGAAATGCCTAAAATAGTGAAAGTGTAAGTATTTGTTTATCCCCCCAACCCTACCCCACAGCAAAAGGAGGAGTTAGAAATGGGGAATAAAAATCAGATAGTAGAATTTCAGGCTCAGAAAATCCGGAGGTTTTGGGACGAACAACAAGAGAAGTGGTATTTTTCGGTCATTGATGTGATACAGGCGCTGACTGATAGTACAATCCCGCGCCGTTATTGGTCAGATCTTAAACGCAAGCTGACAGCAGAGGGAAGTCAGGTGTACGAGAAAATCGTACAACTGAAATTTGTATCAAGTGATGGGAAAAAGTACCTCAGCGGTGCCGCCGATACGGAAACCATGTTCCGGATTATCCAGTCCGTCCCTTCCCCCAAAGCGGAGCCTTTCAAATTATGGCTAGCTCGTGTCGGATACGAACGGGTTGAGGAGGCCGCTGATCCCGAATTGGCCGTTCAAAGAGCCATGCAGTATTATTTGAAGAAAGGTTATTCGGAAGAGTGGATTAACCAGCGCTTAAAAAGTATCGAGATTCGAAAATTTTTAACGGATGAATGGCGTAAAAGGGGCGTTAAAGGGAGTGATGAATTCGCGATTCTGACCGATGATATTACGTTTGCTTGGGCAGGGATGAAAACCAAAGATTATAAAAAATTCAAGGAACTTAAGAAAGAAAATCTTCGGGATAATATGACCAATCTGGAGCTTATCCTTAACATGCTTGCCGAAGCGACTACGACTGAAATTTCACAAGTGAAAAAACCGGAAACTTTTAAGGATAACCGAAAGGTCGCGCGTCAAGGCGGCGGGGTGGCTGGCAAAGCGCGCAAGGACATTGAACAAAAAACAGGAAGAAGCGTTATCAGTCAAGAAACTCATCTTAAAATACTGAAGGGAAGAAAACGATGACTACCGCTAACTAAAGTTTTCCACGTGCGTGGGGATGCATTGTGCGCGTAGGATTAATGTACAATATTTTGGAGCGAATTGAGCTGGACACATTAGCAGGTATTTTAATTATTCCCCCTCAACCTACCCCACAACAAAGGAGAAGTCAGAAATGGGGACACAGCATCGAAATGACCCGGCTCGTAATAAAGAGAAGCCGAGTGCGGCAAAAAAAGATTTAATTCCAAAGGAATCAAAATTTATCCTCTATGCCAGCCCGGATGGGCAAGTTAAAGTGGAAGTCTTTCTTCAGGGGGAAACGGTTTGGCTGTCTCAGCAGTTAATGGCGGAACTGTTTCAGACAACCAAGCAGAACATAAGTTTACATATTAAGAATATCTTTGAGGAAAATGAGCTGGTCGAAAATTCAGTTGTCAAGGAATTCTTGACAACTGCCGCCGACGGGAAAAGTTATCAAACGAAGTTTTACAACCTTGATATGATTATATCCGTTGGATACCGTATCAAGTCCAACGTTGCCACGCAATTCCGTATCTGGGCGACGCGTGTATTGCGCGAATATATTGTTAAGGGGTTTGCTCTTGACGATGATCGCCTTAAAAGCGGTAAATCTTTACGGCAGAAATATTTTGAAGAACTTTTGGAGCGCATCCGTGATATCCGCGCTTCGGAGCGTTTGTTCTATCAGAAAATCACTGATATTTACGCTCAATGCAGCATTGATTATGATCCTAATTCATCCGTTACTGAGAAATTTTATGCGGTCGTCCAGAATAAACTGCATTGGGCTATTCATGGGCATACAGCCGCTGAATTGATTGCCAAGCGAGCCAATGCCTCAAAGCCGTATATGGGGTTGACCACATGGACTAATGCCCTCAGGGGGAAAATTCGTAAGATGGATGTATCGGTTGCGAAAAATTATCTGGCGGAAAAGGAACTCCGGCAGTTGAACCGTATCGTGACAATGTATTTGGACTATGCGGAAATGCAGGCAGAAAACAAAAAGGCAATGACCATGAAGGATTGGGTGGCGAAGCTGGATTCTTTTTTAAGATTTAATGAAAAAGAAATACTCTCTAATCCGGGCAAAATATCATCTGAAGTTGCAAAAGAATTAGCCGAAAAGGAATTTGCGAAATACGAAAATCAAATTAGAACGTTTGAGGCCTCACAGCCCTCAACTGATTTCGATAAGCTTGTCAACCAAACTGAACAATTGAAAAGAAAAAGAATCAAACGGAATAAAGGACTATGAACGAGACTGTGATATACAGTGAAGACAATCTTTTACCCCTATCCGCCATCCAGCACCTGTTTTTTTGCGAACGCCAGTGCGCGCTCATTCATATCGAACAGTTGTGGGATGAGAATTTGTTCACAGCGCAAGGGAGAATTATGCATGAGAAGGTGCATTCCGAGACAGCCGAACGCCGGCGGGATATCCGGGTGGAGTATGGGATGCCGCTAAGATCGCTTAAACTGGGACTCTCCGGCAAAGCGGATGTGGTTGAGTTTCACCGTCTTGATGGCGGCCATTGGCCCCGCCAAGGACGGGGCTGGCAGCCTTTTCCGGTAGAGTTCAAACGAGGTCGACAAAAGCCCGACAACCGGGATAAAGTGCAGTTATGCGCTCAGGCGATTTGTCTGGAGGAGATGATGTCGCTTTCCGTCCCGCGAGGCGCGATTTATTATGGTAAAGAGCGGCATCGGACCGAGGTTGAATTTGACGAGTCTCTGCGGCAAGACACAGAGCAGACAGCGGCGCGGCTGCGCAAACTTATTGAATCGGGCAAAACTCCGCCGCCGGTTTATGAAGAGAAGTGTGATAGTTGTTCTTTGTTTTCTTTGTGTTTGCCTAAAACTATTGAGAAAAAAATATCGGTGCTGCAGTATCTTTCCCAAATGATCGAGGAATTATGAAAAAATATTTGAACACTATTTTTGTGACGACCCAGGGGGCATATCTTTTTAAGGAAGGCGAGACGGTCGCGGTTAAAGTGGAAGATGAAGTGAAGATGCGTGTTCCTGTCCATACAATCGGTGGAATTGTGTGCTTCGGTCAGGTGAGCTGTTCGCCGCCTTTGATGGGATTTTGCGCGGAGAATAATGTGGCGGTCAGCTTTTTGACGGAAAACGGATATTTTTTAGCGAAGGTGCAGGGATACATTTCAGGGAATGTATTGCTCAGGCGCGAGCAATACAGGCGGGCGGATGACTCAAAAAGTTCAACGACCATCGCCAAGTCCATATTAATGTCAAAATTTGCTAATTGCCGGACGGTTTTACAGCGGGCCCGGCGCGATCATGCTGATAAAATAGATGATGAAGGGTTAAAAAAAGTTTCCGCCCGGTTGAGTTGGTCTTTGAAAGAATTGGAGCGGGACATGAGCTTGGATGCCTTGCGCGGATTGGAAGGCGACACGGCGCATTCGTATTTCAGCGCCTTTGATCATTTGATCGTAAATCAGAAAGAGGACTTTTTTTTCCGCGAACGAAGTCGGCGTCCGCCGCTGGATAATGTGAATTGTTTATTGTCATTTTTATATACTCTCCTTATGCACGACGTTCGTTCGGCTTTGGAAAGTGTAGGGTTGGATTCGGCGGTCGGATTTTTGCATAGGGACAGATCGGGCCGGCCGGGACTGGCGTTAGATTTGATGGAAGAATTCCGCCCATTTTTGGCCGACCGGCTGGCGTTGTCTTTGGTCAACTTGGGGCAGGTTAAAAAAAATGGTTTTAAGAAAAGTGAAGCGGGAGCGGTTTTGATGGATGATGAAACGAGAAAAACTGTTTTAATCGCCTATCAAAACAGGAAACAGGAAGAGATCACCCATCCGTTTCTTGATGAAAAAATTAACGTCGGTTTATTGTTTCATGTCCAGGCGTTGTTGTTGGCGCGGTATCTGCGCGGCGATTTGGATGGTTATCCCGCGTTTATCTGGAAATAAGAGGGAGGCATAAAATGTTTGTCCTTGTTTCTTATGACGTGGCAGTGAGTGAGGAGGGCGGATCGCGACGCCTGAGGAGAGTGGCCAAGGCTTGTCAGGATTGGGGGCAGCGCGTTCAGTTTTCTGTTTTTGAGTGTATTGTGGATCCGGCTCAATGGACGGTGTTAAAAGACAGATTGATAAGCGAGATGGATCAAGCAAAAGACAGCCTGAGGTTTTATTTTTTAGGTTCCAATTGGAAGCGGCGAGTAGAGCACATAGGAGTCAATAAATCTTTGGACCAAGAAGGACCATTAATTGTGTAAACAGTTTTGCGAAGCGGTCAGAGACATATTGTATACAGAAGGTTCGCAGGATGTTTAAAGGCTTGAAATGTATATTCTTAAGTGAAGTGTTTGATTGTATAGAAAAAATTTTTAAGTTGTTTAAGGTTGGTTCGTGGAAACGTTGAAATAAAGTGTTGATAATTGAATAGTTGTAAGAAGTCAGTCGCGCCCCGTGCGGGCGCGTGGATTGAAACTTTATAGATACTAATTTTTTCCGGGATCAACGGCGTCGCGCCCCGTGCGGGCGCGTGGATTGCCCCGCCTTTCTGTAAGCTTTTTATGGGAGGCGGGGTCCCGCTTTCATCTAAGATATAGTATGGAAAAAGCGAGAAAACCTTTCGGGACACGGATCCATCGCTTCAGCAAACTCGGACCTCGCGGCTCGTCTTGCCATGATCTTGGGGTTGACGTTCTTGGGTAGGGTGTGTTATGATACCGCCGTCAATCAAAGAGGTTTTTTATGAAAAAAATAGAGGCTATTGTTCGTAAGGAAAAGTTTGCCCAAGTCTATAAGGTTTTGGAAAAATCGGGAATTGGGGGAATGACGGTCACCGAGGCTAAAGGTTTTGGACATCATCGCAATGGCCTCAAGGAGAAAGTCAAGATTGAAATTTATGCCGATGAATTTCAAGTCGATAAGGTCGTGGATATGATTAGACAAACGGCAAAAACTGGCACAACTGGAGATGGGAAGATTGCCGTCCTTAATCTGGAAAGATTATATCGCATTAGAACAGGAGAAGAAGGGGCCGCGGCCATTTAGAGAGAAAAAATTTAAATATTATTTTTTTAGTACTCCCCCCATTTTTGAAGACTAATCTCTCACCCTTGAAAAAGTTTTATCTGTTCATTAACGATTTCAGCCAACGGCTGGAATTTATTAGGGAATTCTTAAGAATAAGTTGCTCTTTACAAATTTTGAAAGTGTAATATAATACACTTTGTTTCAATGAATTTAAGCAAAAAATTATATTAATTCTCGAAGGGAAAGTGGGTGAATTGAAATTATGGTCGAAGTCAGAATTACAGATAAGAACGGTTTTGAAAAAGCCATGCGGATTTTTAAAAAACAGTGTCAGAAAGAAGGGTTCCTTGTCGAATTAAAAGAGAGACGATACTATACCAAACCCTCAGAAAAGAAGCGCCGTAAGAAAACTACCTCCTTTTAGTCATTTCAACAGGGTCCTTTAAACTTTATTTTAAGACAGCGATCATTATTTATTCGCTGTGGAGCGTTAAAGACCTCCTATGGCAAAAACGCTTAAGCAAGCCCTGCCTGCCCGGCAGGCAGGCCTGCCTGCCGGCAGGCAGGTTGCGATTTTAGTGGAAGATTTATATCAGGTTTTGGAGGTGTGGTATCCCCTTTTACGACTTAAGGAAGAAGGCATTGCAGTCAAGACGATCGGGACCGGAACAAAAGAAACCTATAGCAGCAAAGAAGGATATCCGATCAAGGTGGATTCAGGCATTCAGGATGTGGATGTCAAAGATTTCGATGGTGTCATTATTCCCGGGGGATATGCCCCGGATATCCTGCGCCGTTATGAAAGGGTCGTCAATTTTATTAAACGTCTTTATATTGATGGCCGGGTGGTAGCAGCGATTTGCCATGGGGGATGGTTGTTGGTTTCTGCTGGGATCGCCAAAGGACATAAGCTTACGTGTTTTTTTGCTATCAAGGACGACTTGATCGCTGCGGGTGGGAAATATATCGATCGCGAAGTCGTTGTTGATAAAAATTTAATTACCTCTCGTAAACCCGAAGACTTACCTCGATTTGTTCAAGAAATCATTAAACTCATCAAAAAAGGTTAATCTTTGTATCAAGGATACTTCCAACGATCCTGGAGATTTTTAGCAACGACCTTTCCTTTTTAAATCTTAAAGAATTAGAGCGATGATTAAAGTTAAACGAGCCCTCATCAGTGTTTCCGATAAAAATGGTCTTTTAGATTTTGCGAAAGGGCTTAATCAATTGGGAATTGAAATCATTTCCACCGGAGGGACAGCTAAAGTCCTTAAGGCGAGTGATATTCCGGTCAAAGAGGTTTCGGATTATACGGGTTTCCCGGAGATCTTGGATGGGCGGATCAAAACGCTTCATCCCGCCATCCATGGCGGGTTGTTGGCCTTGCGCGAAAAAGAAGAACATATCAGCCAGCTGAAAAAGTTTAATATGGGATTGATCGATATGGTGGTGGTCAATCTTTATCCCTTCCCCCGTTTTATTCAGAAAAAAAATGTAACCTTAGAGGAGGCCCTGGAAAATATTGATATTGGAGGGCCCGCCGTGGTTCGTTCTGCTGCCAAAAATTTTAAAAGTGTCGCCGTAATTTGCAATCCCCTCCGTTATAAAGAAATCCTCAAAGAATTGGATTTGAATCAAGGCCTTTTATCCGATACGGTTTTGATGAATCTAGCGGTCGAGGCCTTTCAACATACGGCGGACTATGACCGAATCATCTATGATTTTCTTAAAAATAGGGATAAGGATCACGGACTCACTCGGATGCCCTCCGAGTTAAATTTACGATTTCATAAATTGCAAGATCTTCGTTATGGTGAAAATCCCCACCAAACGGCCGCGTTTTATCAAGATGAAGGACAGGCAAAAGGGTTGGCGAAATTAAAACAACTGCATGGGAAAGAGATGTCATTCAATAATTTATTGGATCTCAATTCTGCCGTTGAAATCCTTAAGGATTTTGCTTTGCCGACAGCCGTCATCATTAAACACAACAATCCGACCGGAGTTGCTTGTGCCTCTAGCTTAGGGAAGGCATTTCAAGAGGCTTATCAATGTGATTCCCTTTCTGCATTTGGCGGAATCATTGGTTTAAATAAAAAGGTTGATTTCAAAACGGCCCAGGCCATCCAAAAAAGTGGTTTCATGGAATGCGTTATTGCCCCGGCTTATGATAAAAACGCCTTTTTCCTTCTTTCCCAAAAGAAAAATCTAAGAATGATCCAGCTGGATACAAACGATTGGAATCGACAAGAATTTGATTTTAAAAAGATCCTCGGCGGGTTATTATTTCAGGATGACGATAACAAAAATATTGATTCTAAGGAATGGCAAATCGCTACCCAAAGGAAGCCCACCCAATCCCAAAGGGAATCAATGTTATTCGGCTGGAAGATCATCAAACACATCCGATCCAATGCCGTGATTTTGGTCAAGGGGACAAGGACAATTGGCATTGGATGCGGCCAGACCTCTCGAATTGAAAGTATTGTCTTAGCTATCAAAAAAGCAGGTCAACAGGCTAGGGATTCGATTTTGATTTCTGAAGCCTTTTTTCCTAAAACCGATAATGTCAAAGTTGCCGCCAGAGCCGGCATTCGGGCGATCATTCAATCAGGCGGATCCATCGCTGATCAAGATGTGATCAAAGAAGCCAATAGGGCTAAGATGGTCATGGTATTGACCGGAGTTCGGCATTTTAAACATTAAAACAATGTGCGACTTTTAATCAGTTCGGTTGTGAGGGTGAGTGGTGGGTGAGGCGTCGGGTTTTTGGGGTTAGGTTGCCTGAAGGTCAGTACCCAAAATCTATAACACATCCGTATCCTTTTTAAAAGAGTGCACCTGACGTTTAACAGGAGGCCCTTTGGTCTTGATGCCTGGGTGATCAACCAATCAAAATCCCAAACGTTACCCTTCCTTAAATAAACTATGACACCTCAAGAAGCCAAAGAATATCTTGATTCGTTCATTAATTATGAGGTTCATCTTGGCTTAGGAGATCCGTCCCAGTTTAAGTTGAGCCGAGTGGAATATCTTTTGGAACTCTTAGGAGGACCTCATAAAAAGTTAAAGTTTATTCATATCGCGGGGACAAAGGGAAAGGGATCCACCTGTGCCTTTGCGGCCAATATATTAAAATATTCCGGCTACCGGGTTGGACTTTACACCTCCCCGCATTTTTGTGATCTCAACGAGCGAATAAGAATCCTTTCGTTGACCCATTCGACCCCGCCATGGCGGGGTTCAGGGGCAACCCTGAGTCCTTCGACAAGCTCATCCCGCCCGTTGGCGGGACGAGCGAAGTCGAGGGGCCAAGCCCCAACATACCTGGGGGGGATAGTCGAACACCTTCAACTTCGCTCAGTGCTCAACCCTGCCCGCCCCGCAAAGCGTAAGCGGGCCGGGGAGTATAATCGAAGGGCCGAAGGGTTGACCGACCCTTTAAAGAAGCACGACTTTATTTTTGAGGATTGTATTTCGGATCAAGAATTGTGTTCTTTGATTGAAAAAACCCAACCTTATTTAGAAAAGGCCAGATTGACGACAAAGTATGGACGATTGAGTTATTTTGAGGTCTTGACCGTTTTAGCCTTGTATTATTTTTTTAAACAAAATGTCGATGTCGTTGTCTTGGAAACCGGTTTGGGAGGTCGACTCGATGCCACCAATGTCGTTGATTCTTTAGTTTGCGGAATAACACCCATCAGCCTTGAACATACCCAACAACTCGGTAACACCCTGGATAAGATTGCTCAAGAGAAAGCAGGGATCCTAAAAGATCCAAATCAGCTGGCCGTTATCGCACTGCAGCCTTTGGAAGTGTATGAGGTGATTAAAAAAAGATGTGAGGATTTAGGGATTAGGTTTTACACAGTCGGAAAGGATATTCTTTTTCATTCTCTTACTCAAGAAGAGTCGCAACAACGGTTTGAAATTAAGGCAGGCAAATCTCTCTATCGATTATCAACTTCCTTGGTAGGAAGACACCAGGTTGTTAATGCGGCCACTGCGGTGGGTTTAATTGAGGCCGGTAAAGATTTCGGATTCCAGATAAACGAGGAAAATATTTCTGATGGCATTGCGCAATGCTTTTGGCCGGGACGTTTTGAGATCATTCAAAAATACCCTTGGGTCATCCTAGATTGTGCGCATAATCCTAGTTCCTGTTTAAAGTTGAAAGAAACAGTTTTAGAATTATTTCCTCAGAAGAAAATCCTTTTGATTTTAGGGGTTTCGCAGGATAAGGATATTTTGGGGATTTGTCAAAATCTTCAAAGTATAGCCGCGAGGGTTATTACTACCAAAGCCAATCATCCGCGGGCCTTTGATTTCACCCAAAAGAACAGCAAAGATTTATTCCCGGGATGTCAGACGACTATGACCGAAAGTGTTAAGGAGGCGGTATCGTTAGCTTTTAAAAAGGTGGATCCAGAAGATGTCATCTTAATCACCGGATCGATTTTTGCTGTGGGAGAAGCCAGAGCCTTATTAATTCCCTCACTCGTCATTTAAGAAACTCTGATTTTATTAGAAGTGGTTTCAAAACCTCTTTATTCCCCCGCCTTAGGGGGAGAATAAAGAAGAAGCTGTTGAGGAGATATCCAATTTAGAGGTTATGAAATCAGTTCTAGTTCAAGGGGACGCAAGGAAGAATGTATCAGTATAAAGGTCTTGAGGACACCATCGTTGCCATTTGCACACCTTTCGGGCAGGGAGGAATTGGTATTGTCCGTTTAAGCGGGCAGGAAGCCGTCAAGATTGCGGATAAGATGTTTCTTTCAAAAAATAAAAAAAGGCCCTCCCAATTTAAAAATTTCATGGTGCATTACGGTTACGTCGTTTCTAAAAATGGAATAAATTTAAAAGGGCAAATCATTGATGAGGCACTTCTGACCGTGATGCGGGCTCCCAGAAGTTATACCAAAGAAAATATTGTAGAAATCAGCTGTCACGGAGGAGTTATGCCTTTAAGGTGCATATTGAATTTGAGCATAGATTATGGGGCGCGCTTAGCAGAACCAGGAGAATTTACCAAAAGGGCTTTTTTGAATGGACGGATTGACTTAACCCAGGCCGAGGCGGTTTTGGATATTGTTCAAGCCAAGACAGAAGCGTTCATGCGAGTTTCTACCCATCAACTCAAAGGAGAGCTGACACTCGAACTAGAGGTTATTCGAGAAGGACTGATGAATATTTATACAAAATTGGAGGCCTTTGTGAATTTTCCAGAGGATACAATCGGGGCCGAAGGGAAAAATGAAATTGTCAAACAAATAATTTACCTTGAAGAAAAAGTTAGTCAATTGTTGAGAACCAGCGAACAGGGAAGGATTTTGAAGGAAGGGATAAAGATTGTTCTCTGCGGTAGTCCCAATGTGGGAAAATCTTCTCTGCTTAATTGTTTGCTAAAGCAACCTCGGGCTATTGTGAGTCCTATCCCGGGGACAACCCGAGATACCATCGAGGAAAGTGCGCAAATCAAAGGAATCCCTTTTCAGCTGGTGGATACCGCCGGTATCCTAGAGCCTCGGGATTTGATCGAACAAGAGGCTATCCACCGGAGCCGTTTGTATATTCAACAGGCGGATTTGATTTTATTGATAGTGGATGGAGGCCAAAAAATTTCACAACAGGAGGAAAAATTAATTTCCCTGATTAAGGATCAGAATGTGCTGATTGTTATCAATAAATGTGATTTGCCAATTCAGTTAAGGGAGGATGAGATCCAAAGAATTCTTCCCAACCACAAAACGATTTTCGTTTCTGCTCTTAAGAAGATTGGAATCGATCAACTGGAGGAAGGTATTGTTGAAAATGTTTTAAAAGGGCAAGGCATTGATTCTCAAGGGATTCTCATTAGCAATGTCCGTCATATTCAATCCTTGAAAAATTGTATTAAAGCCATCCATCGCAGCAAAGAGATTTTAATTCAGGGTGTATCGTTGGAATTTGTTTCCGAAGAAATCAAAACCGCGATTAATGATTTGGATAGCATTACGGGAAGGAATATCGATGCGGATTTGTTAGACCGGATTTTTTCGCAGTTCTGCATTGGCAAATGATTCAATGGAGTCTTTTGAAATTTATTTAAGGATTGGCATCGGGATAGACATCAGATTGGTCGGTCTCGGAAGATGAGTCAAGATCTTCAAATTCTGTATCCTCCTCATCTTTGGAATCTGGGGGAGCCGATTTTATTTTCTCCTGATAAACCTTTTCTGCAATCAGAGAGATTTTTTTCATCAACTCCTCATCGCGAAGAATAGCCAGAAATTTAGGATGGAAAATTAATTCTGAGTAGTTTTCCTCTTCTATCAGTTCTTGGACCTCTTCATCTTCAGCGAGTTCCTGAATTTTTTCATCAGATATAAAGTTTTGATACTCGGGCGTTTTGGCTATTTTTTTTAATTGATCGGGATTCTTTAAAATTAAAAGAGAATCAAAAATATTTTTAGCCAACGGAGTTTGCTTGATCACGGATTCCGTAAACCAACCCCAGGTTAAAGATTGTTCGATATTTTTTTGCAGGCGCTCTAAGTCCCATAATTGCGGGGGTAGAAGGCTGATGAAAAAAATAACAATCATTGTCAGCCCACCTTTCCAGAGGAGACTTAAAAGACCACCCAAAAGGCGGCTGGCCCAAAACACGTAATGCCGAAAATTTTTATCGACTGTTCTGCGGCTTAAAAAGAATAGCAGGGTCAAAAGGATCGAAAGAACAATGGTCCCTCCAGACGTGACAAAAATAGCAGTTATAAGATTATTTGTCACATCATAATATAAAATTCCTACGATTAAAAAGACGAAAAAAGAAAAAGGCCCAATCAGAGCATATAAAAGGCCATTCCCCCAACCAATCAAAAAACACACTGCCCAAAAGACTAAAAGGAAATAGTCTAGGGACGTATACAAGAGTTTCTCCTTTTTGAAATTAGTATAACTTAACTGATCATGTTACGAGAGCTTTTTTAGAATTTTTTTCCAGGGATGTGAATGGATAGCTTTAAGGCCTTTTTGTATCAAACCATGCTTGGTGTAATTTTTTCGCATCGAGGATATAAACATAGGTATTTCTTTTATTCTGGTTAAAGATTTGATTAAGGATAAGATCCCGGTACGTACAAACCTCTTCTTCCTGTGTCCAGATTTTACTGGAAGCCAAGGTTGGAAAATAAGCAACGGTAAACTTTTCTAGATTTTGGGATAAATAAAGTTCGGTCAAAAAAGGATCACGCATAAAGTCATCTTCGGCACAGTCCAACCAGATAGATCGACCGGTGATCGGGGGAATGAGGATGTAACCTTCTGGGACCTGTAAGACGGTCCTCATACCCTCAAATTGAACCTCGTGTTTTCTTTTAGGATTGTTGAGGACAGAAACAGTAAAAGGGTTGTTGGGGTGATGGATGTAAACCCAAAGCTTCTGAACATTATTTTTAGCAAGCCAGGTGTCAATTTTAGCCGTTGCCATCCGCGTTGGGAAAACATCGAAGAGAAAAATTCTTAAATTGAAGATGAGATGAGATAAGACTAAAAGGACAATAGTTACCCTCAAGATGTTTTTAAATCTTCTGCTAGGATTAGTAAAAAATCTATGCTTAATTTCCTGAAAGATAAAACAAACCAAAAAGATGATCCCCATGAACCACGAATAATAATTGCGGCCAAATTGAGACACTTGGGTGATTTCCACTGCCAGCGGAGTTGAGAGGCTGATCAGGATGAGAAAAAAGAGCGAACGTTGTTTTAGAGAAAGTTTGAATAAGTATAAGATGCTTAATAAATATACGGAAAACAATAAAGGCATGATGAGAAAAAAATATTTAATAATCCAAATCCAACCGGCCCCACGAAAGGAAATAGGTTCGGGGAGATTATAGGCATAAGGATAAGGTAAGTATTTTACAAGATAATCATGGTAAGCCTCGAAATGATTGACATGTTGGCTGGTGAATAGAAAATCAATAAAATTTATCACGCTTTTGAGCGGATCGGGGAAGGTAAAAAGCAAGATAATGCCTAAACATCCGATAAGAAATAACAAGGCTCTTGTCATGAATGTTTTTATATGTGTTTTACTCAACGAAATTTTAAAAGGATCGAGAAAATAAACAAAAAGAAAGTAAGGGAGAAAGAGAGTCGCGGTGGGAGAAGAGAAAAGCATAAACCCAAAACAAATGCCGGCTACCAGCGAAGGAATTGATTTGTCTTGAGATTTAAGCAAGAAAAAAACGGTAAATAAGAAGAACATCATCACCCAAGGTTGATGGGCTCCCTGAAGGACATACTGGTATGACCAAAACGATGTGGCAAAAATAAAAAAGGCGATCAGGCCAATATGGTGATCAAAAAGTTTTTTGATGATGAGGTAGATGAGAATCGAAGAGACCTGGACAGCTAGAATCAAAAGGAGAATGTTGGGATATAAGGTCTCGTTGTCTTTAAGGATTTTTTGCATAATGGCAATACCCAGGATCATGGATTCTTTGCCGTGCATACTAATCCGGCCCAATGTGCCCGGGGCAGGGACATTATGCATTTCTGAAAAGTAAGGCAGTTCGAAAAGTTTAGCAGCTGTCGGAATATAAGCAAAGTAGGAGTCGGTTGGCCAAAAGTTGATGTAAACGGTCGATAGGGCAAGACCTAAGGAAATGAAGGTCGTAAGCATGATAACCAAAACTAAATAGATGGACTTAATGTTTTTTGTGATGGGAAGAGCCATGGTTAATCGTTCTGATCTAATAAGATTTTACCGGATGGGTAATATTTTAGGAAATTGAGCAAACCATTCTTTTTGGAGTTTACTAGCATCCAGGATGTAGACATATCCCTTTTTTCTGTCTTTTTCATCAATGCCCTTGATAATTAAGTCGAGATAAGTACAGATCTCTTCCTCTTGAACCCATATTTTACTTGTGGCCATCGTTTTAAAGGAAGCCGCAACATACTTTTTAAAATCTGAGGAATGATATAATTCGGTTAAATAGGGATCTAAAGTAAAATCCGTGTAACGGCATTCTTTAAAAATCGTTTTCCCAGTGATAGGAGGAATTAAAATATAACCCTCTTGGGCTTGTCGGATATTATCCATGCCATAAAATTTTATTTCCTCTTTTTGTTTGGGATTATTGAGAAACTGGACGAAATTGAGATTAAGGGGGTGGTTAAAATAAACATAAATTCTTTTGATATTTCGTTCCCTGAGCCAGTGATGAATTCGGGTGGTGGCTAATCGGGTAGGAAAAACATCGGTTGAAAAAATATAAAGGTTAAAGATAAGATGCAATAAGAAGAGGCCGATTAGCGAACCTAGAAATTTCAATTTGACTTTTTTGTTGGTCAAGTTTTTCTCAAAATGGTATGCGGCCAGGCAAATAAGAAAGATGAGCCCTACGATCCAGGAGAAATAATTTCTCCCGAATTGGGCTACCCCAACCCACTCGGCCAGTAAAGGGGTGGAAAGGCTAATCAAACACAGATACAGCAGTTGGATTTTCTGCAACGAAGTTTTTATCAAATACAGTAAACTCACAATATACCAAGGAAACATAATAGGCATGATCAAGAAAAAATATTTGAATATCCATACAAATCCCTCGCCCCGCAGGCTCTCAGGGAGGGGAAAATAACGGGAGAGATAACTTTGATAAATAACAAAATTATTCCCTGACTGACTGGCACGGATGAATAGAGAATAATCTTTAATGTTTTTGATACAATGCGGGAAGGTAAAAAGTAAAAAAATACCTAAGACCCCTAACCCAAAGATTAAACATTGATGGTAGGGGAAGGAGTGAATTTTTGTAGCCGAAGAATTTTCGTTCATAATCTTCCATAAGTAGAAACCAAGAAAGTAAGGAAAGTAAAGGGGAGCCGTTGGTGAGGAGAATAACATAAATCCAAAGAAGATGCCTGACAGAAGATACGAAAAATTTGATTCTTTAAAGCAGAACAAAAAGAAAACCGTAAAAAGAAAATTCAAAAGCACCAAAGGTTGGTGGGCTCCTTGCAAACAGTACATATATGGCCCAAAGCAAGTCATAAATAAAAGACTCGCCAAAATCCCTATCTCTCTACCGAAGAATTTAGAAAAGATTGTATAAAATAAGATGGACGATATGCCGATGGAAATAATCAAAAGAAACACATTGGGATATAAACTCTGAAAATCATTCAGTATTCGTTGCATGACGGCAATTCCTAAAATCAGGGCTTCCTTGCCATGCATGGTAATCTTGATTAAGCCATCGATGGGTAGATCATGCATTTCGGAAAGAAAAGGTTTTTCAAAGAGACGTCTTGCGGTTGGAATATAAGGTGTATAGGAATCTGAGGGCCAAAAGTTAATGTAGTAGGTTGACAAGGATAAGAGAAATATGATTGTTAAGGAGAAGACAAGGATAAACAAAAAATAGAATCTTTGTCTTTGGATGAAGAATAAATCACGCAAAGATTGAGAGAATTTCCTTAGAGAATTGTTCATGATTGTTTAAAACTTATTTCACATTTAGGGTTATATAACTAATGGTACTTATTTAAAGGAAAAACTAGAATAGAGATCGTAAGCTATTTTAATAAAATTTCTTTAGATGGTATAAGGATTATTTAAAATTATTTGGAACGATGCACAGCCGAAGAAGAGCTTTGCGGGGCCTGCGATTCTTCAAGACTGGATTTGGATTGAGGAGAGGTCAAAATGACATAACAGATATAAGGGATGAAGAAGATCCCAGCAAGGAAGACGACAAAGACGGGAGCAAGAAGGATATATTTGACAGGTGTGGGGAGTTTTAACTTCCCTTTCTTGGCCTTTTTGGCTTGGAGGGTTTCATATTCCGCCAGGCTCATTTGCTGAAACCCTCGTTCTTTGTATTTTTTTGATAGGTCTTCTTTATTATCAGTCGTCATACTTAAATTTATCAAGTTTTCTTTTTGCCAGAAAGAAGTATAACAGGTAAAATCGATGAAATCAATGGGTGAAGAAATTTTTTAAATGATCGTTTTCCCTTTTAATGATTGATGAAGAGAATTTTTTTGGAAAACCTATTGATAATTTCGCGAGTCGTAATAAAATGAAATTAGAGTTAAAAACATTAGAAGCTGTTTCATAACCTTCCTTTGTCATTCCCGAATGCCTTAATCGGAAATCCAAAGGAGAATTTTCCTCGGGCTGGATTCCTGCTTTCGCAGGAATGACATCGGAGACAGGTGATTTAGGGGTTATGAAACCAGTTCTAATAAAATAGGATTTCAATTTATGATCTATAGACCTGAACGCAGAAGAGATAAACGGGCTTTATGTCTGGTGCCGATTGAGTCTAAGCTGGGGACCTTGTTTGAGGGGATTAAGACTGTCGATATTAGTCTAGGAGGAATGGGATTTGTTTCCAAGAAGAAACTTCCTCTTCATCAGAAAATGGCCATTGAAATAGAATTGATCCCTCAAGAAAGACCGATCCTTGTATTAGGCAAGGTGAGGTGGTTGACTCCTTTTTCTCAAGCGCGGTTATATCGCATTGGTTTGCAATTTGAAGGCGTTTTACAATATCCTTCAAGGTTACGGTTGAATAAATATATGAAATCAAGAGAAAAATAAAATTCTCTTTAGTGCTGGTTCGGGGATTTTAAAATTATTCTTGGTCAAGAGAAAGGATATTTGCCGGTGAAAAATAATCGTATTTTTGAGCGATTCCCAGCAAGATTTCCAGCGAAATTTAGGAATTCTTTTAATGATTTTGGTACCAATGTCTTTTTAAGGAATGCCTCTGCCTCCGGGGTTAAAATTACAACCCATGAGAAGTTATTTCAAAATGATAGCGTCTCCTTATTGGTTAAATTACCGGATGGCCACGATCCCTTGGTTTTGAATTGTCAGGTTATTTGGTCTAAAAATAGAGATCCCAATCTATGGGATGTGGGATTAAAACTCTATAAAATCAACTTTATGCAGATACAAAGATTATTTAAATTGGTAGAAGACAGCAGTCTGTGAAAAGATTTCTTATCCTTGATCTTTATAGGCAGGATGTTTTGCAATTCCTTCTTTAATCTTTTATAAAAATCTTGACCAGAAAATCCCCGTGTGTTAAACTCCCCAATATTTATTAATCAGAAAAATTCTTTACAAGATTTAACCTTAGTAATTTTTTTAGAAATGGAAAATAATAGATGAAGTACGGGCATTTCTCCAAAGACGGACTTGAATACATCATCACTGATCCTAATACTCCTCGCCCTTGGATCAATTATCTGACTAACGAACAATATTGCTGTATTATCTCGCAATGCGCTGGTGGTTATAGTTTTTATAAAGATTGTCGAACGAATCGGATCACGCGGTGGCTTCCGGAAAATTGGCATTTTGACCGACCAGGGAAATATCTTTTTATCCGCGATAAAAATAAAGTTTGGTCTTTAACTTACCAACCTCTTCGCGTCAAGCCGAAGTTTTTTCAATGCCGTCATGGACTAGGTTACACGGTTATTGAATCTCTAAATCAGGGAGTAAAATCCAAGGTCACTTATTTTGTCCCCCCCAAGGATGATTGTGAAGTTTGGCTTGTGGAATTGACTAATACAACCAAAAAAGAGAGGGCCCTTGAGATTTATCCTTATGTGGAATTCCTTATTGGCGATTATCAGGAGGAACTCCGTTATCGCAATATCATGAATCTTTACAACCGTGTTTGGTTTGACAAATCCCGTCAGGCTGTCTTTGCCAAAAAGACCGCCATGTGGCAAGGGATGAATATCCAGCCTTTTGACACCTTGGTTTTTTTTGCTTCTTCCTTAGTGGTGAAAGGATGTTGCACTCATAAAGATACCTTTTTGGGAAGATATAATACTGAGGAAAAACCGGAAAGTATATTTCAGGGGAAATTCAAAAATTTCCTTTTGTGTTCGGGAGAAGAGGGAATCGGATCCTTTAAACACATTGTTCGTCTTAACCCCAGCGATACAAAAGAATTTACGGTGATCCTAGGGCAAACCACGGGAATACCGGAAATTGCCAAGATCTTAACAAAATATAGGGATGTGAAGAATGCCAAAAAGGAGCTTACAAATACAAAAGAGCTTTGGCGTAAAAGGATTTTGGATAATATCATGATTGATACCCCGGATAAAGATTTTAATTCGTTATACAATATTTGGGTAAAGTATCAAGTTTATATGTGTAATCTTTGGTCACGTTCTCCCAGTTATTATCATGAAGGTTCCGGAGGCAGGGGTTATCGAGATTCAGCCCAAGATTTAGAAGCGATTGTCTCCATCAATCCAAAATTGACTCGTCAAAAAATTTTAAAAATTGCCTCTTTGATCCGACGGGATGGCACCTCGGCTCCAGGCTGGTCGGATACCTCCGGCCCATATAAACACCGTCCCAATAAAGATCATCCGATTTGGCTTACCGCTACTGTCAGTGCTTATATCAAAGAGACCGGAGACAAGGACGTTTTGTTTGAGTACGCCCCTTATTTAAAAGACCATTGGCGAGGAGGCTGGGAGATGGATCCAAATTATAAAGGAGGAAGCCAAACGGATGGGGAAGGGACGCTTTTGGAGCATTTAGAAAAAAATTTACAATTTTGTTTTAATGATGTGGGGGAAAAAGGATTTCCTCGTATTGGCCATGCCGATTGGAATGATGCCATTGATGCGGCAGGGATTCGCCATAAAGGAGAAAGTGTTTGGTTAGCCCAGGCCTTGGTTCGGTCATTGAAAATATTGGCAGAAATTTTTGATTTGATTGGGAATGAAAAAAAGAAAACGGAATACCTGCAAATGGCTAAGACCATGGATGAACGCATCAACTCCATTGCCTGGGATGGGGAATGGTATACCCGAGGTTATGATGACGATGGGCTGGCTTATGGGAGCAAACAGGATAAAGAAGGAAAGATTTTCTTAAATACTCAGGCTTGGGCCATTTTAGCGGGGGTGGCTAGGGGAGAGAGATTAAAAACTGTCATCCAATCGGTTGATCAGTATCTGAATGGTCCTCACGGTTTGGCTTTATTTTATCCCGCCTATTCTTCTTGGGTTAAACGGTTAGGCCGCATCAGTATGTTCTCGGAAGGAACAAAAGAAAACGCTGCTGTTTTCTGCCATGCCGCTACATTTATGACAGTAGCTTTGGCGATGAGTGGCTATGGCGATAAGGCTCATGAGGCTATGCGCAAAATTATGCCCAATGCCCAAAAAGATATGGAAATTTATAAAACCGAACCCTATGTCTTTGCCGAATATCTTGTAGGGCCTCAGAATCCTTATCGATATGGAGAGGGGGCCTTTACTTGGATCACCGGTTCCTCGGGGTGGCAATTTATGTTGGCCACCGAATGGATTTTAGGTGCTAGACGAGATTACCAAGGATTAAGGATCGATCCTTGCATCCCTAAGAAGTGGAAAAAATGTTTTATCCGACGTCCGTTTCGCGGGGATATTTATGATATTGAGATTACGAATCCTTTTGGTAAGGAACACGGCGTTAAGCAAGTCTTCATCGATGGGAAAGAAATCGATGGGGATCTCATTGTTCCTTTTCAAGATGGGAGGATTCATCGAGTCAAAGTCATCATGGGTTGATCCCCATGTTTATTATATCCTTTGTTGGCTTAAGTCGGTTTTGACAAATTTCTGTTGGCGTGTTAAAATGCACCCTTTGAATTAGCCACATTTCTTTTTGCAATTGGAGGCAAATGGTTGGCGAACATTGATCATTCCACCCATTTCCAAACACCCGGTGTTTGGAGACAGGTGTTTGGGATGACCAAAATGTAGCCTTTAAATTCAATGAACATAAATAAAAAAATTTTTCTTACCATCCAATTCTTCCTGTTATCCCTTCTTCTTTTCTTTCCATTAGGATGTTTCAACAGAGTAAAAAATCCGAATACCCTTGTCGTATGGCATTGGATGACGGATCGTCATGAGGTCTTTGAAACATTAGCAGAAAAATACGAAAAAGAAACTGGTAATAAAATTATTTTTGAACTCTATGCGCCTTCCGATGTTTACTCACAGAAAGTGGTTGCTGCTGCTCAGGCAAAAATTTTACCCGATATCTTTGGGATCTTGGATAAAAAGTCAATTGTCGCCTCTTTCATTGAAAGCGGGTTTGTAGCGGATTTGTCCGAAGAGTTCAAAAAAGATGATGCGGCTTGGGAGAAAACTTTCTTCCCTAAGGCTTTGGCGGTCAATCGCTTTGAGGAAGGCAACTCCTATCATATCAAACCCGGCATTTATGGAGTTCCCATTGATGTAACAAATATTCAAATGCTTTATAACAAAAAGTTATTGAAGAAAGCAGGTATTGACCAACCTCCAAAAACATTTGCGGAATTACTTGAGGCGAGCGAGGCTCTCAAACGCGTTGGGATAGCAGGAATTGTTTCAGGCTGGGGGGAACTTTGGATGGCAGAGTGTTTCGCCTCAAATTATGCCTTTAACATCATGGGAGAAGAAAAAGTGATGGCCACATACCGAGGGGAAATCCCCTACACTGATCCGGATTGGATCAAAGTTTTTGATATATTCGCCCAGCTGAGAGACAAAGGAGCTTTGGCAGAAGGGATTGTGACAAAAGCAAATAAATATGCGGAACAAGATTTTGCCTTAGAGCGAGCTGCGTTTGCCTTTAATGGTTCCTGGGGTGTGAATGAATATCATAAAAGGAATCCGGAATTAGAGTATGGGGCCATGCTCCCACCTGCGATAAATGACAAATTACCGATGAAAATATGGGGGGGAGCTGGGTCATCATTTAAAGTTAATAATCATTCAAAGAATAAGGACAAGGCTATTGCTTTTTTAAAATGGTTAACGGCCAAAGAACAACAGGTCTTTCTAGCTCAGCAGACAAAAAATTTGCCCTCGAATAGAGATGCTTTAGCTTCTATCCCTAAGATACTTTCAGAATTTGCCATGGTCATGGATCATACAACACATCCTACGATCTGGCCCATTAATGAAGATGCCCTTGTGACCGAGGCTTTTGATAAAGGGCTGCAAGCCATTATGATAGGGGAAATGACCCCTCAAGAAGTTGCCCAAGAGGTGCAAGGAGTTAAGAAACGTCAGTTGGGAAAGACCAAAAGGTGATAAAAACGGTTAGTCAGTAGGGGCGACCCGGCGGGTCGCCCCTACTTTAGGGATTATCATGGAAGGTTATAAAACTCAAAGGTCTTTGTCGGCAAAGTTAAAAGATAAAACCGAAAATTTTTTTTTCATTGCCCCCGCTGTCGTTATCTTCTCAATTTTTTATGTTTATCCTTTCATCAATATCTTCCATTTATCTCTTTTTGAATGGAATGGAATCAGTCCAAGCCGAGAATTTGTCGGTTTAGATAATTTTAAAGAATTGATGTATGATAAGGTGTGGTGGTCATCCATGGGGCATGCGGCCTATATCACCCTTATCGCGCTTACGTTTCAAAATGCCCTGGCCTTTGCCTTGGCACTTGCTTGTGACCGAGAAATCCGGCTTAAAAAATTTTATCGAGTTGTTTTTTTTATTCCACCTGTTTTATCTGAGATCGTTATCGGGTTAATTTGGCAGTGGATCCTATATTCGGGAATTCACGATGGAGAATATATAGGATTATTAAATTATTTTCTCGATAAGGCAGGATTGCATCATTTGGCGCATAATTGGTTATCGGACCCTAAGACGGCTTTGACGTGTATTGCGGTTGTTCACAGTTGGAAGGGATTCGGTTGGGGATTTATCATTTTATTGGCGGGATTGCAGACAATTGATCGACAATTGTATGAAGCCGCTCGCGTGGATGGAGCGGGAAGTTGGAATATATTCTTGAATGTGACTATCCCCTTGATGCTGCCGGTGATTGTCGTTGTTGTTATTTTAACAATTTTAGGATCGATGCAAGTGTTTGTTCTTATTCTCTCCATGGTAGGACAAGGTTTGGTTTACCATACTGAGGTGCCGGTGACAAGGATTCTGGCTTCCATGATGGGAACAAATCGTTTTGGTTATGCGTGTGCCCAGGGGGTAGTTTTTGGATTGATTTTGGTCGTTGTCTCTTTCACGCTCAAGCTTTTATCGAATAAAATGAAACAGGCCTAAAAGCCTTCAGCCATCAGTTTTCAGTTATCAGAAAGAAGATAAAGCTTATGATTAACTGAGAGCTGATGACTGAAAGCTGAAAACTCAAATTATGATCGAACGCTATAAAATTATTCGTATCTTCAAATCGGTTGTCACCCATTTGTTATTGGGGAGTGTCACCTTGACGTGTTTATTGCCATTTTTTTGGATGGTAAGGTGTGCGTTGATGAGTGAAGATACGATTTTTACGGATAAATCTTTGATTCCTTCCCAATTGCATTTTGAAAATTTTTACTTGGCTTGGACCAAAGGAAACTTTGGAATTTATTTTTTGAATAGTGTGATTTATACGGCTACGGTCGTCATGGGTATTATTTTGATTTCCTCTTTAGCCGCCTTTGCTTTTTCCCGATTGAAATTCCCTGGGAGAAATTTATTCTATTTTGTGTTTGTGGCGGCGATGATGATCCCCTTGCCAGGAAGTTTTGTCCCTCTGTATGTGCTTATGAATAAATTAGGATTGGTGAATAATCCGGTTGGATACATCATTTGTATGATCAATGTGGGATTGTCTTTGAGCATATTGCTTCTTAAAACATTTTTTGACAAAATGCCCTTGGATCTAGAAGACGCCGCCAGAATTGACGGATGTTCCAAATTAGGGATCTGGTGGCATGTGGCCTTGCCCCTCGCTCGGCCGGCCATTGCGGTCATAGCTATCTTTAATTCCCTCAATGTTTGGAATGAGTACATCCTTGCTATGCTTTTATTGAATGATAAAAATTTAATGCCGCTCCAAAGGGGGTTGATGGTCTTTCAGGGACAACATAGTGTTGATTATCATCTGTTGTTGGCGGGATTGACGATTACAGCCATTCCTATAATTATCATATATTTATTTATGCAAAAACATATTATTAAAGGGCTTTCCTCGGGTGCTATTGTAGGATAGCTTTTGTGTGATCCTGCCTGATGGCAGTCAGGTGTTGGCATGAAGGATAGAGTGGTGAAATTCAAAATTCGATTCTTATTAATTGGTGCTTGCCTTCCCGGGTTCTTACTGCAATCTGCCCTCCTTTCCTTTTCTCAAACAGAAAAGGATGTTCAATCAGCAGAAACTCCCGAACCTTCTGTTGAAGTCAACGAAACCACAATTCCTCCAGTGGAGAGTTCATCCAAACCGCCAGACGTGCCTTCCAAAGAGCTTGTCGGTCGAGCGTGGGAGGCCTCCAGCCAAGGCGACCTTAAAAAACTTGACTTTTTAGTGAATGAGTGTTTAACCCAATATGAAAGCCAAGCCAGAAGACTGCATGCTCAATTGAATGATTTCCCGGCGCGCGATAAGATTGAAGAATACCGGGTCATGAATGATGTGGCGACAATCCTCTTTGTTCAAGGGGAGGCCCTGATGAATTTTGGGAAAACAGAAGAGGCCATGGTTGTTTTTAAGAAAATTATTGATGAGTACAAATGGTCGCAGGCCTGGGATCCTCGGGGATGGTATTGGTCCATTGCCGAAAAAAGTCAAGCAAGTATCAATGTGATAACAGGCAATATCCCCGATGAAGAACCCGATAAAATTGAAGAACGCATAAAGACATTACCCAATTTGTTCACCAAGGGAAAAGAAAGTATTATTAATTATTTAAGATATGGTAACTTTTTTGAGGTTGGAACGCAGAATTATCGTTATGAGATCAAGGATCCCCAAGGCCTTTCTGCGGCTGTGGGAGAGGGGATTTATCCGAATACAGGATCGGTATTAAAAAATCCGGGTTACAAAAAGGCCCATGAAGAAGGGCGTCTGGGAGGGAGTCATTGGGATTTTGTGCACAGTGATGATCTGGAAGCCGCCTTTTACAAATGGGCGACAGCTCCGGAGCCTTGGGGGGTAAAGCTTTTTTATATTGGGATGATTTTTGAGAAGGCCAAAATGTATTTAGAGGCCATCAAGGCTTATCAGTCAATTGTTGTGCATTTTCCCCAATCGGTGGGATGGACCTATTGGCAGACTCCCTGGTATCCTGCCCAGGCAGCCATTGCTAAGATTAAACACATCATCCGCAGTCATCCGGAATTAAACCTCAAGGCCAAATGGATGAAAGTGGAGATAAAAAATGGGTTTGATAATAATATCAGAAATGATATTGTCGTGACTTATCCTGGGGTGATCAAAAAGAAATCCGTTTGGGATCATCTGCAAGATAAGCTACCCGCGGCAAGATCCCAAGTGCAATTAGGCAAAATCAAAAAAAAGGTTGGTGAGGGAAAAGTCCAACTTCTTCAGTACGACAATGGTCACTGGCAATTGTTAGTCGAAGGAAAACCGTTCCTTATAAGAGGGATGACCTATCATCCCACTAAGGTTGGCCAAAGCCCGGATAAGGGAACTTTAGTCAGTTGGATGGATGTGGATATAAATAAAAATGGCCTTGCCGATGGGCCCTATGATTCTTGGGTGGATAAAAATAAAAACCATCAACAAGACCCGGATGAATCAGTCGTAGGAGACTTTCGATTGATGAAAGAATTAGGGGTAAATACCCTTCGGGAATATCATCAGCCTTTCAAATTGAATAAAGATTTCTTAAGAAAGATGCATAAAGAATATGGATTTTATGTGATGTTAGGAGATTATTTAGGAAAATACACTTTGGGATCAGGGGCATCGTGGTTTGAAGGGACTGATTATGAAAATCCCGAACACCAAAAAAATATGATGGAAGCGGTTAAGAACATGGTTATGGAATTCAAAGACGAACCATATATTTTGCTTTGGATTTTAGGGAATGAAAATAATTATGGAGTAGCCTGTAATGCGGATCAAAAGCCCGAAGCCTATTTTAAGTTTGTCAATGAGGTTGCCAAAATGATGAAATCCATTGATCCCCATCATCCCATTGCCCTGTGTAACGGAGATACGTTATATTTGGATGTGTTTGCGAAATATGCCACGGAAATTGATGTCTATGCGGCTAACGTCTATCGAGGAGATTATGGGTTTGGTTCCTTTTGGGAACAGGTTTCGGATGCCTCTGGGAGGCCGGCCTTTATCACGGAATATGGAAGCCCGGCCTATGCCAGACATTTAGCGCTCGAGGAAGCAGAAGAAGCCCAGGCTAATTATCATCGGGGAAATTGGCTAGATATTGAGTCCAATGCGGTGGGACAAAAAGAAGGAGTTGGAAATGCCTTGGGAGGGGTACTGTTTGAATGGGTCGATGAATGGTGGAAAAATTATGAGCCGTTTTATCATGATAAGAAATCCGATGCGATTGGTCCTTTCCCAGGAGGATATTATTATGAAGAATGGTTCGGGATCACCAGTCAAGGCAAAGGTAATCACAGCCCTTTTTTAAGACAGTTAAGAAAGAGTTATTTTACTTATAGAGAAATGTGGAATAAAGATAGGTAGCTGATGGGCAGGCATAATTTCAATAACTCAAATCGTATCAGAAATAAAACTCTCTAGAAACCAAAGGGTTAGAAAGTTTAAGAGTTAGAATTATGATTTAAAAATCATCCTAGATCCGGTGGCCGGGGCCAGGGTAAATTTAATTTTGTCGAAATGGAAAAAAAATGTTAAACTTTTATAGCGAGCAAGTCAGGAAGTATATCGAAATTAACCAGAGGGGAGGTGTCGTGAAGTCATTAAAAAGGGAGAAATCTATAAATTCAATTGTATTTTCAAAGAAACTTCCGCAAAACATTCAAGGGTTAAGATAATTTAGAGATAAGCGTTTCATTTCACTAGAGAAAAGAAGTAAAATCTTCTTATAAAAATAGGAGGTAAGTTGCAATGGCAAAGAAAGTTGTAGGCAAAGTTTTGATTTTAATCTTGGCATCTGTTCTTTTTTGGCCTAGGCAGGCTTCAGCATACAATTATGGTGATTATCGTTCCGTCACCTTAGCGACTAAGGCATGGGAAGCATTAGCCAAGAAAGATCTAGAAGCGGTCTTAGCCTTTAGCAATAAATGCATTGAATTATATGCTGATCAGGCAAAGAAGATGCAAGAAAGCCTTAGCGAATATCCTTCTGGTAGCAATGAAGAAATTTTTGCTTATTGGGCTTTGAATGATGTAGCTACCAGCTTGTTTATTCAAGGGGAGGCCTACCGTAATGCTAATATGCAGGAAGAGGCTAAAACAGTCTATCAAAGGATTATTGAGGAATTCAGTTTTGGCCAGTGTTGGGATAATGGGGGTTGGTTCTGGAAACCCGCTGAGGCGGCTAAGGAAAAAGTCGCCATGATTGAATCTGGCTCCAATTTGGATTTCGGTGATTATAAATCTACTACCCTTACCGTCAAGGCTTGGGAGGCCCTCGCTAGCGAAGACCTAGATGCGGTCTTGGCTTATGCGAATAAATGCTTGGAATTGTATGAAAATAAAGCTAAAGAAATGCAGAATTCTTTGACAGAATATCCTTGGGAGTCTAAAGAAAAAATCTTTAGCTATTGGGCTCTCAATGATGTTGGGACATCTCTATTTATTAAAGGCGAGGCCTTAAAACACGCTGGAAAAGTCGAAGAAGCTAAAAAAGCCTATCAGAGATTGATTGGTGAATACTATTATGCCCAGTGCTGGGATCCGCAAGGCTGGTTTTGGAAACCTTCTGAAGCTGCACAGCAAAAATTGGATGAATTATCAGAGACTTAATTCCTAATCAATTGATTAAAGGTAGAGGATAGAGGGAGAAATTGGTCATTTGAGTTGTATATGAAATTTTCGGATGACACCAATCATCCTCTATCCTATACCGACAACCTTGTTTAGAAAGTGAGTTTTAAAAATGAGATTCATTATCTATTTTTTATTCCTTACTGTTGTAATGGGCTGTCAGAAAACAATTGCCGATAACCCTTCACCATCCGATCCCAATCAAAAGATTCAAGGGGTGGCTGAGGATCCTGCTTTTAAATCTTTTATGCTTTATAAAGATAAAGGTTCACGTGATAATCATTTTATTCCTTCGGGATTTATGCCAAACGGAAAGTGTCTTACCCTTGAGGATGCCTGGAAGGAAGGGTGTTTTGATGGCAGTACTTGTATCGAGATTATTTATGATAGAGAGTGTTCACTCAAGGATCAAAAGTGGGCAGGAATCTATTGGTTAAATCCAGCAAATAATTGGGGTAACCAAAAAGGAGGTTTTAATCTTTCGGGTGCCAAGAAATTGACATTCTGGGCCAAAGGGAAAAAAGGGGGGGAAAGAATCGAAGAATTTAAGATCGGAGGAATCACGGGTGATTATCCTGATACCGATATGGCCATGATTGGTCCTGTTGTCTTAACCAATGAATGGCAGCAATATACCATTGACTTACGGGGTAAAGATTTATCTTATATTAGTGGAGGGTTTTCCTGGGCTACCAATGTGGATGTCAATTCGGAAAGCTGTACTTTTTATTTGGATAATATTCAATACGAATAATAGTTTTCAAAAAAGTAATTCATTATAAATACTCTTCTGTAACTCTCCTGTAAATCTCGGGACACGCGTTCACTTAAGAACGGTGTCCTTTTTTATTTTACCCCGATGCCAGAAAGCCATTCATCCATACCCGTAACGGACATGGCTTTCTGGGTCGGGGTTCCGACCCCCGAAGGGGCGTCGGAACCCCGAAAGAAGAGATGTCACCCCGCCATGGCGGGGTGGAGCTTCACAAGTTGCATGGGGGGGATTGATGCATAAAATCAAAATTCTTCAAATCATATTTTTCATCGGTGGCTTAAGATTGATAAAGAGAACGCCTGAAACACGAGAATATATATGAATTTATTTACTTTTTTCTTGTATTGCCTTTGATACTTTGTTATATTCATTACGTTATATTTTATTTTTAAAATAAATAAAAGGGGGGATATGTCCAAAGTCGCAAGACAGATTGTTTTGATTTTAGCAATTCTTGTCGTAGGTGTTTTTCTTTTTGCGGGTTATACATTAATAGAAAAACAAAGGTTAATCAAAGAGAAGGATTCATTAGAAAAACAAATTGAAGAATTCCAAAATCGAGAGAAAAAATACGTTGTTGATAATAAAGCCTTGCAAGACAAACTGAACGATGTGGAAAAGGCCAAGGCCAAGATGGAGGAGCGCTTGAAGACAGTGGATGCCGATATGGAGGCCTTAAATACGAAAATCAAACAGTTAACCCAAGAGCGTGATGAATGGCAAAAACGAGTTGATGAAATTAAAAAAGAAAGAGACGATCTGTTAGTCAAAGTTCAAGAGAAACCCGAACCACAGATCGTTTACAAATATATCGAGAAAGAGGCCACTGAGGAAGAAAAAGAAGGGCAAGTTCAACCCCCGGAGGGTCAAGGAAAGGAAGACGGCGTTTATAAAATCGAATCTGTTACTGAGGAAGATGAATCCTATTGGGCAGATGTCCTTAAGGGAAAGGCCGCTTTAGCATTGGAAGTCGAAAAGTTGACAGAAGAATTATCCAAGAGTTCGGTTGAGGTCGTTGAATTAAAGAAACAGAACTCTGATTTACAATTAGAATTGAGCAGTGTTAAGAATCAGAAAGAGGGTATTGAAAGAGATATCAAATATGGAAAGGATTTATCGGATACTCTCTCTTTAGAGTTGGCCCGTTCCAAGAATGACAACAAGTTTTTAAATAATCGAATTGGCAAATTGAATGAAGAGAATAATTACCTTAGAGAGCAAATGAAACAATTGACTTCTACCAAGATCGCCTTGGAAAAAAGCATTGTGCGTTTACAAGATGAGAAAAAGGAAGTTGAGAAGAAACTCCTAGAAACAGAAAATGTGATCCAAAGTCGGATTGATGAGATTTGGCAGATCAAAGAGAGTTTAGATAAAAGCTTTCAAACGACAAAACCGGGGATGACAAATGAAATTGAACTCCCACCCATTATTGTGAGTGCGCAAGAATCGGGAGGGGAATCAACTGATGAATCAAGGAAAGAGACAGGTCCGGGTTTTCAGGGTAATGTTGTTAGCGTTAATGAAGAGAACAATTTTGTCATTCTCGATCTGGGAGAGGCAGAGGGCATAAAAATCGGGGATGCGTTAAGTGTCTATCGTGGTACGGAATTCGTGGCGGCCTTAGAAGTCATTCAAGTCCGCAAGGACATTGCCGCAGCGGATATTAAAAATAAAGTTGCCAAAATTTTGATTGGAGATGAAGTTCGATAAGTTCTTTCTCTCTCAAAGGTAGAGTTCTTAAATTTTATCTTGCCCATTTCCTATCGAGGTGAATTCACATTGATCAAAAATAAGAAAGTCAGAATTGAAGATGTTGCCCAGAGGGCTAAAGTCTCTATTACCACTGTCTCGCGTGTGATCAATAATATCCCGACAGTCAGTAAAAAAAATCAGGCCCGCGTGGAGGAGGCTATTGCTTTTTTTAAATATAAGCCCAATGTCAGTGCTCAGCGGTTGGCACGCGGGCTTAATAATGCGGTGGGGCTTGTCATGCCAGGATATCCGGGGATTTTTCACTCCTTTTATGCCATCGAGTTGATTCGCGGGGTAGGACATGCTTGTGAAACTTTGAAGTTAGACCTTGTTTTTCATATCACCAATGGGGCCAATCCTATCAATTCCAACAGCGTGGGAGGTGTCATCTTTGCAGATATCATCGATAATAGGCAACAAGTCATTTCTGCCATAGAACATGGGGTTCCCTGCATGGTCATTAACAATATCGTTGATGATTTAGAGGTGAATTATATCGGAATTGATAATTTTACTGGTGGTAATATGGCGACGGATTATCTGGTCAGCCTGGGTCACCACCGGATTGCTACGGTCACCGGGAATTTGCAAACTCAGGCTGGGAAACACCGATTTGAAGGTTATAAGCAGGCTTTCAATAAGTATAAAATTGATATCAACAATGATTATATCATTGAAGGCGATTATTCCCGTCGAACTGCCCGACTGGGGGCAGAAAAATTATTATCCCTCCCGAAACCTCCTACCGCAATTTTTGCCGCTAGCGACGATATGGCTTTGGAAATCATCACGGTGATTATGGAAAAAGGGTTCAAAGTCCCTGAAGATATCTCGGTGATTGGTTTTGATGATAATCCCTCCGCCATTTATGGCCCCATTGCCTTAACGACCGTCAGACAACCCTTGTTTAAAATGGGTGAGGATGCCGTTAAGTATTTAAACGCTATTGTGACCGAAAAAAAGAGATCACCAGTTCAGATGGTCTTAACGCCTCAACTCGTGGTCAGAGATTCGTGTACGACTCCTAAGAAATAAAATCATTCCCTTAAGATGAATGGATTGACAAAACTCCAATCTCGCTGTAATTTATAGCGAAATCCATCCTGCAGGAAAGAGGAGTTTTTTTTAATGAATAAAATTATTACAATCATCATGTACGTGTTATGGATCGGTACGGTCATTGCCATCTTGGCGACGACCTTCACAAATTTCCAATATGAGGATTTAAATCTCTTTGCTCTCGTTCTTTTTGCTCTTGCATTATTGAATTCTTTTTTTGTTGTCACAAGAAGAAGATAAGGTATTGAAAGTGAATCGAAATGAATTTGATTGTATCGTGATTGGAGCTGGTCATGCCGGAATTGAGGCGGCCTTGGCCACCTCCCGCATGGGGCTTAAAACCGCTATGGTGACGTTGTCTATTGAGACGATTGGCCAGATGAGCTGTAACCCAGCCATCGGTGGTGTGGGTAAGGGGCAACTGGTTAAGGAGATCGATGCCTTAGGTGGGGAAATGGGGCTGGCGGCTGATCGGACAGCAATCCAGTTTCGTCAATTGAATGCCTCTAAGGGAGGTGCCGTGCGTTCTTCCCGTTGCCAGTCGGATCGAAAGCTTTATCGACTTTATATGCAAAATGTTATTCTCAAGCAAGATCATCTTAAGGTTATCGCGGATAAGGTGGGAGAGATTTTGGTCCAGAATGGGAAAGTCATTGGCATTAAAACAGAATCTGGGGAAGAATTTCGCACCCCAACTGTTGTTGTGACAACCGGTACTTTCTTAAAAGGACGCATTCATGTGGGGACAATAATCACTCCCGGAGGAAGAATCGGAGAGCAAAATTCCACCTGCTTAGCTGACAATCTTAAGGGTCTTGGTTTTGAGATCTTGGCTTTTAAGACAGGAACGCCTCCTCGGCTGGATGGCCGAACCATCGATTTTTCCAAAATGGAAATCCAATATTCCGATGATCCGCCTATTCCTTTTTCTTTCCGAACATCCGGTATTCCCAAAGATCAAAAATTATTGCCCTGTTATATTACCCATACGAGCTTAAAAACCCATGATATCATTCGGGCTAATCTTCACTTATCTCCCATGTATTCCGGCCAGATCAAGGCAACGGGGGTAAGGTACTGCCCCTCCATCGAGGATAAAATTAAGAAATTTGTTGACAAACCTACGCACCATGTGTTCCTTGAACCAGAAGGTTTGGATACTTGTGAATATTATCCCAATGGAATTTCTACCGGTCTTCCCGCGGATGTCCAAGAGGAAATGGTTCATTCCATTCCGGGCTTAGAAAAGGCGGTGATGACCCGTGCGGGATATTCTATTGAACACGGAGTAGTCCCTCCCACAGAATTGACTCCCTTTCTTGAAACAAAAAAGATCCAAGGGCTTTTCTTAGCTGGCCAGATTAACGGGACAACAGGATATGAAGAGGCGGCTTCCCAGGGGATTGCGGCGGGGATCAATGCGGCGTTGAAGGTTAAAAATCAAGAACCCTTTATCTTAGGCCGGCATGAATCCTATATTGGGGTCTTGATAGATGATTTGACTACCAAAGGAACGGATGAGCCTTATCGTATGTTTACCTCGCGGGTGGAGTATCGCCTTATTATTAGAGAAGATAATGCCGACAGACGCTTGTCGCACTATGGGTATCGATTCGGACTCTTGTCGCATGAGGACTATCGAAAGATTGAAAAGAAATATGAGCTGATCGAGAAAGAGTTGGATCACCTGAAATCAACTCGTATTGATCCGGGTTCAGAAACAACTAAACACCTTAATCAGATTCTGGTTGCTAATAACAGCAGTCCCTTAAGACAGCCTATGCTTTTAAGTGAAATTTTAAAAAGACCAGAGGTGAGTTATTGCATGATTGCCCCGTTTGATGGGCAGCTTAAAGATTTCCCCAAAGCACTGATTGATCAGGTGGAATATGAAATTAAATATGAAGGTTTTATTCAAAGACAGTTAAAAAGTGTAGAGAGATTTAAGCATATCGAAAACATTAAAATTCCTGCTGATATCGACTATGGAATGATCCCTGGTCTTTCCAACGAAATTAAGCAGAAATTAAAGCGGTTCTTGCCCCTAACGTTAGGCCAGGCTAATCGGATTTCGGGGGTCACTCCAGCGGCTATCACGATCTTGATGATTTATTTAAGAAAATTAAGCCTTCAGCGGAAAGGACAAACTCTTTAGAAAGAAGTTAATTGGACTTTAATAAACAGGGGGAAGGGAAATGGCACAAGTGAATACGGAAAGTAAAATGAGGATTGCTAGTGACGTCACCGAATTGATCGGGAACACACCACTAGTGAGAGTCAATAAAGTGAACAAGGGCTGTTTTGCGGATGTTGTCTTGAAGCTCGAGTTTTGTAACCCTTTAGGTTCAGTGAAAGACCGCATTGGGTTTAGTATGATTGAGGCCGCAGAAAAGGCCGGCAAGATCAAAAAAGAAGAAACGATTATTTTAGAACCAACTTCCGGCAACACGGGCATTGCCTTGGCCTTTGTCTGCGCGGTCAAAGGATACAAATTAACCTTGACCATGCCGGAAACGATGAGTTTGGAAAGACGAGCCCTGCTGAGGGCCTTTGGCGCTAATTTGATTTTAACTCCTGGACCTGAAGGGATGCGAGGGGCGGTTAAGAAAGCCCAGGAATTGGCGGCTTCGGACAAACGGTATTTTATTCCGCAACAATTTGAAAACCCGGCCAATCCCGAGATCCACCGAAAAACGACTGCCGAGGAAATTTGGAATGATACCTGTGGTCAGGTTGATATCTTAATTTCTGGGATCGGGACAGGAGGGACGATCACCGGTGTGGCGGAGGTCATCAAGAAACGAAAACCATCGTTTAAGGCTATCGCGGTTGAACCCAAAGGATCCCCAGTTCTCTCAGGAGGGAAACCAGGTCCGCATAAAATTCAGGGGATTGGGGCGGGATTTGTTCCCGCCATTCTTAATACCAAGATCATTGATGAAATCATTCAGGTGGATAATGATGAGTCCTTTGCCCATGCCAAGATGTTAATCCGGGAGGAAGGAATTTTAGGTGGAATCTCATCGGGGGCAGCTCTTTGTGCGGCCTTGCAGGTGGCGCGCAGACCAGAGAATAAAGGAAAACTGATCGTTGTGATTATCCCCAGCACCGCAGAGCGATATTTAAGTACCGATCTCTTTGCGGAATTTCGGGGATAAAATTTCGTGACCAGCGGCACCGCATTAAAAAATTTTTAGAGAGTGACAAGTAGGGGCACGGCATGCCGTGCCCCTACTTGTTTTAAGGAGATCCGATGCCTTACGAGGCTTCAAACAAAGTCTTAAAGTTTTTCTTATTAATTTTTTTAATAATATTTTTTTTGGCGATTGGGAGCTTTTTTCATTTTGATGTGGATTCTTTTAAGACGTTTTTGTCGCAATTCCCACCTTGGATCACTTGGATTATTTATATCGTTTTATATGTTGTCGTCACCTTTTTTATTTGGCTTGGGCCCAAGGATGTTTTTCGAATTGCCGCGGCAGTCATTTATGGGGCGTTGATCAGCACTCTTTTAGTTTATACGGCCGAGATGTTCAATTGTCTTGTGCTGTTTACTTTGAGCCGGAAACTAGGACGCTCTTTTGTGGAAAGTAAACTTAAAGGGAAGATGCGGCGAGTGGATGAGGCGATTGCCGATACAAGTTTTTGGTCGATTTTCTTTTTAAGATTTTTCCCGATTATCCCGTTTCGATTTCTTGATCTCGGGTTTGGATTAACGAAGATTTCCTTGAGGAAGTATTTCGTGATTTCCCTGATTTCTTCGCCTTTACGGATTTTCTTCAATCTATTTTTTTTAAGCCTGGGGACAGAGTTTATTCTGAATCCCTTTAAGCTTCAAGAATATCTTTGGGAACATCCCTATATTATGTATTTGGGTTTTGGATATGTTGTCAGTTCGCTTTTTATAATTTTTATTTTAAAGAGAAAGTGGAAGAAAAATTGATTTCAATTTTATCGGGATCACCTTCGGTTTATAAATTCCTAGGACCTTCCTCCGTATTTTGATATCCCTCGGTAGCGGTTAATTCCCCTCCGGTTTTAATCGTGTAAGATTTAAATCCACTGGATCCTGGATATTCCGGGGTGGCTTTGAAGGAATATCCATCAGAATGAAATTCGCACTGATAGGTATATCCTTTGATAGATTCATCACAATAGTTTGAGTTAAGGTAAGGAAGATTAGCAGAGGTGAGATCCAATAGGCTTGTGGGATAACTCCCATGGTTGTCGGTGGCATATTTCTCGCTGGCGGTGGATAAGGTTTGTAAGGTGCCCTTGGCAATGGCTTCATTGGCGCTGATCTTGGCCTTTAACAAGTTAGGGATCGCAATAGCGGCCAATAAAGCAAAGACAGGGAGAATAGCAAAAATAATGATGAGAACTAAAACGGGGGTAGGGAGGGATGCTGGAGGTCTTTGGGCACCCGCCATTGAGGGATTCCTGTGGATTGGCCAATCACTGAAGGCTAAGAAGATTGGCATAATGAGATTGGCAACGGGGATAAACATAAGAAGCCCGATGGCTCCGGGAAAACCCGCCTTGCTAAAAATTCGCCACCAGATCCAACCGTAGAGGACGATAAAACCTATAATGATTCCAAAAGTAAACAATGAGATAAGCATGAGCATGTATTCCTCCTAGATTTTTAAAGCATTATGGCAGATAGAAATCTTTTTTAACGAAAATAAGAATGGTTATTTTTATGAATTTTAATTTTAGTATTATTTAAATAAGTTCATTGCCAATGGGCCGCCAATCGGTAAAGACAGGGTCGAATTGACGTCCTTTGAGTATCGCAATAATCTCGGCAACGGATCGGGTGTCTTCAATATCAAATTGGGGATCTTGTTCTTCCGGCGGCTTTAAGGTATAGCCTCCCACCGAGGTGTTAGATCCAGCAGAAATTCTCGTGACACCTAATTCAAGGGCGTGGTCGCGTAAATGCGCACTTTCGCGGGTGGAGAGATTAATCCCCACACGGGGGAATTGAATACGTGTAAGACAGATGATTTTGATAAAAGTCACATCATCGACACTGCAGATGGCAAATTCCCTTCCTTTAATTTTCTTAAGACGAGGAAAAGAAACAGTATATTCCACTCCCGGGAAATTCTTTTCCATATAACGCAGGTGTTGATAAAGGGCATAAAGATCTTCCGCAACATCGGCTAATCCCAAAAGGATTCCTAGCGAGATTTGTCTTATTCCTGCCGTAGCCGCCCTTGGGGGGGTATTCAATCGGTAATCGTAATCACTCTTTTTCCCGGAGATATGAACCTCGGCATACCGATTTCGATTATAGGTTTCCTGATATACCGTTATTCCATCCACCCCATGCAAATATAAATTTTTGTATTCTTCTATTCCCATGGGATGAACTTCTAAGCCGATACTCGTGAAATACTGTTTAGCAACGGCGACAGCTTCTTTGAGATAAGACGTAGGGGTTACCTTGTAGGATTCGCCGGTGAGGATCAAAATATTCTCAATCCCGGTTCTTGCCACAAAGTCCATTTCCTTGTGCATGTCTTCGATGGATAACTTGATTCGGTCAATGCGGTTATGGCTGTGGTAACCGCAGTAGGTACACCAGCTGCTACAATAATTGGAAATATACAAAGGGGCATAAAGAGAGATGGTTCGACCGAAATATTGGCGCGTGATCTTTGCCGACTCTTGCGCTAAAAATTCGGTTGCTTCTGGTTGAGGATCATTAAGAATGTCTTTGAGGGAGGCAAGGTCTAACATATTTTCATATTGTCATACCTGTGTAAGCAGGTATCTAGAAGATTAATATTGGAGTGGATTCCCGCTTCGCGCGTTTAAGGTTTGTCATAAAGAAATCCCGTTAAGGGAGAAGAGGCGTTGGCCATATTTTTTTTGCCGGGGATTTTACTTAAATAACCAAGTCGTCCCGCCTTTACCGCTAAAGAAAAGGCCTCCGCCAAAAGGGCGGGATGACCTGCGGTGGCAACAGCCGTGTTTGCCAAAACAGCATCAGCCCCCAATTCCATGGCTTCGGCAGCCTGAGAGGGCTTTCCAATTCCTGCATCCACCACAATGGGGATATCAATTTCCTGAATGAGGATTTTAATAAATTCCTTAGCCTTGAGGCCTTGGTTACTTCCCATTAAAGATCCCAAGGGCATGACTGTCGCAGCTCCGGCTTTCACCAATTCGCGGGCTACATAAAGATCGGGATATATATAGGGAAGAACCACAAAACCTTCTTTGGTTAAGAGTTCAGTGGCCTTGATGGTTTCGTAATTATCCGGAAGAAGATATTTACTGTCATTAATGACTTCTATCTTAATCCAGTTGCCGCAGCCGGATTCACGGGCAAGGCGGGCAATGCGCAGTGCTTCTTTAGCATTTCTTGCCCCTGAGGTGTTGACCATTAACGTGATGTGAGGTGGGATGTATTCCAAGATATTTTCCTCATGGCGTTCCAAATCGATTCGCCTTAAGGCCACAGTCACTAATTCTATTCCTGAGGCTTGGATACATTCGGTCAGCTCTGTTTTATTTTTGAATTTTCCTGTCCCCAGGAAGAATCGATTGGTGAACATCTTCCCCGCGATCAAAAGAGGTGCATCCTTAATGGTTTCTGATAATTTTAGGTCACTGGAGGTATTCATAATTTCTATTAAGTTTTAATTGAAATATTTATGTAAATTATTGAATTGTGGGATGTGAATGGTTGAAAGAGTCTGAATTATCCGCCACCCACAAAGTTGATTAGTTCTATCGCATCTCCATTGTTTACGGCTGTCTTTGACCATTGGGGCCGTTTGATAATTTGCCCATTAACCTCCGCCATGACACGGACAGTCCCTTTACAAAAAAGATCAACGACATTTTGCAAGTTGGTGGAAGCGGGAAGATCCCTTTGTTGGCCATTCAATATAATTTTCATCATTTAACCCCAATGTTTAAACAAAAGTATTTTAAAATAGTTTACTTGAAAAAGCAAATGATTCAAGATAAGCTATCTCAAGTCGCGAAGAAATTTTAACATTTCATTGCCGAAATTCTCTAATTGGTGTTATTATTTTTTTAATCAATAGAATATCTGCTATAGTTAAAAATAAGAAGGGATAATAAGATTTAGAAAAATGGAAGATAAAAAATTAATCAATATCGTCATTATTCTCTTTCTTGTTGCTTTTGGGGTGCGGTATATAATAAAGAACCTCCATGACCCGACCGTTTATAAAGGCAGTTGGTATACTGTCAAGATCCCAGAAGGTTGGCAAAAACGCCAAGAGAAAGATGAAGTATTATTTATAAGCCCTGAGGTAGATGTGCTAACCGATACCCCCTATGCCATCTTCTCCATTTATACCAAGGCAGCGCAAGGCGCTTTATTCATTGAAGATTATATGCAACAAGTTTTTGAAATGCTATCCCAGGCTAACGGTCAAATTGTGGATAAGGGAGAGATTAAGGTCGATGAAGAAATCGCTCAATGGGTTTTATTCCATCAGCATGAACCAGCCCTCGTTTATTTAACCTTTTATGTCGTTGATGATTATAATAGGTTGACGCGGATCCAATTTGTTTCGACTCCCAATAAATTTCAGAAATATCGAGAAGAGTTTGAAAAATTTAAAGGAAGTCTTAAGTTCAAAAGATTATTTAAGGTTTAACCCTTTCCTAAAAGGAATTTTGCATGAATTGGGAACCGTTATTCTTTTTTATAACCCGTGGTATCATTACTATTCGAGAAAAGACTTTAAATTTTTTTAAAAAATTTATATTTCCTTTTGACTTCAATTCATTAACGTGTAATAATTGCACACTAGAAAACTTTTTCTCCTTGTCTGTATTTTATTTGGACATTGATTCTTTGAATTTATTCGGTTATTAAATAAATTTTCCGATACCAAATGAAACCCAATGGCGAGATATTTATGGCCGATTTATCAAGAATGAAAGGCTCAAGAAGGGGGTTGGAGAATCCGTATTAATATTTTTTATATTTGTAGTATAAAAAATTTAATTTTATTAGATAATAATAGTTAGAAAGGTTAGAAGAGTCTCCATAACCTTTTAACAAGGAGAACAAAGATAAAAGATGAACGAACCTCATGAACGTCTGAATAAAACAAGTAGTAAAACTTCGACAGCTTTTGGTTATCAATTATTACTTGATCTTTATGATTGCCAAGAAGGAGTCTGTGATGATTTAGGCCGGTGTTATCAGTTTCTGGATGAAGCGGTGACGACCTTAGGGATGGAAAAACAAGCCCCGCCCAATATCTTTCGTAGTGATGAAAGACTTTTCCCCGACAAGGCGGGCCTTTCGGGATGGGTCCCTTTGATTGAAAGTTCCATTGTCATTCATACGTTGTCAGTTAAGAATTTTATTTCCATTGATGTTTACTGCTGTAAATGTTTTGATGTCAAGGTCGCTAAAGAACTGTGCCGGAAATTTTTTAGTCCTAAGCGAATGGATGTCCAATACATCGAACGGGGACAGGATTACTACAAGACCGATTCCAACTATCACAGTTTAGTGGTGAAAAAGGCACAGGCAAAACCGGCAGAGGTTACAATCCATAAAAAAGAGCCGCAGTTAGTTTAATCCTACTCATCAATTTATCTTTGCTTTATTCTTTGAAGGGGAATGGCCAAAATATTGGAAATTCCCCATTATTTTTTAATATCTGCTAAAATAACCCCAACTTGGTTGTGGCGATATTTTCCTAACACCCGGTATTTGTGTCAAACAAACACCGGGTGTTAGGAAATGTACTTTTAGAAAAAACGATTAAATCAAAATTCTCTCATACATATAAAACTTATTAAAAGCGATATATGGCTGCCTATACCACTCACGAAATAAAACGTATCGAACAAAAGTGGCAGGACATCTGGGCCAAGAAAGAAATTTTTAAAGCCATCTTGGATTTAAAGAAGCCCAAATACTATTGTCTGGAGATGTTTCCTTATCCTTCGGGGAAGATCCACCTGGGACATGTGCGGAATTACACAATTGCCGATTGTATTGCCCGTTTTAAAATGATGCAAGGCTTTAATGTGCTTCATCCCATGGGATATGATGCCTTTGGTCAGCCCGCGGAGAATGCGGCCATCAAACATAAAATTGATCCTGCGCAATGGACGGAACGGTGTATTGAGGACATGCGCGATGGTTTAAAGAGAATGGGTTTTTCCTACGACTGGAGTCGTCAGATAGCCACCTGCGATAAAGAATATTATCGCTGGAACCAATGGATCTTTTTAAAAATGTTTGAGAAAGGCCTAGCCTATCGTAAAGCCTCATCGGTCAATTGGTGCCCCAGCTGTGAGACAACCTTGGCCAATGAAGAGGTCATTCAAGGCGAATGCTGGCGCTGCAAGATACAAGTGATTCAGAAAGATTTAGAACAATGGTATTTAAAAATCACCCATTATTCGGAAAGCTTATTAGCGGATTTAAAGACATTGAACCATTGGCCGCAGCGAGTCCTCACCATGCAGGAAAACTGGATTGGGAAAAGTTTTGGGGTAGAGATTTATTTTAAGATTAAAAAGACCGGTAAGACTCTGTCGGTTTTTACCACCCGTCCAGATACGATTTTTGGCGCCACTTACGTCGTCTTGGCCCCAGAGCATCCTTTAGTGAAAGAACTCATTCCCGGGACTTCTTTTGAAAACCCCATCCAGAAATTTGTAGAGAAGACCAGCCGCATGAGTAAAAGTTTAAGGATGTCAGCGGATCTTAGAAAGGAAGGGATTTTCACCGGTCAATATGCGATCAATCCCGTTAATGGCGAGGAAATCCCTATTTGGGTAGCGGATTATGTGCTGATGGAATACGGAACAGGGGCCATCATGGCTGTTCCTACTCATGATCAAAGGGATTTTCTATTTGCCAAAGAATATAAACTTTCCATGCGGATTGTCATTCAAAATCCAAAAGAACCAAATCTGACCGAAAAAGATTTAGTGCAAGCCTATGAGGAGGCCGGCATCCTTATCAATTCCAAGCAATTTAACGGTCTTGACAATGAAGCAGCCAAGAAAAAAATTGCCGAATGGATGCAAAATAATTCTATAGGGAAGATCAATGTTTACTGGCGCTTGAGGGATTGGCTGATTTCCCGTCAGAGATATTGGGGGACACCAATTCCGATCATTTATTGCGAAACCTGTGGTCTTGTCCCGGTTCCCGAATCTCAATTGCCGGTTGAATTGCCCAAAAAAATCAAGATTACCGGAGTCGGGGGAAGTCCTTTAGCCCAATGCCGTGAGTTTGTCGAGGCCCAATGTCCTCGGTGTTGGAAAAAGGCCCGGAGGGAAACCGACACCATGGCGACCTTTTTTGATTCCTCGTGGTATTTTCTTCGTTTTTGTTCACCCCATAATGATCGAGAAGTGTTTGATCAAACCGAGGTCCGATATTGGATGCCGGTGGATCAATATATCGGCGGAATTGAACATGCTATCCTGCATTTATTGTACTCCCGGTTTTTTACCAAGTTTTTCAAAGATTTAGGATGGATTGATTTTACGGAGCCTTTCCGTTGCCTCTTGACGCAGGGGATGGTCTTAAAAGGCGGGGAGGTCATGTCCAAATCCAAGGGCAACACGGTTGATCCCGATTGTGTCATTGACAAATACGGGGCAGATACCTTAAGGCTTTTTATTTTGTTTGCTGCACCACCGGAGGATCAATTGGAATGGAATGACAATGCTATGGATGGCTCCTGGAGATTTTTAAGCCGCGTTTTTAATCTGGTGCAGAATCGTTATAAAACCCTTTCGTTGCCAGGTGATCCCCATACCTTGGATGAGGAAGACGAGGATTTAGAAAGGGAACGGCATGCAACGATCAAAAAAGTGACCGAGGACATCACCAATGGTTTTAAGTTCAACACCGCGATCAGCCAGGCTATGATTTTAATGAATTGCATAGAAAAATATGATGCAGGGGGTGATTCCCACAAGCAGACCTTGCTCAATAAAACGTTAAAAACAGTGGTTTTGTTATTATCGCCATTTACTCCTCACATCTGTGAAGAACTATGGCACCTGATGGCCGGCAAGGAAGAGAGTATTATTCAAGTCCCTTGGCCTGAATTTGATGCAAAGGCAATCAGGTTTAAGACGATCACAATCGTCGTTCAAGTGAATGGGAAGCTCCGCGGCAAATTCGAATTTCCTCCCGGCGCAACCGAACCCCAACTGCGGGAAACCATCCTCAGGGATGAAAAGATCCGCCAACACCTCAATGACAAACCCATCCAAAAATTCATTGTCGTTCCCGATAAGCTCGTGAATATTGTGGTGTAAAACCTTTGTGAAGATAATTCCCAGCATGGACGAAGGGATATAAGCCTCCAGGACACAATTTTTTAGTTTTAGCTTGTGAATCTTCTTTAATCCCCTTATAGTGAGTGCTATCAGGGCACGTGGTATGAGTGCGTCACCGCAGTGCTTAATTAAACTATCTACAAAAGGGAGAAAATGCTAAGAAAAATGATTTTTTTGATTGTGGTTTGCCTGATGATGGTCATGAATGCTGGATGTGCCTTGATCCCAGTAGCCCTCAGTGCCGGGGCGGCTTATGGGATTTATCGGGCGACGCACTAAAGGTGGACGCATAAGAAAAAGGGAAGAAAAAGGGGACAACGCCCTTTTAAGAAAATCGCTGTTGTCACGGTATCCTCGAAATTTGTCAGTCAAGGTTATCATTGACATGATGACTTAAGCCTGTTAATATTTTTCCATTCCCCCCAAGAATTTTTTTTCTATTTCCCCTCCCAATACTTATTATTTCCCCTTAAACAATCGTTTATGTTTGATTTAACCAAACAAGAGCGGATTGTGCTTATTTCTTTGGGTTTGATCATCTTGCTGGGGTCTTTGTTTAAGTATTTTATCAAGAGATATCCTTTTTTAGAGGAGTCTGTCCATTATCTAGAGAAAAACCGTTATTTTAAAAAAATTGATCTCAATACTGCCACGATCGAGCAATTGAAACAAATCCCCTATATCGGCGACAAAAGGGCCGAGTGGATTGTGGAATTCCGCACTCAACAAGGGAATTTTAAAACCGCGGAGCAATTGAAAGAGGTCAAAGGTATCGGGGATACCACGTATGAGCAGATCCTTCCCTTTGTTAAAATCAAATTAAAAGATTAAATCTTATGATCCATATTCGCTCCTTTTTCTGTCTGGTTGTTTCCTTTGGGTGTGGGATTGCCTTGGAAAATTTCTATTCCCTTCCTTTAACGCTGTCTTCGGTTATTACAACGCTGCTATTCATTTTAAGCATGTCCTTTGTGAATCAAAGGGTTGTTTCCCTGCTTCTTCTTTTGATCGCCTTTTTGGGTCTGGGGATGGGTTATACCCAAGCGTTCACAACCTTTCCCAAAAATCATTTCTATTATTCCCTGGGCGATCATTACCGAAAAATGATCGGGATAGAAGGGGTGATCACATCCGAGGTGCAAAGAAGAGAATATTTCCGCGGCACAAAGACCACTTTTGAACTTGAGGTCAAAAGAATTCGGGTGCACACAAAATGGCTTAACAAAGAGGGAAGGCTATTAGTCAATCTTTACCAAGATTCGGACTTAAGGTACGGAGACTATCTTTCTTTAACCGGCCATCTGCATCGGCCTTATGAATTTTTTGTAAGAAAGAATTTTTCCTATCGAGAATATCTGAAAAGAAAAAGGATTCACTTTATTTTAAGTGTGGGAAGAGAGGGAACATCCCAAGTGTTAGATCAACATCGAGCGAATGGCACAATCGATCTTGCCTACCGATTGCGGGAACATTTAAAGAGTATTTATGCCAAACACCTCACACCTAGGGAGGCCTCTGTCTTGCAGGCCTTAGTGGTGGGAGACCAGTCCCACATCCCACGCACCCTTAGAGACTTATTCGTCAGAACCGGCACCGCCCATATTCTGGCGGTGAGTGGGTTTAATGTGGGGATTGTAGCGGCCTTTATATTTCTTTTCTTAAGATTGCTCCCTGTGCCTTTACAAATTCAATACGTGCTGACCATTTTATTGATCATTGGTTATGCGATCTTGACCGGTCTTCAACCCTCGATTGTAAGGGCCGCCATCATGGCCGTCATTTTTTTCTTAGGTTTATTGATTGAGAAGGAGGTTGACGGCCTCCATACCTTATCCTTGGCCGCGTTTCTTTTACTTCTTTATAATCCGATGTATCTATTCGATATCGGTTTTCAGCTTTCCTTTATGAGTGTCTTGGCCTTGATTGTCTTGTATCCTGCCCTTTATCATCCTTTGACTTTGCTTCCCATCCCTTTCGATAAGCACCCGGTTCGCTATCTTATCCATTCTCTTTTAGTTTCTCTGGCGGCGTGGCTGGGGGTGGCGGCCTTGATCGCCTTTTATTTTGAGATTGTGACCCCCGTTACGATCCTGGCGAATCTCTTGATTCTCCCGTTAACGACGATGATTGTATTTTTGGGATTGGGTTTGCTTTTGATCGAGACCCTTTTCCCTTTGCTGGCTTATCCCTTTGTTATCTGTATTAAAGTTGTCTTAAATTTGATGGTGGCGATTGTCTTTGGGTTGGATCAACTCCCGGGGTCGCATTTTTATTTAAGAGAAATTTCTTGGGGCTTTGTCATTCTCTATTATCTTGTCTTAGGGATCATGACAGGCATTTTACTTAAGAAGGCAGAGAAGATCCGGACTGCATCTGTTTTGACCTGAAATCCCCATCATGGCAGGCAAAACTGGGGACAGACACACTATTTTTTAAAATCCTTTGCCTTGCAAAAAGGGATAGGGTAAAATGGGAGGTAATGGGAAAAAGAAAACAGAAGAAACACCCCAAAGTTAAGTACAATTTGTTTAACAGATTTCTAAGCAGTTAAAAACAAAAGGAGTTGCCTATGGATCCAGATTCAAGTAAACAGCTGTTGGACAAATTAGAAGCCATAACCAAAGAATTAAAAAGAATGGCCGATGCCTTGTCGGTCTTTAAAGTGGCCACCATTGCTTTCATTATTGCCGCATTAGCCGTTATTATAAAAAATTTTTTGTGAATATAAGACTTTCTCGCCAACATAAGAATAGTCCTGTCATTTCTTTTTATACTGCCGGAAGTCGTCGAACGTTTTTAGATAAAACTTGGCCTTAAGAGAAATTTTAACAGAATTAACCAGTTGGATATTTTTGTCACAACTCGATGAAATGAAGAGGGATAACTAGAAACACTCTAAATCAGATCCAATCCTTTGCTTTTGCCATTTTTTCCTTCTATACTTAATTTAGATATCAGAATAAGCAAGAGATATCCAGGCAAGATGGTTGGACCAATGTCTACCTTCAGAGGAGAGCATTGGGGTTTTGACCAAAGAGAAGGAAGTTATTGATGGATTCAAAAAAAGAAAAAAATCAGGATGTTAAACCTGCGAATTTTCCTGGGCTTAAGCTCTTGGCTAAATATCAAAACCCCAAGCGCATCCGCAGTATTTGGCAATTGATCAATACGATGGTGCCGTATGCGTTTTTGTGGTATGTGATGTACTACAGCCTCTCAGTTTCCTATTGGCTCACACTTCTTATTGCGGTGCTTGCCGGTGGGCTTTTGGTACGTGTTTTCATTATTTTTCATGACTGCGGCCATGGATCCTTTTTTAAATCCACCAAGGTTAATCATTTTTGGGGATTTATAACGGGAGTTTTGACCTTCACCCCTTTTGATACTTGGCGGCATGAACATGCGAGGCATCATGCCGCGGCCGGGAATTTGGATAAACGCGGATTCGGGGATGTGTGGACCATGACTGTTAAGGAATATCTTAAGGCCCCTCGCTTAAAACGTTTCTGCTACCGGTTTGTCCGCAATCCGTTTTGTTTGCTTTTTATTATCCCCAGTTTCTTGTTTTTGATTATTCATCGGATTCCCAAACCTAGCCATGGCCCCCGAGGATCTTGGGAGACTCATCTGACGAATCTAGCGATTTTGGAGATGGCGATTTTTTTAAGTCTTTTGATCGGGTGGAAGGAATATCTTTTAATCCAACTGCCGGTTGTCATCGTTGCCGGGACGGCCGGGGTGTGGCTTTTTTACGTCCAGCATCAGTTTGAAGGGGTTTATTGGGAGCGTCATGGTCAGTGGGATTATGTGACTGAGGCCTTGAAAGGGAGTTCATTTTATAAATTGCCCAAAGTTTTAGACTGGTTTACTGGAAGTATCGGTTTTCATCACATTCATCATCTCTGTCCAAGGATCCCCAATTATTATCTGGCGAAATGTTACAGAGAAAATAAAATTTTTCAGAAGATCAAACCCATCACGATCCTTTCAAGCCTGAAATCGCTGACCTTTCGTCTCTGGGATGAACAGAATCAACGATTAGTGGGTTTTGGATACCTAAGGAAATTGAAGCAACAAGGCGCCTAACGGTTTAATCCACCTCCACATCTTGAATTCCAAGGGAGTCCCGGTCCCTTTCGAATCCCATGTCATGCCTGCGAAAGCAGGCATCTGGGTGGTTTTCCTTCTTCGTGGATTCCTCCCGCCCTTGGCGGGACGGGAATGACAAAATCGATTATTAACTTTTACCGAACAGATGTAGATATTTAAGTTATTTCCTTCCTTACCTCTCTGTTGAAAGAAATTGAAAAAACAAGTGAACTATGTTAAATTGGTGCAAGATTTGAGTTTTTACAGAGTTTAGAAATTAGTAACGGCCTGCTTACAGGAAAAAAGGAATGTTCCGACGTAGTCTTTTAACTTTAATTTTTATTTTATTATTTAATACCTTATCTTATGCCTTCTGGGTTTGGACTCCTGAGACAAACCAATGGGTTAATCCCAAATATGCGGTCAAGCAAACCCCTCAGGATCAACTGAACTTTGCCAAAGAATTTTACCAGGCCAAAGACTATAAAAAGGCCATCAACGAGTTCCAAAAATTGATCAAACATTACCCCCGGGCGCGGGAAGCGGCTGAGGCTCAGTTTTATATTGCCCGCTCTTATGAAGAGCAGGGAGAACTGTTTGCGGCCTTCAAGAATTATCAGACCGTTGTTGAGAAATACCCTTTCAGTGAGCGATCCTCAGAAATTATTAAAAGACAGTATGAGGTGGGAAATCAATTTTTAGAAGGAAAAGAAAGAAGGAATAAGTTCATGTCCACGGTGGCAGGGGAAGATTATAATATGATTGAGATTTTTCGCACCGTCATCAAGAATGCCCCTTACGGAGAATTTGCCGCCCCCTCCCAATACAAGATTGGACTTTATCTTCAAGAAAAACAATTGTTTCAAGAGGCCAGGGACGAATTTGAGAAGACGATCAATGATTATCCGGATTCAGAATGGGCCAAGGCGGCGAAATATCAGATAGCCCTTTCGGATGCCAAGCGCTCCGCCGAGGCGCAATATGATCAAAAGGTGACAAATTCTGCCATCGAGGAGTTCAAAGACTTTGTTAAGGACAATCCTGAAGTAGAATTATCCAAAGAAGCCAGAAATCAGATTTATCAGTTAAGAATCAAAGAGGCGGAGAATAATTATCTGATCGCGAAATTCTACGAAAAACAAAAACAATATGATGCAGCCAAGGTCTATTACACGACCATAGTCGAAAAATATAAAAATACGCCTTGGGCAGCCAAGGCCTTGGAAAAGTTGCGTCAACTTAACCGCAATAAGAAATAAAGTGAAAAGATTCAGTATCATCATTGGGATCATCCTCTATCTAGGCTCGGGGTGCGGATATTCAGCCAGATCGGCCTTGCCTGGGGGGGCAAAGTCTATTCACGTTGATAATATCAAAAATAGTATCGATTACACCTCAGATCAAGCCGATCGTGCCCGCAATATTTACCTTCCCCTTTTGGAAGTGAAGATCCGCAATGCGATCGTGGATCGATTCTTGTTTGACGGCAACTTACGGATCCAAGAGGCGGATATAGCCAACCTTTTTTTAAAGGGCGAATTGGTCAATTATCAGCGAATCGCATTACGGTATACCGATAATAATGACGTGGAAGAATATCGTGTCCAGATCATTGTGAATTTAGTTTTATCGGATCAAAAGCAAGATGAGGTCATCTGGGAAGAGAAAGGATTTACCGGGGAGGCGACGTATTTTGTCAGTGGCCCTTCGGCCCGATCCGAGACTGCTGCCGTAGAAGAGGCAACAGTAGATTTGGCCAGACGAATTGTCGAACGAACAATTGAAAATTGGTAAATTCTAAAAATTACGACGAGAAGATTTGTTGTTTAGTCTATTGTGATTTTTGTATTGTTTATTGTTTGTGATTTGTGAAACTGTCAGTTGTAAATTTTGGGTCACTCAACTAATAAGCATTTACATCCACTTGCTTTTAATTCACTCATTTTTAATATTTTTATGATTTATTTTTTCTTAGGGGATGACAAGAAACACGATACCCAAATTTTGGAGCTCAAACAAAAGTATCTCACAACCCCCTTAGCTTTGCAATTTGATTGCGATGTCCTTACGGCAACGAAACTCGATAAAGACTCTCTTAAGAAAACCCTCCTTTTAGTTCCGGCGGTTTCCAAGCAACGTTTGATTGTGATCCGTGACTGTCATCAGATGAATGAAGATAACAAGACCTTTCTTGTGGATTTTGTTAGCCATCGACCGGATGAGGTTGTTTTGATTTTAGAGTCCCGGGAATTAACGTCGCAAGATTCTTTTGTGAAGAGATTAAAATCCTTTGCTAAGATCAGTGAGAGTTTCATTGAAGAAAAGACCAATGTCTTTAGCATGACCCGTGCCTTAAGCGAAAGGCGTCTCTCTGAGGCTTTAAAGATATTATCCGAGCTTCTAATGGAAGGGGTCCATCCCTTGCAAATCATGGGTGGGGTTGTCTGGTTTTGGGGAAAAACGAGATCCCAGTTATCTTTTTATCAATTTGAAAATGGTCTAAAGGTATTAGAAGAAGCGGATTTGAATATGAAGAGAAGTCGCTTGAAGCCCGATTACACTTTGGAAGTCTTGATCACCAAATTGGCTGAAATTCTTAGAGCGCCACAAAAGGGATGAATTTAAAATCCGGGAGGGACGTTTTCAATTTTTAAGACCGGCTAGCAACCGAGCAAAACTCGATTTTCGACGGGCTGCCGTATTCTTATGGAGGAGATTTCGTTTAGTTGCTTTATCTAACTTTTTATAGAGAGTCTTTAAGTTGACAGCTGCCTCGGTTAAATTTTTATTATTAACCGAAATCAGAAATCTCTTGATGGTTTTCTTAAGGTCCGTTTTAATGTCGAGATTATGCAGCTTTCTTTTTAAACTTTTTCGTAAATCTTTGATACCCGTTCTTCGTTGAGGCAAATCAATCACTCCTTTCTTTAAGAAGCCTATACTTTATCAGAGAGGTTTAAGGATGTCAACTGTAAATTCTTCTGAGGGTGAACATCAACGTTTAATCCTCAAATCAACTTCTTTGATTGCCTTGGGAACCTTGAGTTCCCGTATCTTGGGATTTTTTCGAGATATTATCTTGGCCAATATCTTTGGGACAGGGATGAAGGCGGATTGTTTTTTTGTAGCCCTTAAGATCCCTAATCTGTTTCGGGATCTGGTGGGGGAGGGGGCAACGAACTCTGCCGTCGTTCCCGTCCTATCCGAATATCACCAGAAAAAGGAAAGGAAAGAATTCTGGCAATTTGTGGCGGTGATCTTTCTCTGGGCCTTTTTGATTTTAAGTTTCCTTACCATGATCGGTGTTTTAATGGCCCCTTTTCTTATCCGCGTCATTGCCCCTGGCTTTCTAGATGATCTTGAGAAATTCTCTTTGACGGTTCAGTTAACCCGGATGATGTTCCCTTATTTGATCTTTATTGGTCTGGTGGCCTACAGTATGGCGATTTTATATACTTTCCGATTGTTTTTAGTTCCAGCCTTTAGTCCTTGTTTGTTGAATATCGCCATGATCACAAGCGCGGTTTTGGCCGCTTCCACAATGCCAGAACCCATTTATGGGCTGGCGATTGGGGTTCTGGCAGGGGGAATCTTGCAGTTCTTGGTTCAGATTCCTCCTTTATTCAAAACTGGAATCATTTGGCAATGGCCCAGGAGTTTAAACCATCCGGGGGTGGCCAAGGTTGGGAGGCTTTTGATCCCTCGCTTATTCGGGGCGGGGATTTATCAATTGAGTGTTTTTGTGGATACGTTCTGTGCCTCGTTATCTTTTCTGGTTGGGTTGGGCGGGATTTCCGCGATTTATTATGCCAATAGAATTGTCCAATTCCCCATGGGGATCTTTAGCATTGCCTTGGCCTCGGCGGTTTTGCCTACTCTCTCGAGTTTGGCGGCTTTAAACAATCATGATCAATTGAAGAGCACTTTAAAATTTGCCATCGCCAATAATTTCTTTATAATGTTTCCCATCAGTTTTGCGTTGATCCTCTTGGCCGAACCGGTGATCCGCGTTCTTTTTGAAAGAGGGGAATTTGACCATTATTCCACGATGATCACTGCCATCACCTTATTGTTTTATTCGATAGGTTTGTTTAGTTTTGGCGGGATCAAAATTCTGGTGACCGTCTTTTATGCCCTGCAGGACACCAAAACCCCGGTTAAGGTGGCAGCCTTTTGCCTTGTTTTGAATATTCTGCTCAATGTCCTTTTGATCAAGCCCTTAAAAATAGGAGGGATTGCTTTAGCCAATTCCCTCGCCTCTTTGACCAATTTTTTGATTTTATTTTATCTGATTGAAAAAAGATTAGGGGAAATTACTTCCCAGCTGAAGTTGGTGGTAGGAAAGGTAACCTTCGCTACCCTTGGTTTGGGGGTCTTTGTTTCCTGGTCTAAATTTTTGATCAGCCAGGAAGTGCTCCTGTTGTTGTTGGTGGGGTTCCTGGGGCCTGTGATTTATGGTCTATTGTGTTATGCCTTAAAGGTAGAAACAATGAAGTCGTTCTTCTCTTTGCTTAAGCGCTAGAGATAAAGGAAATAAAAGTACCGGGTGCTTCGGGGATAGGTAACGGATATTTTCTCATTTAACGTATCCTTTGGGTAGCCGAATATGTGTCCAAATAAAATGCTTATTCTCGATGACAATAGTGGCTTGAGAGATGATTTGTGCTATCCCCGAATGTCTTAATCGGTCCCGCCTTGGCGGGGCTGCTTTCGCAGGAATGACAAATCTAATAATTTGGACATGAGTGGGGGTAGCCGGTAGCTTCCAATGCTATGGACTTGAAAGAAAAAATCAAGAGCCTGCCTTTGACGAGCGGTGTTTATCTTATGAAAAATTCGAAGAATGAGGTCCTCTATGTCGGCAAGGCGGTCTCTTTACGCAAACGGCTTCAATCATACTCCCGGTCATCTAAAACATTTTCAAAGACCGATTTGCTTATCTCTGCGCTAGACGATGTAGAAGTGATTACGACGCATAGTGAGGCCGAGGCCCTCATCTTAGAAGCCAGTCTGATTAAAAAATATCAGCCCAAATACAATGTGGAACTGCGGGATGATAAAAGTTATCCCTTTATCGAAGTGACAGATGAGAAGTTCCCGCGGATTGCGGTTGTTCGTCCAAGAAAAAGAAATCCGGGATCCCAGTATTATGGCCCTTATGTGAATCCCCGTTTGATCCGGAAGGCCCTTTCGATCATCCGCAAAATTTTCCACTTTCGAACCTGTAATCCCTTTCCGAATAAAGAGTGCCTTGATTATCACATTGGGCTTTGTGATGCCCCTTGCATCCAAAATATCAGCGAGGAAGAATATCGAAAGAATATCGAGAATGTGTGTTTCATTCTAGAAGGGAAAAAGGATGAATTGTATCGAAATTTAAGGCAACAGATGGAAACTTTAGCCCGAGAGAAAAAGTATGAACAGGCCGCAAAGGTCAGAGATCAATTGCGGGCGATCGGTGCCCTTTATTCGGGAACACGAGACATCAATTATTATAAGGAATCAGAACAGCTTCAGCGAATCTTAGGGTTACCCAAACGTCCGGAAAGGATAGAGGCGTTTGACATTTCCAACATCATGGGGAACCAAAGTGTAGGATCGATGGTGTCTTTTTTTAATGGCCAACCGGATAAAAATTATTATCGGCGTTTTCGCATCAAAGAAGTTGCGGGAATCGATGATTTTAAAATGATGGCCGAGATTGTGAAACGCCGTTACCGACGTCTTAAAAATGAAGGGGCTACCTTTCCTGATCTGATTGTGATCGATGGCGGGAAAGGACAATTATCAGCGGCCTTGGAACAACTAGTAGGATTAAAGATAGAAATCCCCATAATTTCTTTGGCCAAAAGAGAAGAAGAGATTTTTGTTCCCCACAAAAAAAACTCCATTGTGTTGCCCAAGGATTCTCTAGGGTTAAAACTTTTACAGCGAATCAGAGATGAAGCGCACCGATTTGCCGTCTCTTATCATCGCATTCTAAGAAGGAAAAACACGTTTCCTTCTTGACTCGATTAATAGATTCAGTAAAAATGAAAGCGAAGATATTAACCGATTTTGAGTGGAAGGTCTTAAAGGAGACTTTAAAAATCCCTTTGGGAGAGACACGAACCTACAAATGGATTGCCCAAAGGATCGGTCATCCTAAAGCTGGCAGGGCGGTAGGCCAGGCCTTGAGGAGAAATCCTTATCCCTTGATCATTCCCTGTCATCGGGTGATTCGCGCAGATGGTTCGCTGGGCGGATACGCAGGCCATAGGACACAAAAAAAAGCCCAATTGTTGGCGCTGGAGAGAAGGATAGCCCATCATTTTAAAAGATAAAAAGAAAATTTTTTCTTCTTTGAGTTAAGAGACATTTTTAGATTTATAGCAGTAAGTAACGAAGGAAAGTTTAACAAAAACCTATGAGAATAATCTTTAGGGTCTTCCTGGCAGTCATTTGTCTCTGCTTGGCCATCATAGCTTATTATCAATGGTCAGAATTTCGCTATTTACAAGAATTAGGTGGGAGTAGACATTGTGGCCAGGATTATGATAGGGAAGCGGTCGTGAAAGAAATTATTAGTTTCAATGAACTGCTTCTTACCAATGGGCAACGCGTTCGTTTGATAGGTATGCTCATTCCAGATCAAAATTCCGGTCAGCAAAGATATTACTCAGTAATTTCGAGTAATGACTTTGGAGAGGGATACCATTTAACAATCGTAAAAGATAATATAGAATGGATTGCCCAAGAAGCGGCTTCTTTCCTTGAGGCTGCCGTTGAAGGGCGGCATGTTTGTTTAGAGTTCGATCAACAGAAGAAAGACAAAGATGGAAGATTATTGGCTTATGTTTATTTGTCTCGCACAAGTTATTATAATATGGAACCTGCGCCTCAAGAAAAGGAGTTCCTTTATCAACCTGGTTTAGATAGATTGCCTTTCGAAGGGAAATACCTGCTCATCAATAAATATCTCCTTATTTTTTATAATCTTGGTTCTTCAGACGATCCTTCCCATTTAAAACATGCTGAATTATTCAGAGATCTTTATAACAATTATTCAATATATCAAACTGAGCAAACCTGTTTGGTTTATGAAGACTGCCAGGATATAGATTGTTCGGTTTTTAGGGAAAGAGTCGATGATTCGTTTCAGAAAATTTGTACGGAGGGAAAATGTGAATGTGCTTATTATAATCATTACGGTTATTTTTTTCATAGACGTTGATAGATGTGACCCAGTGGACCGTTTACGGGACTAGGGGAGGTTAAAGATAAAGACCGTTTTTGCTAACCATAGGCAGGAGTGATAGGTTGTGTCAGCAGTGCCCCTTTAAGGACACTTCTAGTGAAAATTATTGATGCATTTAAAGTTATTTAGAAACGGTCTTGTTGAGATACAACAGTTTCAGATTTGTAGGAAATGTATTTTTATCCGATGGATTTATAAGTAAAATACCTCCAAATAACGAAAAATAATAGAAGACTTATGGATCTTAAAAATTTATTTAAGATGATGGTGGAAAAAGAGGCTTCGGATTTATTCCTGCGGACCGATACCTATCCGCGGGCGCGAATTCATGGGGTGGTGAAGATTATTGATTCAGAAAAGATCACCAAAGAAGAGATGGTCAATGCGACCAATACTCTTTTGGCCACTGATGAGCGTAAAAAAAGATTTGCTGAGAACATGGATATTGATTTTGCCCATTATGAAGCGGAGGTAGGCAGATTCCGGATCAATATCTTTATCCAGCGAGGGACACCGGCGATTGTGGCCAGACACATTCATACCCATGTGAAGACCTTTCAGGAATTGAATCTTCCGGATGAACTTTTAAAAAAATTATGCGAAGAATCTTCCGGACTTGTTATTATTTCCGGTCCAGCCGGAAGCGGAAAATCAACGACCATCGCCAGCATGATGGATTACATCAATCAAAATAGTGAAAAACACATCGTCACCTTAGAGGATCCCATTGAATTCATCTTCGAAGATCAAAAAAGTATCATTAATCAGAGGGAACTAGGGGCGGATGTCCATTCGTATCCGGCGGCCCTTAAACATGTGACGCAACAAAGTCCGGATATCATTTATATTGGAACAATCCGGGATGTCGATACTATGCGGGCGGCCATCCATTCCACTGAATTAGGAACCTTTGTCTTGACCACTTTTCATACGGTCAATGCAGTCCAAACCATTACCAGGATTATTAATTTCTTCCCTCCTTATTTACACGATGAAGTCCGGATGCAGCTTTCGATTATTCTTAAAAGCGTTATCTCCTTAAGGCTCCTGCCCCGTTTGGATAAAACGGGCCGTATCCCAGCCTTTGAAACTATAGTTGTCACTCCCACCATTGCCCGTCTTATCAGGGAAGGGAATATCAATCAAATCCAATCCTTCATTGATGAGGGTGAATTATTCGGGATGCAGTCCTTCAAAAAGTCCCTGGTCCACTTGGTCAAGCAGGGGATCGTTGCCGAAGAAGATGCCCGCAAGGCGGCCGACAGCAAAGATGATTTCAATCTGGAATTGAGGGGAGTCAAGAGATTTCAAAAATAATTTTTAAATAGAATGGGGGACGTTTCTATTTTTCAGGTGAAGATAAGAATTAAAAATAGAAACGTCCCCCTAAATATTATGTTATAATACCCCTCAATAATTTAACTTTTGAAGACAATTTTTGATTTAAAACAATGTTAGACGATATTCTGCAAAAGACCGAATCTCTTGATGAGAAACTCGCCCAATTAAGGGGGTTTCTTTGACATCCCCAAGAAACGAGAAGAAATCCAGTCCATCCAAGAAAAAATGTCCCAGCCCAATTTCTGGCAAGAAGTAGAATCTTCCAGCAAATTAGTGAGTGTACTTAAAAACCTCAAATCCTGTGTGGATCCCTTTGAAAAATGTGTAAAAAAGTTGGAAGACATTAGGGCACTGGCAGAGGTTTCGCTTAAAGAGAGAGATGAGGAATTTTTAAAACATCTTGAAGAAGAAATTGGGACACTGGAAAAAGAAATTCAGACCCTAGAGACCCAATCCTTTTTAAATGGGCCCTTTGATCGAAACAATGCCATTTTGAGTATCAATGCCGGAGCAGGCGGGACAGAATCCTGTGATTGGAGCAATATGTTATTAAGGATGTATACCCGCTGGGCGGATAACCACCATTATCGGGTGATGATGACCGACATTCTGCCTGGCGAGGAGGCCGGGATTAAAAATGTGACCTTGACTATTGAAGGGGAAATGGTTTATGGGTATCTTAAAGGGGAAAAAGGGGTTCATCGCTTAGTGAGGATTTCTCCCTTTGATGCCAATAAAAGACGGCATACCTCCTTTGCCTCAGTGGATGTTATTCCTGAGATTGAAGATGAGATTGAGGTCCAGATCAATCCCGATGATTTAAGGATAGACATCTTCCGTTCTTCCGGACCCGGAGGGCAGAGTGTCAACACCGCGGATTCGGCCGTGAGGATGACGCATATACCAACGGGAATTGTGGTCCAATGCCAGAATGAACGTTCTCAACTGCAAAATAGACAAACGGCCATGAAGATCTTAAGAGCACGATTGTATGAACGAAAAAGTAAAGAGCAAGAAGAACGGATGGCCAAAGAATATGGAAAGAAGCAGAAAATCGAATGGGGAAGTCAGATCCGATCGTATGTGATGCATCCCTATTTCCTGGTCAAAGATCACCGCACAGAAATTGAGACAGCTCAAGTACAAAAGGTTATGGATGGGGATTTAAGTTTGTTTATTGAGGGCTATCTTAGAATGAAGAAAGAATAAACTCATGTTTGATTTCATTGTCAGAAAAATTGCGGTTAAAAATGCGCAGAGATTTATTGATCGATTGGAGCCTAAAGTCGGGATCCATATCCCGCGTGATTTGCCGATTCCCGCTATCGGCAGCGTAAAAAGGATGAGTGCCGTGGTTTCCAAGATCAATGGTCTTGAGCCTAAGATGAGCCAGATGTCGGATCATGAGTTAAAGGAAAAAACCCAAGAGTTTAAGATAAGATATGAACAGTCAATCCAAGAGAAACGAAAAGAGTTAGAGGAGCTGCAAAGTCAGCTTAAGAAAGCTGTATCCCTTGCTGACCGCGAGGAGTTAAGTCTCGCCTTAGCCAAGGGTAAAGAAGAATTCAAAAAAACAAGAAAAGCTGCCTTGAACGCCATTCTGCCCGAGGTCTTTGCGGTTGTCCGGGAGGTGGGAAAACGTGTTTTATCCATGCGGCACTTTGATGTGCAATTGGTGGGTGGGATTGTCCTGCATGAAGGAAATATTGCGGAGATGGCCACGGGTGAAGGGAAAACCCTTGTCGCCACCCTGCCGGCGTATCTTAATGCGTTGACCGGTGAGGGTGTACATATTGTGACAGTCAATGATTATTTGGCCAGACGAGATCGGGAATGGATGGGGCCTATCTATGAATTTTTAGGCCTTCGGGTCGGGGTGATTTTACATGATATGGATCCTCAGGAAAGACAGGAGGCTTATCATTGCGACATCACTTATGGCACCAATAATGAGTTTGGATTCGATTATTTGCGGGATAACATGGTGGATACGAAGAAACGGATGACCCAGCGGGGACATCATTTTGCCATTGTTGATGAGGTGGATAGTATTCTGATTGATGAGGCCAGGGTTCCTCTGATCATCTCTGGTCCCGCGGAGGAATCAACCGATAAATATTATACTGCCAACGAGATTGTCAAAAGATTAAAGGGAAGACGGACTACCGAACAAGAAGAGGTGGATGCTAAATATCGTAATGAAGATCTCTCTATTGGTTATGATTACCTGGCTAATGAAAAAAATCGTTCTATTGCTTTAACCGAAGAGGGAGAAATCAAGGCGGCCCGTCAATTTGGAGTGGATAATTTGCATGACATGGATACCATTGAATACCGTCATCATGTCCTGCAGGCCCTGCGAGCAAAAGAATTTTTTAAAAGGGATGTGGATTATGTTATGCGCGACGGTCAGGTCATCATCGTGGATGAATTCACGGGACGCCTGATGCCGGGACGGCGTTGGTCAGACGGCCTGCATCAAGCGGTGGAAGCCAGAGAGGCCATTAAAATCGAACGCGAGAATCAAACCCTGGCGACAATAACCTTTCAGAATTATTTCCGCATGTATGACAAGTTAAGCGGCATGACCGGCACCGCTTATACCGAGGCTAATGAATTTAAACAGATTTATCTCTTGGATTGTGTGGTGATCCCGCCCAATCGGATTTTAAGACGCACGAATCACACGGATTGCATTTATAAAAGTGTCAAAGAGAAATTCAATGCGGTTGTCAGTGAGATTGAAGATTACTATAATCGCGGTCAACCGGTTTTGGTAGGGACGATTTCCATTGAAAAGTCGGAATATCTTTCTTTAGCTTTACGACAAAAAGGTATTCCTCATCAGGTTTTGAATGCCAAGTATCATGAAAGGGAGGCCCAGATTATTGCCCAAGCAGGCCGCCACAAAGCGGTGACCATTGCTACCAACATGGCGGGACGCGGGACCGATATCTTGTTGGGTGGGAATGCGGAGGTCCTCACCAAAAACCTTGCTGATCAGAAATTGAAAGATATGGAAAATAAAGAAGAGCGGGCCGCCTCGATGAAAAAATTTTTAGAACAATTCCAGCAGCAGGTCCAAAAGGAACACGAGTTGGTTGTCTCCATAGGAGGATTGCATGTCTTGGGAACAGAACGCCATGAATCCCGGCGGATTGATAATCAGCTGCGCGGACGATCCGGTCGGCAGGGAGATCCAGGATCATCGCGATTTTACGTTGCCTTGGAAGATGATCTGATGCGCCTTTTTGGCCAGGGGATTATGAATATGTGGAATAAATTGGGGGTGGAGGAAGGTCAGGTGATTGAACACCCTTGGGTGGCGGGGGCCTTGGAGAGGGCCCAAAAGCGGGTCGAAAACTACAATTTTGAAATCCGCAAACAGCTTTTGGAATTTGATAATGTCATGAATAAACAAAGAGAGGCCATTTATGGACTTAGGCGGATGATTTTGGAGAGTGAGGACATTAAGGATCGTGTCATCGAAGCCATGGAAGAAATCGTTAACTTAATTTTAAACCAATATTTATTTTCTGGGCAACAAGAAGGCAACTGGGATATCGATGGCCTGGAGGTTTATCTAAAGTCAAAATTTAACTTTGATATTGCTCCCTTGAAAGAACAAATTCGTAACATGAATCAAGATGAGATTTATGATTTGATCTTAGGAGGGTTGCTTAAGGTTTATGAACACAGAGAGCAGGATTTTCCCAAGGAAGAGCTGCGGGAAATTGAGAAATTTTTACTTCTTAATATCATTGATGCAAAATGGAAAGATCATCTCTATGCCATGGATCAGCTCAAAGAAGGGGTGGGGTTAAGATCCTATGGGCAGCGCGATCCTTTGGTTGAATACAAACGGGAAGGGTTTATGATGTTCCAGATGATGTATGAATCCATCAACCAAGAACTTGTGGAAACAATTTTTCGAGTCCGGCCGGTTGTGCGAGGGAATTGGCCCAAAGGTGTCTTTAGTTCCTTGCCACAAAATTTGATTCATCAAGATATCACCAGTTTTTCCGCAGGACCAGAAGAAGGAGCTTCTTCTCTAGAATCTGATGCCATTAAAGAACCCCCTCTCTCCCCCAAACCTTATCAGAAATCTCAACCCAAGGTGGGGCGCAACGACCCTTGTCCTTGCGGCAGCGGGAAGAAGTATAAAAAATGCTGTGGAAGAGCTTAAAGAAACCACCCTCTCTTTTATCTTCGATCATTCTTTGCCTTCTATCTTCTTTTCTATTAATTTTATCTTATCCTCAATTTAATTTTTGGATATTGGCCTGGGTCGGTCTTGTGCCTTGGATGATATCCTTGGAAGGTCAAAAAGGAGGGAAGGCCTTTGGTTTAGGCTATTTGTGTGGACTTGTTTTTTTCACCGGAACTCTTTATTGGTTTGTGCATGTGACCGTTCTGGGGACTATTTTACTCATGTTGTATCTGGCTGTGTATTTTGGTTTATTTGCTTTGGGTTTTGTGTATTTTCAAAGAAAAAAATATATTTGGAGACTGTTTTTAATCCCAAGCCTTTGGGTGGGCTTAGAATTTATCCGAGATAAATTTTTGACAGGATTTGGCTGGGTCAGTTTAGGTCATTCACAATATTTGGTGTTACCGCTCATTCAAGTCGCCGATGTGACCGGGGTATGGGGAGTTTCCTTTCTCTTGGTTTTGGTAAATTTTTTTTTAAAAGAATTGTTGCTTGATAAGAGAAAAGAGGGGCAACCGAGAACAGAGGTGGCGGTATCAACGTTTTTGGTTGTGGGGATTTTAATCCTCATCTTAGTTTACGGGATCTATCAACTTCAATTTCCCTCTAGGAAGCCAATGGCGAAAGTGAATATGACAATCGTCCAAACGAATGTCGTTCAAGAAATCAAATGGGATGAAAGGGCTTGGCCGTCCATTTTGGATAAAGTGTTAGCGCTCACCCAAAGGGCGGCCAGATCCCAAACTGATCTTATAATTTGGCCGGAGACATCTTTCCCGGGGATCTTATGGGAATCGGAATCGAAGAAAAGTTTTGAAAAGTTAAAACAATCCATCACCCAAGAGAGAATCCCCCTCTTGGTGGGGGCGGTGACAAAAGTAAAGGAAAATTATTTTAATTCCGCTATTTTGATTTCCAAAGAAGGGGAGATTGTACAACAACACGATAAATTGCATTTAGTGCCTTTCGGAGAATATATACCTTTAAGAAACATTTTTCCATTTTTCGAGGATATTGTCCCTATTGCTGATTTCACCGCGGGAAAGAGATTAACCTTTTTTCCGGTATTCCCCGATCGTCTCCCAGAACAAAATTATTATTTTGGAGTCCTGATTTGTTTTGAAGATACGATCTCCGAAATTTCAAGATTATTTGTCAATAAAGGAGCCCATCTTTTGATCAATATGACAAACGACGCCTGGTTTTTAGATACTAAAGCTCCTTATTTGCATTTGCAGGCTAGCATTTTCCGAACGATTGAGAATCGCAGAAGCCTTGTCCGTTCAACCAATACGGGGGTTAGTTGTATCATTGATCCCTGGGGACGGATAACCCAAACTTTGCAGGATCCGCATGGGAAAGAAACATTTATTGAGGGATGGATCACTCCATCCATTCTTTTGAACGATCAAAAGACTTTTTATACAAAATTTGGAGATATTTTTACATATTTTTGTTTTGGTTGTATACTAATGGGTGTTGTTTTGGCTAAAAATAGGAAAGATCCAGTCTCTTAATCTTTTTAAGTAGAGGCAAGCCGGCGGGAAAGCCCCTCCCCGATCGTAAGAGGTGGGACTTAATAACCTAAGAACTCTAGGGAGGATCTTTATGATACTAGGCAGAAATAGTTTAATGGTCATTGGTTACAGCTTATGCATCCTGTATGGGACTTCATTTCTAATTTATTTTTGGATTATGGCTTATGAGCCTTTCCGTATCCACTCGTTTGTTTTGTCGTTTCTTTTTTTTATTCTATTCTTTTCTTCATGGGCCACCATGCAATTTAAGGAATGGGGACGTAGAACACTCATCCTGGCCAACGGGATTGCTCTTGTCTATCAGCTAGCACTCTATAGTCAGTTTGCTGATTTTATTCAGCCGAGTTATCTTTTTATGCACGGTATCGTTGTTTTATTTTTCGGCCAGAAAAAAATCGTTCAACAATTTAAGGGAGAATGGCAATTCAAAAGAAAGAGTATTCTTATTGTTGATGATGATGAGGGGTTACAAAAAACGGTTCAAAAAATTTTGCTTCCTAGAGGTTACAGTGTTCTGACCGCCACTAGCGGTGAAAAGGGTTTGCAAATCGCAAAATTGCAAAAACCCGATTTGATCGTTCTCGATGTGATCCTGCCGGGCATTAAAGGAAGAGACGTGTGTGCTCAATTAAAACAAAATCATGACACAAAGAGTATCCCTGTGATTTTTCTAACCGCAAAAGATTCTGAAGATGATATTAAGGCAGAATTAGCGGCAGGGGGGATTTCCCATCTTACAAAACCGGTCAGCGCCAACACCCTGTTGGTAGAAATTAAAAAAATCCTCGGGTAATTTGTATATTCCTTATTTCAATCATGCAGATGAAGTCAACAAGTCAGTCGAGTCATAACATATCAACATGAAATTAAGACTATTATTTAGATTAGTCGCATTTTTCTTTGCAATTTTGTACGGGACTTTACTTTTAGTTTGGTATTTGACGGATAGGACACTGGATTTTGAATTGATTCTATTTATTGTTTTATTGCTTTCCACGGTAGGACTTATATTAGAAAAAGAGTGGGCAAGAAAGACCGTAGTTTTTGTTAGTCTGGTGGGAGTGGGTTATGTTTTGTGGGATATGATTTATCTTACGCGCCAGATGGATATCCTTCCTCTTATTTTTATTGGAATTTGTATTTTGGTCATTTGCATTTATCAATATCCACAGTTTAAGAGATATTATCAAAGCGGGTTTCTTCATCCCAATTGGAAAATTTTGGTGGTCGATGATGACAAGATTTTTTTGAAATTAATCCGTACTCACTTCCTACGCTATGGGATTTATTTATTGGCCGCTCAGACAGGGGAGGAAGGCCTGCAAATGGCCAGTAAAAAGATTCCGGATTTAATTATCCTGGATGTGATCTTGCCTGATATGAATGGCAAAGAAGTTTGTGTTCAACTGAAAGAAGATAGTCGAACGAAAGATATCCCAGTGATATTCTTAACCGTTAAGGAATCTCCAGAAGAATTGAAGGCGGAGCTGGAGGCCGGAGGGATTTTGCATTTCACCAAGCCGGTTGATTTTCAAGAACTGTACTTAGAAATTAAGAAAATTTTAGGTTCCTAAAGGGGATAGTCCCTAAAAAGGGTACACTTCCCTTGCCTAATGTTCCTAAGAGGGACACACAACTGTCCCCTTAACGTACTTAAGGGTTTGGAAGACCATGTTGAATTCCCATGATCGGATTAAAAAAATTAAAAGGACTGTTGCCCGTTATGGTCTTTATACTTTTTCCTGGTTAATTGAGAAGCTCCCCTATCCCATTGTTAAGGGCATAACGCGTGCTTTTATTGCTTTAGGATTTCAATTGACGATGAGACAGAAAAAAATAGCCAGAGAGAGTCTTAAGATTGCTTTTGGCCAGGTTATGGATAGGCACAAGATCAATCGGATTATTCGTGCTTGTTTTGAAAATTTAGGGAGGGGCATGATTGAACTCATTTATTTTATGGCTCATCCCAAGATGATTAAAGAGAAAGTCTTTTTTGAAGGAAAGGAGCATTTGGATAATGCGCTTAAAGAGGGACGAGGAGTTGTTGCGGTCAGTGCCCATTTTGGGAATTTTCCATTAATGCTTTTGCGATTGGCCCAGGAAGGATATAAAACCAACGCCATTATTCGGCCGACCCGGGACCAAGATATCGAGAAATATTTTCTTCAACAAAGAACTAAACTTGGACTTACGACAATCTATAGTCACCCGCGTAAGACGTGTGTGGATACAACGATCAAGGCTTTGAGAAATAATGAGATTGTCTTTATTCCTTTAGATCAAAATTTTGGAAGTGACGGCGGGATCTTTGTGGATTTTTTTGGTCAAAAGGCGGCAACGGCTACCGGCCCAGTTGTCTTTGCGAAGCGAACCAAATCCCTCATTCTTCCTATGTTTATTGTTCGAGAAAAGGAAGACCTCAATAAAATTATCATCGAACCAGCTTTTGCTTTGGAAGAGATAGAAGATGATGAAGAGATGGTTTATGTGAATGTTTCCAAGATCACGCAACTCATTGAAAGATATATAAGAAAGTATCCTCATGAATGGGGATGGATGCATCGTCGTTGGAAAAGTCGACCGGTAGGGGAGGAGAATTTAATATCTCAACTGAAGTATAAGTCCAAGAGTGAGGCCGTCTAAAGTAAAGTGAGGGAATATGTCGATAGATAAGAAGATTAAATCCAGCAAACCATTATTATTTATTTTAGGGAGTTTTGTTTTGATTTTGGGGACCATTTTGATATTACTTTGGTGGCAGGATGTGGTGATTCTCTTTCGAGGGATCTTTGGGATATTATTAGCCTTAGGTGGAATGTTTGTATTGTACATGGTCAAAGAGTAGAGGTGGTTTCACAACTCTCTTTTGTCATTCCCGAATGCTTTAACCTGCCTGACGGCAGTCAGGTCGGTCCCGCCTTGGCGGGACTGCTTAAAGCAGGAATGACATCGGAGGCAGGAGATTTAGAGGTTATGAAACCAGTTCTAGCTTATTTTCAGAAGATCAAAAATGTTCTTTGAAGATGAAAGACAAATCAAAGTGGTGATTTTTGATTTGGATGGGACTCTGATTGATGCCTACCAGGCTGTTTATGAAAGCGTAAACTTTACCATGAAAGAGATGGGTTTTCCAAGGGTTGAGGCCATTAAAATCAAAAAGACAGTTGGTTGGGGAGATGCACATCTGATTGAAAAATTTGTTGGGAAGAGAAATCTTTCCCGGGCACTGGCCATCTATCGCAACCATCACAAAACGGCTTTGAAGGAAAAAATAAAAGTTCTTCCTGGGGCAAAGCGAATTTTGGATTATTTAAAAAAGCACAAATATAAAATTGCGGTGGCAAGTAACCGTCCAACAGAATTCTCACAGATTATCCTTGCTCATTTAGGCTTGAAAAAATATTTTGATTATGTCTTGTGTGCCGATAAGGTTAAGAATCCTAAGCCTTATCCCGACATCCTTATTAAAATTTTAAAGAGGCTTTCCTTAAAACCTTATGAGGCTTTATATGTGGGGGATATGATCATTGACCTTAAGACAGGCCAAAGGGCGAGGGTGAAGACGGTTTCGGTAATAACCGGATCAAACACACTTAAAGAGCTAGCGAGATGGAAACCTTATCGAATTATTCCCAATGTTTTTGCGGTGGTTAATATCCTTAAAAGCCTGAATGTTTAGATCAAGCCTGCCTGCCGGCAGTCAGGCCTGAAAGTTAAATATGATTCACAATCTTTTTAATTTAAAGTTAGAGTGTTATAAGGTGTTCTTTGTGATCGTAGAACCTATTATTGCAGTAAATAATTAAAATAAAACTGTACGCCTCGTTATAACTTGATTAATATTTAAATCTTAAGGAGGAAATGATGAGTAAAAAAAACCGTAGAAAATTAAGATGGCGTTCCAAAAAGGCTAATCGCGGCAGAAAACCAAATTTGGGTTAAGAAAAGATAATTTCCGTTTCTCTTAAGAGGGAAATTCCAAAGCTCTTATAGAAGGAAGCCATATGATTTTGACAGATGTTCGTAAAAGAAGCTTACTATTTTTTTTCCTTCTTCCTTTGATGATTTCGCTCAGTGGGTGTGTTTATATGATTGTGGGAGGGGTGGGGGCTTTAGGCGGTTTTATTGTTAGTCCGGATACAGTGGAAGGGATCATTACCGACAGCGGGCAAGAAGATGCGCTAGAAGCAGCCGCGGAGATCCTCTCGATCATGGGAGTCATCTTAGAGAGAAGTGATCAGGGAGGGATTATTATTGCAAAGGCGCAAGGTACAAAGATTACGGTAACAATAGTTCCTATCAGTCAGTCTTCGGTTAAAGTTACAGTCAAGGCGAGGAAGGCCTTCTTCCCTAAAATCAAAATGGCTCAGGATGTTTATGTGAAAATTGTTAATTACCTTAAAGAATAATAAGCTGCTATCAGTCGTCAGCTATCAGCTTTCAGATATCAGATCATTTTTCTGTCTATTCTGAAGACTGTTAGTTGACGACGTTTAAGAAATGTGCCGAGATAGCTCAGTCGGTAGAGCGACGGCCTGAAAAGCCGTGCGTCCCCAGTTCGATTCTGGGTCTCGGCACTCTCCTTTAGGATAAGAATTAAGGTCGAGTGCTTTTTTCCCAGGATTGAACCCTTTTCTGGAAATTTATTTAAGGAAGGTTTCCATACTGGGTAAGAAAAGGGGACGTTTCTATTTTTTTCTAAGACTTGATCTTATAGGAAATAGAAATGTCCCCTCTATCGTTATTGATTTTTATAAATCCGGCACAAAAATAATGTCTGTCTGACCATACATCGTTGAGGTGACATTATTGGTCGGCCGGCCGTTTCCGCTTTTAGAAGTTGAGGCCTTAATGGTAATATTGCCGTACGTTTGCGGAAGTGTTTTAATTCCCGAGCGATAACTGCCACCGCTTCCCCCCAGATAAACAGCTACAGTATAAGTTGTGCCTGCTTTTACGAAAACAGATTTGATGTTTGTGTAATTCCAGTTGTTAGCAGAAGTGACTTCCGCTTGCGTTAAAAATTCTCCTGTACTTGAATTCCAGAGGAAAACGGTCTTTGTTCCATTGAAGTAACCTCCGAGACCAATAATGCGTCCATTTTTAAGAGGAGTGAAATGATACCCGGTTGTATAATTCCATGCTTGGTTGGTATATAACGTCCCGTTTTGTCCTACTTGCCAAGGCATCTGGGGCCTGGGATAAACTTCACAACTAAGATCATCCGGGGTAGGATCTAATCCCGGCCCGGGATAGGGAGGAGGTATTGGACTTCCTCCTAAGAACAGAAAAGAGTTAATATGTGGCCCATCCGAAATGTCAACTTTTCCGTTGTCATCGGCATCAGCGGCTTTCACGCAAGGTGGTTTGGGGCCACCTTTAAACAGCCAAGCAGGAATAAATTGAGAATCGGCGATATCTACCTTCCCATCTCCATTAGCATCCCCACGGATGAACTTTTGGCAGACATCAATTTCAGCTAAATCTTCACTGATTTGTCTTAATGCATCACATTGTACTTGATTGACCTCCTTATTGACAATCACCTCAGAATCATTACCTTCCCGGCAGGTTAATCGATCATCTGTCGGATCAAGGCCTGGGAAAAGATGGGGTTGCGCTAGAGTCTGAAGACCCTGAAATAAATGTCCGAATGTCATGATAGGGTCGGAAATGTCAACCCTACCGTCATCATTGGCGTCTGCCGCATCTGGACACGCCAGGCGCAAGGTGCTGTCTTCAAAGAGATATTGCAATGTGAAATTGGCATCATTTCGATCAACAAAGCCATTATCATCGGAATCCCCACGGATAAACATCTTTTTGGGATCCAGATAAAGACCGTTACGGTAAGGAGCATTTTGATACATCGGCCAGTCTAAAGAATTATTATCACGCGAGCCGTTAATGGTGTAGACACTTAAAAAGCCGCTATCGGTCATAGAAACGAGGTCTACCACGCCATCTTTGTTAATATCAGAGAGGGCATGAGCCAATGACCCGGTAACTGACACAGGAAGGATAAAGGGATTATACCCTTCCAAGAAACTGCCTGTGTGGTCCAGGACATAAAACTTCTGTTGTCCACTTGAGGTGTATCCACCCAGGATTATTTCCTGGGGAAGATCTCCATCAATATTTCCTACAACCATATTAAGAACAGACATAGGTGCATCTTGTTGCAAAGCCACTGTTCCATCATGATGATAAGCCTTGATCTTATACGATGTATCGGACTCCTTGAAAACGCTGAGGATCTCTGCGTCCCCATTGTCATCGAGATCCGCCAGACTCTGGATCAATGATGCGTATTTTAAACCAGCGGGGAATGATTCAGAGCGCAATGTCCCCTTATCGTAGTAAATAATGAAAATGTGGGACCCATCCTCTCTTCGGTAATCGATTTTTGTCACGATCTCAAGATCGCCGTCACCATCCACATCACCCATCATTGTATTGGTAGGGGCCATTTGCGAGAAGGATGGCCCACTTATTTTGGGCGAGGTCAATTTGAGGGTATTGAGGATTTCTCCATTGGCTTTGACAACGAGCATATAATAATAAAAATCCCCTACTTCGGTGCTGTCTCTGGGAACCAAGTGTCCGAAAGGAAAGGCAATTTCTTTTTTTCCATCACCATCAATGTCTCCAACGGCTAAACCGACATGCGCAATATGATCGATTTTTTGCCCGGTTCTCGAGACATAAAGAAAAGGGACCTGGGTTTTGCTTTGCAAAGTTCCATCAGCATTGAAAATATAAAGATGGGATCGCATCCACTCTAATTGATAAGACTGCGGCGAATTGGGATAAACCATAATCTCAACACCGCCATCAGCATCTACGTCCTCAGCGGCTAAAGAACAAAAATCGTAAGTCGTTTCGGTTATCATTTGGGGCCACTTTGCGACAGGCGTGCCATCATGATGAAGACCCCAGATTTCGTTACGGGAGTTGATTCCAAAAAATATTTCTAGATCACCGTTACGGTCGATATCAACGAGAACAAGATTGGAGGTGATGGGCGCTCCCATATCCTTTGGCCAATTAGGCAAGTTAGTACCATCTTCTTTAAGTACATAGACAATGCCAGAAGGAGTAGCTACGACAATTTCTTTTTTCCCATCCTTATCGACATCCCCGATAGCAAAGCGCCTCAAATAGTTATCCGGCATATCAGGGCTTAGAACACGTGGGAACCCCAAACGGATTTTGGCATCTACATAAAGGGGGCCAACAATATCATCATAGACTGATCCTAATTTATCAACAACGGTTAATTTAAGGTAATAAGAGCCCGGCGAAGGCGTAGTCCAAGTTCCCAGGACACCAGAATTCACAGGCGTTGTAGAATGGGAAACAATGGTATTCCATGTCCCACTATTCAAATCAGCTGTATACTCTAACGAATAGTGGTCGAATTTCTCACCGTAGGCTGATCCGGGTATGGCTAGCTGTTGTTGGGGACGAACAACTTGATTGACAAAAGGAGAATGAATCCTGGCAACAGCAACAGGCCCCATTTGAAGGGCCCGAGAGGCATTGATCCGTCCGTAACCTGCATAAAGATCAAATCCTGCGGCATCGATATCATCCGCCGATTTTCTTATGATCTGTCTAACCTGTTCTGGTGCAATTCCGGGGTTGGCCGATAAAATCAAAGCAGCAAGGCCAGAAACATAAGCAGAGGCTAATGAAGACCCTCGATAACGGACATTACAGCAGCCAACGGTTAGTGGTTCGCCGGGGAAGGCTCCTTCTTCTTCATACTCCGAACCGGGGGATAACAAAGAGTAGATATTGAGCATCGTGGTCCTTGTTTTCCCTGCCCCGGGAGCAACGACATCGCGTCTATTATCGGGTCTTCCTTCACTTGCAAAAGGATTTTTATATACTTGATCCCCTTCATCTGAAGCCCCTACATTTATAATGGCGTAAGAGATTCTTTGATCCGGCATAAACCCCGAGGTAACAATCACGCACCCCTTTTGGTAGGCATAAAGGATAGCTTCCTTAAGTGGCTCGCTATCACTGATGCCAAATGTATCTGGCTGGAAAGATAGATTAATGACCTTTGCTCCGTTGTCAGCGGCATAACGGACAGCTTTCGCTAACGCTCCATCATGGCCACGTCTGTGATTTCCTATGGCCAGTTGAAAGTCCCATCTCCCATCGCTTACAAAGGCTCGAAGCGGCATAATCTTCGCATCATAGGCTAAACCGATCATTCCTTGTCCATTATGCCCAACCGCGGCAATCAACCCGGCAACCATGGTGCCATGACTAACAGGATCACTTAAGTTAGGTGTGTTATTGATAAAGTCCCATCCATGGCGGTCATCAACATATCCGTTTTGATCATTATCGAGTCCATCCCCGGGGATCTCATCCTCGTTGACCCAAACGTTGTTTACTAAATCAGGATGATCGATATAAACTCCCGTATCGATGACGGCCACAATAGTTCCTTTCCCAGTTGAGGTGCACCAGGCCTTTTCCGCAGAGATTTTTTGCAAACCCCATTGCCTTCCCAGGTTAGCATTCCAGTCGTCTTTTGCGGTATAATCAGGATCATTGGGCACGGGACAAGGAGGGATAGTCCCTCCGGCAAAACCCTGGTTTGTATTTCCAAGACAAAGAAAGACAGACATTAACATAAAAATTAAAAATTTTTTAATATCTGCATTAAATTTATTATCTTTATCTCGTAGATCTTGGTAAATTCGTTTCATCGATTTTTTCCTTATTTTGAAATTGAAAGAAATTTTTTTTTTGGCGGCTTAAAATCCTTTTTAACAAATTTTTACTTTTTTCAAGTATATCTTAAAAAAATCCGATTTCAACACCTTGGGGCGTGTATTGGGAAAACGCTTTCTTTCGATGAGTGCAGTTAAAATTTCTTGTAAAAAACATTCCTAACTGAATGAATTTTAATAAAATGTTATTAAAACCCAAGCAGGTAGGAGGTAGATATCCACACAAAAGAATCCCAAGAACATCAAGACAGTTTCACGAATGATTGGTTCATTATTCCTAAAGTTAGATGAGAAGCACGAGTTAATCAAAGTCTCTGAGCCAACCGACCTTCCTTCATCTTTCGGGAAAATTATCCAAATTTTATTGTGCCAATAATGGTCGACCCAGTAAACTCTCCCCAAGCCAAAGTGGGTCTTTTGATTCTCAAACACCTGTGTCAATTGTCTGATCGGGACCTTGTTGAGTTTTTAAAAAGTCTTAATCGATGTTGGTATTTATTACCCGTTGTGAAGAAATGTGGATTAGATCAGGGTTATTGGCCAGGAACTTAAAGACAGCGGTTAGCTATGGGGAAAACTTAAGTTCTTAAAAATTTTCAAAGAGCAATAAGATAGAAGAAAAACTCTTTCTCATTGGCAAAATATCAACTTTGTCAAAACTAGAGTTTTTCGGCAGTAACTAAGATAAAAATTGAGGCCGAGTGGCTTCATCCCAGGATGGTAGCCTTGTACTAAATTATGGTTATTAAGGAATGGTATGAATAGTAGATCTCGTCATTTCTTTTCCTTTAAGTTTCTTGCCAAAGGAATTGTCAATGCCCTTGCAATCCGTTAAAATAAAGGCAATCCTTTTTTTCAAAGAGGAGAGCTGTACATTCTTGGCATTGCTATTCTCGCTTGTGTAGTCCATCGGGCACGCTTTAGGACAAGCTCCTTTGGTCGATGGTTCAACAAGGGCTTCGACTGAGCTTACGCCAAACGTCCTCACCCTCCCGAGTAGAATTGAGGAATTGAGGGACACAGGGTCCTTAAGTTGAAAAGAAGGATTAAAGGATGAGGTGAGTTGGCTTATCTAAATTCGGGAAAGATGGAATGTGTCCCTAATTTTAAAATAATTAGAAAATGTTGGGATAGAGCAAGAGAGGTCATTCCTAATTTTTTATTTCAGACAGAGGGCAGAAAAATTTTTTCAAAAAGACTTATAATATTCTTTTTTATTTTACTAACAGGCAATTCCTCTTTGGCTAATAATCAAAATTTTAAGGAAGGGAATATGCTGAATCCAAGTTCACAACCACTAGTTTTCAAAAGGGTGATTGAAATACATGCATCTCCCCAAAATGTATGGCGGGCCATTACAACCCCTAAAATTGTCAATCAATACTACATTTGCCCTTTAAAAGATATTGAATTAAAGTTGGGTGGTAAGATTGTATATGCAAGTGACAATCAGATTTTTATCAGGGGTGAAATTTTAGAGATTAAAGAAGGTGAAAAATTAGTCCATTCATTTATTTTTAGTCCCGAAACACATGAAAATGTTGAAGACGACAAGCCTTCACGTGTTACTTATCAAATAAAATCGAAAGGTGAGAATACTGAATTAACTCTTATCCATGATGGGTTTGAATCGGAAAATCAAACTTATGCCAATGTCATAGGTGGTTGGGATATCATCCTTAAACGGATTGAAAACTCTTTTAGAAAAGAGTAAATGAAAATCGAGTAAAGTTCCTGCTGGCGTAGCTCAGTTGGTAGAGCAGCGCATTCGTAATGCGCGGGTCGGGGGTTCAAAGCCTCTCGCCAGCTTTAGATTTGAACATTTTAGAGATTTCGATGGATCTGAGGGGTTCTCCTATCCCGCCTCAGTTTGGCGGGCAAGGCGTCTGACGGTCGGCAGGGGACCTCACTTGTGGCGGGGGGATTCCTTTCATCGGATTTTCTCTCCTTCCCTAACCTCATGAGAAAAGCAATCCTACTGATTTCGGCGGTCATTCTATTTGCCTACTTTAATTGTCTTAGCAATGAGCTGATTGGGGACACAAAATTCCTATTCGGTGAAAATTCCTTCTACAAGAATCCTCAGCATCTTTCCCATTTATTTAAAAAAAGTTTAATTATGTTACCTTCCCAAATGCAGCCAGCCCTGGTCAAGGAGCTTTCTCTATCGGGATTGATCTCTTACCGTCCGGTGGTGGCTTTAAGTTTCTTTGGAGATTATTTTTTATGGCGAGGGAAGGCCTGGGGGCACAACTTGAACAATATCCTTCTTCACTTGACGGCCAGCCTGATCGTTTTCTATTTTATTTATTTGCTGACACAGAAAATCAATCTGGCAACCATGACCGCTTTGTTATTTTCTGTTCATCCGATTCATTCAGAGGTGGTGTGTAACGTAGGATACCGGTCTGATCTTTTGGGCACTATCTTTTATTTATTAACTTTTGTCTCATTTTACAAATTTTTTGAAAAAGAGAGAGGGAAACTCCACCTTATTGCCGCCTCTTATTTATCTTTTTTCCTGTCTTTATTCTCTAAAGAATCAGCGATCAGTTTGCCTTTGCTGCTTTTCTTTTTCGATTATCTTTTTCTGAAAGAGGGAACTGACTTAAAGACCTTTTTAAACAATCGTTTTCTATATTATCTGGGTTTTCTTTTGATTTGGATTTTTTATATTTACATATATTTTTTTGTTATGCGTAACGTTTTCTATCCTCAATTGCTCTTTTTGGGAGACAATATCAAAGAACATTTCCTGATCATCTTCAAAATTCTATATCATTACCTGACTGTTTTGTTTCTGCCATTTAAGTTGACTATCCTTCCGCCTTTTTATGCCCCGGCCCCGGACTTAATAAAGAGTTATGAAATCACGATCGTCATTGCTGTCATCATGTTTTGCGCTCTATGGGCCGGGACGGCTTTAAGGAAGAAAGAAAAGTTAATTCTGTTCTTCTTAAGCTGGTTTTTTGTGACTTATATTCCTGTCTCGAATATCATTGCCCTTCCTAATCCCTTGGCTTTTCGTTTTCTCTATTTACCATCCCTTGCCTTTTTTGTTTTTATGGCGATGGGGCTTGAAAAGATTCTTGAACTGCTTAAGCAAAAAACATCTTCCATTAATTGGCAGGGGATTATCCCGTTAACGGTGGTGGGGTTATCTTTGGCTATGACAATTTCCAACAATGCATTTTTCCAAAATGATTTTGTCGCCTGCCGGGAAATGATCAGGAATTATCCCGATTCCTCCCGCCCCTATTGGCTCCTGGGTTTGGCCTATTATGAAAAGAAAGAATATTCAACGGCGATTCCTTACTTAAAAAGATATTTAGTCACCCCGCCAAGAAATCCTTTTGTGATGGATGTCAAAAAAGATGCGTTCACTTATCATATCCTGGGACGATGCTATATCGATCAGCCAGATATGGCGATTTCCATTTTAAAAAAGGTAGCAAAGATGCGTCCGGACTTTGAACTGGTGTATCTCGATTTGGCGAAAATTTATCTGCTTAAAGGTGACTTCAAAGAAGTCTTGCATTCGGCCCGGAAGGCCCTGGAATTAAACAACGAAAGTGTTTTGGGGTATGTGTATGCCATTCACAGTTATATTGAGATAAAGCAGTTCTCCAAGGCCCAGGAATTCCTTAAGGAAGTTAAGAGGATCTCTCCCTTCGATAACAACGTGTTATATGTTGAAGCCCTTTTCAGAGAGAAAAAGCAGCCATGATGGAAAGTTTCTATAAAAAATCCGGGATGGGGATGTTCCTGATCGTTTCTTTGACCTTTTTTGTGTATTCCTTCGCCCTCCCAGGAACTTTTAAAACCATGGATGATGAATACTCGATCGTTCAGGATGAAAGAATCAAAAGCATTTCTAATATTGGCCTCATCTTTACGACTTCCTTTTTTGGGATTGGGGATTATTACCGCCCCTTGGTCTCCTTGTCTTATATGCTGGAATATCACCTCTTTGGTTTAAATCCCTTTTATTTTTATCTGACCAATATCCTCCTTCACATCGCCACTTCCTTATGTATTTTTGCGCTGATGGCTTTGATTTTTAAGGAGGAGGTTGTCCGATTAAGTATTGCCCTCCTGTTTGCCATTCATCCGATTCACTGGGAGGCGGTATCCAACATCCCCGGGCGGGCTATTCTCTTGAGTGCATTTTTTTCCATCAATGCTTTTTTATTCTTCTTACTTTCTGGGAGGAAAAAGTATTGCTACTATCTTTGCTTAATATTGTTTTTTTTGGCACTTTTGAGCAAAGAATCGGCCCTTGTTTTCCCTTTGTTGATTTTGAGTTATTTGGGGATCGTCAAAAGGACATTGAAGGAAAAGTCCGGGACAATTCCGCCTGGCTTAAGCTTACTCCTTAGGGGAAAAGAAGGGTTGTCTCTTTTTTACCCCCTGATCCCGATGTTCTTTATTGAGGGGATATATTTACTTCTGCGCCATTTATTAGAGATCACGAAATTATTTTTTTGGCGGAACTCTCTGGAGGTCCTCTTAGGATTCTTAACATTTTTAAGAAGTGTTATCACGCATCTTTGGCTTTTGTTCTTTCCCATCGATTTGATGTTTGACCGCTCCCGGGCCTTATTTACAACCCTTTTTAACACTGAGGTTTTATTAACAATTTTATTTTTTGGCATTTGTTTATTTGTCTTCTTACGCTTGCGCAAAACCATATCCCCGGAAGGATTATTTTTTATGACCTGGTTTTGGATTGAGTTGATCCCGGTCTCACAGATTATTGTCACCATCGGGATCCAACCCGGATACATCTCAACCGCTGAACACTTTCTTTATACTCCCTCTTTAGGGGTGTTTGTCTTGATCGTATTATTTTTAAAAAAGTTTTATCAAAAGTGTGTGGATTTTAAAACGGTTTCCCCGCGTATTTTTAAATGGGCGGTTTTAGGCCTGTATCTATTTTTGTTAATCTGTACCATGCAACACAATATTTATTCCAGTAATGAAATGGCGATGTTGGTGCGTTCGCTTAAATTAAATCCCAAGAATATCCGAATCCGATACAATTTCGCCTATGCTTATGTGAAATTAAAACAATTTAACGAGGCCGAAGATCAGTTTCGTCAAATCCTAGCGATCGATCCGAATCACATCCGCTCTCGTATCGGCCTAGGGAAGACCTTGTGTGATCAGGGAAAATATTGGGAATGCATTCAAGAATACGAACAGATCAAAGACGCCGGAGATTTGAATTGGCTTTTGAAAGGGAACACGAATGCCACACTCGTTTTGCTCATTGGGAAATATAATGATCTCTTAAGCCGGGATCCTTCCGATCCAGATGTTCATTATAGTTTAGGGGTTGTCTATTCCAAGAGAGGACAGATTGAAAAGGCACTTGAACATTATGAAAGGGCGGTCCAATTAAAACCCAATTTTAAAAATGCCCTTTTTAATCTGGCCTCCTGTCTCGAATCACTGAAAAAATTCGAAAGGGCGGTTGATTATTATGAACAAGTGATCAATCTGCCGGGTGAAAAGGATGAATTAGACAACCATGCCTTGATTCATCTATCGCAGATTTACGAAAAGTTAGGGGAAATAGAGAAGGCTAGGAAGTATAATGATTTAAATAAAAAAATTAAAAACACAGATGATCGCTGACTTTTTACATGATGATCACAGATCTGTGTTTTAAATCTGCGAATATCTGCGTTTAATAAAGATTTATGTTAAAGTTCATCCAGGATATCAAAAACCAAGGGTTTATGCGGCTGTGGCTGGCACAGCTCATCTCGCAGTTTGGGGAACGGCTCAACCAAATGGCCCTCATTGGCCTCATTTCGGAGCGGTCTCCCGGATCCACGTTAGATTTAGCCATCCTTTTATCTTTTACCATTATCCCGGTTTTTATTGTTGGTCCGATTGCGGGGGTTTACGTAGATCGGTGGAATCGGCGTAGAACACTTTTTGTGAGTGATATTTTTAAAGGGTTGCTGGTGTTAACAATCCCTTTGATGTTGATGGAGCGGCCATCCATGTTCCCCATTTATGGAGTTGTGTTTTTGATATTTTGTTTAAGCCGCATTTATATCCCGGCTAAGATGTCGATCATCCCCCAGCTGGTGACTAAAGAAAATCTACTGATGGCTAATTCCTTAATGACGACAACCGGAATGATTGCCTTTGTCTTGGGTTGTGCCTTGGGTGGCTTTTTAGTGGATCAGGTGGGGGCAAAAGGAGGTCTCATTGGGAATGCCATGACTTTTTTCATTTCAGCGATGTTAATTATATCGATTCGTGAGGATTGGCATTTCCATTTGAATCGAACAAAGATTCTTAATACAGGGAAAGAACTGATCAGGATCGAAAAATCGATTATAACGGAAATCAAAGAAGGGTTTGATTATTTGATCCAGCATAAAGAAATTCGTTTTGTGATTAATATGTTATTTATCTTGTTTGCCGCGGCCGGAGCGGTTTATGTTGTCATTATTATTTTTATTCAGCAAACCTTTCAAAGTGTGACCAAAGATTTGGGTGTCTTAGCGGTCTGTTTGGGAATAGGATTGTTCCTGGGGGCGCTGGGGTATGGGAAATGGGGCAAAAGAATCGCCTGGTATATTACTATCTTTTTGTGCCTTGTCACCGGGGGAGGGATGATTATCCTTTTTGCGATGATTGTTTATTATTATCCCAATCTGGCGGTAGCGGGTTTATTGGCTTTCGTTTTAGGGATTATCCTGGGACCTATTTTCATTGCCGCTAACACCATCGTGCATTTTGTCAGTGATGAAAAGATGCGTGGAAAAGTTTTTAGTGCCCTTGAGGTGGTTAGCCATTTTGCTTTCCTCTTGGCGATGTTATTGAGTTCCTTCTTGTCAGAATTTGTTCATCGGCTTTGGATCCTAGTGGGAGTAGGAGTGATCTTTTCTTTAGTAGGAGGAATAGGGTTTGTTCGATATTTAAAGAAAAGAGACCTTGCCTTTCCAACAGAAAAAATGGCATAATTAAATGGTTGTAATTGGAAAAAAGGATAACACACACCCGGTGTTTGTTTAATACAAACACCGGGTGTGTGTGTTGGGTTAGGCAGTACACAGAACTAAGGAGCTTAAGATTATGCGTTTTGCGGTATTGATTTCCGGAAAAGGGACAAACCTTCAGGCTATTATTGATTCCGTCAAAAAAGGAGAGATCAAAGCAGAATTGGCCTTGGTCATCTCCACGACCGAAAAGGCCTTGGGTCTAGAAAAGGCCAAGACGGCTGGGATCAAGACTGCCGTATTTAATCCTAAAGATTATACCAATAAACAAAGTGTAGATCGCGATATGTTGATTCTTTTAAAACAGGAGAAAATCGACTTTATAGTTCTGGCCGGATACATACGTCTTCTCACTCCATTTTTTATCAAGCATTATCCGCGCAAAATCTTTAATATTCATCCCTCACTTCTGCCGTCATTCAAGGGGACAGAAGGGATGAAAGATGCCTTGACCTATGGGGTGAAGGTAACGGGTGTTACGGTCCACTTTGTGGATGAAAAGATGGATCACGGTCCCATCATTCTTCAAGAGGCCTTGAGGATTCATCCTGAGGATTCACTTTCATCCTTGGAGGCAAAGATCCACAATATTGAACATCGCCTTTATCCTAAGGCGATTGCCTTGTTTGTCGATGGTCGATTGAAAGTGAAAGGAAGGCGGGTCGAAATCCTCGAAAAACCCGAGCCGAAAAAAGACCCTAATCCCCAGCCTGAACCGATACAACAACCGCAAACTTAAAGTAGGGGACGGCATGCCGTGCCCCTCCAATCTTATTTATATTCTTCAATTGGCGAGTTCAGCCTTTTCCATGGTCCAATGCTCATCGGCATTTAAATCATGGATGGCGACAGATTGAAAATTCTGAAAAAGATAGGCGCCTAAGGTTTCCTTGATGATATTAAGGATTTCATTTTTGCTATCCTCAGAAGGGGGGAAAGAACTCCTTTGGTATTTGTATTTAATGCGGTAAACGATCTGGTTCGATAAAAATTCCTCCCAGGTCATTTCTTGAAGGTCAAGATGCCTGCCTTCTTTATCCCCAATGATTTTCGTAAGGCCGATGGGGTTTTCAATGACCGCTCTTTTAGAATATTCTTCCTGGAAGGAGGCATCCATCATCCCCCGTCTTAGATCTTCAAAGTGAACGATCATCTGTGTTTCCATGCCTTTGGTGATATCCGCGATCACAATGACAAAAAAGTCGGGAACTTTCTGTGTCTTGATGTAAGAATGAACAAGATTTTTGTGACTGACATTCTGGGTGTAGTCGGGATGATCAATGTCTCCCGGCACTTTTTCGACAAACTCATCACTGTCAGGTAATTTCTCTACCTCTGAGTAGGCCCGAAAGATGGCGGTTAGAATATTGCGGTTGGCTTTCTGATAATCTTCCGTGTAGGTAGAACTGTAACCGAAATCCTGATCATATTTTTTTAATTTTGAGATATCGTATTGGACATAAAAAGTCTTGTCTTTAAACTGGGCATCCAGAAAATTTATATTCAACGTGGTGGTGGATTGGCGGGAGGTCTTAGGCCCATCCGGACTGACCTTGATGTCAAATAAGGGTTTCTCAAAAGGGATATAAATCCAAACGGTATTGTCTAAAGGGAATAATTTGACGTCAAGGTTATCTTCTTCCTTAGAGATTTTTAAAAGATATTGTTGCGCCTCGGTAAGGGTCTTCAAGGGGGGTGGGGAAGGGGCTTTAGAACAACTTAAAGGGAAAGTGAGAAAAACTAAAATGAAAAGGGTGTGTTTTTTTAGCATTCGGCATTTAAGTAATGGGTAAGGGTCGTCCAGAAATAGGTCTGAGATCAAATTGATCGAAGATCGCTTGGATTTCATCGTATTCAAGTTCTTCCTTTTTAAGGAGCTCTCGGGCAAAGTATTCGATAACGTCCCAATGTTTAGAAATGATTCCTTCCACCTCTTTAAGACAAGTCTGTAGGATCTCTTGCACATCTCTATCTAAGATTTCCTTGGTTTTCTCTGAAACATATTCACCTCGATACCAAGAATTTGGCATCAGAGCGCCAAAATCACCAATCAGACCAGACCTCCCCATTCCCCAATGCCAAACCATAGTATAGGCATTGATCATAGCATGGTAGAAATCTGAACCAGGCCCGCCGCCAACGCCATCGCTTGTCATTCCAAACTTTATTTTTTCAACCACATAGCTTGCTATTAATACTTTGATCTCTGCCAAATAATGATCCTTAAGCAGTCCATGGTATTCTTCGGGCGGCCGGTGAGAAACAAAACCCAAGGCGCCCCTTCGGGGAATAATGGTCGCCTTAATGACATCATCCGTTGGATGCAGAAGATAGGCGATTACGGCGTGTCCAGTTTCATGGTAAGACGTTTGCATCTTTTCTTTTTCCGATAAAATGATATTGGACTTCATCCCAAAGGCGATCCGGTCATAGGCCTCAGAGAGATTTTTGTTGGAAATGATGTCTGATTTGTCTCTTAAGGCAATGAGGCCGGCTTCTCTGACCATGGCATCGATATCTGCGGGTGTAAACCAAAGGGCTCGTCTTGAGAGGATGGACGAATTGATGGAGGAGTCGGTTTTGACCTTCTTAAGATAAAAATCAAATAATTGCTTCCGTTCTTTAAGATTGGGCCGGGCAATATGAATCTTACGTTCAAAGCGTCCAGCTCGCAATAACGCCGGATCCAGTTCATATTCCATGACATTAGTGGCGGCAATGATAACAATATTATTTTCCCTTTGTCTTAAGCCATCCATTTCAGTTAAGAATTGGTTAATGGTGGCGTTGTGGCTGATACCTCCTCCAAAGCCGGTATCCGCCATCCGGGGACTGGCAAAGGAATCAATCTCATCGATAAAGATAATGCAGCCCCCCTCAACCGCGGCTAAGGCCCGGGCCTGTTTAAAGAGGGATTTAACCTGGGCGGCTCCTTGACCGACAAAGATCCCCACAAATTCACTGCCCACCGCAGAAAGAATAGGAAGCCCGCATTCGGTTGCGATAGCCTTGGCTAGATAAGTTTTCCCGCAGCCCGGCGGGCCGATCATGAGGGTTCCTTTGATGATTTTGCCGCCAATGGCTTTGACCATATGCCGGTCTTTTAAGAGTTTAACGAGTTCAAAGGCCTCCTTTTTAGCACTTTCCATGCCAATGACTTCATCCCATTTGACATTGGCTTTGGCCTTGGACATTTTTTCGTTTCCCAGACGGCCGAACATCCCATACAAGAGGTAATATTGGGTGAAAAAGATAAAGGGAATAGACAGGATTTGGACTAAAAGAAACATGGGAAGCAGCAGGGCCATTTGCCCGGAGAGCTGCTTTCGGATATATCCTTCCAAGGCAAAATAATTTTTGACGCTGTGATAGACAAAAAAAGAACTGCCGATCGCGATAGAGGTAAGGACAACGATCAAAAGAATCCTTACCCAGTAAATGCGGATAAAAATGATCAATCGTTTCATGATTTTTTAGGTTAGGGGTTGATGGGTCAGATAATTATTTCAAATTAGCATAGGACTCCTGATAAGTATACCACAAAGTTTGAAAAATGCTTTTTTAAAACACAAAGTCTTGTGATCAATCTCCCTCTGGGGCGAGGGTTTTTGTTTGTCATTAAAAAGGTCAAGTGTTACAATATGGAACTCTTTGAACACAAGCCCAGAGGAAGAAAGCATGTCTTCAAAAGATGTATTAACCGCTGAAGAAGTCGCCGAATATTTAAGAATTCATTTTACGGTCAGACGATTAGCCCGGGCAGGCAAACTCCCGGGTTTTAAAATTGGTGGGCAGTGGCGGTTTGACAAAGAAGAAATTCAAAAGTGCATGAATAAAGGGAAAGGAAAATGAGCAGCGATTTAACATTTATAGGACCTACGCATTTGAGTAATTTAGATAGTCCATAATAGAAGTCCTTGTTATT
>CAYJXI010000003.1:0-94505 GCA_964374105.1 uncultured Planctomycetales bacterium
GAAGCATCTTTTACTCAATAAGGGGGGTAACGATCTATTGACCGTTCCCTAATCTTGGTGTCAAAAAATTGGGAAAATCCTAATCCGCAAGCCTGCCGTGTAGTACACTGCCGGCAGGCAGCCAGGAATGACTACAGAGGCATGGGTAAAACCTTTATTTTGAATTCCCGGGGTAGTTTAACAGAGCAATTAAAAATGGGCAAACAGGGAATTGATGAAGCAGTATTCTAGAAAGGACTTGAGCTGATGGCTTATCGCCAATATAAGGAAAATGGTTTGTGAATACCCCCAGACCAAAGTAGTATCCTAAGAATAGTATTAAAACAAAGAACATCCAGCCGATTTCCGGTTTTCTTTGGGTGTTAGGTAAATTGAAAAGGCTCACCAGTAAGATGAACCAGAGGATGTTCCAATTCCCACTTAAGAATAAATTTGCGAACATATAAAACAAGACTTGAGGGATTCGCTGGAAACATTCGATGGTCAAAATCAAGTGGGTCCTTTCTTCCCAGGGTATCTGAACATGCCATTTGTACAAAAAATAGAGGAAATACAAACTTAAGCTGGGTAGGGCAAACATAAGAAATCTTTTAATTTTGAGGATTCTCCCCTCTTGTTTTTGTGAGGTGAGGATGATAAGAAGCAAGATCAAATGCAGCATAAGATACCCCAGCCCTTCTATTTTGGTAAATGCCGAAAGCCCTGCAAAGAGAGAAATTAGGACTAAGAGTCCATTTGTTTTCACCCTCGTCCAAATGAGAATAAGAAAAATAGTTACGTAATTGTAATACATTTGGTAGAAGTCACTGTAGTTAATCGTTGCGTGGAGGATAAAAAATGAGGAAGATAATAGTAAGCCCAATCCATAGATCCCCCCTCGCCCATCGGTAAAAAATTTTAAAGTATAAAAATAGATAATAAGAAAAGATAAAAATGCCATAGGAAAGATAATTTTGATCAGTTGATCATCCCACATCCCAAGACTTAAGGCAATCCAGACTTGGGCGAGGGGAACTAAGAGAGGATACGAGGGGTAAGTCAAATGTCTGATTTGATCCAGGGATCCTTCAAAATAAATCACCTTGGCCTTAGTGGCAAAATTAAAAAAATCATCCCAAGCAGAGACCGGGACGTTCAAGGAATACCAAAAGACAATAAAGATCTGAAAGATTATGTATAAGATTGTCAATAGGACTAATATGGAAAATTTCCCCTCCCTTTTTTGAGTTGAGACAGGGTTAACAAATCCAGGGAAGTCAGGGCTTGCTTCACAAGAAGATTTGTTGAAAAATTTCCCTTTTCGTAAAAAATAATATGCGAAAAGAGAAATAATCAAAAGGGTGATGAGGATAGATTGAAAACTGAGGATGAGTCCCAAGCCAGCCATAATAAACATCCCATAAGACAGTAAGCCGAGTCCCAATCCAAAAGAAAACGCAACAAGTAAGGGGAGGGAAAAAATCTTAATTTTTAACAGATATTTTAAGATTAGGCAGCCAAGGCAAATGGGAATCGCTAAGCTCAAGACTAATTTTACAAAAAGTAGTATCATCGTTTAAGAACTGCCGGTTTTACTGCCAGTAAACTATATTGACCAAATTCCGCGGTAATTCGATAATTGGGAGGGACACTATTCAAGGGATCTTTTTTCCGGAAAACAATGAGGCAATCTTTCTTCGACTCATTCCCGTAAATAAGATTAATTCGTGGATAAAGAAAGTAACGTAACATATACGGCTCAAGATTTTTATTTGGATCAAAATCGGTTACTAAGCTTCCCGTACACTGGCCAGACAAATTCTGAAGGGCAAATTCCGCAAACCCATAATCATAAGGATAAAGAAAAGAATATTTTTGCTGGATACTCTTTCCCCAATATTTATCCCAATCTTCGCTTAATCCATTCGTTTGGTTAATGACTTGGATTATGGGAAAGAGAATAAATACCCCTAGGGCTATTTGGGAGATGGTTAAGGAAGGGATGGCTTTCTTAAACGAAAGACGAGTTTTCTTAACTAGGATTTGAAAACTCCTTAAGAGAAACGTCCCGATCCACACGAGTGCATAAAAATAAAAGTTTAGGTTGATTCCGTGAACTATTTTGGCTTTGCTAAAATTATAGTCTGTCTTGTAAAAATCCTTTAAAACAAGGCTCATCCTCTGGGAAATTTTAAGAGGTTCAACAAAGACAAACAAAAGAATCAGAAGAATTAAAAATAAAACTATAAGCAGAATGTCACTTGACTTAAATGGTTTCTTTTCTGTTTTTTCAGGCATGGAGTGAGTAAACTATTCTGATTTCGTCTTTCGTCTCATGAGATCATTGACTGCCTTAAGGGGATTTTTGTCTTTATAAATGATGTTGTAGACCTCTTTGGTGATGGGCATATCAATTTTGTGTTTTTGACTGAGCTGATAAACGGCTTTGACGGTGGCAACTCCTTCGGCTACCATATCCATGGAAGAGAGGATCTTTTTGATGGCTCGTCCTTTCCCTAATTGTTCTCCTACATAACGATTTCGGCTCTGGGGGCTGATACAGGTTGTAACGAGATCCCCCAGTCCAGCTAAACCAGCGAAAGTCTTTGTTTTCGCCCCCATGGCATGTCCTAATCGGGCGATTTCCACTAATCCACGGGTGAGAAGAGCCGCCTTTGTATTGCTGCCAAAACCCAAGCCATCGCATACCCCGCAGGCTATGGCGATGACATTCTTAAGACTCCCACCTAACTCTAGGCCTACTATATCCGGGTTGGTATAAATGCGGAAATTTTCCGAGTTTAAGATTTTTTGCAAGGCCTTGGCGATTTTAAGATTCTTTGCGGCGATGACCGCAGTAGAAGGAATTCCTAAAGCCACCTCCCTTGCGATCGTTGGCCCGGATAAAACGGCTAACTCAACATGCCCCAGATGTTTGATAATCATCTGCGACATTCTAAGGAGAGTTTTATTATCAATCCCTTTGATGACACTTAAGAATATTTTCTTTTGGTAATTTAAAGTTTTTATTTGTTTTAATATATTACCCAGATACTGGGAAGGAATGGCCAAAATAATCAGATCTGCAATCTGAACAGCCGTAGCCAGATTCTCGGTGAGTTTGATATCGGAAGGAATTTTGATACCCGGTAAGAATTTGGAATTGACTCGGGTCTTTTTTAGGATATCGATATTTTTTTTAAAAGCACCCCATAGAGTGATGGAGAAATTTTTCTTCGAAAGTTGAATCGCCAGTGTGGTCCCCCATCCCCCATCTCCTAAGATAGCAATATGATGAATGTTAGCTTTCATGAGAACCCTTTTTAACATGAATTCGATGAATATTATAAGGATTTATCTTTAAGATGCAAGGCAATCCCTGCCTACCGTCAGGCAGGCCTCGTCAGTTTGTTCTTCGGAATCAGGGGCCGGAAGCTGTGCGATCCAAAGAGAATTTATCTACTTGAAATATCAAATCGGGTTCAGCAGCACCTTATAAAGGACAAAAGCCTCGTTTTGGTAAACGGCCTCCCATAGGGAATTATTTCCCGGATCAGCATATTTCATAAAGACAATATAATTGACCCGGTATTTGAATATGGCCTTTAAGATGGCCTCGGTAAAAGGTTTGTCAATTAAAACTTTAAAGGATTCAATGTCGGAAAGGCGGCGTTGCCATTCCTTGGCGGCCTCATAATCAAAGCCAATGATCCCGCAGTCTCGATAACAACAGATGATTTTCCGTTCAGAGAAGATGCGAAAACCTCCCATCTCCATATCATGGGGGACTAGCAATAAGGCATTTTTATGGGTATGTTGCCTCACATAATTTTGCATGTCAATCCAATTTCTTTGTAATTGCCAAAACCCGGCCCCATATTTTTCAATCCGAAGATGATATTTGTGATAAATCATATAATTGACCGTAAAAATAATAAATGGGAGCATGATTAAAAATTTTCTTAAACTCCCTTGAACCTTAGCATTTTTAATAAACCAGAAAAGAATTATGGCAAGACCTATTAAGACATAATAAATCCACAACCCCAGCAGAGATGTTGTACTAAATCGCCGAATGTGGAAGAGTCCAATGATGCCTCCTAAACACAGGATAAGTCCTGCCCCACATAAAGTGGAGAAAAAAATTTTTCCTTTCCCTCTCGTTTTAAGGTTAGTGATCAGGGAAAGAAACAGAAGTAGAGAAAGACCACTCAAAGTTGCAATATAATCCTGAAATCTAAGCAAAGGAAATATCACCAGAATAGGCAAAAAGAGATACCAGCGATTATTTGTGACATGTTCGATCATAAGCAGGGTCGTGTACCCCATTAAGATAAACAACATATATTGGGTATTGCGCACGAGGTTGAGATCCAGAATAAAGCGCTGAGGGAAAATATAAGAAAAAATAAAGGAAAAGATTAATAACCCAAAGCCCATATGAACTATGCATTTCCCTTTTTCATCATTTCTAAATTTCTGGTTGTGGAAATAATTAAGAAAAACAAGGGTGATGAGAATCCAATAATGTTTGGTGGCTGTAAAAAAAATTTTTGCCTGACTCAACATGTCCCTGAGACTATAAATATAAAATAAGAAGTTCTGCGGGCAGGCAAGGAGAAAAAGGGAAAGCCAGTCCTGGTTCGCTCCTGGATTCTTTAAAAAGGCATGCGCCTGATATTTCTGGAAGGCCCATACCAAAAGAGGCATAAGAAAAAGAAGATAAGCTCCTAAAGACTTGAGGAGAGTTTTAACTCCGTGTTTGCGTCGGTGGCAGGCTAAGTAACCTAACATGTATATCATGGGGAAAGCACTGTAGAGCGCGTGAAAATTCGTTGCGATACTTAAAATGACCGCGGCCCAAACGAATCGATCTTTGTAAAATAAATACATCCCAGCAAAGATGAGGCTTAAAGCCAACTCTTGATGCGAAAATGTTCGATAAAGGAATTCTTCCACTCGGCCGATTAAGATGATCATCAGAACACACAAAACCGAAGACAATCTGTTTTGCGAAATCAGATGCCAAATTTTATACTGGAAAAAGAACAAAAAGTATCGAGAGATTAAATAAAAGATAAAATAGACGGTAGGAATTTGTTCAAGGGTAATAAAACGCGCCAGGATAGGATAAAGAAAGGAAGTAAAATTTTTTTTAAGGCTTCCTACATAATAGTCTCCCACATACAAAGAAGGATCGATCAATCCTTTCAAAAGCGGGATCTCCAGATGCTGATCATCCCAGCCATAGGTATAGCCGTTGGTTAATAAAAAGATAGCAAAGATAACAAAGGCTATAACCCAATCACTTTGTAACCAGGCCTTTAATCTATTCACTGACAACATCATTTGTAGGTAGGATAGTAATGAAGATCTATAGAGATGAATATAAATTAATCCTCTTGGGAGAAATTCTGGAAATGTAGAATTTTATCTCCAGACAAAGATTTCCCGAAAAACTTGGAACATGTAAGCCGCCCCCCATCGCAAAACTTGGAGTTTGCGCTCCCCCCCTTCTCTTTTAGGTTCATCTCCGGGGATATCCGCGACCTTTAATTTCTTTTTGGCACACCGAATGGATAAAAGCGGCTCCCAGCTAATATTGGTTTTAAACAATTTTTCTTCGAAAGTATAACTCGCCTCCTTATCTAAGTCTAAAGTATAAATGAGCTCCTTTTTATAGGCACGGTAGATCACCATAGCATCGGTATACCGTGCTTTATGGAATAAATTGATAAAGGTTGTAAACATTTTATTTCCAAAAGCGGTGACAGGGTCATCATCGTAACTTTTAGCCCCCTTGGCATAGCGAGAAACGATCACCATATCATACCCTTCTCTCATTTTGGCGATACATTCCGGAATGAGCTCCGGGATAGAATTTCCATCCGGGCTGAAGGTCAAGATCACATCGCCTTCGATGTAAGGCAGAGACTCCATATAGGCATGGCGCATTCCATTTTTTTTCTGGATGATGATGGGATAACCCATTTGCTTGGCATATTCGATGGTGCCATCTTTAGATTGGCCATCGACAATCAAGAGTTGATCGTACCATTCCCTCTTGATTTTAGGCATGATGGATTTCATCCCATCGATTTCATTGAGTGTGGGGATAAGGAGGGTGACTTTCATTTTAGATAAGCTGTCAGCTTTAAGCTTTCAGTCATCAGAAAGAAATTAAAATTTTAACATTAACGAAAATATTATACATTCAAAAAGAAAAATGTATATGGCTTTGTTTCTTTTGTGGCGGGAGAGACTTAAAAGCGAACTGATTATTAAACGTCTATCTGACTGCTTAAAAGAGAGCGGGCGATGAGAATCGAACTCACGTTACCAGCTTGGAAGGCTGGAGTTCTACCACTGAACTACGCCCGCGTCTTCAGTTCTAAGTCATAAGTGGTAAGAGGTAAGTGTTAAATTAATTCTTCAATTTTTCTGAGAGACCATAAATCATCTTCCCAATTTCGTTGGAAAGGTTTAGTAATCTACTGTATGTAGAAACATCAAAATAACCCAAATCTTTACTTAATAATAGGTGATACTTTGTTTCTTCTAATGATCCCTGAGCGATGTCTAAAAAGCGCAAAAAATCTTTACGGCTTTTTCTATATCCCTCAACGATATTTGCACTGATTGAAACAACTGATCGTCGGATTTGGTTAGTTAAACAAAATCTTTCTTCCTCAGGGAATTTTCGGGTTAGCATATAAACTTCCAGCACTAATGCGTGTGCCTTCTCCCATACTTTGAGTTTTCTAAAGCCGTCCAATGGTTCCATTTGTCCTCTCCCTTTAATCATTGTTGGATTTTTTGGGGGATAGGGGATTTTTTAAACTTATCTTTTACTACTTATCACTTACCACTTATCACTTAAAACTAAGAATGGGCAGAGGAGGATTCGAACCTCCGGAGGGCGAAGCCCAACAGATTTACAGTCTGTCCTCGTTGGCCACTTGAGTATCTGCCCGTGGAAAAAGTTATGAGTTGTAAGGAATAAGTTGTAAGCAAAGAAGGCAATCAGGGTTTTCAGGCCTTAAGATTGAATTGTAACTTTCTTACTTAAAACTTAAATCTTACCTCTTATGACTAAGTTAAGCTGGCGAGAGGAGTTGAACCCCCGACCCGCTGATTACAAATCAGCTGCTCTACCAACTGAGCTACGCCAGCATATTTCCAGAAAGTCCTAAGCCGTGTTGGAAATATACGCAGGCATAAAATTACGATGACAATGAATGTTTTCCTTAAAATGGCAGTTAAATATAACAGATTTTCTGGAGGCTGTAAAGAATGAAGTGGGTTTTTGGAGTGTACTTTCTGTAAAAAACAACCTCAGCGGATTGCCTTTAAGCGAACTAATGGTTTGACAGAAGTTTTAACGTTGGAGGGTGGTTTACCTTCTCCTTCTCTTGAGTCGTGCTCCACCGACCAAACCGGCCCCTAACAGGAAGATTGTTGAGGGTTCGGGAATAGGATTGGCAGATTCGGCACCATCAAATTCAATTAAATATCCAATAACAGGGTCATCATCGCTTGCAACAGGTTGAGCATCCGCCCATTGCCCTGCTTCTATACCTCTAAAAGAGTTGCCAATATTGAACATGAGATAATCTTCCATCGATTGACGATCGTTAGGTTCGATACCTCCCCAGTTGGCATAATTAAACGGAGCTGTAGCAATTTTCCATTGAGAGAATTGAATGCCGGCCTCTGGTCCGGTAGCCCATTTCCAAACACCAGCATCACTGGGTTCGTATCCCCCGATCCAGGCAAATTGACTATTCAATCCCGTATTAAATGTTGTATTAAGAAATGTATTCTCGTTGGCCGATGTGATTGTAGCTAGATAGCCAGAAACGCCTTGATATGTTGAAGCTTCTGCAGCATTCAGAGAGTCTTGCCAACTTAAAGCGCCAGAGGAAAATCTTATGAAGTCATAATAATGGCCATTATCGGGCCATTGTATTGGTAAAGCTTCTGCTCTAGGACTGGATAGCATGATGAACACCAATGCGAGAGAAATTTTTTTCATTGCCTCTTCTCCTTTTTATTCGGTTTAATTCAATTTTAAATTTTCAACTCATTCTACCCCCCCCCCCCCCCTCAAAATTTTCAACGGGACAAACTAACCCTATTTAGGACAGGGGTGGTATTGTATTTTTTAAACAAAACCAAAGACTCAATTGATTTCTCTTTGATCTTGTGTTAATCTAACTTTCAATAAGTTAGCGTTAAGGAGCAAATGCGATATGAAAAAAATCGGAATTATCACCAGCGGTGGAGATTGCGGTGGGCTTAATGCGGTTATTAAGGGCGCGGCGCAGATGGCCTTGGCCAAAGGGCTCTCTTGCTTTATTATTCCTAATGGTTATGCTGGACTTTACAATCTGATTGACTTTGACCAGCTTGTGGAGTTGACCCCTCAGCGTCTTGATGAGATTGATCTTAATCTGGCTGGATCCGAAGCCGGAAATTCCCGAGTTAAGGTCAAAAAAATTGAAGATCCTCATAAATATGAGCGAATTAAACAGGGTCTGAATAAATTTGGAATTGATGGTCTTGTCATCAGTGGGGGGGATGATACAGGGAATGTCATGGTGGATTTGGCCCAACAAGGGATTGCCTGTATCCATGCCCCCAAGACCATGGATTTGGATCTGCAAACCTATTCCGTTGGGGCTGATTCAACGATCAACCGGATCACCCAGTTTGCCGAGGAACTTAAAACCACCGGGCAATCCCACAATCGAATCCTTGTCATAGAAGTCTTTGGCCGATATGCGGGGCATACCGCTTTCCGGGGAGGTGTCGCGGCTGATGTCGATGCAGTCTTGATTCCGGAAATCCCAGTGGATTTTGAGGTACTTTATGAGCATGTGAAAAATCGATATATGTTCCGTGTTGCAAAAAGTGATGTCAAGACAGGAAGCTATCTCATCATTGTGGCCGAGGGGCTCAAGGATTCCAGTGGTGCTGAGATTGTAGACGAAGCTGCCGGGGTTGATACCTTTGGCCATAAACGTCTGGCGGGCGCTGGTCAATATGTGTGTCAGGAATTATCCAAAAGATTTAAAAAAGACTCTACGGTTAAGGAATTTATGAAGAATGTGAAGATGTATGTCCAAGGGATTTATGAAACTCCGGAAGTCCGGTCGGTAACCCCGGGGCACTTGGTTCGCTGTGGCCACACCTCGGCCTATGATGCCAATTTTGGCAAAGAGATTGGTGCGGCGGCTGTGTTACTTTTACTCAATAAGATTTCGGGCGTGACGGTGGTGGGAGTTGAAGGTGATCAAATCAAATACATGGCGACACCAGAGGCCATCAAACAACGACATGTGGATATGGATTTGGTGACATTTCATGAAAATTTAGGCATTTGTTTTGGAAGAAAACCTCACGAAGTGAGTTCCCAATTAAAAAGAATTGATGGCGCGGTAGTGCGTCATTTATAATCCAAGCTTTTTCAGTCTCCGCTTTTTTCCTGACTAGTCTTTATCAGAGTGAAAGGAATGATTCCAGATCCGTTGTAGTATTCATCTCTCAAGCATATTATCATTTCATCCTATAATGTTGATCCGATATCTAAAAAAGCCATTCCGTTTAGAATGTTTACACGAATGGTTAAAACATGATTCGGTCAAGGTCCTCGATGTAGGTTGTGGAAATCACTCTCCTTCAATAACAAAGTCTTATTATCCTTCCTGTCATTATTATGGTTTGGACAAAAATATGTCATATGAACTTGATGAGAAGGACTTTAAATTGATAGAAAAATTTTATGAAATCGATCTCCAAAATGAAAACGATTTCTTATTAATTCCGGATGATTTTTTTGATTGTATTATCTTGAGTCATATCATTGAACATATCAATAATGGGGAAAAGGTGATTCCCCATTTATTAAAAAAGTTAAAAAAAGGTGGTATCATCTATCTTGAGTTCCCTAGTCGTAAAAGCATTTATTTCCCAAGTATGAAGGGGCCTCTTTTAGGTGGGACATTAAATTTTTATGACGATCCAACCCATTTGAGATTATATGATCTTAATGAGGCCAATGATCTATTAATCCAGCAGGGGTGTACCATTTTACGTTCCGGGTTAAGACGTTCTAAAAAGAGGATAATGTTTTTTCCGATATATTTTATAGGTTCCCTCATTTACTTTCGTCATATCAATGGAGGCCTTTTTTGGGACCTCTTAGGGTTTGCCCAGTATATCATTGCCTCAAAAAAGTAACTCTTAAGTCATGCACGGGGCATTTCTAGAATTTTTAAGACGGCCTCAAAAACTTCCTTAACCTCAATCCGATCTACACTTGGGAAACGGGCGTCAATGAAATATTTATCTGAACCTGGCAATGTGGCTTTTTTGTCAGAGAGAGAGATTATCTTGTTTCCTTTGGGAACCCAAAATTTGAGAGTCGGGCCCACCAAGATGATCATCTTCTTGTCTAAGGCATATCCTATATGAACGACTGAAGTATTGACACTTAAAAGTAAATCTAGTCTTTTGATTGATTCAGTTAATTCATAGATAGTTGAATTCGGTTCAAATTTTATTCGTGAAAATAAATTATCGCGGGTTGTTTCCCGTAAATATTTTTTGAATGGCTCGAATTTTTGATCTCTCCCAAAAATAATAATCTCAAAAGATTTATCCTGAAGAAGCAATTGAATCAACCCAGACCATTTCTCTAATGACCAAATAAAACAAGAGAGATGTCCCCTACTTGACCAAGGGTGTATTCCAATCCGGATAATGTTATCCTGTATTATTGGAATTCCCTGGCCCTGTTCTTTGCTACTAAAGGGCAATTTCAATTGATAATAATCTTGAGGGATATCTATTTTAAATAAATATTGAATTTGATTAAGATGCAGATCTAAGATGTATTGGCCGCAAGGAGGAGTAATGATATCAGCATTGTATAAATTAAAATCTACAATATAATCAATTAAACCGAATCTTCTTAATGTCCATAAAAAGATAAAACCTTGTAGGGATCCAGGGGCCTGTTGGAGGCCGAAAATGGTAGCCCCCTTCTCTTTTCTTTTTTTTAGCTGCGAAATAAAATTTAAGAATTCTTTGATACGATAAATATTGAAAAAATGCTGAGTTAAATGATCGTAACGCCAGCGCTTCACATGGGGATTATCGCGGTGGGCTACTAAACATTTGGAATTTGGCAGGACTTTATCGATTTTATGTACAAGATCTCCCATGATAATAAAATCCCCTAGGCTTCTGAACATGGTATAAACGAATACTAATTTTAAGGCATCATCATTTTCGGTTTTTTTAGCGGTCACGGATAGATTTTTGTTAACATCTTGATATTCATAAATAGGGACATTTACCAAATTTACCAAGTATAAAGTCCCGATATCCCAATAATGCCCATTTAATGGCCTTACCATTTCCTTTGAATACTTCAACTACTATCCAAGCAGGAATAATTAAGAGGAACTGGAGGCAATAAAAGAGACATTTTTGATATCCCCATAGAAATTTTTTAAAAAAGAGCATGCGATTGCGGTGGAAATAATACTGATTCCGCTTAGAGTATCGTCCTCCTATGGCGGTACTAATTTTATGGTAAATAACCACCTTATTTGTTGTCACAAGGCGATAGCCAGCTTTTTTTATCCTGTACGAAAGATCCGTATCCTCGCTCAATAAGAAATAGCGGTCATCAAATAAACCAACATGTTTTAAAACTTGGGATGGTATAAGCATTAGACACCCTGTTATAAAATCGCATTCTCTATCATCATTATAATCATCTTCATAATGAGAGCCACACCCCTTTAAAAAATTTATATATCCTCCGCTAAACCAAACTTTACTGGTTTCTGTAAAATATTTGATTTTACAACCCAGTAGGCCAACATCCTTGATCTTCTGCGCTGTCGCGATTAAATGGTTAAGAAAATCATCTGTAACAATCGTATCGTTATTTAATAGAAGAACATAATCCGCATTATTTTTAATGGCATATTCCATCCCAGCATTATTCCCACCGCTAAATCCTAAGTTTTCTTGAAGAAGAATAAAATGAATTAAATGATCAACGCTTTTATGTTTAGCCCATTGATGGATTTCCTGTATAGCATCATTAGTCGATGCATTGTCAACTAGAATAATTTTCCAATTCTTATATTTTATTTTAAAAAGTGATTCTATGCATGCGATCGTATCACTGGAATTATTCCAGACTAAAAGGATAATATAAACTAGGGGAGAAATCTCTGTTATCATAGTCTGATTAATTTATGAGAATCAAACCACATTGCCCAACTTCTTAAAATTAAATAGTAAAATATTGTGCATTGATTTTTTATAGGAAAACTATATATAAAAAGATATTGAGTCGAATGTATTTCTATGCATTGTTTTTTAGAAAAACATTCTTTGGAAACGATTTTAATTTTTTTAATGAAATAATAATCAAGTGAAGAAGGAAGTTTAGAAATGAAAAATTTTTGTAGACAAAAATCTCTTGGATAACGATTTTTGTTTTTTTGAATGAAGCAAAAACGAGATAATATATAAACTCGATTAAAGGCGTATTTTGATAAACAAATCCAATTTTTTCTCCGAGGATTTCATAGCGTTTCTGATAACTAGTTCCTTGGCAATTGAAAAAGGCAAATTTTCGATCCATAAATTTCATTTTAATACCTTGATCAAAACATCGTGCAAACCAATGGTAATCAGCAACAATTTTATATTTTGTGTTAAATAACCCAACTTTATCAAACACCCATTTTCTCAAAAATAAACATTGTTGGGGATTAGACCAAGCTAGGAGGTGTTTTTTTGTTTTATATTCAAATGTATAGTTGCTTACTTCGGATAAATATTGGGGTGGAATATTGATAAATTGCACTTTCCCGTTTACGATACCTATCCCCGGATCCGCGGTAAACTCTTGAACGACATCATGGATAATAGTGTTATCAAAAAATTTATCATCAGAATTAAGGAAATATAAGATATCCCCGGTTGAGGACTTAATCCCCTTATTCATTGCATCGAAAATACCGTTATCTTTCTCAGAAATTATTTTATCAATGCTTTCTTTATATTGATTTATTATTTTTAAAGTGCTATCCAGAGATTTACCATCAACAATAATATATTCAATGTTTTTATACGTTTGTGATAGAACTGATTTGATTGTATTCTCTATGGAGCCTTCAGCGTTATAGCAAACTGTGATTATTGAAACCTTTAAATTCTCATTCATAATTAATAGAAAGTTTTCTATATTATCTTTTTTAAAGTTATGACCCTAAAATTATTCGATTCATTTTATGTCTTCTTCCCGTATTTTTGTAAATACCCGTTTTAAATCACTCTTCCATTGTGATAACAATTTTTTTCTAAATTTGAAGAATGTGTAAAAAATTGCGCTGATCATTTGTGGACGCAGTCCATATCGTTTAATGGTAATAAAAAGCGAATGAATAGCCTTATTGTACTTCCCTCGTCGGATTGTGCTTCCCAAACTTTCGCAGTAAAACTCGAATCGTAATGGGATACACTCGTGAAATTTTAACCATGCATTATCAAATCCTTCAGTCAGCACAACACTGACACATTCAACTAGTCTATCTGGAGAGCATTCTGTCATTTCAATGATGGAATTGGTCGGCAGCCCCCTATACTTATAATCGTAAACAAAGGAAGCAAATACGGAAGTGTAAGCTCTTAACAATTGGATCATGGGAAGTGGTCTTGCCCAATCAGATGTGCTAAGCCATGAAATACCACTTGAACAACCGATTAGCAAAGAACAATATTTAGTTAATTCGGCATTTTCACGAAAAGACAATATACTTCCATCAACAATTGATGGATGAGATGACTGTACAGAGTTATGAGAAGAAAGTATGATGCTGATATTTTGGAATTTTTCGACAAGTTTTTCGGCAGCTTGCAATGCAAAACTCTGGCTTACAAATGATTGCCCACTATTTGCTAAATGTTCGAATAAGATAACATTGGATTTATGGGAAAGTTGATAAGCCTCTATGAATTGGCGGACTTTTTCGACCTCTTTAGGTGAAAGTCGAATAATAGGATTATCTGGTACTGTAATAGGTCTTGGATAGGCTCGGAAAATTGAAGAACGTACTGTCCCATCAAAATTTTGATAGTTGTCCGGATCGATCTGAGTGAGAAAAATTTCATCGAATTCTCCGCACTTTTTACGATCCCATGCTTCTCTTTCCAACTTTTGCCATGCATCAAACATCTGTGCATAATTTGATAAGGGGATTTCCCAAATTTGGTCAACGTAAGGATTGCCATCCAGAATTGATTTATACGCTGAACCAATAGCCCAAGTCAGATGGCAATCAGGATAATCCTTTTTAATCTGATGTGCGATAGTTGTGGCAAAAAGGCAGTCCCCATAGGAACCAAGATGACCAAGCAATATTCGTTTCGGTTTTTGAGAAGTTTCAAGAATGGGGTTAATATCTTTTTTTTTAGAAAGTCGCATGATGAAAATCCCGTGGTTTATAAGTCATCATCATTTTTGCCAGTTCCAGCAAGTGTTCAACAAGAGTAAAGCCCAGAGAATTTAAGGCCTTTGGATTAGAGATGAGACATTTTACTCGCATATAACTCCTTCATGAAGTCTGACTTAATTTCATCAAGGTTTCCCTATAATACCGGAACATAATACCAACCAATTCTCAGCCGTATAGGAATTTTTGAACTAATAATAGTTTCAAATACATTGTTTGGGATGATTAGGGAAAAATATCTTTTACGGTATCAGCTGCGAACGACCATCTTTTTGGGACAGAAGTATCTCCCAGTTTTATTATTTCATTTTTACTGTTGGCAATATGCAATATGCTGTGTCTCGCTCACAACCATATGGCTAATATGGTTTGGTTTGTGTAAATGACCTTTATCATGAGAAAAGTAACCCACAAAGGCTTTGAATCCTAAAGAATGGGAATATCAAGTTGCCTACACGGATTGAATAATGGCCACCAAGTAGGACTATTCCTTTCAAAGAGGGCATTTTTTGAATAGGTTTCTCAAGATTTTTAAATTGAACACCTCTTCCTGTAATGAAAACCTTTGTATTGGGACTATGGATTTTAATGGGTTCGAGAATATTCAGAGTAACTGTCGAGATTGTCTCATGATTCTCAAATAAGGCATCATGTCTGGTTGTTGAATAATAACGAGATGGAAAATTATAGGTAGATTTATATACTGCTCCCCATTAACAGAATAAGTGGTTTAAGGTAGAATAAGGCTCCAAAACAAGGAGGCTTATTCAATGCAAAAACGTAAATGGACCAGTCAACAAAAACTACAAATCGTGCTTGAAGGCTTATCCGGCTCAATCGAAATCAGCAAATTATGTTCCAAATATCAAATCGGGCAAACGCAATACTATCAATGGCGCGATCATTTACTGAAATTCGGCCACCAAGCCTTTGAAACCAAAAACATCACCAAGAAAGAACAGCATTTAGAAAGCCAAGTTACCAAACTCAAAAGGATCATCGGCGATATGACTATTGAGTTAAAAAAAAGCGAATACGAACTATGAAAAGAGCCCAATCCTTATCCGTCGCTAAACGCAACCAAGAATTACTTGAAAAAATCAAAGAAATCAAAACCGACCACCCTCTCTGGGGTTATCGCCGTATCTGGTCGTATTTAAAATACCGTCAAGGAATAGCGGTTAATAAAAAACGTATCTACCGGATTATGAAAGAACAAGACTTAATCGTCACTAAACTCGTGCGTCTCAAGGCTAAGCGCGGGCCGATGCGCCCCAAACCGCACGCTGACCGCCCCAATCAATTCTGGGGCATTGATATGACCAAAATCAAATTGGCTTCCTGGGGTTGGTTGTACCTGTGCGTCGTTTTAGACTGGCACACCAAAGAAATCATCGGCCACTCTTTGTCTCTACGTTCTAAAACTGAAGATTGGCTCGACGCTTTACAAATGGCCGTCAATAACCGATTCCCCAACGGCGTCCGTGAATCGCTCAAAGATCAGAAATTATTTTTAATATCCGATAACGGCTGCCAACCCACATCACAACGATTCATGATGAACTGTTCCATCCTGGGCGTTAAACAAATCTTTACAACCTGGTCAAACCCCAAAGGCAATTCGGATACTGAACGTGTCATGCGCACCATCAAAGAAGATATTGTCTGGTGTTACGACTGGGATCATCCATTTAATTTTCAAATCGCTTTAACCAAATGGATCAATGATTACAATACCGACTTCCCACACCAATCGTTAAACAACATGACACCAAGTCAATTTTATGAACAATTTTTGTCAAATAACAGCGAGCTAGTTCTACCTTAAAATTCCCTTGCTTAATGGGGTGCATTACATTTACGCTTTTTAACTAAATGTTGAACTTCCTCATAAGAAAAAATATCAATATTTATTTATTGACCAGATCGGGACACCACTATCGTCTCAATCCTATCGGCTTCACACAGAATGTTGAGATAGTAAACGCCACTGACCATTAGATTACAAGATAATCGCATTCATATCTTCTTTTTCTGAAATACCAATGTTGCAAATGTATACTGACATCCCCCATAAGAGAAGTCGGGATCAGGGCAGTCCCATTGAGGAGAATCCACAAGCGAACAATCTTTTAATAATGGAAGAATCCTTTGGTTAAAATCCTTTTGTGTATAAAAACGAAAGTCTTCTTGCGGGATTCGATCCCCCGGTTTGTAATGGTCATTATAGTCACAGGTAAGAATTGTGATGCCACCCGGGGTAAGAAGTTCTATTATTTGTTTTATAAATAGTTCATCATTTTTTACATGCTCAAGAACGGATGTTGAGAAGATGATATGATAACTACCCTTCTTAGTGGATGGTTTGTGAAAAAATTCGTCCAAATTATAATTCAGCAAGGGATCAATTTCATCTATACGGAAGCCTAATCGCTTCAATGCAGCTGCTGCTGTATCTTCATAGCTACCAACACACAGGACTTTGGGTAATGCAAATTTTGATGCGAACTTATATACGGTATCAAGGACAAATGCTTGTTGAATATTTGCTTCGGGTATTTTGCGTGCCATCATGTTGGGTACTAGAGTAAACAATGTATCTATCGATGGTTTATATTGTATTCGTGCGGTATTATCCAATATTCGATTGAGTGATAATCCATCGGGAAGCAAAACAGGAGAATATTGAGCATTTTCTGATTCTGAGGATCCTCGATAACCATTTTTTATTTTTAGAATCCACGACATCCTCGGTCTTTGTAATATTTCCTTGCGTACCATGGATTGAATTTTTTGAATAAAGGACAATGGATTCTTGGCTTTATCAGATTGTCTATGGAACACTTTTTCAAGAATCCGTTCATAATCCCAAATGAAGTTTGTCTCACTCCAATCGTTGTAAAAATGAGAAAGCGGTTCAAATCCATGCTTAATAATTTGTCTTAAAGTAGAATCTTCAATGCAAATGGATGGGATCGCTGGGATTATGTGCCTGAACATACTGCTCTTTGCAATGGTAAGGGGTCTTTGCACGGCAATAGCATAATCTATGACACTGGATATCCCTCGACCAAGATATTTGTCATAAAAGAAAGCATTAATTGTATTTTGTGCCAGAAAATCTAACAATTGTTTTTTATCAAGAAAATCATGATTGATTATTAGCTTAATGCCCGGCTTTTTAATCAGCTTTTTACATTGCATTGCAATTAGCATGGCATGCTGACCATCGTTATCACAAAATTGGCCAAAGGGGATATGTAATCTTATAATCGCCTCATCAAACTCATCTTGTGTAGTAAGAATGACCCGCTCAAATCCTTTTCCTGTAATTCCAAAACCAAAACTGCCGATAGTAGGAACTTCTGGAAATTTGTAAGTATTAAGGTATTGTGGGATAAGTCTTCCGGTTTTAAACACAATTGGATTCCTGAGGAGTAAAGTCGGATCAGGAGCTATATAATATTGAAAAGAGTTGCTATTTGCTAAATCGGCACTTTCTTGTGTAACTTCATGCATAATACCAATGGTGGGGAGGTGGAACTGTTTGATTAATTTTCTATTTAGCCATGGCAAGGTTGTTGGATGATAATTGTAAATAATGGCCGATGGTTCTATGCTGTGAATCGCATTAAATAACTCTTGCGGGTTTGAACACTCGGTATAAACAAAAAGGTATTTCGTTGATTTTTTTAGTGCTTCCGCAATATTTATTCCGTATTGATGAACTCCGCAACGTTGTTCTTTATGTGAAATGATTAGAATTCTTGTGTTCGTATGCTTTGTCTCTTTCTAATGTTTATAAATTTTCTTTTTTTATTTTTTGATAATCTCAATAGTCGGGAGCGGAAATATCAAGCCAACCCCGCTTTGGAGCATCCCTTGCTCACGTTCTATAAACTCTTCTTTAAAATGCCATGGTAAAACAAGATAATAGTCGGGGTTCATCGCACGTGACTCTTCTTCACTGACAATAGGAATGTCCGTTCCCAGAGTATGTGCTCCATATTTATCGGGATTGCGTTCCGCAGCCACATCGATAATACGATGATCAATCCCACACCATTGAAGGATTGTATTTCCTTTGGTTGATGCACCATAGATATGAATTTTCTTCCCCTCCTTTTTTAGCTTTTTAAGAAGCGAGGTAAGTTCTTCTTTGTGAATATTAATGCGTTCTTGAAAATTTTTATACGGTTTATCGGTATCTAATTCAAGGTCGAATTCTTCTTGGCGCAAGGTTTTGATGTTTTGAATAAACTCGTCTTTTTTATAGATAAAATTATCCGTATGAGTGGCATAGCAACGAATACTGCCGCCATTAATTGTATTCTGTGTGACGTCAAAAACTTTCATCCCTGCCTGTTTCAAAATATACTCAATGACCGCCAAGCTATAATACTCTAAATGCTCATGACAGATTGTGTCGTAGGAAGTCATCCTAAGCATAGTTGGCATGTATGACATTTCGAAAATCCATACACCATCAGGTGCAAGAATACTCTTAATCTCCTTCGTAAATTGAATTGGATTTTCAAGGTCATAAAACATGGCGATAGCGGTGATGATGTCGAATTGTTTATTTTGCATACGGGTTTTTAATTCATCCGTTGGAAAAATATCACGGATCACTATAATGTTACCTTGAATTTCTTGAGCTATGTCAGAGGGATCCACGCCGAATTTTTCAAATTCCTGAGGATAACATTTAAGCAGTGTCCCATCATTGCACCCAATATCTAGGACGCGGGCTTTAGGTTTTCGAAAGATAGTAACAGCTTCATTAACAATACCCTTTAAATGCTCCCGCATAGTTTTGTTGGTACCAGAACGATACCAGTAAGCAGAGTAAAGAACCTCTGGAGGGACTGTGTGTTCCATCTGTAGTAGTCCACAGGCCAGTTCATCTTTCATGGGATCGCATCGCACAAGCGATGTAGCTATTTTTCGTGTCGGTGGCATTTGTTTGCCGGGCTTTACAAATGAACCTTGCAGATATTGTTCGCCAAGATCAATGACTTTGGTCAGAGCGCATGAACCACAAACACGACAATTCTTTCGGTGAATTAAATGCATTTGTTGCCTCCTCTAAAATTTATTTACTCCTATGGAGTCGTTCAATCATAGTTCGGAATTGTTGATCAATTTTGTCAATACATTGATTGCGTTTTAGATTTAGAAGGGCTAGCCGTTTGACAACGGCATCTTTTTCTTTTAGAGGTACTTTTTCAAATTCATAAACTTTTTCCTGTTCATGCCATAGATTACAATTGACAGTGGTGAGTTCGGACAATAATTCTCCTATATTGCCTTGAATTTCATCAATCACGTTTCCTTCTTTTTTAAAGACTTTGTTAGAAGCGAACGTCAATCGTTCTAAGGGAATAAGCCCAGTAATAGCCCCTTGAAAGAACTCATTAATTTCTTCTTGAAGTTGTTTTTCTTGAGTCGCAAGGCTTTTTTGGTGTTCCGGATTATCGGAATGCCATTGTTTAAGTTTGACGACTGTTAATTTATCGCATAAGGATCCAAGTGTTTCGGCCATGCTTTACCTCACGAACCCCTTTTATAATGAATAATCAAAAGATAAAATGTATTAAATAAATATTTCTAGCTATAAATAATTTTAGTAATCAATATAACATTCTTTTTTTCTAGTGTCTATATTGAGCAAAACTATTAATTTGCTGGATACATAATTTCTATTCCATATGTTTTAAAAGACTTATGTCATAACTTCAATTTTAAAGGCGTAATTATTGCATATAACATTAATTTTAAATTATGTCTAGCTTTGGAATAGAAAAGGTCGATAATAAATATAGTTATTGAGAACGAGACTATACTAGCCCATATTGCACCAAAGCTATGATATTTTGGGATCAGAATGTAATTAAGAAGAACGTTGAGGAAAGCCCCAATCACTGATGTTAATAATGAATAACGGAATAGATTTTCATTTATAATAAATAATAGATTCTTTGCGATACCAAAATTCGCGAAAAAAAGCCTGATGCTTAGAAGTGAAAGCAATGCAGCAGAATATTCGTAAGCATTACCGTAAATTGTAAGAACAATAATTTTTGCAAGGAAAAAAATTGGTATCGCCGAAAAAAGAAAAAATAAAAACATCAGGCGATAATTGTTAAGAAGATAATTATAATATTGAGCATTATCATTCATTTGTGCGCGTGTTATAGCAGGAGCGATAGAGTTGCAAACTACAGTTGGGAGTAAGATAAAAATTTCTATGACCTTCAAAGCGGCAGAATATTGGCCGACCTCTTCATCCCCCAGCATTTGTCCTAGCATTATCTGATCCATATATGATTGAATGAACAAAGCAAATGCGCTTAGCATCGCCGGCCAGCAATTTATAAGTAAAATCCTTGTCCTTTCTAAAGTCGCTTGAAATATCTTAAGAGATCTCCCGTAAATTCGATAGGCGACTGTGAATGCTACCGCTTGTAAGAGAAGTTCTAGCCAAAAAATCCAGGCAAATGTTATTAAAGGAGTTTTTGAAACGACTAAAAGCACTTTTAGTAGAGAGATAATGAAGAAAACCAATATTTTTGCAATAACAGTATACTTAGACTGTACTTGAGATTGAAACCAAAAGTCAACAACTTCAAATGCTGTAAAGATATAGCTTGCGGCAATAATACCTACCAACCACCATGTCAGCGTGTCTGAAGAACGTAAGGTTATAATCACACCAAGACAGATACATAAAACAAGTATACCTCCGAAAAACTTAAGGATAAAGACAGTTGCTAATATTTCATCTGTTTTATCTTGTTCTTTTACAAGATCACGAACAACAATACCTCTGAGACCTAAATCGGCCAGAATACCAGCAATGAAGACAAAGGCAGTAGCAAAATTCAATTTACCGTATTGTTCTGGACCCAAATAACGCGCGATCAAACCTACAAGAAAAAGACCAAGAATGCTACGCAGGATATTTTCCACTAAAAGCCAGGATGAATTGACAAGATATTTCCCTACAACGTTTTGTTTTAATATAGAGAAAAATGACATTATGAGAAGAGGTTTTATACTGCCCCCAATTGATAGAATAAAGCTTTATTAATTCTAATTTATTCTCTCTCGATATTTTTCAATTATTTTTAATGTGTTGTCCGTTGATTTACCATCGATAATAACGTGAGTTCGACATAACGGTTAAGCTAAAAGGCCCAAAGAATAAACTTCCGGATACCTGATGGAAGGTTTCTTGGGAAAAAAAGTATAAGCTACTAAGCCCGAAAACAAATTAACCAGAAAGTTGGCTGGACTGCGATGTCGGGTGTGTTCAATCTGACACATATTCTTGAGTTCATCGTTAAAGCTTTCGATCAAAGCCCGTTTACGCAACAAGAGTTTATCCATCAACGGCATGAGTTTGTTGGCCATATTCTTTTTCAGTTTGGTGATTAATTGAATACCTCGTTTGAACAAGAATTGAAACAGTGGATTTGAAAGATAACCTTTATCACCAAATAGTTTACCAATAATGTTCTTTGTTAAAGTTTTTATTAAGGACCGATCACGATCATCAACATTGCCTGGGGTTAACATCGTTGAGAGAAGTTCGCCTTTTTCGTTGACGATCAAATGCAATTTGAAGCCATAAAACCAACCCATCGATGTCTTACCTCTTTGGGCTATTGGTTTAAACGTTTTATGTTGATGAATCCTGCGGTTGTGGCAGACCTTAAGGGTTGCGGAATCGAAAAAAGATATTCCAGTGACTTTCCCAAATCGGCAACGTTGCAGATACGTGATCAATGGGACCAGAACTCCTGGCATCAATTCCACAAACCGATTGTAACTGACTAAGCCAGGAAATTCACGGCGCAGATTTTGGGAAACGTATTTGATGTAATAATTTTTGAAAGTTCGGAATCCCGACATATGAAAATTTATCACGATCGTCATAATTTCGCTTAAACACAAACTGCAGGGCTTGATACGTTTGGCCAAACCCTGCTTGAGTAAAAATCTTTGCCAAAATCGAAGAAATGCTTTACAAAAGTTATCAATCTCATAGAATATGTTCAGTAACATTAGGACCTCCTTGTGTTGGTTGTATTTGCTGTACAACTACTTATAACACTAGAGGTCCTTCTTTTTTATCGGAATCTTAATTTTCTTATGTCGAGCTCACGTTATATTAGATGATAGTATATGTTTTCTCGATGACCGATTTAATCGTTTCTTCGATATCCCATTCTGCGTTAAAACAAAGTGTAATGATTGATACCTTGGGCCTTTCTGATTTAAACAATTTTGACTTCCCCTTCCGGATATTCATAATTGGAATTGATCTTTTTTTTAATAGCTGAAAAGATTTTTTCTAACTTGATGTTTCGCATACAATGGAAACTTCCTTGGCAGGTTGGGATCGTGTAACCAAATAAGGTACAAGGAGAACATTCTACATTCTCAGTGATTACAGAATGATTTTTACCGATAGGTTCCCATTTTTTGAGATTGCCAGGTCCAAAAATTCCAATTACTGGAGTCCCCACGGCACAAGCTAAATGCATCAATCCAGAGTCTGGTCCAACAAATAATTTACTTTTTTTTATTAAAGCAGCGCTTTCCATTAATGAAATCTTCCCTACGAAATTGAAAACTCGATTATCTTTAATCCCATGTAAAATTTCACGAGCATATTGTTGAACATCTTTTCCACCCAAAACGGCAATAGAAAAATTCCTATTTAAGATAAATCTAATGAGTTCTAAGCTTTGAATTCGATCTAAACGTCTTACAGCAATACTGGCTCCTAAAAAGACTGTGATATAAGGATGTATCATTGTTTGATCTGCCCAAATGAGAGTTTGAGAATCGATGTGAAAACAGTCATTAATATTTTCTATCTCTTGGCATTCAGGGAGAATTGGAAGGAATAACCTCTTAAAATTTTCAATTTCATAACTATTGATTTCATAATTGACTTTATAATTAAAAAGTTTTGCACGATTGAATCTAGTGCCAAATCCCATGTTTGTTTTGTGCTTTACGAAATACGAAATCAAGGCACTTAAATAGTGCCATTGTTCGGTATCTACGATTACATCATATTGATTTTTAAATAGAGAAAGAAAGGATTGAGGTACATCATAACAATAAATATTGTCACCCATATCCTTTTGTGAGGAAAACACCGCACTATTTCTTTTTTCACATAAGATATCAACCGAGGCGGTTTTATTGAACTTTTTTAACTTACGTAAAAATGGAATTAAAAAAATGGCATCCCCAATTCCTCCCGGTCTAATAATAAGTATTTGATCGTATTTCAAGCCTTTTTGTGATACATTTTTCTTTTCCTTAACCAAAAAGGTCAACAAAAGGCCAAACGTCAAGTCAAGGAGTTTAATCATTTTTAATTTCAATGATCCAAGAGAATGAATGACTTCTAAAATGTTAATATTTACGGTTTGCATTTTTATTTACCTTAGCAATAACCCAAACAACATTATTTGGAAAGAATAAATTTAAAGGCATGGATAGAATATATGAAATACTATCTTGAGGTAGAATTTTATTAAGAAGTCTTAGGGATTTTTTCGAAAGAAAATATTGTCTGATGTTAAACATGATTGTTGGGATTGTATCATATCCTAGGATGACGATTTCCAATCCTAACTGCGTGAGTAAAGTTTTTAGGGAATCCCGTCCAAAATGCCATAAATGATGAGGTACAGCCCACAATACGGCATATTGCCGAAATATTTTCATTTCTAAAGAATCTGCATTAGGAACAACAATATAAAAATGAGACGCCCCATTGAGTATAAATTTTTGTAAAAATTGATGGGGGTTTTTAATATGTTCAAGGACATGACGTAAGATAACAACTTTATTTTTAATTATATGTGGATCTTGAATTTCAATAGTTTCGTAATTGAACTGATGATAAGGAATTTCGGGAATCGATTTTATATAATATGGCCTTTCTTGAAAAGCATCCACAGAATGGACTGAATACCCCATTTTATAAAGAACTTCAGAAAATTCACCGAATCCAGCTCCTACATCTAAGAATTCCCGAGATTTTGCATAATGAATGAACCTCTTGATTTCCCAATAATTAAGAATTTTTTTAAAGCAGTATTTAAGTTTATTATCAGGCGCGTTGAATATTTGGGGACTATAGAGAGAACTCAGATCCCCTGGTATCGGCCATGTTTTTTTTATTTTGCAGTTAGGGCACTCAAAAATGGTATATGGATTTTTGAAGTCTGGATTGAGAATTTCTAGAACATTATTTATTTTAACTAATTTATTGCAATTGAGACAAGTAGTAACTTCCATTGTCTTCACTAGGTTAAGGTTATAAAGGATTTGAAAGGTAGAGAATCATAATCACAAAGAGGATCCACAATATAATGTTAATCAATAACGGTCGATCTGATAACAAGATTTCTCCCGGATCATCTCCAAATTTTTTCACATGAACAAGGTAAAGGTATCTGAAAATCCCGTATATTACAAACCCTACAGAATAGATCATATAATCTTGGCCAACTCGGATCATAATATCTGCGGACAATGTGTATAATCCATAAAAGACAATACTCAATGTTGAACATATGATGATGATTTGATCAAGAAGATAAGTCGTATAATGGGCCAAAACACTTCTGTGCTCAGGGGCTTGATCCTTTAGAGTGGTAATCTCATGGCGTCTTTTTGTAAATCCTAAAAATAAAGCTAATAGAAAAACACAGAGTTGAAATCTGGCTGAGGGCAAAACACCACTGGCCAGGGCGCCAGCCCAGATCCTTAACTGAAACCCAGCAGCAACAAATACGACATCAAGGATCACAATTTTCTTAGTATAAAGATTATAAATGAGGTGCAAAAGGATATATAGAACTCCCATATAAAAGATAAAGATATCGACCACAAAACAAATCAAAAGTCCTAAACTCAACAAGCCCACAATAAGTCCAATAATTTGAGAATTCTTAAATTTTCCTTGGGCCAAAGGTCTAGAGGCTTTTTTGGGATGTAGACGGTCTTTATGACTATCGATATGATCATTAAATATATATGTTCCACTCGCAATTAAACAAAATCCTACAAAAGTTACGACACAATTGAGGAGGCGATTAATGTCAAATAAATTTCCGGAGAAAATAAGTGGGAAAAAGATAAAGGCATTCTTAATCCACTGTTTTATTCTCAATAACTTTGATAGCATAAATCACCTGCCCTTGTTGAACCTCATTGAATAAGAATTTCGCCCAATTTGAGCACAGTCTTTTGTTCATCAAAGGTTTTTATATAAGGCAAATCCTCTTTTGTCTGATTAGCAATTTCGATTGTCGATATTTGGTTTTGATCTGCGTTAAAAAAGAAAATTTCTAGGGAATATTGGCCTGGAGGCAGTGAGGGTGGCAAAAGGAGCCAATAATTTTCTTTGATAAAATCTCCTTTTTCCCAAGAGACTGTTGGATAAATCGAATAACCGATACGTCTAACGCGAGAATCAACCGTTTCATCCCCCTTTTTGATATATAATACCATTTTGTAATTTTCTTTAACATCAACATCAGATTTCCAAAGAAATGTGAGCGGTAAAAGAGATCTGCGGGAATGTAAAGACGGCCCTATTTTAGAAACTAGAAGTCGGAACCGATGATCAATAAGAACTTGGGGGGATTGGGAAATATCTTCTGGACCATGATCTTTCATCACTTCAACAAGTCTGATCCCTTCCTCGTCTTCTCTTTCTAAAAGTACTATGTCTTCAACTGCATCTTTGACCTTCCAGTTCACTTGAGAGAAAAAAGGATCTTTAAGAAGCACAATGGTGGATGGCTTCCGAATTACATCTTGTAAAACCCATTCATCCTCGAAGTCTATTAGGGCGTATGATATTTCAGGGGGTGGTCGAAAAGGATACCCTGTCAAACCATTAAATCCTCTTGTTACATTTAAAAATGAATAGAGATGTTTACGTCGGGATAGTTCATTTAAAAAATCAAATGTGGCGATAATCCCAGACTCGGGAGGAATCTGTTTTATCATTTTCCAGCGAATAGGATCGAGCTTATCAGGAATCATAGAAATACGAGAGGATAACATCGACTTATAACTTAAGGTGCTAAATAAGCAAACGAAGGCAATAATAATGAATGTTGTACAAAAAAAGCAAGTTCTTGTATTGGCTTGCAAATATTTTAATGATTTAGCAGCCGCTAAGAAAACAAATGGAACAATAGATGTATTGTAATGAAAGAAAATAGTGTGTTGTGACCATGGATAAGCTAAAATATTCTGTAGAAGAATTGGGGAAATTATAAAGAGTGTTTGAGGGTTTAATAATGGAATAAATAGAAGTGGACCAAAGAGCTCTCGATAATAATACAGATTGTCTGGATGAACAATATGTTGTTTAAAAATTTTTATAGGATGAGATAAAAGGGTCCCAAGGATTTGTAAAGGGGTATTCCCTAAACCTAAAGAAGAATATAAAACAAGGTACTGATGGGGGCTAGGTAGATCTCTTCTGATAGTGGGTGTGATGATAAACAACACTATATAAAAATAAATGGACCCAAATAAGATCGGAATTAATCCCCATCTTAACTTATTTGTCTTTTTAGAAAAAAGAATGTAAATACCAAATGCAAAAATAATTAATGACATGTTTTCTTTAAGGAGGGGAATTAATATCATCACAATAAAAAATGCTTTAAATCTTTCTTCTCTATAAAAATAATACAAAAGGAAAAGAAAAATAACGGATAAGCTTTCAAAATCAAATTCGAAAAGAAGAGCAAAGATGTTGGCTGGGAAAAAGATAAAAAGAATCATCAAAATTAAGGCCATTATGGGATGGAGATCTTTTTTGACAATGGTATAAAGCATAAAGGCACCGGAAAAGAAGGAAAGAAGTTTTAAATAAATCAGGGTCAAAGAATGAGGAAAGAGGAAGTATATGGGTGTAATCAATAAAGCAATATAATTCGCATGATTGGCAAAAAAATTCATACCTATGAGAGAAGAATAAAAAGATCCATGGGTTAGATTCCACATGGCATGGGAATATATCGCCAAATCCCAATCATAATAACCGAAAAAATAATATTTATAAGTTAAAAGAATAAACCATGATGTGAAGCCTAACAAGGATATAAACAAAGCCACTAGATCGTAATGTTTATATTTTTTAGTCAAGGAATGTTCCAATTTAAAAATTCCCTACTTCGTTCGTCAGGATCACGGGTTGAGAAATATCTCAATCCGTCAATTTAATGTCTTATAAACCTTACGCCAATAACGAGACAAGAATTTCACTTTTCCTTCTAGCCAATGGATATGATTCTTAGCCCAAGCAATTGTCGAAATAAGACCCTGTTCGAACTTGATGTGAGGTTGCCAGCCTAATTTTTTTATCTTGTCATAGTTTAAAGAATAGCGAAAGTCATGACCGGGACGATCTCTGACAAATTGAATGAGATCAGAAGATTTTTGTAAATACTGAAGGGCTAACCGAGCCACATCAATATTTCGCTTTTCAAAGGGGCTGCCTATGTTATAAGTTTCTCCTATTTGTCCTTTTTCTAAAATGAGCAGTATGGCGGCAATACAATCACTGACATGCAGCCATTCCCGGATATTCAACCCCCTCCCATAAACCGGGATTTTTTTATTTTTTAAAGCCTTGAGGATAATCACGGGAATAAACTTCTCTGGATATTGCCATGGCCCGTAGTTATTGGTGGGCCGTATAAGAATGGCCGGCAATCGGTGGGTTCGGATGGCCGCTTTAATAAGACAGTCGGCGGAAGCCTTTGTCGCGGAATAAGGATTATTGGGACTTAGAGAAGAGGACTCGTTAAATTCCCCCTTCTTGATTTCTCCGTAAACCTCATCCGTAGAGATGTGAAGGTATTTGGAAATATGAAATTTTCTGACACCATCAATGAGATTTTGTGTTCCTTTAATATTAGTTTTGATAAAAGGATAGGGGTCAAGGATACTTCGATCCACATGGGTCTCAGCCGCAAAATGGATGATGGCCTTAGGTTTTTCCTTTTTTATAATGTCAGCAACTTTTGGAAAATGACAAATATCTTCTCGGTAAAAAATAATCTGGCCTTTGACAGACTGCAAACGGGTCAAATCCCCTGCATAAGTCAATTTGTCAATAACCACAACTTTGTAACCACGCGCCACCCCCTGCCTTACAAATTCGCTGCCAATGAATCCTGCCCCTCCGGTCACCAATATCTTGGATGAAAATTTAGTCATATCTTCAAAGGAAACGGGCTTAAAGCAATACTTGTAAATCTAATTCAGCGGTTCTAATTCTTAAGGTAACTTTGCACACATTTTTCCAGGATATCTCTGGTCTTTCTAACCGGGAACCCGATTTTTTCGAGTTTTTTGCATGTGAGGATGAGGTTAGTCCTTTTTAATTTTAATTTGTCGTATTCAATAAGTTCAAATTGAAAATCCGGGACATGTCTTTGATAGATTTTCAGAAGGTCCGGATAATAAAGAGCGCCTTTGTTAATCACGTTGAATAGACCCTTAGCATTCTTTTTAAGCAAATATTTCAGTGCCCGAATAAAATCGGGAATGTAAGTCACTGAGTTGGGAACATCAATGACCTTTTTATATTGAATCAGTTTGGTCAAGAGATTTTTAGGATGAGGCCTGTCATCCAACGGAATGCGGATCCGGGTGATTAAGATATTAAATTGGCGGGAGAGGATTTCTAAGGGCTTTTCACTGTAGATTTTGGTCCGACTATAATAAAGGTCAAAATAATCCGGAATTTTTTTTTCATCAATGGGTTTGGATTGAGAATAATCATAATGGTAGATACACCCACTGGAGACATGAACTAATTTGATGTTATTTCGCAAGGCCCCTTCCGCCAAAAGTAAAGGAACAAAGGTATTGGCCTGAATTGTTTTTTCGGGTTGAAGTTCACAGTCATCGACATTCCTATCCCCCGTATATCCGATGCAATTGATCATGATCTTAGGGTTAAATTGATGGATTAAATCCTGCACATCTTTAAGCTGATGAATTTTGGAGTCGTTGATCGTGCCATTCAGCCCTTCCTTGAGCCGTTGACCGATATAACCTTTTCCTAAGATCAGGATCTCTTTATTCACTTAAAAGAACTCCTTTAAGATATTCGCCATAATTTGTTTTGATGGCGCTGGCCAGTTTTATAAGCTGTTGGGAAGTAATATACCCCATGCGGTAAGCAATCTCCTCGATGCAACCCACTTTAAGGCCTTGGCGGTCCTCAATGGTTCTGATAAAGGTTGAGGCTTCAATCAAAGAATCATAGGACCCGGTATCCAACCAGGCATAACCCCGGCCTAGCAATTCGACCTTTAAGGCTCCCTTTTTAAGATAGGCATTGTTCACATCGGTGATTTCCAGTTCCCCCCTCTGGGAAGGTTTCAAAGATTTGGCGATCTTAATGACTCGATGATCATAGAAATATAACCCGGTGCAGGCCCAGTTCGATTTTGGTTTTGACGGTTTTTCTTCAATAGAAATGACTTTCTTCTTTTTATTAAAGTGAATCACGCCATAGGCTTGGGGGTTTTTGACATAATAACCAAATATCGTGGCTCCTTTCTTTCTTAAACTTGCTCTTTTAAGACATTGGGTGAGATTATGGCCGTAAAAGATATTATCACCCAAAATAAGGGCAACCGGACTCTTTTTAATAAAATCCTCTCCAATGAGGAAGGCCTCAGCAATCCCGCGAGGTTGTTGTTGGACTTTGTAATGAAAAGTCAATCCCAGATCCTTTCCCGTTCCAAATAGATTTTCAAACCGAGGGAGGTCTTTAGAGGTGGAAATGATAAGAATCTCTCTGATTCCGCTGAGCATTAATACCGAAAGCGGATAATAGATCATGGGTTTATCGTAAATGGGAATGAGTTGTTTGCAAACAGCTCTTGTGATTGGATATAATCTTGAACCTGTCCCTCCAGCCAGGATAATGCCTTTCAAATGAGCTTTCCTTTCATAATATAAAGATTAATATGACTTAATAAACTTTTTTAAGTATATCATTGATGTTATTCTTTGACTAGAAATTCAAAAATTTTTTTTAACGAATTCTTGTTTGCGATTTTAAAGATGAGATACGGGATGGAAGCGGCAGGATGGGGCCTGAGTTTTTATAATTTGTTGAATTCAAGAGCAGTTGCCATAGAATTTTTCCCCAATCTCAATTCTCTCTTTACCCTTTTTGATTCGCCAAAGATTGGTATCTCTCAAAGAGTAAACACAACCACAGTATTCTTGCTGGTAAAATTCTTCTCTTTTGGCAATTTCATACATACGCTGAGAACCCCCGCCTTTTCGCCAATTATAGGTCCAATAAATAAGCTGAGGATAACGAGAAGCCGCTTTAATTCCGCAGGAATTGATTTGATTCATATCCTTCCAGCGAGAAAGACCAAGACTGCTGGTAAAAACTTTAAAGTTATGTTCATGAGAATAAAGGGCAGTTCGTTCAAAACGCATATCAAAACAGACACTGCAGCGTTTTCCCCTTTCGGGTTCCCATTCTAAACCTCGAACCCGTTCAAACCAGTTATCCCGGTCATAATCGGCATCAACAAAAGGGATTTTCATTTTCTCGGCAAAACGGATATTTTCATTTTTGCGGATTTCGTATTCCCTCTTAGGATGGATATTAGGATTGTAGAAAAAGATCGTAAATTCTATCCCAGAGGCAACCAGGGCCTCCATGATTTCTCCTGAACAAGGGGCACAACAGGAGTGCAACAGGATCTTTTTTTCATTATGAGGAGGAATGAGCTTAATTCTTTCTACTGGCTTTTCCATAGATTCCATATTGCCTTAAGATCTAGCTTTTGTCAAGACGGGTATTGTGATATTTTGACCTATTTCACCATTGCTTTAAAGGCCAAGGGAAGGGAATCGATCATATCGCTTGCGATCATGGCGATTTTTGTTTTCTTTTTGGCAGTGAGATCCCCTGCTTTTCCATGGAAATAAGTTGCCCATTTCGCAGCTTCAAATCCAGAGAGTCCCTGTCCTAAAAAGGCGATGATGATTCCGGTTAAGACATCCCCGCTACCCGCAGTCGCCATGCCGGGATTCCCAGTTTTGTTGATATATATTTTCCCTTGAGGAGAGGCGACAACCGTTCGATATCCTTTGAGCACTAAGACACATTTGTATTTCATGGCAAAATCTTTGGCGACCTGAATGCGGTTTTTTTCTATGAACTCCTTTTTTAAAGCAACTAATCGGCTCATTTCTCCTGGGTGGGGTGTTAAGATTTTGATACTGGATGTCTTTCTTAAACATTTAAGATTTTGAGAAATAGCGTTGAGGGCGTCCGCATCAATGACCAGACTTTGAGAAGCAGTCTCGATGACCTTAATTATAAAACGTTGGGTACTTAAGTGTTGGGAGAGCCCCGGGCCAAGCGCAATCGCTTGAAAGTTCTTCAACTCTTTCTTTAAAGAAGAATAAGCGGACAAAGAGATTGTTTGTAGGAGCGTCTCTTTTAAGGATAAAGTCATAATCACCGCAGAAATCTTTTTTTGTAAAACAGAATTGAGACTCTTGGGGACACCGATCGTTACCAACCCCGCCCCGGAACGCATGGCGGCAAGTCCACATAAAGCGGCTGCTCCTAGCATATGGGGGGAACCGGCTAGGATAAGAACATGCCCAAATTGATTTTTATAAACGTTAGGAATCTGACGTAATAATGGCGCTGGCAATGGCATAATTTTGGGTATGGGAAATCGAAATGAAGATTTTGTTTTTAAATTTTTTGTTACGGTAAATACAGATGGGTTTGCCGAATTCATCGTTTAAGATTTTCATGTCCTTCCAGCTGACATGGGCATTATCTCCCAGGGCCTTTAAGACAGCCTCTTTGGCGGCAAAGCGCGCCGCAAAGTGTTGACTGGGGAATTTATGTTTTTGGGCATAATCAATCTCTTCTTCACAAAAAACATGTTTAAGGAAATGATCTCCCCAACGATTAATGGCTTTTTCGATCCTTTGAACTTCAATAATGTCAATACCAGTTCCTAAGATCATGAATGGGTATGCACAATTTTAAGCATTTCCTTAACCGCGTTGGATAGGCCAACCAAGAGTGCTCTCGATATCACCGAATGGCCAATATTGAGTTCTTCTATCCCACGAATATGGGCGATGACCGAAGTATTTTGATAATTGAGGCCATGTCCCGCATTGACGATGAGTCCGAGTTGGTTGGCATATTCAGTCATGTGTTTTAACACCCGAAGTTCCTTTAATTGCGAGTGTTTATTCAAAGCGAGGGCAAAACGCCCGGTGTGCAATTCGATCATCTTCACTTTAAGTTCTCGGGACATATCGATTTGCCTTTTGTTGGGATCGATGAAAAGACTCACAACAATCCCTTTGTCATGAAGCAGGTCAATGGCGTATTGGATTCGCCGGTAATGTTTGCGGACATCCAAGCCTCCCTCGGTTGTGATTTCTTGCCTGCGTTCCGGAACAATTGTGGCTTGGTCAGGCTTGAGCAAATAGGCCCAATGAAGGATTTCTCTATTTAGAGAAAGTTCCAAATTCAATCTGGTTTTCACGACTTTACGAAGTGTCTTTACATCATTTTCATTGATATGACGACGATCTTCACGGAGATGACAGACAATACTCTGTGCTCCAGCTTGCTCACAAATTTTTGCAGCTTCAATGGGGTCAGGTTCCCATCCGCGCCTGGCTTGTCTTAAAGTCGCCACGTGATCTATATTGATACCGAGTTTCGGCATAAACCGCAAAATTCTTAAATTGGTAGAAAAGCCAATTGATTGAGCCCTCGGGCAATTTCTTCCGAATATCCCGAAGGGTCATGAAGGGTTGAAAAGACACCCTGACCCGTCAATTAAAGGGAGACTCGATTTTTAATTTCTTTTATTAATTCTCGGTTGACATAAATCCAAGTAATAATGGCCAATCCTAAGGCAATCAATTTAAGTAAAACATTTTGCGTCAACAATTTTTTCATTTTAAAGAATGAATAATAATTTTCACTTGGAAACAACGATCATTTATTTCCAGTTAGCTTTCAACGTTTCTTTTTATTTTGGGCCATAAAGAGGTTTTTTAGTGTATGGATTAAGTTGTCCTGATCTTTAACTTGAATGAACCGCCCATCGACCGCTACCGATACCTCTGCGGTTTCCTCAGAAACCATGATGACGGCAGCATCGGTCTGCTCACTTAAGCCTAAGGCCGCCCGGTGACGCGTGCCAATGGTTTTATTAAATTTGGGATTCTCCGTTAATGGAAATAGGCAAGCAGCCGCTACAATTCGATCACCGCGAGTGATGAGTCCCCCATCGTGAATCGGAGACTGAGGCATAAAGATGCTGACAATCAAATCGGCCGAAATTTTACTATCCAGAAGAATCCCGCTTTCAATATACGTATTGAGTTTGGATTCTCTCTCAATGGCTATAAGACAACCGATCTTATCTCTGGCCAGCTTAAATATGGCGGAGGTCATTTCATCCAAAATGGCCAGGATTTCCGATTCGGCCAGGGCAATATTAAATAAGTGCTGTTGTCCCAATCGGGCTAAACCAATCCTCAATTCCTGTTGAAAAATGATTAAGATGGCAATGATCGATATCCCGAAAAATTTGGTCAGTAGCCAGTTCAATGTGTCAAATCCCAGAAATTGCGATGAGATGAAGGCAATCAGAAGATAGATAATTCCTTTAAGGACTTGAAAGGACCGGGTTCCTTCGATAAAAACCAAGATTCGATAAAAAACTATCCAAAGGATAATAATTTCGAAGGCTGGTTTTACGATCTTCCAGATAACAAAAAATTCCATGAGAATACGCTTATGATTTTATCAGGGATCCGTTAAGTAGCTTAAAGTCCTTCGACAGCTAATTTAAGGGTGAGGACTTCTTAAACAAAAGCCATCGATTCCTTCTTCAAATGATTTTGTAAAGGATGAAAAACAGTTTGATTCATCAACGCATCCGTCATTTTGACAACATCAAAGATTTCTTTGACATCATGGGCGCGAACAATATGCGCCCCTTTATAAATTCCAAAACAGATACTGGCTGCTGTTCCTAACAGACGATGTTTCACATCCTTGTTTAAAACATGACCAATAAAGGATTTCCGCGAAGGTCCAATGAGAATAGGCTGATTTAAGATTTTCAATCTATCCAAATGATTTAAAATTTCAAGATTGTGCTGGTAATTTTTCCCGAATCCTATTCCTGGATCAATGATAATTTTATCCGATTTGATCCCAATTTCCAAGCAAATTTCTATAGAATGTCTCAATTCGCTAATGATCTCACCCATTAAATCTTTATAAAAAATATTTCTTTGCATGGTCTGAGGGGTTCCTCTCATATGCATTAAAACAATGGCGGCATCATAGCGTTTGACCATTTTAAGAAGAGGTTTTTGTAATTGTATACCCTTGATATTATTGATGAGGCTTGCCCCTGCATCCAGGGCATGCTGGGCAACGGCTGGTTTGTAGGTATCAACCGAAATAGGAACACGGATCCTGGGGACGAGGATTTTGATGACAGGTAATATACGTTTTAATTCTTCTTCAATGGAGATTCGTTTTGATCCTGGATGGGAAGATTCTCCCCCGATATCAATCAGGTCCGCTCCCTGCCGGATGAACTTCTGGGCTAAGGTCACGGCTCGGGTAGTGAAATCGTTGGGGTTTCCTAAAAGGCATCCATCTTCACTGAAGGAATCAGGGGTGATATTGATAATCCCCATGATTTTGGTCTGCTCATCTAATTCTAATCGAAAATTTCGGAGATATAAGGTGAACTTATCGCGAATAGAATGATTATTTGAATTAAATTTCCGCACGGATTTTAAGGGGAATTGGGATTCTCGTTATTTATCCCTTTGGTTAAATCAGAATCTTGGGGGCTGGTTATTGAAATTTGATCATTCTTCTTTTCTGATGAGTGGGATTTGACTTCTTGCATACCTAAAAGGACCCTTGTTTCTTCAATATCAATAACCTCTTTTTCGATTAGTCGTTTGGCTATCAAATCCAGTTTGTCTCGATTTTCCATGAGTAGTCTTTTAGCACGGTTGTAGGATTCATCAACCAGATTGGTTACTTCTCGATCGATATTTTTGGCGGTTTCTTCGCTGTAGTCTTTTTGCTCCCAGAGGTCCCGGCCCAGGAAAACCTGCCTTTGATGTTGTCCAAAGGCCATGGTCCCGAGTTTTTCATTCATTCCATATTCACAGATCATAGCCCTGGCTATCTGAGTGACTCTTAGCAAATCATTGGAAACCCCGGTCGTTGTATCCCCAATAAAAAGTTCTTCTGCAACCAGACCACCTAAGAGGAGTGTCATGGTGCCTTTTAATTCCTTCTTATTTAAATAATGTCGATCTTCTGTAGGTGGGGTTAAGGTGTAGCCTCCCGCCATTCCTCGAGGGATAATGGAAACCTTGGTGAATGTGTCTACCTCATCAATCAACAAGGATAACAGGGCATGTCCTGCCTCATGATAGGCGGTAATTTCTTTTTCTCTTTTAGATACTGAACGACTCTTCTTCTCCGGCCCCATGGTGACGCGTTCAACGGCAGCAACAAAATCATCCATTTCCACATGTTCTTTATCTTTTCGAGCCGCTAAGAGGGCGGCCTCATTGCAGACATTGGCCAGATCCGCTCCCGAAAAATAAACAGTTTGCTGGGCAATTTTTCTTAAGTCAATATTTCTACCCAATTTGATATTCTTGGTGTGAACCTTCAGGATCCCTTCTCTTCCAATAAGATCTGGGAGGGAAACAACAATCTGGCGATCAAATCGGCCGGGTCTAAGCAAAGCCGGATCCAGGGTGTCTGGTCGATTGGTGGCCGCAATAATAATGACCCCTCCTTGCGGTGTGAAGCCATCCATTTCCACCAAAAGGGCATTGAGGGTTTGCTCTCGTTCATCATTACCTCCCCCAATCCCGGCAAATCTTAATCGACCCACCGCATCGATTTCATCAATAAAGACAATGGCCCCTTTGCCAGAGGTCTTGGCAGCTTTTCTAGCTTGATCAAAGAGGTCCCTCACCCGAGAGGCCCCAACCCCTACAAACATTTCCACAAAATCCGATCCACTCAAAGAGAAAAAGGGAACTCCGGCCTCTCCCGCGACCGCCTTGGCTAAAAGGGTTTTGCCGGTCCCGGGTGGACCTACTAACAAAACCCCTTTGGGAATCTTACCACCCAGACGTTCGAATTTTTTGGGATCTTTAAGAAATTCAATAACTTCTTGCAACTCCTCTTTGGCTTCATCTACACCCGAAACATCGTTGAACGTAATATTGATAGTACTTTTACTATTCATCCGAGCCCGGGATTTTCCGAAAGACCAGATTTTATTACCCATTTGATTGCCACGATAAGAAATAAACCAAATGATAAACAGGATCACTAGAAATGGGAAAATCGACAGAAACAGCTGACTTAAAAACGTCTGGGCGGGTTTAACCGCGAAATCTTTAACATTCTCACGGATTAGTTCTAGGATTCCTTCATCATTATGAGGGATGTTGAGTCGAAACTCCTCTTCATTATCAAATGTCCCTTGAATGATACTTTCCGTGCTTTCAATGAGTTCTAACTTTTTGATTTTTCCCGTTTGAGCATTATTTTTGACTATTTCGTAAAAAGTACTGTAAGGGATTTCCTTAGGGACTTTGATCTTTTTCACCGTTTCCGGCCGGAGCATGACTAAAAAAAGCAAAGACAGCAAAATAAATCCCCAGACCCAATTGTTATTGGGTGGCTGATTTCGGTTACGGGGGGGTAATCCTTTTGGTAATTTCCTAAAATTGGATTTCTTGAACTTATTCATAGGGTCCTTCATTGCCTTGATTGTGATATTTATCTAATGTTGCTATAAATTATAGTAAAAGTAAGAATATTATCAAGCTTTTCTTACAAGCCAAAGATACAAGCTATCCTTTTTGGCAAAAATTCCAGCTGGTAAATTTAATATGGATCCAGGGGGTCTATGATAAACGAGGTCAATCAATTCTCGTAAATGGACCAATGCGATTTGATTCATATCCCCTTTTAACGCCTTAAAGGCTAGGCGAAGAAACAAACGTTGTTGGCTTTCATGAAGTTTTAAAAAACGTTGAATAGAAATTTTGAGAATATTTTTCCGTTTTGAAGGTAGAATTAAACTTTTCATAAGATTTCTGGCTTTAAGTTGCAAAAATTCATAATCCACCGCCATGTTGTTGGCGAGATGAGCCAACAGGGATCTGATATTGGGATTGTAGGATTTTTCCAATACAGGCAATAGCCTTAATCGAATCTTGTTACGGAAAAATCGAAGTTGTTTATTGGTTGGATCGAAACGAAACCTTAGTCCTTGGGAGTGAATATAGCCTTCAATTTCTTTACGACTCATTTGGATAAAGGGACGGATAATATTAAAACCCGAAATATTCTTTTTCGGGAGAATGCCTTGGAGTCCCAGTAAACCCGTCCCTCTTAAAATACGCATTAAGACTGTTTCGGCCACATCATCTTGGTGATGGGCTAAAGCAATGGAATCCACCTTTTTTCTTTTGGCTAGCTGAATTAAGGCCTTTAATCTTGCTTGTCGGGCCAATTCTTCCAAAGAGCTTTGATATTTATTTTTTTGGACAGTCACTTTCAGAGGAACGAAGAGGATGTTTAAATCCTGACAGAGTTTTTCAACAAAGCGTTCATCAGTTTTAGCGCCTTTGCGAAGTTGGTGATTGACATGCCCAACAGTGAGGGAAAAACCAAGTTTGAAACGAAGATGATACAGCACAGACAATAACGCTACAGAATCGATTCCCCCAGAAACACCGATGAGAATTCGATCCCCAGGATGGATTAAATGGTAGTCTTGAATTGTTTTTTGGACTTTATCAAGAAAACTCTTCATTGCATTCGATCCTTAAAATTGATCAAACCATTTAGAACCAAAATAGGCAATACAGATTAACAAAATAACCAGAATGATCAGTGTGAAAATGAATAATGGCATCTATGGGTTAGACCCCTTTGGGCATTGGATTTAAGGGGGATTAACATGTTTCCTCATTCCCCATGCAGGCCCCTTTTTTCCTGTCTTGCCTCTTGGTAGGCAATACGCAAGCTATCGGCATATTTTATATTGGGTTGGCGAATATGCAGATTTGCCCAGCCTTGGCTCAGGATCAAGGCATTCACAAAGGTATTGTTTTCGATCAAGAAAACATAGGCTAACGTCTGGTAGTTTTCATCATTTTGGGAAACATCGAATTCCAACCGTACGTATTTTCCTTCTAATAAAGATTTAGCAAAGTCATAAGCCCGTTCTTCTAGGGAAGACAGCGGGCCTTCATCGTTTAATCCCCCGGTATTTTCCTCATTTTCAATTTTGGGGCGAGGGGGAGGTTCCGGGGCTTTAAGTCCAATGAATTTAATCTTCTCGTCATTCTCCAAAATAATGGTATCAGCACTAATGACCCGTTTAACAAGAACCTTTTTATATTTATTTTCTTCCCCCTTAAAGAGTAAGGAGGACTTTTCTGAACAGAACCCAGGCAAAGATAGATTGATAAGGTTTACTAAGTAGCCCGTCATCAATAATAAGGAAATTCTATTTTTATATACCGAAATTTTCATATATTTAGTCTTGGTAATTATTTCGTCTTGGTGATGAAAGTTGATTGTAAAAGAGTTAAAGGAGAAGAAAAAAGTTAGGATTTTAAAATTCAAGATCTATTTTTTCGCCGTCTAATCGTTTCATCCAGGCTCAATTTCCCTGCTCCTATGAAAATTAAACTGAAGAATAATATGCCTGCTTCAATGGCATGGGATGCAACATTGAGTCCGTCTCCGCCCGCGAGATGTTTAATACTGGCGATGGTCATTGTAAAAAACAAAAAGGAACACGCCATGCGAAAATACAAACCCAAAATAAGACAAATCCCCCCACCGAATTCTGTGAGGCTTGCCAATAATCCGAAAAGTTCAGGGGAAAAATCGATCCCGACATGGATCATGGCTTTTCCTAACTTTTCCCAAATGACCGGTCCCCCTGTCAATTTCCCATATCCATGATACATAAACATGAGTCCTATGCCTATTCTTAAGAATAGAAGTCCAAGATCTTGAAATTTTTCTTTGAGATTCATGATTTATGACAGAATCAAGGAAATTTATTGCTTAAGTAACCTTTAAGTCCCTCAACTAGTTTAAGGACACGTCACTCTTTTGTAAATAATTTTAAAGCTAGTGGCGGCGAGTGGATTTAAACCACTGACCAATCGGGTATGAGCCGAGTGCTCTATCAGGCTGAGCTACGCCGCCAAATGTCCCTGATACTTTTGAAAGCATTCTCTTCCATTGGAATTTTATAAATTTTACGTGAAAGGAAACTAAATAGCAAGTTTTTTGATGAGATCTTAAGGATTTTGATGATTTTATTCTAACTTTGGCATGAAAATATTTTTTTGAGGAATTATTATTTGATGTTCGTCATTAGAAGAAAATGAGATAAAGGAGCACTAATATCATGCATAGAGAAAGAACATAAAAATCATTATAATAAAAGAAATCCTGGGTCCTTTCTTTGAACGTATAAGGGAATTGATCTGTTTCATTAATCACGGTCCCTGTTTCCCGGAGATTAAGAACTTCCGATTTTTTAAATCTCAAAAATTGGTTAGCAATTCGATAGGCTGTCAGTTTTTGAGACTCAATGAGGTCCATGACTTTTTTTTCTGAGATGCCTAGCAGTTGAGCCGTTTCTCTGACGGAAATATATTGGTTTGTAGTCATAATATCTTAATAACCTTTTAATTAAATCGAAATAAACTTTTTAGGAGCTCACTTAGGGAGTGAGAGACATCCAGCGTTTATGGTATGAAAACTGACCAACGAATGATTCAAACGATGAATCTATTTAGTTTGTCCAGTTGATGCCCAGGTATCAATTTGGGAACGTTCGAAGGTCCAGGAATCCCCATTTTTAATGGCCGGAATTTTGCCGGAATCGGCTAACTGGAGAATCGAGGCCGAGTCGATTTCTAAATATTTGGCCACCTCCTCCAGATTCAAGACATCTTCCACCATCTGACATCTCCCCTGGAAAATAGCTCCTTCTACGATGTTGAGTTTAGGGGTGGAAATATTTCCAGTTAAAACCCCTGTGGGCATGAGGACTAGCATTTTCTTTGCAATAATATCACCCCGTAGTTTACCAGCAATAATGATGTTCTCTCCGGTAATATGGGCTTCCACAAAAGCGGAATTTCCAATGGTTAATGTTCCTCTGATTTCCAGGGTCCCGTGAAAATTTCCATTGATCTTAAGATTTACAGGGTCTTTAAAGGAGAGAGTCCCCTGCATTTGAGCATTGATTTCAATACTTTTTTCCGCAGGCTCGATTGGCTCCTTTTTTTGTCTTAATTGCATATGTCACCTCCTTTCACTGTAAAAGTTTCTATGATTAATTAATAACCTGAGATCTAAGTTTTAAATGAAATATTCGTTTAGTGGATTTATTGATCAGACAACTCGGATTAAATTTCCAAATTATCAATCGTTATCCTTTATGAATGATTCGTTCCAGTGAGCGTAAGGCTATCAAAACAAAAATAACCACGACCGTAAAGATTGTTGCTGCCGCATATTGACCAGCACCCACCGCCATCCCTAATCCTGAAACAATCCATAAAGTTGCGGCCGTGGTCAAGCCTAAAACATTATCACCTGCTCGTATAATTGTCCCGGCACACAAGAAACCTATACCGGTAACGATGCCGGAAATGATTCGTGTCGGATCAACTACTGTTGAAACGTTTTTATACGTATCAAAAATATGAAAGGAAGTCAATACGATGAGGCAGGACCCCACAGCCACAAGAATATGAGTGCGAAGACCAGCTCCTTTATGCCTTAATTCACGTTCTCCACCTATTAAGCTGGAAAGGAAAATGGTTAAGAAGATCTTACTTAACAATTCTTGCAACTCGCCGTTCACTTCTATGATTCCTTTCTTAGCCTTTGTAAAACTTCATTTGAGCACTCGGAGTAAGTTAGACTCTCTTACTCGAGGGCTCATTTATTCTAATTTAAAGATGACAGGAAAGAAATTAAAATTTTATTTTTTTAATAAGTGATATCCCAAGCCTGCGATCATAGCTGCATTATCAAGGCAAAGAGCTGTGGGTGGAAAGAAAAGGTCAATTGTGTATTGGGCAGTTTCCTGTTTTAACTTTTTTCTTAGCATGGAATTCGCCGCTACCCCTCCTCCCACCAGCAGTGTCTTGACCTTTTTATTAAAACAGGCCTGCAGACATTTTTTAACCACAACCGAAATGACACTCTCTTGGAAGGCATACGCTATTTGAGGGACAGAAAATTCTGATTTGGTCTTCTGATCCTGTTGGTAATAGAGGATGGCAGTTTTAATCCCACTGAAACTAAAGTCAAAGTTTCCGGGGAGTTCAGCGCATGGGAATCGAAGCGAGCATTTTTCCCCCTTTAAAGCCAACCGATCAATGATCGGACCTCCGGGATATCCCAAGTTTAAAATTTTGGCGACTTTATCAAAGGTTTCTCCCAAGGCATCATCCCGGGTTTGTCCTAAGAGTTCAAAATGGGATAAATCTTTAATATAATAAAGACAAGAATGTCCTCCTGAGACAACCAATCCAATGGCCGGCAAGAGAGGTTTTGATAAAGGCCGATTGGGTTTTGTTGTCTCAGGAGGAAGATTGATTTTAGAACACTCGCGTGGTTTATCTTTCAGGGAATCATTCAGGAAGTTAGCATACAAATGGGCTTTAATATGATCAACCTCAATAAGCGGTTTTTGGGCGGCAAAACACAAGGCCCGGGCATAAGAAATCCCTACCAATAAGGAACCGATGAGGCCGGGAGATTGGGTGACTGCGATGGCATGAATGTTTTTTAATTTAAGACCGGCCATCTCCAAAGCCGATTTAGCAACCGCGTTGATCAGTTCAATCTGACGCCGAGAAGCAATTTCTGGAATGATTCCACCATACTTTATATGATCCTTGAGACTGGAGGCAACTACATTGGATAAAATGGTCGTTCCATTCCTCACAATGGAAGCCGCGGTCTCATCACAAGAAGTTTCAATCCCTAAGATATTCATAACTTGATTCCCTGCTCCTTGATAACTTAAGTCATTCCGTTAAGTATCTATTCTGAATTTGGTGGTTCACTTGAAATAAATTTCAATTTTTAGTTAAAGAAGAGATCATGGATTTCACCGTAACGAATTCAAACCCTTCCTTAGAGAGTTTTTCGGTTTGTTCTTTAACAATTTGCCAGGTCAGATCACGGGCATGGCCAATGGCTATGGCCCTCCCCTTTTGTCTGGCTTTCCGTACTAATATGCGAAACTGTTTCTCTATGTATACACGATCATTGTTATTATCCAAAAAAACATCTCGTTCGGCAAAGGGGATTTTGAGTTTAGCAGTTAATCTACGGCACACGGATTTATCAGTGACACGGCTATCCACAAAATAAAGATCAAACTTAGCCATTTCTTGAAAGATAATTGACATGAGATAGGTATTTTCGGTTGCTTTGGACCCCATATGATTATTCACCCCAGATGCATAAGGAATCCCCTTAAGCGACTGTTTAATAAGATTCAGTATGAGTTCTTTAGGCATACTGGTCTTAATGATGTAGTTATCCGGATAGTTTTCTGTATTCACATAGGGTTCAAGGGGCAGATGGAGCATCACCTCTTTATCATTTTCATGGGCACAATGGGCGATATCCGTTGAATAAGTTAAATCCGGTAAAATAGAGACAGTGAGAGGAACCTCGATAGCTCTAAGGAATTCGCAATCCCTGATATTGTAACCACTATCATCAATGATGATGGCGATTTGGTAACGGGATTTCGTAAGGGGTTTTTGGGGAGGGAAGGATTTTTCCTCCGGAACGATGGAAGACACCCTTGGAGTAGAGATCTTTTTAGGTAAAGCAAGATTATGGGACTGTTTGGGGATAGATTGAGGTTTCAACTTTTTCGATTGCACAGAAGCAATAGGAACTGGCTTGCGAGTTTTTGGTCCCGATTGGGAAGGTTCTTTTAAATAACTCCTTAAGATAAGGAAACTTTGGAAAATGACGATGGCTAAAAGCAAAACAATGATTTGATTCTGCCTTGAGCTAAGAGGAGGTTTAGGTCCTGACCTTTTATGTCTGCGAGGGGACATAGTCGGATTTTGATCAAGAGAGTCATGAAACTTAGAACGAGGAAAATCTTTAAGGATTCTTGAGACTTAGAAATTTTTAGGATGTTTCATCCCCATTGCCCTATCAACTGGGGGGGCCAAAACTATTGACAGTTTTAATCCCTTTAATAACGCTCAGTGCACTCTGGATCTGATTATCATTCAGAAGACGATCACGAACTTCTTTCTCTTTCTTTGAGAGTTTCAATTCTTCTGGATCTTTGGCATCGCGTATCTGCACATCATCAAAGATTTTTTCTACGTCTTTAGATTTTTCATCCTTCTCATCTTCTTCTGTTTTAGGATAAATTTTTTTGACTTCAATATCAGGAGCAATGCCTGTTCCATGGATGGATCGGCCGGAAGGAGTAAAATATTTACTGGTGGTTAATCTGAGCCCTGAACCATCGGGCAAGGGAATGACAGATTGCACCGACCCTTTCCCGAAAGATTGGGTTCCCAGAATCACGGAGCGTTTGTTATCTTGCAGCGCCCCCGCAAGGATTTCACTCCCTGAAGCACTTCCTTCATTGATTAAAACTATCACCGGCCAATCGAGAACCTTGCCTTGGGTATTCTTAGAGCGTGTTTCGATTGTCTGAGATGCACGACGGCCCTTTGTGGAGACGATCAGTTGGCCTTCTTTTAAGAATTCTTCTGTGATTTTGATTGCGATATTAAGTAATCCTCCGGGATTGTTGCGTAAATCCAAAATAAGACTATCCGCCCCCTGTTGTCTCAATTTGTCCAGGGCCTTATGGAATTCTTTATGTGATTCCTCTCGGAATTCCGTTAAGCGAATATAACCAATATTATCTTTGAGAACCTGGGTGTCTTTGACATCCTGGATGTGGATGATTTCTCTAACGATTGTGAAATCATGCAATTTGAATTCTTCTTCCCGTAAAATGGTGATGTGGATTTTTGTTCCCGGATCCCCGCGCAGTCTTTTGACGGCCTCACTTAAAGTTAAATCTTTGGTTAGCTCATTCTCAATTTTTACGATTCGATCCCCGGCCTTGATCCCAGCCTTCCAGGCGGGGGTATCTTCCAGAGGGGTAATGACAGTTAATAATCCATCGCGAATGGAAATTTCAATTCCCAGGCCGCCAAATTTCCCTTGGGTTTCCGTTTTGAGATCCTTGTATTCTTCTGGATCCAGAAACTGGCTATGAGGATCTAAAGAAGCTAACATCCCTCTTAAAGATCCGTAAATCAATTCCTTGGGAGTCTTTTCATCAACGTATTCCGATTGAATGGTCGTCAGACCATAACTGAAGAGTTCAATCTGGGAATACAAATCGTCAATCGCGGATTTATCTAATTGAGAAATAGCAATGGTCCCAAGTGATAGAATCAAAAAAATAACGAGCAGAAAACAGAAGATTTTTTTACTCATGCTTTAAGCCTCCTTTTGATAATTTCTCCTACCTTTTTAGGATTGGCTTTCCCTTCCGATTTGCGCATGGTCTGGCCAATGAGAAAGCCTAAGGCAGATTCTTTACCTTGTTTGATTTGTTCCACAATAGGTTCGTGTTGATTTAAAACTTCTGCAATGATCTTCTCTAGGGTCTCCTCATCAGAAATTTGGGATAGCCCTTTTTCTTGAATAATCTCATTGGCAGTCTTTCCCGTATCAATAATCGTAGCAAGGATGTCCTTCCCAACTAAATTACTGACAACCCCTTTTTCCACCTTTGCGATAAGATCGGTGAATACGTTTTCATCGAGTTTTAATTCATTTAAGGATTTTTTTCGGGAATTTAATTCTTGCTGCAGGGGCCCGATAATCCAGTTGCAGATTTTTTTAGTTTCAGGATAAAGTTTTGTGCATTTTTCAAATAAATCTGCGATTTGTTGATCTTGAATGAGGATTTGGGCATCATAATCGATCAATTTGTATTGATCTTGCAAACGTTTCAGTTTTTGAGCTGGTAATTCGGGTAAGGATTGTCGGATATCCTCAATGGATTTATGATTTAAGATAAATGGCACAAGGTCAGGTTCAGGAAAATAACGATAATCATGAGCTTCTTCTTTACTGCGCATAGGAATGGTGGTTTGGGATTTCTCATCCCAAAGGCGTGTCTCTTGATTGATTCGTTCGCGAGCCAGGATAAGTTTTCGATGCCGTTGTTCTTCATATTCCAGAGCGGATTTGACCGCTTTGAAGGAATTCATATTTTTTAACTCAGTTTTGGTCCCCAGTTTGCTCTCTCCTTTTTCCCGGACAGAAATGTTAGCATCACAGCGCAAACTCCCTTTTTCCATGTCACAATCTGATACCTGAAGGTATTGCAGGTTGAGTTTGAGTGTTGTCAAATAATCATAAGCTTCCTGGGGAGAGCGGATATCTGGTTCCGTGACAATCTCCAGGAGGGGTGTGCCGGTACGGTTGTAATCAACCAAACTACATTTTGCTTGAGGATCATGGATAAGTTTTCCTGCGTCCTCTTCCAAGTGAGCCCGTTTGATTCTGATTTTTTTTGGTCCTTCTGGGGTGGGAACCAGCAAAGACCCATCGCAAGCAATGGGAAGATCGTACTGGGAAATTTGGTATCCTTTGGGAAGATCGGGATAATAGTAATTCTTTCGGTCAAATTTTATCTTTGGATTTACCCGGCTATTCAAAGCCAAAGATACTTTAATAGCATAAAAGAGAGCGGTTTGATTGAGAACAGGTAGACTCCCAGGGAGTCCTAAACAAACCGGACAAGTTTGGCTATTGGGTTCTTGCCCAAATTCATTGGCACAGCCACAGAAAATTTTGGTTTTAGTGTTAAACTGCAAATGGACCTCTAATCCGATCACTGTCTCAAGTTTCTGATCAATTGTATTTTTTAACATAGCCATCAATTATATTTTTGCCTTATATTTGTGCCAATCGGTACATTGTTCATATGTGTAGGCAATCCTAAACATCAGTTCTTCATTAAAAGGTTTAGTGATGATTTGTAGTCCGATAGGTAACCCCTTTTTAGAAAAGCCGCAAGGAACCGATATGGCGGGAACTCCACTCAAATTCACCGAGATTGTATAAATATCAGAAAGGTACATGGCAAGAGGATCGTTGATTTTTTCACCTAATCGAAAGGCAGGGGTAGGTGATGTGGGTGTAAAAATGGCATCAAACTCTTCAAAAACTTTATCAAAATCTTTTTTGATTAAGGTCCTCACCTTCTGAGCTTGTAAATAGTAGGCATCGTAATAACCGGAGGATAAAGAATATGTCCCTAGCATAATGCGGCGTTTGGCTTCATTCCCAAATCCAGTATCCCGAGTTTCTTCATACATGTCTACCAGGGAGGAAAAGCGATTTTTTGTTGGTTGACAACGTAGACCATATTGAACACCATCATAACGGGCGAGATTCGAACTGGCCTCAGCGGTGGCAATGATATAATAGGTGGCCACACAATATTCGGTATGAGGCAAAGAAATCTCTTTAAACTGGGCCCCTTGTTTTTTAAATACTTCAATTGCGGATTCAATGGCTTCTTTGACCTCCTTGTCCAGGCCATCTATAAAATATTCTTTCGGGATTCCAATTATTAATCCCTTTACGTCCTTGATTAAAGACTGGGTATAATCAGCAGCTGGTTGATTAACAGAAGTGGAATCTCTTTCATCATGTCCTGCGATGATTTTTAAAAGAAGAGCACTATCGGTCACATCTTTGGTAATGGGTCCAATTTGATCGAGGCTTGAGGCAAAAGCGACCAAACCATAACGAGAAACCCGTCCGTAAGTGGGTTTAACCCCAACAACTCCACAAAACGAGGCGGGTTGCCGAATAGACCCTCCTGTATCCGAACCCAAGGCCCAGATGGCTTCGTGGGCACAAACAGCAGCCGCTGAACCACCGGAAGAACCCCCGGGAACATATTCCGTATTCCAAGGATTATGCGTTGGCCCATAACAAGAATTTTCGGTAGAGGAACCAAAAGCAAACTCATCCATATTAGTATGACCAAGAAAAATTGCCCCACTCGTTTTGAGTTTTTCTATAACCGTTGCATCATAGGGAGGCTTAAAACCTTTTAAAATTCGTGAACAACAAGTTGTCTCCATGTCCTTGATACATAAATTATCTTTTATCGCAATGGGAATGGGATAGGGTCCCCCATCCTGTAATTTAGAAAAATTATTTTCTGTATTTAATCTCACATAAGCTTTAATTTTATGATCAGTTTGTTTTATCTTTTCCGTGATGGATTGATAAATATCTTGGACTGAGACCTTATCTTGTTTTAAGAGATCAAGAAGTTCATGAGCGGTGATTTCATTGAGATTCATAGTTCGATCCTATTCAATGACTTGAGGAACTTGAAAGAACCCTTTAGCCTGAGCACTCCCCATTTTCAAAACCGCTCCTTGATTTAATGAAGGTTTTCTTTTATCCTCACGGAAAACATTCTGAAGGGGTAAAACGTGACTGGTTGGCTCAATCCCACTGACATCGAGCTTTTTTAACTTCTCAATATAATTAAGTATTTCCTCAAGATCGGTCGTTAATGCTTCTAATTCATTCTCCTCTAAATTAATCCGGGCTAGGTGAGAAATATACTTGACATTATTCTTTGAGATCATAGGCTAGTATTAAATTTTCTAATAATATTAACCAAATTTGAAGTCCTTATATTACCATCAAAGAATAGGTGTGACAAGATTTAACTATTCATAAGAAGAATTTTCAGATCTTCCGGGATCGGGACTGGTTTAAATTTTTTATTGAGGCAGGCTAGACTTACTTCTGCTTGAACGATAAGGTTTCCTGAGCGTTTGTTATAAATACTCTGCTCAAAAAATATCTGGGCGGCGGTCACTTTAATTAATTTGGCCTCACAAAATAGAATGTCCCCGTATTTTGCCGGACTAAGGTATTGGATTGTGCATTTTCTGACCGCATAAATTAACCCTCTTTGCTGAAAGTGTTGTACACTTAATCCTTTTTTTTCCAGGAATTCTGTTCTAGCCTCTTCTAAATATTTGAGATAATTTCCGTAGTAGACCACTCCTCCGGCATCAGTATCATGATAATAAATTCGTTTATCCATAAAAGAAGTACAGAAAAATGATGTTTGCTATTAAGGATATCCAGGAAATCGGACGATAAAAACTAGCAATACTTTTATCATTCGATAAGAATTGTGTCAAGCAATACTCCCTATTTTTATTGTTTAAGCGATACAAAAATTTTATAATCATTCCTTGCATCACTATTATGAATATGCTATATTTAAACTGGCCACGGAGAAAGAATGTGAAAATTCTGGTGGCCTTTTTTTTTGGCCAGAACTTAGGTTTTTTCGCTCCAATTCTAACATAATCATTTAGGGAGAAATAAGTTATGTTTGCCCAATCCTCAGAAAGCAGCGATCAAACTGGCCAACCTCCGAAGGATTCCGGTAGCGATAATCGATATTTACCTCGCTGGGAAGTTCAAAATCGTATCCTCTATAAATTTAATGATGAGTCCAAGGTCCGCGAATGCCAAAGTAAGGATATCAGTTGTGCCGGAGCCTGTCTTCTAACTCCGGAACGCCTTCCTAAAAATAAAAAAATCAAGTTAACAATTTATTTGAATGATGATAAGTATATCGAAGTTCAAGGACACATCGCTTGGACCAAGGTACAAGGGAATGAACATTTAGTTGGTATTAGTTTTTATAATACCAATGAAAAGGACCAAGAATTGATCCTGAAATATGCTTTTGAAATTAAAAAAGAAGATGTGATTAAGCATTGGTTTAAGGGTTGGAATAGCAGCAATTAATCTGGCGATGATGTTTTTTCCCTTCTCTCCCTCCCCTGGAAGGACCTATTCGCAATATCGATGTAATTTTTCAAAGTTAAATTTTCTGCTCTTAAATTTTCATTAATTTTTAAATGATTTAATATTTCCAAGAGTTTCCCCTTCCCAATTAATAAGGAAAGGGAATTGACAATTTTCTTTCTACGTAAAACGAAGGCCTGCTGAATGATTTGAGAAAGATAATCTTCATTCTGAGCCGGAAATGCGGGAGGAAGAAAATTCAAATGGATAAAACAGGAATTGACTTTAGGAATTGGACGAAACGAAAGAGCGGAAATTTTAAATAGAATGGAAACATCAGCGTAATACTGAACAAAACAAGTCAAAGCCCCGTAGTCCTTGGAATTCACCGGAGCCACCAAACGTTGGGCAAATTCTAATTGAACGGTTAAAAAGGCTTCCTTAAGTCGGTCACGATTCCGGATCAATTTTTCTAAGATGGGAGTGGAAATATGATAAGGAAGATTTCCTATGATTTTTGTCAATAAAGGTAAAGTTTTAAAATTGATTTTGAGAAAATCTTCACAAAACATAGTGAGATTGTCTTGACTCAATTGTTGAGCGAGTTTTTCATAAAGGAGGGGGTCCGATTCAACTGTGTAAAGGTGTTTGACTCGCTTGATGATTTCTTGGGTCAAGGCACCTAATCCCGGACCGATTTCCAAAACAATATCTTGTTTAGTCAGATGACATGAAGCGATCATACGTTCTTTAATTTTTGCTTCAATCAAAAAATGTTGGCTTAAATGCTTTTTAGGGGAAAGAAAAGGAAAGGACTTTATAATATTTTTTTTCATCGATTATGAATGAACTTGGCTAGAAAAGAAGCCTGTCTTTAGGAATCTTTGACAATTGACAAGCCAATCTGATGGCCTCACTCATGGAAGAAGGATCAGCCTTATTTTGTCCGGCAATATCAAAGGCAGGGCCATGGGCCGGAGATGTTCGAATAAAGGGAAGACCTATCGTTAGATTGACCGTTTTACCAAAATATTGGGTTTTGATGGGGATGAGGCCCTGATCATGGTACATAGCAATAATACAGGCAAATTTTTGGGCAACATGTGGAATAAAAATTGTGTCACTGGCCAAAGGCCCCAGAACATCCATCCCCTCTTGTTGTGCTTTATGGACGGCAGGTATGATTTGGGTTTTTTCTTCATGACCCATTGTACCTCCCTCTCCGGCATGAGGATTGATCCCACATATCGCAACCCTGGGCTTTCTGATTCTAAAATAACGCTTTAAAGCCTTTTCTGCCAAACAAATTGTTTGATAAACTTTTCGGGGAGTAATAGTCTGGCTTACATCTTTAAGAGGAATGTGACGAGTGACGATGATCGTGCGTAATTTTGGGCTGATAAACATCATCTCATATTCCTGAACACCAAAAGCCTTGGCTAAATATTCTGTGTGTCCTTCAAATCGCTCTCCCAAAGAAGAGATGGCTTCTTTAGAAACCGGAGCAGTCACTAAGCAGTCAATTTCCTTTATTTTCAATAGATCAATAGCCTTGTTAAGATAATTTAAAGAGGCGCGTGCACTAAACCGGTTGGGGTGACCCATTTTGAATTTTCCCTTGAGGGACTGATTTAAATCTATCAAAGAACAACGGCTGCCTTTGAAAATTTTAAATGGTAAAAGATCTTTATCTCCGATTATTTTATAGGACCCTAATCTTTTAATCGAATCTGACTGCAAGGATTTGGCTATAACCTCAGGACCAATTCCGGCCGGATCACCGATGGTAATGCCCACACATGGTTTTGATTGAGGGAAGGTTGACATAAGACAACTTGCTTAAAAAATTAATTCTTAATTTCAATAAAAGCATTCTTTTTTAATTTTTCTAACCAATCACGGAATCGCTTTTTAAATTTTTCCCGATACAGAATATTATAAATTTCATCTTTCGTTTCTTCCAAAGAGGCGATCTCTTCGGGCAATTTCTTTTTGACCTTAAAGAGATAAAAACCTTTTTCGATCTCAATGATATCAGAGGAATTTCCCTCCTTCAGTTTAAAAATAACATTTTCTATCAAGGGAAGCATTTGTCCTTTTTCAATGATCCCGATGGATGGGGCTTCCGATAATTGCTTAGCGACTTTTTCAAAATCTTTGCCTTTTTTGATGAGATTCAAAGCCTGAGTGATCTTGATTTTGGCAAGTTCTGGATCCCGGGATTTAGAGACAAAGATCGATTCCAAATGGACACGTTCTTTTTTCTGATAGTTTTCAAAATGTTCTTTATAATAGTCTGTCACTTCTTGAGGATTGATAAAAATTTTCGATTTGACTTCAGTTTCAATAGCATAATTGACTTGCAATTGGTCTCGGATTTTGTTTTTTAAATCCGTGATGGTTGCTCCATCTGCTAATAAGGCGTTAAGGAAATCTTGCTCGGAGGGATACTTAGCTTTGATCTCCTCCATTTTTTTACTGATGGCTTCTTCTCTGAGCTCCAACCCCCTTTTCTTTGCATCACTAATAATCAGCTTATCTTCGATCAGTTGATGAATACCATTCATTTCTAGCTGGGACATAATGTTTTGGATCTGGGAAGGGCTTCGACCTTCTAACTTCATTTGAATATAGGCCGCATTCAAATAATCTTTAAAATCTTGTAAAGTAATGACATCCTCATTAACAATAGCGATAATTCCATCTTCAATGGCCCAAGAACTCCCACAGAGGGAATTCATAACAAAGATAAAGTGTAAAATTAAAAGATAACTCTTTTTCATCATAACTCCTTCAAGTCGTTGGGAGGAGAGGAATCATCTGTAAGCTATGATTTGTTGATCCTGATTTTTTCCAGGGAGGCCCTGAGGTGTTCAATGGAATGCTTCAAGAGACGACAATAGAGATCAAACCCCACCGTATTGATATAACCACTCTGTTCTTTCCCTAAGAGATTCCCTGCTCCCCGGATTTGCAGATCTTCAAAGGCAATTTGAAACCCCGCCCCCAATTCACTGTATTTTTCCAAAGTTTTTAGTCTTGACTTTGCCAATTTGGATAATCCCAAGTGAGGTGGCACCATAAAATAAGCGTAAGCCTGATTACTAAATCTCCCGACTCGTCCCCGCAATTGATGAAGTTCAGCTAACCCAAAGCGGTGAGCATCATTGATGATTAAGGTGTTGGCATTGGGGATATCGATCCCTGATCCAATGATGGTTGTGCAAACCAAGACGTCAATTTCATTTTTTAAAAATTTCAACATAATAATTTCCAGCTCGCGCGAAGGTAACTGGCCATGAGCACAAGCCATTCTACCATCAGGAATAAGACGTTGTAATATTTTAGCAATTTTATCAATATCTTCAACTCGGTTGTGTAAAAAAAAAACCTGCCCTCTTCTCTTAAGTTCTCGGTCAACGGACTGCTGAATAAGATCCTCATCAAATTCAACGATATGAGTCACCACCGGAATGCGATTTTGCGGGGGAGTTGAGATGACAGACATATCCTTGGCTCCGGAAAGGGCCAGGTAAAGAGTCCGTGGGATAGGGGTGGCGGTCATGGTCAGGACATCTACGAGAAGTTTAAAGTGTTTCAACTTCTCTTTGGCACGGACTCCAAAGCGCTGTTCTTCGTCAATGACTATAAGACCTAAGTCTTTAAAGTCAATATCCTTGGATAACAGCCGATGAGTTCCAATCACAACATCCACGGTCCCCTTTTTGAGCCCTTGGATGATTTTCTTTTGTTCCTCTTGACTGCGGAAACGGCTGAGCATGGCAATTTGTACGGGAAAATCTTTCATGCGGTTAGTGAAGTTATAAAAATGCTGCTCGGCAAGAATTGTCGTTGGTACAAGGACTGCAACTTGTTTATGGTCCATGATCGTCTTAAAGATGGCTCTTAAGGCTACCTCGGTCTTGCCAAAACCCACATCTCCACAAAGGAGCCGATCCATGGGATGATCGGATTCCATATCGACTTTGACTTCTTGGGTGGATCGGATCTGATCCGGGGTTTCCTTAAAAGGGAATGTCTTCTCAAACTCAGCCTGCCAAGGGGTATCTTTAGAAAATTGAAACCCTTTTAAACTTGTTCGCAGGCTCTGTAAATGTAAAAGTTCCGCGGCAAGCCTTTGCAACTTTTTTTGAATTTGCGCACAAATCCGCCTCCATTCTTGCGATCCTAATTTATAAAGACGAGGAGGTTTTTTGGTAAAACTCACATACTTCTGCACCAAGTGAATGTCATGTTCGGGAACATAGAGTTTATCTCCATCCTTGTATTCAATGACCAAATGATCCCGTTCTTTATTTTGAATCGAGAAACGTTTGATCCCTAGAAATTTTCCAATGCCATGAGTGTTATGAACAACATAATCGCCCTTTTTTATATCGATAAAATTTTTCAGTGGAGTTTGGAGGCTAAAAATAGTTGAATCTTGGGATTTGAGGGGAAGGATCAAAACAATCTTGTGTTGCCAGATCGCCTTGCCGGATCGCATATTAAAGCTGGCGATGGAACGGATTTTATCTTCATCTAAGGCAATGCGGATGGGATTATCGAAATTGATTGGGAAAATATCAATGACTTCGCCTCGCTGGCAGAAATCTCCGACTTTTAAAACCGATCTGACCCTTTGGTATTGGTAGGCAAGGAGATTGTTGGTAATTTCATCGATGTCGATGCTCTGATCAACATAGAATTTTAAAGACTCAAACATACCCTCATTTTTTCTGCCAGGCTAAAACTAATGGGGAGGCAATAAAAATCGTCGAATAGGTTCCTGAGATAAAACCAATAATAAGGCACAAGGCAAAGCTATTTAAGACCTCCCCACCCAAAAAATATAAGGACACAACAACCAGTAAGGTGGCAAAGGTCGTTAAAAATGTCCTTCCCAAGGTTTGGTTCACACTTAAGTTAATGATTTCCCCTAAGTCCATTTTTCTGAACCGATTCAGATTTTCTCTAATGCGGTCATAAATAACGATCGTGTCATTGATTGAATAACCAGCAATCGTTAAAAGGGCGGTGATGACTAAGAGATCCACCTCTCTGCCCAACATGACCAACACACCTAAAGCCACAATCACATCGTGGACAAGGGCAATCACACCAGCGGCGGCAAAATCAAAGTGTTTAAACCGAATTCCCACATAAATCAAAATTCCGATCATCGCAAAAATAATCGCAAACAGAGCCCTTTGTCTTAAAGCCTTGCCCACTATAGGGCCAACTCTTTCCACACGCAGAACCTCAAATTCGTTATTCGGAATTCTTTCTTTGAGGGCCTTGACTACGGAATCATAGCTATCCTCACCGGTTCGGATAATGACATTTTCTGGTTCTTGGTTGAATCGTTGAATGATGGCACTCTCCCAGCCTATCTCTTTAAGAATATTTCGTAATTCTTCGGTAGAGATCGGCTGTTTAAATCGATATTCTTGGATTTGCCCACCGGCAAAATCAATTCCATAGGCCTTATCTCCTTTTGTGATTAAGGAGGTGAGTCCTGCGGCAATAATAAGAATAGATAATATAAAGCAAATCCGTCGTATGGCAATAAAGTTAAATTTTGTGTCAGCAAAAAATTGCAGCATGGGTAACGATTTAAGGAGGTTTAAATCAAGTAAAATTAAGAAAATCGTCCTGGTCACATAAAGCGCGGTGAATAAACTTACTGTCAGTCCTATTGTCAGTGTAACCGCAAACCCTTTGATGGGACCCGAGCCGAATTGAAACAGCATAAAGGCGGCTACCAAGGTCGTGATATTGGAATCAATGATCGCACTGAAGGCTTTGGAGTACCCGCTGCTAATGGCGGCATGCAGAGGTCGACCGATACGGATTTCTTCCCGGATACGTTCATTAATCAGCACATTGGCATCAACCGCCATACCTAACGTTAAAATGATCCCGGCAATTCCCGGAAGTGTTAAGGTCACTTGGGAATTCGGTAAAAGGATTTTCAGTAATCCCATTGTTCCCAAAATCATAAAAAGATTGAAAATAAGGGCTATGTCTGCAATAACACCCGCTGTCAAATAATAAATAATCATAAATCCCAACACTAAGGCAATCCCAACGATGGTCGCCATTATCCCGGCATTAATTGAATCTTTTCCCAAAAGGGGGCCAATGGTTCGCTCTTCCTGGATCGTCATCGGAGCCGGCAGGGAACCGGATCTTAAGGAAAGGGCTAACAACGATGCCTTTTCGTAAGTGAACTGGCCGGTGATTTCGCCTTGACCGCTTAAAATAGGTTCGCGAATCTCCGGAGCTGAGAGAACTTCTCCATCAAGAACGATCGCCAGGCGTTCCTTGGTGTGTTTACGGGTGATTTCGGAAAATTTATCTGCCCCTTTAGAATTGAAACTTAGGGATATCTTAGGTTCCATTAAACCTGCGGAATCAAAATCGACTCGGGCATCGGCAATGGTATCACCCTTTAATGCTGGCTGGGATTCGATAAGAATGGGTTCATTATCATCTTTGGAATATTTCAATTCAAACCCCTGGGGCATTTTTCCTTCCAGGGCCTCTTTAAACATTTGGGGGTTATCATTGACAAGATGAAAATTAAGCTGGGCAACCTTTCCAATCATTGTCAGGGCGGCCTCTCGATCAGTAATGCCGGGAAGTTGGACAATGATTTGATCTTCTCCCTGTCTTTGGATAACGGTTTCTCCCACTCCTAACCCATCAATACGATTTCGCAATATCTCGATAGCCCGAATAACGGCGTCCGTTCGGGCATTGGCTTCTAATTTTTCAGTTTCTACTTTTAAAATAAGGTGCATTCCACCTTTAAGATCAAGGCCTAGGTTAATTTTTTCCTCCAAAGGAAAAGAAAAATATAACGAAGCCACAAGAACAAGGAGAACAACAAGGATTCTCCACCGTAAATTTTGACTCATCGTTTTACTCTTTGGTTAGGGTTTAATACTTAACATTGTGTGCAACTTTTAGGTTATTTGAGGTTATAAGCAACCTGAATTAAGCTTAAGACAACCTTGGAAAGGTAACCTTGGGAACCTTTTTAACCTCATTTAACATACGTAACCTTTAAAAGTCGCACACGGCGCTAATACTTAAGTTCCGGTTTTAACTTGTTTGATCTTTCTTATCCTTAATGACCGCCACCGCATCCTTATCTATTTCAATCTTTACATTATCATCCACCCGGATAAGGATGGTCGTTGGTTTTATATTAACAACCGTCCCATGGATTCCGCCAGTAGTGATGATTTGATCATTTTTCTGTAAATTGGCAATTTTTTCTTTGTGCTTTTGCTGTTTAACTTTTTCAGGTTTCCATACCAATAAATAAAACACAAAGATAATTAAAATGAATGGAAATAGTTGAAAGAGAATATATGCTGAGGATTGCTGAGGCATGGGTTGATCCTTAGATTTTAATTCATCACTTTTAAATCCAATTTAAGCTTTTTGGGCTTTTTTGTTTCTTTTGACGAGTGACCGAACTGTATCACTCATTTGCGCTCCGCGTTTCAGCCATTTTTCCAATTTCTCTTCATTATAGGAAAAATGTGCCGGTTTTTTTGCCGGATCATAATAACCGAGGATATCTAAAATCCGAGTTTGCCTTGCGGAAGCTCGACTTATGGCAACGATACGATAGTTATTTCGTTTTGAGGACGATTGGCCCGGTTTTTGCATTCGAATACGTACTTCCATGATATTTCCTCCTTATGGTGAGCTATCAGCCATCAGAAAATCTTTAAGTAGGGGCACGGCATGCCGTGCCCCTACTGATAGCGGATAGCTTTTAATTGTATTCATTCTGCGCTTTTTCAATGGCTAAAATTTGCGCCTGGGCTTTATTGACCGTTTCCCAATATTCCTTTTGCGGGATCGAATCGGCCACAATGCCTGCTCCGGCCTGAATATAAGCTTTATTCTCCCTGATAACAATTGTTCGGATGGTAATGCATGTATCTAAATTCCCAGAAAAGCTAAAATATCCGATACATCCGGCGTAAGGACCGCGGGAGACATTTTCTAACTCATCAATAATCTCCATCGCCCGGATTTTAGGAGCGCCGGAAACTGTCCCGGCAGGAAAGGCCGCCTGTAAGACATCAAAAGCATCTTTCCCTTTTTTAAGGATCCCTTTGACATTACTGACAATGTGCATGACATGGGAGTATTTCTCAATCGCCATAAATTCAGAAACTTGAATGGACCCTTGTTGGCATACCCGCCCTAAATCATTTCTTCCTAAATCAACAAGCATAATGTGTTCAGCCTTTTCTTTGGGATCCGTCAAAAGATCTTTGCTTAAGAGTTCATCTTCTTTTTCATCTTTTCCCCGCGGCCGGGTTCCGGCGATAGGTCGTGTTTCGACAACCCTTCCTTCACAACGCACCAAAAGCTCAGGAGAAGATCCAACAACCTTAAGATCATCAAAATTTAAGAAATACATGTAAGGAGATGGGTTAAGGGATCTTAACATTCTATAAACGTTAAAGGGATCTGTTTTGAGTTTAATCTCGAATCGTTGAGAAAGAACCGTTTGAATGATATCGCCGCGACGAATTTTTTTCTTAGCTTCTTTGACGATATGTTCAAACTGTTTGCGACTAAAGTTCGACCGAACCTTATGGGGATGTTTAAGGTTTGGTTTTTTATTAAACATTTTAGAAGGTTTATTAATTTTAGCAACAATTTTATCAATTTGTTGCAGAGCCCTTACGTATGCGGAAATCAATTCTTTTTTTGTCATTTGGGAATTGACCTTAACACAGCTAACGACCTTGATATTGTGGTTCATATGATCAAAGATCACCAAATCATTGGCTTGAATCAACACCAGATCCGGCAGATGAAGATCATCTTGGGGTGGATGAGGTAATTTTTCAAAGAATCTTACAATGTCATAGCTGAGATACCCCACCAGCCCGCCGCAAAATCGTGGCAGTCCTTTGATATTAACAAATTGGTATTGAGACAGGATTTGGCGAAGATAAGGAAAAGGTGTATCCTTAATGATTTTAATCTCTTTTTTTTGTCCCTTTTTGAAATGGATTATTTCTAGTATTTTTTCTTTGGCTTGAATCAAAAGGATAGGATCCGTTGCCAAAAAGGAGAATCGGGCAATTTTCTCTTCCCCTTCCACTGATTCCAGTAAAAAGGAATAACGAGAATGACTGGCGATTTTAGAATACGTGGATACAGGGGTATTCCAATCATCCAGGATCTCTTTATAGATCGGAATTAAGTTGCCTTTTTTTGTCAGTTGACAAAATTCCTCCTGAGAGGGAAAAACGTTCACTTTTTCTTATCCTTTTTGATTGTTCGGTAATAACAGCTTTTGTTAAAGGTATGGCATGCCGCTCCGATTTGCCTGACCTTGATGAGAAGGGAATCACAATCGCAATCATAGGAAATACTCTTCACAAATTGAAAGTGGCCGCTGGTTTCTCCCTTGACCCAAAATTTCTTTCGGGATCGTGACCAGAAGCAGGTTTTGCCTAATTTCAGGGTCTGTTTGAGAGAAGCCAGATTCATATAAGCCATCATCAGGACCTCTTTTGTTTTGTCATCCTGAATGATCGCGGGGATTAATCCATCCTTATCGAATCGTAAACGATTAAGTGTCTTGGGTGTAATTTCGATTGTCTCGAGTTTATTCATAAACGGACACTGACCTTTCTTCCTTTTAAATAGTCTTTGACACCTTGAACGGACAATTCCCCATAATGAAAAACAGAGGCCGCCAAAGCGGCATCGGCACCAGTCTTTGTCAGAACTTCATAAAAATCTTCCAATGTCCCTGCCCCTCCGGAGGCGATGACCGGGATATTGATGGTCTGGCAGACGGCTTGGGTTAAGGGAAGATCATAACCATTCTTCGTCCCATCGTAATCCATACTGGTTAAGAGGATTTCTCCGGCCCCCAGCGTTGCGGCTTCCTTGGCCCAGCGGACGGCCTCTTTATCGGTTTTGATCCGGCCACCGTTGATATAGACATCCCAAGAGTTTTTATTTTTTTTTGCATCGATAGCAACAACAATGCATTGACTGCCAAAACGCTGGGCGGCCTCTTTGATCAATTGCGGATTTTTAACCGCGGCGGAATTAATCGACACCTTATCTGCCCCGGCATTCAAAAGTTCCCGGATATCGCTAAGATCGCGGATTCCCCCTCCCACGGTTAATGGCATAAAGACTTTTTCTGCGGTTTTTGTGACGACATCTAGGAGAATCGCTCTCCTCTCATGACTGGCCGTGATATCAAGGAAAACAATCTCATCCGCCAAGTTCTGATCATATCCTTCGGCAATCAAGGCGGGATCCCCGGCATCGCGCAGTTTGATAAAATTAACCCCCTTAACGACCCGGCCGTCTTTGACATCTAAACACGGGATTATTCTTTTTGTGAGCATAACTTCATCGCTTTTTCAAAATCTAATTTCCCTTCATAAATCGCTTTTCCTGTGATCGCACCAATGAGATGCTTGTATTCTCTACTAACGCTCACTAGCTTCTCTACATCTTGGAGAGAGGAGATCCCGCCAGAGGCAATGACATTGATGTTGACCGCATCTAAAATTTCTGTCAACCCTTCAAAGTTTGGACCCTGAAGCGTCCCATCACGGGTGATGTCGGTATAAATGATGGTTTGTAGACCATACTCTGCAAATTTTCTGGCTAAGTCAGCACCTTTAATTTTGGTTATTTCAGTCCATCCTCGGTAAGCTACATAACCACCTGAACAATCTATGCTGACGGCAATACGCTCTTTCCATTCTTTTAGGATTCTTTTTAGGAATCGATGATCTTGTTGAATTGAATCTTTTCGATAATGGATTACTCGTGTTCCAATAATAACACGTTCAATACGCGTACTTGTATCTAAAACTGATCTTATGACGAGTTGCGAACGAATACCTCCACCAGTCTGAACTGAAATCTTAACTTTTTCTTTAATTTTTTTAATAATATCCAGGTGTTTTAACTTACCTGTCTGTGCCCCATCTAAATCCACAATATGTAACCATTGGGCCCCTTGGTCTTTCCATTTTTTAGCTACCTCAACAGGGTCGTTAGAATAAACCTTCACCTGATCAAACCGGCCTTGTACCAGACGGACAACTTTTCCGTCTTTGATATCAATCGCGGGGATAAGGATCATGTCTTTAGCTCAACAAAATTTTTAAGGATCTTCAAACCCACGGTCTGACTTTTCTCTGGGTGAAACTGAACAGCAAAAATATTTTCTTTGCAAACGGCGGAGGTAAATTCCACTCCATATTTTGTTAAAGTTGCTGATAGATCCTTTTCTTGGGGCTTAACGTAATACGAGTGACAAAAGTAAACATTGGTCTGGTTTGGGATTCCTTTAAACAGACGACAATCTTTTTTAACAATATCGATCTGATTCCACCCCATATGCGGGACCTTCAAGGCTTTAAATTGCTGGACAACTCCCGGCAAAACACCTAAGCCTTCTACCGACCCGCCTTCTTCACTGGTCTCAAAAAGAAGCTGTAAGCCAAGACAGATCCCTAAAAAGGGTTTCCTGGATTTTATGGTTTCTTTGATGAGGGCAGTCAAATTTAATTCCCTTAATCTTTCGATCGCGGGTTTAATCGCTCCCACTCCCGGCAAGACGACCTTGTCGGCTCTTTTAATATCCTCCGGTTTTTGGGTAATTAAGGTTTGGGCCCCGACCTTTTCTAAAGCCTTCTGTACACTCCTTAAATTTCCCATACCGTAGTCGATGATGGCAATCATGTTTATCAATGTCACAAGGTCACATGACACATGTCACAAGTAAAATCCCTGAATCAACTCCTCTAACGTGTGTCTTGTGACATGTGACTTGCCCGCCCCGCCTTTCAGCTCTGTCGGGCCGGGGTGACCTGTGTTAATCAATAATCCCTTTTGTCGAAGGAATCCCTTTTCGCCGGGGATCGATCTGTGTGGCTTGATCTAAGGCAAGACCAAAGGACTTAAAGACAGTTTCCATGACTGTGTGTAAATCGGCAGAGCTTGTTGGATTCTGTATTGTGACAATAACATTGGCCCCAAGGTTCTTGGCGAATGAATCAAGAAAGTGCTCAAGATGCTGGAAGGTGTAACCATCCTCACTATCTAAAGCAACTCTAATCACCGGAGCCTCACCAAAAGAAATTTTTAAATGCCCGCGGCCGCTAATATCAACAACGGTGTGGCCCAACGTGTTTTCCATTGGTGTAAAGCCGGAGCCAAACCGCTTGATCCCTTCCTTTTCCCCTAACGCCTGTTTAAACGCCTTACCGAGGGCAATGCCAATGTCCTCATTGGTGTGATGAATATCAATATGGGTGTCGCCTTTGGCCTTAAGAGTAATATCAAAAAAACCATGGAAGGCAAACAACTCTAGCATATGCGAAAGAATACCAATCGGAGTTACTATATTTGTTTTCCCCTGGCCATCAATGTTTAAATGACCAGTAACTTGGGTCTCTTTAGTTATACGCTTAATCGGTCCTTTTCGAGGTTTTTTGCCACTCATGAGATTTCCCTTTCAATAATTATGTAAATCTTATATGGATCGAGTCCGAATGTTTTTTTAGTCCCTCGATTAAAGCCACCTTATCAATAGGCCCGCGCACTTTCTCCAATGCCTTTTTGGAATAAGAAATGACATGGCTGGTCTTCATAAAATGCGATACACTAAGCCCTGAGAAAAACCGCGCCGTTCCTAATGTCGGCAGGACATGGCTCGGGCCAGCCGCGTAATCGCCTAAGGCGGTCGGGCTGAATGGCCCTAAGAAAATCGCGCCGGCATTCCTTACCTTTTTGGCCACACTTAACGGATTGTTCGTTAAAATCTGTAAATGCTCTGGCGCAATATTATTGACGATATCGATTGCCTCATCCATATTTGGGGCAAAAATGATATAACCATTTTGGACCCTTTTTCTAACCTGGCGGATTAAAGGTTTGGAGTTGGTAATCAGAATGGATAACCCTCCCATATGTTCCATTTGAGCCTCTAGATCGGCAATGACATATTCGGGATTGCTGTGGCGATTGGCAATCACAACCAGTTCCGTTGGTCCGGCCAGCATATCGATATCCACATAACCAAAAAGCTGCCTCTTGGCCTCGGTCACATAAATATTACCCGGGCCGATGATTTTATCAACCTTGGGGATGGATTTTGTTCCGAAAGCTAAGGCCGCAATCGCCTGTGCCCCCCCTACTTTATAAACTTCATTGACCTTAAGGAGATTAGCTACCGCCAGAATATAAGGATTGATATTCCCATTTTTATCCGGAGGGGTGGTGATGATAACCCTTTTAACCCCGGCCACTTTAGCCGGAATGGCTGTCATGTAGACGGAGGAAACCAAAGGGGCTGTTCCGGCCGGGATATAAATTCCTACAGATTCCAGGGGCAAAATATTTTCTTTGATCAATATCCCTTCTTCATTTTTAATCCGACAAGGTTTTCTAATTTGATTCTTATAAAAAAAGGTGACATTGTTGATGATGGTTTTAAGATTGGCGACAAAATCACTCGTGATATTTTGATAAGCCCCGCTGATTTCATTTTCTGCGACTTTGAGATCTTTGGGCTCGAGCTTAACGTGATCAAACCGCAGGGTATATCGGATGACTGCCTCATCTCCATTATTTCTGACATCTTCAATGATCTTGCGGACCTTTTCCTCGATTGACTTTTTTCGGAAAGAGAGATGCCGGTTATAGAGTTTTACAATCCCATTGCCATTCAATTTAAGGATTTTCATATCATGTGAAGGTTTTTATATTTTTAAGATGATTTTAAGGCCCCCAATTGTTCTTTGATAAAGACGATCCCTTGTTTGATCGCCTGCTCAACTTTGGCGGGTTGTTTACTGCCGGCCTGGGCCATCTGGGGACGACCTCCCCCATTTCCTTCAATGAGGGGAGCAATCCTTTTAATCAGGGAATCAGCCTTAATCCCAGATTTGACCAAATTATCCGAAACCGATAATAAAATGTAGGCATTCTCATCACAACGACTTCCCAAAAGAATAACTGATGATTCGACTTTTTGTTTGATCAAATCCGAAATATTCCTTAATATCTCCATTTCCAAATTATCAAAGACATGAGAAATGAGTCTAGTATCTCTAATAATCAGGGACTTGTCAAGAATCGGGTCAAGCTTTAACCGAATGGATTCCAATTGGTATTTGGCCAATTCCTTTTCCAATTGTTTAACCCGCATATTCTGTTTTTCAATACGATCAACGACATCTTCCGGTGAGGATTTTAAGAGTTTGGCAATCTCGGAAATTTGTTGGGTTTGTTGATTGACAAACGATAAAGCCCCCAACCCAGTTTTGGCCTCAATGCGACGAATTCCTTGAGCAATGGCACTTTCATTGATGATTTTTAAAAACCCAATTTGACCGGTTGAATCAAGGTGGGTTCCAGCGCAGAACTCTTTGGAGTAACCATTAATAGAAACGACCCGCACCCTCCTCCCGTACTTCTCGGCAAAAAAGGCCAAGGCACCACTTTTTCTGGCTTCCTCAAGAGGCATGTCTTGCTTTTCCACCCGATCGCCGCAAAGAATTCGGGAATTCACATAATCTTCGATCTGCTGTTTTTCCTGCTCCGTCAATGGCTGTGGGTGAGTGAAGTCAAAACGTAATCGATCCTCCGCAACCAAAGAGCCCTGTTGTTGCACATGACTTCCTAAAGCAGATCTTAAGGCTGCTTGTAAAATATGGGTGGCGGTGTGATTGCGCATGATCGATAAGCGGCGGTCTTGATCAATTTCTGCCATAATCTCCTCATGGACTTGTAAATGTCCTTCTTCGACTTCCCCTATATGAAAATAGATATCATCAGATTTCTGTGTATCTTTGACACGAATTTTCCCTTGAGGGCCGGTTATGAATCCAGAATCTCCGATCTGCCCTCCTGCCTCGGCATAAAAGGGTGTTCGATCTAAGATGACTTTGACCGAATCACTTTTTTTGACTTTTTCAACTTCCGTGTTATCTTTGACAAGCCGAAGAATCTTACCCTTATTTTTAAATTCAGTATAGCCAACAAACTCTGTTTTGGAAATATTAAAAACTTTGGGTGGCTCCGTAAAAACATCGCCAGACATTTTGCTGGTTGCCCGAGAGCGCTTTTGTTGTTCTGCCATTTGCCCGCCATAAAAAGATATAGCTTTAGGAATAGTAGTCTCCTGTTCATGAACTGGTAGGATTTTTCGAATCGTCTCTATCATTGTAGGAAAGGGTAAGCCGTACGTGTCTCGGTATATAAAAAGCTCTTGTCCAATTCTCTCTGTCACTGCTCTCTCATCATAAGATTTACCGCTTCCTCTTATTTCTCGAATTTTTTCTTCAAATTCAGGAATTCGTTGTGATCGAATAAATAAAAATGCCTCTTCGGTTTTCTGAACTAATTGAGAAATGGTCTTTGAATCTTTTTGCAGTTCAGGATATGGAGATTGCATGATTTTCATAACTACTGGAACAAGTTTATAGATGCTAGGTTCATTAAGTCCTTTGCTCATCACCAAATTTGTTGCATCGTGAATCAAGCGCTTAATAACCGAACCACGTTCTTTATTCGAGGGGATCACCCCATCGTGAATGGCAAAGACAATTGCCCGGATGTGATCAGCAATGATGAATTTCTCCTGTAGTTCGAGGGTAAATCTTCCTTGTTCAATCTCCTTTTCGATAGCCTTGATAATTGGTGTAAACAAGTCTGTCGCATAATTGCTTTTTTTGCCTTGGACAACTGCGGTCAGCCGTTCAAACCCCATACCGGTGTCGATATTTTTGGCTGGCAATGGTTCGAGTATGCCGCCGTCTTTGCGGTTGAACTGGGTAAAAACTAAATTCCATACCTCGGTAAAACGGCCGCAGCTGCAATCGGGGTTACAGTCTTTGCCTTTAGGGCATTTCGGATTAATGCCGTAATCATAAAAAATCTCTGAACAGGGACCACAGGGGCCGTTAGGCCCTTTGGCCTTGGCCTCGGACGGCCAGAAATTGCTTTTGTCTCCCAGCTTGATGATCCTGCGGCTGGGGACCTTGATATTTTCCCGCCAAATCTGGTGGGCTTCCTCATCTTCCTGGTAAACCGAGACCCATAATTTTTCGGCCGGGATTTTCAATTCCTTGGTTAAAAACTCCCACGCCCATTCAATCGCTTCCTCTTTAAAATAATCGCCAAACGAGAAATTCCCCAGCATCTCAAAAAAGGTATGATGATACGGGGTCTTGCCAACCTTCTCAAGATCATCAGTCCTTAAACATTTCTGTGAAGAGGCTGCTTTGCGACCAATCGCAGGATCGATACGGCCCAAAAATTGTCGCTTGAACTGCTGCATTCCTGCTGTTGTAAAAAGGACCGTTGGGTCATCCTTGGGAACGAGAGTATCACTCTCCACAATCGTGTGCCTTTTAGAAGCAAAAAAGTCTAGGAATTTTTTTCTTATCTCATTCGCGGTCATTTTGATTTTTAAATAGTCGGTTGATCACTTGGTATACAGTGGGAGGGTTAAAACCTCGTCGCATGAGGTATTCCAGTAACCGTCGTTTGGCCTTGGGTTTTTCTAAATGTTGATATAATCTTAATCGTTTCTCTGCCAGTGTTTGCACAATTTTAGATAGATCATATTCCTCAATTGTCTTGTCCCATTCCTCCTTGATCATCTCATTGTTTATCCCTTTTTGTCTTAACTCATAATTGATCCGTTTGAACCCATAGGATTTGTTGAGGCGTGAGGAAATCCATTTTTTTGCAAACTGCCGGTCATCAATCAGGTTAAGGTCTTTAAAATAATTCAAGGTTTTTTCTATATCGTTGGATGGAATTTTTTTTATGAGCTTATCGATAATCTCCTTTTCACTTCTTAGTCGAATTTTTAAAAGTCGAAAAACAAACGCTTTGACCTTTTCCAACGTTTTATCTTGATTCGGTAAACCCATTTTATTGTCATTCTGCGATAATAAAATATCCCCTAGGGGTAATGATCAAGCATTCGCCTTTGGCGGTTTGGATGATTTGGTAGAAATCCTCCAGATTGTTAATAGTTTTGTTGTTAATGGAGGTGATGATATCTCCTTTGACTAATCCCGCATCATAAGCGGGAGAATTCTTTTCGATGTTTGTGATGATGACCCCCTCTTTATTGGTGATCCTTAAGCGGGCAACCATTTCATCGGTAATACTGCCCACGTTTATCCCCCGCCACTTTTCTTCTCTTTTGATAACAAGGGGTTTTTGTGGTTGCGATTCCGCGTATCCTACCTCCAGACCGGGCCTTTTTCCAATGACAACAGCAATAGTGGTCCGTTTTTTATCCCGCAGGATTTCTACCGAAACCTTTTGGCCAATAGGAAGGCCCCGCAAATATTTGATGAGATGGGCACTGTTGTGGATCTTATCCCCATTGATCGATAGGATTATATCTCCTTCTTGTAATCCTGCTTTTTTAGCTGGGGCACCTTCTAAAACTTTAACAATCAGAACTCCTTCCTGATTAGAAAGATGAAAATATTGAGAAAGACGATAATCCAAATCTTGGATACTCACCCCGATCCAACCGTGTTCAATAGGTTTGCCATGGATGAGATGGTCAACTATGGATTTGGCATAATTGACCGGTATGGCAAAGCCTATTCCCTGAGAACCCCCGGAAGTGGAGAAGATCGCCACATTAATCCCAATCACTTCCCCAGCGAGATTCACCAAGGGCCCACCGGAATTCCCGGGATTAATGGCGGCATCGGTCTGGATTAAATCCGAATAATCCGAATCTCGTCGGGCAGTTTGAGGGAGAGCGCGGTGCAAGGCGCTAATCACCCCCGAGGTGACAGTGGGTTGAGAATCCGCTAAGATATGACCAAAAGGGTTGCCGATCGCCACTACCCATCGTCCAATTTTTAATTGATCCGAGTTCCCTAGTTTTGCCGCCGGCAGATTTGGGGCATCAATTTTGACCACCGCTAAATCGGATTGTGTATCCGTCCCTTTCAATTGTCCGCTGAAACTTCTGCCATCCGGCAGAATCACCGTAAGCTTATCCGCTCCCCGGACCACATGCTCATTGGTCAAAATATAACCGTTGGTATCAACGATAACTCCTGACCCTAACCCAGAAGACTTGTATTCATATTCTGGAGGACTCCCAAAAAAGTCTTCGAAAAAACCTTTAAAAAGTTCATCGGAAAAAGGATCTCCATAAAAGGAAGGAGAAGCTCGATAGTGTTCGGTCCTTTCGGTTTTGATGGAGACAACGGCCGCCCCAACAGTTTCCGCTACTTTTTCAATGGCGGTGATAAGATCGGTCTTATCTTCCGCGAGAACATCCGAAGATAAACCAATGCTAAGAACTAAGCTGAGGTTCATCAAGAAGACTCTTGACGAAAAACCGAATTTACTCAAACCCACCTTCCTTTGGGATAGAAACTGAATATGAGTAATCAAGGTCTAATTTTTAGTTTTTCTAATATTTGTTTTTCAATTTTCCCCAGGACTTTGGGATTTTCCTCTAAAAACTTGCGAGCGCTATCTCGACCTTGCCCGATTTTTTCATTTTCAAAGGATAACCAGGATCCCGATTTTTGGATGATTTCCGTCTTAAGTCCTAAGTCCATAATGTCGCTGATGCGTGATATTCCTTCGGTAAATAGTATTTCGAATTCCGCATTCTTAAAGGGGGGAGCAACTTTATTTTTAACGATCTTAGCACGGATGCGATTACCAATAAACTCCTCTCCCCTTTTGATTGATTCGATTCGGCGTAAGTCAATTCTCACCGAGGAATAAAATTTTAAGGCATTTCCACCCGTGGTGGTCTCGGGATTTCCAAACATGACCCCAATCTTCATCCGAATTTGATTAATAAAAATAACACAGGTTTTGGATTTGCTGATAGCACCCGTCAATTTGCGCAAGGCTTGCGACATCAAACGGGCCTGAAGCCCCATATGCGAGTCTCCCATCTCACCCTCGATTTCTGCCCGAGGGGTTAATGCGGCTACTGAGTCAATGATGATTAAATCCACGGCATTAGAGCGAACCAGGGTTTCGGCAATCTCCAGGGCCTGTTCTCCGGTATCGGGTTGTGAGATGAGGAGGTCCTCTAATTTGATCCCGATTATTTTCGCATAAGTGGAATCAAAGGCATGCTCGGCATCAATAAAGGCGGACACTCCTCCCAACTTCTGAACCTGTTTGATAATGCTTAAAGAAAGAGTTGTTTTACCAGAGGATTCGGGCCCAAAAATCTCTACGACTCTTCCCCGGGGAACTCCCCCAATTCCTAAAGCCAGATCAAGGCTTATGGAACCCGTTGAGATGGCCGCCACATCTAAGGGGGTACTCCCATCCAATTTCATGATAGAACCTTTCCCAAATTGCTTTTCGATCTGGGATAAAGCCAATTCCAAAGCCTTTCTTTTGTTCTCTGATTCTGTCACCTTTTTCACCTCTGTCATCTTATCCTCCTCATAATTTTCGAACCGCTTGATCAAGCTGGGGTGACTCTTCGTGGTTCTTTCCGTATTAAGTTAGTTAAGTTTATCCATTGAACGGGGATATTGTTTGTTTTTTAATTTACTTTACGAATTTGAAAAATTTTCTTGATTGAAAATGATCCAAAGAATTTCTGGATTTACTTTATCCCAGAGAACGCACTCCCTCCTGAACGGGTGACAGTCCCAGTTCCAATAATCAACTGAATAAAACTTGCGGTGGAACCTCCATCAACAGTATTTCTTCCCGCCTGTAACGTGTAAGCATTAGCCGCAACGTTGACCCAAGCATAGGTAAAGTGAGCTCCTGGGGCTTGAGATGGATTAGTAAGGTCAATGTTAGCGAATGTATTGCAGTTAAGATAACTGGATGAGAATAAGTAGCAGCGTTCGACCGAAGAACGAAGAGCGGTCAGGGCAGAGAGCGCTTCTGAGCTTCTTGAGAATTCAATTGTACTAACCAAGCGCGGTAGGGCCAAACTAGCCAATACTCCAATAATGATGACAACTATGATAATCTCAAGCAATGTAAAAGCGTTTTTTTGCACTATCAGCCTCCTTTTGAATTTTCTATATAAAATTTGTTACTACTTGAGGTTCCACTGGAATTTTAAATCATTTTTTATTTTAGTTTAGAGGGGGGGATTATACATGAGTGACAATGTATTGTCAATATTTTCGAAAGGGTTGATTTGATGTAATTATCTAAATGATAAGCAGTTATGAGACTTGGTTTATGAAATAGTTATCCTTTTTACTAAAAATAATTCACTCAGATATTATAAAGATCAATTTTCACATTGGGAAAACAAGGCGCTGACTTCACTCTTAAGATCAGGTTGAGTTTGAATGATAACCGTATAAAATTCCTTGGCCTTCTCACAGTCACCTTTCTTTTGGTACAATTGGGCCATGCGGTAATAGGCATCTAAACTTTCCGGTTGATATTTGAGCACTCCCGCAAAGGCTTTGAGGGCATCATCGGGTAAATTCATTTGTTCATAGGTAGCCCCTAGATTAAATAAGGCATCCACATTAAAATGGCAAATCTTCAAGGATCTTAAATAGAATTTCTCTGCATCTTTGAGGTTACCTTCCATCAGATAGGCATTGCCCAGATTATACAGTGTATTGGTATCAAAAGGGAAAATGGCCAGGGCTTTGTGATATTGCTCCTGGGCTTTTTGAAATTGATGATGTTTGGCATAAATGGGCCCGGATTTTGCATAGAGGAGAAATTGATAGGTTTTAGCATCAATCGGTTCGGGGGAAAATAAAACTGAATAAATGAAAATCAATAAAGCAGATAAAAGGACAGAGAAGAACTTACGTTGAACCAATTGGTCGGTTATCCAAGTTAAAAAGTAGGCCTCAAAGATAATAAAAAAAGGAAGAACGGTGACTCTATGCCGGGCATTAAGAAAGAAAATCAAGGTAAAGAGTAATTGACTGAAGATAAGGAGGATCGGGACGAAGGATTTTTTTTGATGTCGATAAGAAAGCCATATTCCACCTAAGGACAAGGGGCAAATGATATAAAAGGGATTAAAGTCAAACTTAAATCGCCAGTCTCGTTGTAAGATCATATCCAGTTCCTCTGCCTTCTCGATGTCTTTAAAAAATAGATAGAATTTTTTGATTAAGAGCTTAAAGTACAAAGCCGGGTTTTCCAGGATAAAGCGAAAGGCCTTTTGTTGCCAGAAATGAGAGACCTGATGAGCGGTTAAGGATTTTTCCAACATCGCTTCCGCAATGATTTTTTGATCTTCATCTTGACCGCGATGATCGGGGCGTAAGAATTCTGGATGTTCATAAATTCCCGAGGCAAAAGGGTTATTCCCCGTGTAAAAGCTTAACCCACTTTGCGCACTGATAAGAACCCAATCCCCTCCCACCCATTTGTTGCGAAATACGACTAAAGTAAGAATTAAAAAGACGCCGAGACTCAAAGGTACTAAGAATTGATAAGCCTTCTTTAGGAGATTCTTTTTATCTTTCGTTAAGAGATATCCAGAAAAAAGAAGATAGAATAGCAAAAGTTTTCCGTCTCCTAGCATCCCAAGTCCTAAAAGAATACCTAAGATGAAGACTTCCTTAAAATTACGGGGATACTCAACTAAAAAATGGAATAAAGATAGAATGATAACCAAATTTAAAAAGATCAATAAGGTGACCGGCATCATCAACCAATCATAAAAAATTAAAGAATAGTTGAGGGAGCTTAAGAGGGAGGCCAAAACAGCAACTTTGGTTGAGAAAATCTTTTTGCAAAGATAATAAATGAGTAAGCAATTCAAGGAACCGAGGGCAAGATGAATGAAACGTAGCATGAAAAGATTGCCTAAGGTCAGACGCTTCAGGATGGCCAAAAAGTAGGGATAAAGCGGAAGGCCCCAGAATGTATCTTTCCCTAGCCAGTCACCTTGAGCAATGTCTTGGGCCCAGGTTTGATAATAGACAACGTCACTGCTGGGATGATCGAAAAAAAAGTAATTGTTTTTTAAAAATAATAGATAGCCGAGCCGAGACCCAAGGGCACAGACAAAGAGCAAGACCAGGATCAGAACTTCTTTTTTTTCTTTCCAGGGATTCATGGGGGGGAGTCCATTGTCTTTGGGATTGCCTCGGTTTCTTCGTTTAGGAAAAGCTGTGTGACCGCTAATGCACTTAAGGCTGCCGTATCAACTTTAAGGACAGCGGGGCCAAGGCTGATGGGAAGACAACCTGCCTTCATCGCGAGGGCAAGCTCTTGGGGAGTAAAATCGCCTTCCGGACCAATGAGAATAAAAATCCTTTTACAATCTTTCATTTTTTCTAAGGCGGATAAAAGATTTTGCCTTTTCCCGGCTAAACAGGGAATGAGCCCATAATCAAAATGATTGATTTTAGTCAAAACACTCTCATAATCCTGGGGGGAATAAATCTGGGGAATCTTTAAGCGTTTGCATTGTTTAGCGGCAGTGATGGCTACAGCCCTATAACGATTAAGTTTTTTTTGAATGTTGTCTTTCTTCAAATGCACTTCGGTTCTTTGGGTAATCATCGGAATAATCTCATCCACGCCTAGTTCGGTGCCTTTCTCAATAATAAAATCCAATTTTGCTTTTTTGGGAATTGCGCACGCTAAGATGACAGGAATTTTCAAGCTTGCCGTCTTGGGCTCGAAAGTTTCGATAAGCACTTTTATTTGATCTTGACTAATCTCTTTTATGCGGCCGGTTGCCTGCTTCCCTTCTCCGTTAAAAAGAGAAATGGAGTCTTCTTTTTTTAGCCGCAGAACATTTTTCAGGTGATGAACTTCTTTTTTATCAGATAGGATAAAGATTTTAGATCCGACTTCAAGGTTGGGGCAGAAAAATCGATGCATATTAAGAGTCACAGGCCACAGGTTTCTCTTCATATGGGAAAAGGAGAATTAAAAAGACGATGAAAATTCCAGTACAATTTTTAAAAACCATTTTTTTCTTTTGGTTATTCTCCCTTGGCTTGTGTCCTGTGACTTTATTTTAAGTGGACCGAGGGGGAGTCGAACCCCCGACCTCCTGATTGCGAACCAGGCATTCTCCCAACTGAACTATCGGCCCGTTGTTTTTAACTTAAATATTCTTTAAAATTTCAGTTTAGCTTTACAATTTAAATAACTCTTAATAAGAAATTCTAAAACTTCCGGCTGATTTAGCAAAAACCAGATTGGAAACACAATGGCAGCAACTTTGAAAGCAGTTCTAAAATTAGGTTCAGTTGTTTTGGGTAAGAACTTTTCAAGATTTTTTGGGAAGAAGGCCAAGAAAATCAGAGATAATTCCGCAATAATTGCCAGCACAATTTTTGAAGGTTTCATCAACAAATCTTTTTGACTCGAGTTTTTCAGTTTTTTAAAAACAACCTCATCTTAGCAAATAGACCCCCATCTTACAAGCTCTGTTAAATCAATTTTCTTTTGTCATTCCTGCTTTAAGCCCGCCTGCCGGACGGGCAGGAATCCATGAGCTTTGGGATCCCGCATCGAGCGCGGGATGACGTGAAGCAGGACTTTTTATTCTCTCAAGGGAACAATCCAATGGGCATGCGAAAATAAGGGATATTGGACCTTCGTAAGATCAACGGTACTGTCAATAAAGGGTTGGTAGGCTCGTCCGTTAAGGGAGGCCTGAGCTTCTACTTTGATGATAGGATCAGGAATACCAATTTTAACTAAATCTTTTTTTAAATAATGGACGTATTGTAACAGCATATCCGGCATATTATCTAACCATTGTTGTTGGTTGGTCACATGGTTTTGGAAAGGAACATAAAAGGATTTACCGGTTTTCGGATCCGTCGCAATGATTCTCATTTTAACCAATTTGGTATTGAGTTTAAGCCGCCAGGAAAACCGGCATCCTTCAAAATCCCAGGCGGGATGGCCCGGATATAACCATCGGCGTAAAGGGATGAAAAGCTGTAAAGTTATATAAATCGCAATAAAACATAGAACAAGCTTAGAGTAAGGTGCAGAGCAATGCAGTGGTTTCTGTGTTGACCCCGGACTGGGATCTAAAGGAAGATGAAAAAAAATTTGGATTCTATTAACAAATTTTCGTGGGGCATCAGGATTAAGAAATAAGACAAAACCAGCAATCATGAGAAAGGGGAAAATCCCAATATCATCAAATATCCAGTGGTTAGTTAAATTGAAAACTAAGGTGCAAAAAAAGGTAAAGATTCGATAACGATTCAAGAGCAGCAATACTAAGAGTAAAAACACCAAGATCAAGCCACCGTAGCTAAAGAGGTAGGCCACCCAAGCGTCCTCCCCCGTTTTCCCAAAGAAAGTTTTTTCCGAAAGAATTCTGTGAAGCGGTTGGGCACGCCACAACCAATCCCCATTGAGTTTAGAAACAGCACTAAAGAAATACACAATGACAAATTGCATCCTTAAGATGAAGATTTGCCAAAAGGGAATCAGTTGATGATGAACCTTTTTCAATCTTAAAATATTCAGTGGGGGCCATTGCTGAGCTTGCGTTATCATGAAAAGAAAAATGATAAGAAGGATGAGATAGTAATGATCATTATACAGGGCTTTGTCAAATAAAAAAAAGTAGCTAAAAGTCAGTAAGTATACAAGACTCGAGATCTTAAATAAGAGTCCGGTGGCTATACCTAAGGTCGTAATTCCCATAATAAGAAAAAGAAGCTGCATCCCTTGCGGGGATAAACGTTCAAGATGCAAGAATTCGAAAAGACTAAAGGGGAAATGATATTGAGGTAAGATGAAATTTTCCTTAATAAACTCAGGAGTAAAAATAAAAAAGGATTGCCCTAATAGGAGAAGACCAAATAACAATCGGAATAAACCTAAAGAAGAACAATCAACCGATTTAAAAAGGTCTTGTTGCCAAGATTTGAATCGAAGGTTCACTTTCTTTAAATTTATCCTTGAATTTAATATCTAATATCCATGAGAGAGTACAACTAAAAGCTATGTCCTATTGGAGTAATTCGAGTTTCTAAGACAAATTCAGGGTTAGTCACCGGATGTTGGGCATAACCAGGATTACTTCGGTTTGTGAGTTTGACATCCAAATACATATCCCGGGTAACACTATCCAAAACAAAAGTGTACGTAAAATTTGCGGCCCCAGTGGCCGCAGTTCCTAGGACTGGATCGGTAGTGACACAGTTCCCTGGGCCAACGGCAGCGGTCCGGTTACACTTATGAATATTATTCACGTTTCGCCAGTAACAGATCCACATGTCATCGTTGTAGGAATTGGGAGTGTGAGGATTATTGAGATCTTGGCGAACACACAAGTAGGTGGTGCTGGTCCGGACACCTCGATTATTGTTGTCTCCTAAAGCCAGTTCGGCGTTGCGGGCGATATCGGTCATCGTGGTTTGTGTTTCGATGGAAAGACGAATATCCTGAGCGGCCATCCTACGGGAACTGTTAATGGCATAGTCGACCGAAACCGCTCCCAACATGACAATACCTATGAGGGCAGTAGAGACAAGGAGCTCTAATAAGGTTAATCCATTTTTTTTGTTCATTTTCAGCATTCTAACCCCTACCAGGTAATATTCAAGACTACCTTTCTTGCCGAAGTCCCTTTAGAATCAGCACTGACGACGTAACTGGGAGCATAAGAAATACCATTAACGATAACTGGCGTTGTAGGTCCTGTAAGGGGTGGATGGGTTCCTATCGCCAGTTCCCCTGTATTCCAGTTGTTAGCGTCAACCTGGGTTCTTAAATCTTCTAAGATCCTTTTGCCAATAAAAGCTGCGGTGACCTCTTTGCTGGAAACGTTAGTTGGCTGTTTTAACATAGAAACGGTGGCAAAGACCCCGGCGGCCGCAATGGCAAAAATGAGACTCGATACAATGATCTCAACTAAGGTAAATCCGGTATTCTTGTTTCTTCTTCGAATTTCTCCAATGCTTTTCATTCTTTCCTCTCTCCTTTTTTAAGGACAAGTTCCTGCAGAACATCGAGGGTTATTAGTACTCGCAGGGGATGGATTGCTCAAGTCAAAAGGATCAGTATCAATATCAGTTTGAGTAATGAGAATCGTAAAAGGCGCTGCGGGCGCAATTCTAGCAGCGGTACAATCGTAAGTTGTCCCGGTTGCAGTCCCTCGACATGTATAAGTCATCCCACTAGCAATGATATTTAATCCTAAATTTGTATTGATCAGGGCTAGATTGTAAGTGTTAGTATCAGGCGGCCAAAAACGGCCATTCCTGGCTCGATAAATGCGATTGGCGGAGTTAATGGCAATCAACTGATTGGTCGCATCATCCCGATGGGTTCTTTCAATGGTTCTAGTAAAATTGGGAATAGCGAAAGACGCCATCACCGATAAAATGATCACCACCACCATCACCTCCATCATAGTAAAGGCCTTTTTTAATAGAGAGCCCATAGCCATTCAACCCCTATCTTACTTCTTCTAATATAAGTATAGAACTTTTTTAAGACAAATTTTAGTTTTTAAATTGAAAAATTTTAACACCTCCTTAAAATCCCAATTTAGAACATAATCCTGCCGGGCCTCCAGCACACTCTATATTCCCATCGACATCAATCGATAACGTATAGGAACCGTTTCTTGTGATTTGTGCTACATAAAAATCGGGGCCTGGGAGGCCATTTAAGGCAACCGGTGTATTAAATAAGCTCGAGGGCCGTACTTCCAAATCAAGATCAGTGATATCGATAGTAAAAGCCCCCGCATTATCCAAGGAATACCGCTTTTGCGCTCCAAACAGCGCAATGAGAATTTGTTTACCTTCTTCAGAACGAAATTTTTCTAACGTGGTCACAAAGCTCGGGATGGCAAGACCGACAATCACAGTTAAGATAATCATGGTAATGATCATCTCCATTAAGGTAAATCCCAAAGGTAGTAAAGTTAATTTTTTTTCAATTAATCGAGTCATCTTACCCTCTTTATAAAATAGACCTCACTACGTTCGGCACTATTTTATCCATACCCCGCCATTGGCGCCGACCCCTTCCCTTAACCCCGCAGCTTTCGCAAGATGCGGGGTTAACAACCCCTACGTTGTATCGGGATCCTTCATTTTGAATTTCCGATACAATAAAATATATGAAACAACACCAAGGTCAATTTTCTCTCCCCCGATGTTGCTTCATATATGGACTTCAAGTCCTCTCTCTGTGTAAACTTATTTGATTCCTGTAAAAGCTGTTGCACCTGAGCGAGTAACCGTCGCAGTTCCTATAATCAAATCAATCGTGCTTGCTGAATTTCCTCCATCCGTAGTATTTCTTGTCGCCCTTAAGGTATAAGCATTAGTCGCAACGTTAACCCAAGAATAAGTAAAATGAGCTCCTGGGGAATCCTTGGGATCGGAAAGGTCGATGTTGCCAAACGTATTGCAATTTGTATAAACTCCTTGCAGTAAGTAACAACGTTCTACCGAAGAACGCAAGGCAGTCATAGCCGAGAGACCTTCCGAGCTTCGTGAGAACTCCACGGTACTCACTAGGCGGGGTAAAGCCAAACTGGCTAGAACCCCAATAATGATCACCACAATTATAATTTCAAGCAGGGTAAAACCGCTTTTTTTCATTGTTAAATTCATCTTAACTCTCCTTTTTTATACTATATATTAACTCTATATATGATTGAGTTTATTTTCTAAACTAAACCTTTGCTTGCAACTTACTAATGCTTAAATTTGTTCTTTTTATCACTCCCTTCTTAGGTAATTGGGTTAAACTAACCTTTCTTAAACTAAAATAAAAATGCCTATTCTATCCAGTAGAATAGGCACTTTTGTGTTTACCAATTATTGGCAGCTGGCTACCCCGTATCCTGCGAAGGCTGCGGGGCCCTTTAGCTTTGTGTCCTATCCTTGCGGATAGTTTACCTTTTTCAATAATCCTGCTTTTACAGCAGGCTTTAACTATCTGGTTCATGTATAACATATAGTAAACCAATTGTCAATGTGGCCTAGTCTGTTTTATTTGAGTACGACTCTTTTTCTGAATTTTTTATGAAAACGCTTTTCTACAGATGGATTGTTTAAGTTTCTCACCCCCTCTGACCTAACCCCCCCGACCTAAGGAAGCAAAATTAAACAATGGCAAAAACATGGCCAGAACAATAACTCCTATGACTACACCCATAAAGACGAGCATAAATGGTTCAATAAGAGTTCCAAAACGTTTCATAAATGTTTCTACGTTAGTTTGATAATAATTGGCCACATGTTTTAACATTTTACTGAGTTCCCCTGTTTCCTCCCCTACGGAAATCATTTGAATAGTCATGCCGGGAAAAAATTTGCTTCTTTCCATGGGGGCAACGAGGAATTCTCCCTGGCGGACACTTTCTTTGATGTCTTCAATAACTTTTGAACACGTCATATTGTTAACTAAACGTTGGGTGATATCCAAGGCATAGAGAATGGGAACGCCGCTATCTACCAAAATAGCCATCTGGGAAGCAAACCGTTCAATAACGATCAGCTTAATGATATTGCCAAACGTGGGAAGACTAAATAAGAATTTTTCAATTTGGAATCTTCCGGCATGGGTTTTAGCATATTTTCTAAATAAGAAAACCGCAATGCCTAATGTGAGAATAATGAAGAAGAATTTTGATTTGAGAAAACGAAATGATTTTAATAATATTATAGTGATTAAGGGGAGCTTAATCTCCATTTGGGTAAAAATCCTTTCAAATTGCGGACCCACAAACAGGGCAAAAAAGGATATAGCCCCCATACAAATAACAAAGAGAATAAGAGGATACAAGATGGCGGAAATAATGGCCGATCGGAAAGCGGCCTGTTGCTCTAAATAAATAACCAATTTATTGAGGACCGTTGGCATTGTTCCGGAGGCCTCCCCTACCTCAACCAGGCTGACCCAAAATTGATCAAAAACTTTCGGATGTTTGGCCATGGCTTCATTGAGCGAGCTTCCTTGCTCAACATCCGCATTGATCGCCATCAAAATTTTATAGAACCTCTGACTGTCAACCTGACCAGCGATGACCTCGAGACTTCTTAAAAGGTTTACCCCGGCCTCAAGCATTGTTGTTAACTGTTGCGCGAAGCTTAAAAGATCGTTGAGTTTAATTCCTCGATGGGTAAATTTTTTAGCTTGTGCCGAGGGAGTTGACGTTTTAATTTCCGGTGGGGGTTTAATGAAAATCTCCTCAACTTTAAGGATAAAATAACCTTGTCGCTGGAGTTCTTGGATAAGACTTGTTTTGTCAAAGGCCTCAGCATCCGCCGTTAAGGTCTCTCCCTGGACATTTTTTACAACATACTTAAATTTTGCCAAAGGTGAACTCCTTGTTTTAAAATATGGTTACTACTCAGGTCATTCCCGCGTAAGCGGGAATCCATCGTCGAGAACGATAATGTCCAATATTTTTGGATCCCCGCTTTCGCGGGGATGACATCGACGAGCACTGAAAGGGACCTGAGTAGTTACAAAATATGATTGAATGATTAGAAAATTTTGAAAAAAATTCTAGGTAGTCGTAACGCTCAATATTTCATCAAAGCTGGTGATCCCTTTTTCGACCTTTTTGATTCCATCTTCAAAGAGGGTATCCATACCATTTTTTCGGGACGCGTCTAAGATTTCACTATAAGTTCCCCGTCTTGAAATTAGCTCTCGGACTGTATCATCAACGACCATAGATTCCGTGACAACGATCCGTCCTTTGTAACCGATCTGATTGCAATCTTCACAACCCACCGGTTTATAAATGAGATCACAATTGAATTTGATTCCTCCAAAATGATCCGGGTTTGGTTCAACCGCTCCCTTACACTTAGGACAGAGTCTTCGGGCTAAGCGTTGGGCAACCACCAAGGCCAAGGAAGGAGTTAAAAGGTAAGGTTCAATACCGATATCCATAAGTCGAGTAATAGCGGATGCGGCGTCATTGGTGTGAAGGGTGCTTAAAACAAAGTGTCCGGTTAAAGCGGCCCGGACACAGATTTGGGCTGTTTCGAGATCTCGGACCTCCCCTACCATGATCACATCCGGATCTTGGCGAAGAAAAGCCCGCAAGGCCGAGGCAAAAGTTAACCCTATATCGGGTCGGACCGCCACTTGGTTAATTCCTTCAATTTTAAATTCGACCGGATCTTCCGCGGTAAGAATATTTTTCCTTGGATCAATGGTTTCATTCAAGGCGGCATAGAGGGTGGTTGATTTTCCACTTCCTGTCGGACCAGTGACAAAAAAGAGCCCGTAGGGTCGTTTTAGGGCCGTTTTAATCCTATCCAGTTGTTTGGATTCAAATCCTAATTGGGTTAATTGTAAGGGGACGGCTGCCTTATCCAGAATACGCAAAACCACTTTTTCTCCCCAGACGGTTGGAACAGTTGAAATTCTTAAATCAACCATTCGATTTTCAATTTTAAAACTGATGGAACCATCTTGGGGGAGCCGTTTCTCAGCAATATCGAGTTTAGCCAAAATCTTTAATCGGGAAACGATGGGTAAATGTAAATTTTTAGCAGGGGGAGGAATCTGATATAACGCCCCATCAATTCGATAACGGAGATTTATTCGATCCTTATAAGGCTCAATATGAATATCACTTGCTCTTTGCTCAATGGCTTGTCGAATAATCAAATCGACCAATTTGATGACCGGGGCCTCTTCGGCCTTCTCAATCAAGGTTTCAATACTCATAGAATCCATTTTCGGTATACTGGAAGAATCTTTCTCTTTGACCGGTTCAGGTTTAGTTGTTTCTTCTTCGTGATCAAGTGGTCTTTGAATGGCTTGGCTGCGTATTAATGTATAAAATTCCTGGATGGCAGAGATAAGATCCGCCCGGGAGGCGATCATAAGATTGATGTTACAACCCGTCACCATTTTTAGGTTATCTAGCATCAAAAGGTCTAAGGGGTCGGCAACGGCACAGGTTAAGGTATGACTTTCCTTAGAGAGTGGTAAAACTAAATTCGCTTTTGCAAACTCATAGGGGATGATTTTATCCAAACCATGGTCTAATTGGGGACGTAAGAGACCCTTGGCTTTATTGGCATGGGGAATGCCCAATTGTGTACTCAGGGCAGAGACAAGATCTTCTTCACTTAATGCCCCAAGTTTGATGAGAACTTCCCCAATACGACCACGTTCCTTCTTTTGTGCCTTAATGGCCTCTTTGAGTTGTTCTTCGCTGATGAGACCTTGTTGAATTAGAATTTCTCCTAATCTGAGATGGGCCACTTTTCACCTAAGATCAAATGATTTAAATTTTAGTTTATATTTAAAACTATAAATTTTTATTGCATCAATTTGCTAATTCTTTTTGTGCTTCATTAATCTGACGAAAGGGTAAATCTTGTTCTCGAACAAATTGTTTAGTTTCCATAGAAGCTGTTCTGGGAACAGATTTTTCCTTAATAATATGCGGAGTAATAAATATAATCAATTCACGCTCTACGAGCGTATCATCCTTATGGCGGAAAGCAGATCCTATGAGGGGGATATCTCCTAGGACTGGGACTTTCGTTACCACATTTGTCCTATCCGTTCTTAAGAGTCCCCCAATGATGATGGTTTCTCCGCTTTGTACCTTTAAAATGGATTGAGAACCTCTTTCTTCCGGATCGCGGAATGTTTGATTGTCGAAAGTTGCACCGGTCCGTGCGATGATGACTTTGGGAATAATAGCTAAAGTGATTTCGTTTGTACTGGTATTGGCTTGAGGGGTTACGGTTAAAAAGACACCTGTCTCAACGCGTTCGGCCTCTTTGGTGGTGGATCCGGTAGCTCCACCCGCGGAAGTCGTTTGCTGTTTGATTCCAATGGCCTCATTGGTCGAGATCTTAATTTGTGCGACTTCGTTATTCAGGGTTAAGATCCTTGGGCGAGCCAAGTTTTTTGTACCTTTCTGCGTTCGTAAAAATTGTAATACGGCACTCAACCCAGTGGCACTGACGAGACCAGCTGAATATCCTGGTTGCGATATGATACCTTGTCGGATTAAATCATTTTGGTTCCAGGGATAATAAACTGTTCTTGTGCCTCCGCTAAAGATAAGAGGAGTTTCGCCAATTTTAATGCCCATTCTATCTACAGTTTCTTTAGAGACTTCTAGCATTTCCACTTCAATAAGAATTTGCGGAATGGGGACATCCAAACGGGCGATGGTACGTTCAATATTAGGGAAATTGCTCGCAATATCAGTGATGATGAGACTGTTGGTTCTTGGATCCTCAGTGACATTTCCATTATTTGTTAAAATTCTTTTAACAGCTCCAAGAATTCCAATGTCCTCGTCTGATTCATCTTCAGTTTGGCCACCACCCTCTAATTTTATCTTAATTATTTTTTTTACTTTAGACCCAGTCACAGAAGCATGTCTTAAATTATAAACTCGCGTTAACAATTCGATGGAAGGTTTGGTAATAGGTTTAACAAGATAAATATCACTTTCTGGTTGAAGTTCATAAGTTAAGTTATTCGCTCTCAAGATTTGTTCGAGAGCCTGTTCAACCGGAACATTGTCTAAGTAAACTGTTACACTTTTGTTGGCAATACTCTCCGAAGTGACCAAATTGAGGCTGGATTGTTGGGAGAATATTTTAAGGACGTCTACTAAAGGGGCTTCCTGAAAATCCATAGAGATTTTCTTTGAATATTGGGGATAGACAAATGGGCTGGTGGTGTCAATATGAAGTTCTGAGGAAGGGGCCGCGGTAGCAGTTAACATCACAAAAACTAGCAGAATGATGATTTTTGGGATTTGAATTTTCATATTCCTCTCCTTTAAGGTTCAATTGAATATGTTACATTCTGAAAAGTAACTTCTACACCTTTTTCGGTGATGGTTAGAATTGTCCAATTGTCTACCTTATCACCCACATTAACCACCTGTCCATTGATGATGGCTTGCGGTCGGTTCGAATTCCAAACCAAACCAGAAATACTAAAACTAGGCTTTGGTGTGGCAGGGACCGGCATATGCTGGGAAGACACAGGTTGGTGTGGTAGCGGATAAGTCAGATCTCTTCCGGTCGTATCCGTTGGTTGAACAATCGGTGTTTCCTGAGACTCTGGTTGTGGTAATTGGGGAATAAAAGGATTTTTCAATTTACGAAGAACCTCTTCTTTGCTTTTACCAGAATCAATATGATCTTCCTCCTTCAACTTTTTTTTGTTTTTAAAAATGTTTTGCTCTTTTATTTTATAAATTTCTATAAATTTCTGAATTTTATTGAGAGGTTGAAGATTTTTCTTCTGTTTTTCCTCAGCCAGACCTAAATTATCCCAACCATTTGAGTAAGAAATTAGCACAAGAAATACTAAAAAGATATTGAGAACTTTATTCATTTTTGAAATTAATTGCGGCAATTTCTAAGACGATTTGGATTGTTTCGTTTGCAGAAGTTTGACCCTGTTGTCTCCCGCCCCCTGTAAAACTTCCTGACCAGTTTTCAATTCTTAAGGCGTAAGGAGATTCTTCTATATCGTTTATGAAAAGCCATAAATCTTTATAATTTTCCACACGAGTTTGCAAGATCATGCTTGAGAGATCATAATATTGTGAACTTTGCCTTTTAGCTGGAGAAAAGGATTCAATCTGAATATTTCGCTCTTGGGCAAAATCCGTCAACAGGTTAATGAGATCATCTTCCGTTATTCTGGGAGGTAAATTATCTAAAAAATCCTTTAATGTTTTCTGGGTTTCGTTATAAGTCTCCATTGTTTTTAATTTATTCTCTAAATTGCTAATTTCTGTTCGAGTGCTTTTGACACTATGTTGACTTTTCTTAAATGTATATCCCGAAAATATTAAAGCGAAGGCAATTAAACCCAAATTGATCAAAACCCCAGGCTTTTTGCGCAGATCTTTTAAGTATTTTTGATAATTAATATTTTTAAGATCATTGATTTGGAGGTTGCTTAAATTTTTTAATATTTTCAAATCCATAAATTCAGCCTTTATTTACAAACAATCTTAAAATAAGTGACATTATACAAGCCAAAATTCTGTTGGCGTAAAGTAACTAATTCAATATTTTTAAAGGTGTCTTTGAATCCCTTTTCTTCGGTTTTCAATCTTGAGACAAGTTTTTGTCCCATCCTAAATTGATCATTAAAGTCATCGAGGTAAGTAAACCCTTCCATGGTGACAGCAAGGAGAGGTAGAGAAGGATTGGTAGCTCTCTCTATTCCCATATCCGTATAGAAGATAATAAAAGAGGATAACCATGTCCCCTTAGGCAAGAGGTGAGGGATTCGTTCTAAATAAAAAGATATTTTACTTTCGGTCCTTACTTCTTTAAAAGATGATAACTTAGTGCTTACTTTCGAATTCATCTCACTGATCTGTTCTACCGTAGAACTTTGGAAGTGTCCTAGTTGATTTTGTAGATCAATTAGCTTTTTATTTAACCCTTTTTCTACTCTTGTTGTCAAAATGACTGATAGTAAGATGATAAAAGTGCAAATGATAAAATTCAAAGCAGTAACTTTATAATTCATGGGTTCTGATAAAGCCGTAGTTGTCGATCTTTGAAATTTGATGGCTCGGTCGGAGAGATCAAAATTTTTTGTAGAGAACCCTTTTTCTCTTAAAGCGACCCCAAATGCATGAAGAAGTCCAAAATCTTCACCTTGTTGCAAGTTTAGAATTTTTGAAGCACTTAAGTAGGTGGTTGGAATATTTAATTCTTGGGAAACATTCTTTGATAATTGATTCAGATCTTTAAAGGAAATAGTGAATAGTTTATCAATTCTGCCGGGAGGATTTTGCCTAGCATAAAAGTTTAAAGATACTCGTATATCATTAAATAAGCTTGCATAAAATATAGAAGAATCAACTTGTTCTGAAGGAACTCGGAATTCGCGAACAAATTGAACGACTTCATTTTCAACAATAATGATTTTGCCTCCCTCCTGGCCTAATTCGATGATCGCGTTGCATTGTTGTTTTGTAATGTATTTATTCTTTTGCAAAATTCTAACTAAGCTGACAGAGGAAGGTTCAATGGCCCCGACTTGGAACCCGGAGTGCTCCAAAATCCCTATGTATTTTTCCAGATTTAATTTGCGAATAGCTACAAAGAGGATCCTAATTTTTTTCTGATTGTTCTCCACCAGTGTAACTGGATGAAAAGTGTAAGAGAGCTCCTCTAATTTAATGGGAATGAATTTGGTGACTTCATAATCAACCACATTTTTTACTTCTTCCGGTAACATCCAGGGTATGACAAAGGATCGGAAAATAATTTCTTTAGCAGGTAAAGAAAGATAAATCTTTTTAGCAGTAAATTTTTGTTCAACGACGGCTTTTTGAATCAAGGCAGTAAATTTAAGTCCCTCCGGTATCTCTTGGTTCTGCTCTGTATCTATAGGAGTATCAAAGGGTAATGAACTTACTTTTGCAACTTGACCTTTATTGGTTTCTACAAAACTAAAGGCGTTTTGCCCCCAATAAATCCCTAATTGTTTTGACTCAATCATTTATAATATTATCTTTAATTTATTTTTCTTGCTTGGGATTTTAACCATTGATCAATTTCTTTTTTATCAAAACGCCATACCCCCCCTATTTTCATTCCCGAGATTTTACCCTGACTAAGCCAGTTGTAAATAGTTTGCTTTTGTAAATTTAGATACTGCGCTAGCTCATCTACATTAATAAGGCGTTTCATCAATAAGAGTAAAGTTTAATAAAATTTAAATTAAAATTACTTATATTCTAATAATCTTAATTAGACTATAATAATTTTACTTTGTCAACAATTTTTTAGATTTTTTGAAAGTTATTGAAGGCTAATAAGTTACGGTAATATTGACTTGATCAGTAGTGTTGGGACCGGCTCCTCCCATGGCAGGAACGGTGGCTTTGTCGACTATACTGATGGTAAATGCCGTACCATTGATATTTTCTGAGACACCATTTAGATTAGTGCCAAGACCTTCGAATTTCTGCGTATAATACTGATAAAACGCCCCGATGGCTAATTCTTTAGCTCTGATATTGTTTTTAACATCAGTGCTTGAGGTCACTTGGGAAACATTAATGCTCATAACACTAATGGCGACAACAGATAAAATAACCGTCAGCATTAATACCGTCACCATAATTATCCCAGAATTGTTTTTTCTCAATTGTTTGAACATCTTTCTTCCTTTCATCCTTCCTTTTTAGAAGGGTCCTTTTCCTGGTTCAGGGTAATGAGGCTTTGACAGCGAGGGCAGATTATCAACTGAACTTTTGCATAAAGAAAAAATATATATGTACAAACAGGGCATTGTGTTAAATACTCCGTGTGTATATCAATTTCATATTCTCTAAAGGAATTATAAAATATCCACCTAAAAAAAACAAGTGACAAAGAAAGAAAAAGAAAAATTGAAATAGCTAATTCAAAATCGATTTTTATCATTTAAGTCTAATTTTAGAGGTATTCTAGGGGGGATGTTTGACTTAATTTCCAGGTCAGTAAACGGCTTTTCCTTTTTTTGCTCGAGCATTTCGATTGTATTTAAAAATGTCGTTTTCAAAATTATTTTAGAACTTTTGTATAATTTTTTCGTATAGGGAGGTTTAAGGATATGTTTATCTAGGTCGGTACCAAAAGCTTGCCTTTGATTATTGGGAAAAAGGGGAGGAATATCACGGGTCTTGCTAGAAAGGTTGCGGGTTGACATACTATCAAAATCAGGTTTATCCAATATTGAACCCCAAAAGACATATACTGGTTTTTTCAAAGGAGCCTCTGCGGAAAAAGTGAAGGAAAGGATTGGGAAAATGAGAAAATGGATAAAAGTGGAAATCAATAAGGTTTGGCGTTCTAAAACCTTAGGATCAATTGAATTTACTTTGTAAGTTTTTATCGATGAATGAGCCAAACTGATATTTTAAATAAGATGTCTATGTTTGCTAGGTTAAAAATAAAATTTTAAGTATAAAAATTTCATTGATCCCGGTTGGTTGCAATATTAATTCTTTCGATTCCCAGATTTCTACATAGATTCCAAACATCAACAATTCTTCCAACTGATGCCCGGCGGTCAGCTTTGATGAGAATGGGTCTCAGCTTGTTGGTTAGTTTACCCAATTCATTTTCTAGTTCTTTGATGGTTAAAACCCTATTATTCCAATAAATGACATCTTCACTTGTTATCGTAATAATAAAATTCTCATCTTTTAATATATCACTTGTGAGTGCTTTTGGTAATTTGACATTGATCCCTGATGGAATCGTAAAAGAAGATGTCAACATAAAGAAAATAAGTAATAAAAAAATACAATCAATAAGGGGAGCGATATTGATTTGATCAAGTCCTGATTCTAATTTTGTCTGACGGATGAATCGCATGATAATGATTTATTTTGAAATTTGAATATGGCTTGTTTCGGAAAGATTACATAATAGATTCACTAGTTCTGTGGCCGCCCGCTCCATTTCTAAGACAAACGCGTTCACGCGGCTACCCAAAAAGTTATAGGCCACAAAAGTTGGAATAGCCACCATTAACCCAGCAACGGTTGTCAATAAAGCTTCCCAAATTCCTCCCGCTAAGTCACCGGGAGTAATGGGATTGAGCGAATTGGCCCGGACTTGAATTGTGTGAAAACTTCCTGACAACCCAGTCACCGTCCCTAACAATCCTAAAAGGGGACTTATGTTGGCAATGGTCGCCAGAGCGGGTAATCTTTTTTCCAATTTGGGGATTTCAAATAAGCTGACATCTTCGATGGATTCTTTAATTTCTTCACGAGAAGTGCCAAATTTCAAAATTCCTGCCTTGAGGATTTTGGCCACCGGAGAAAGATTCTGATCACACAAATGGATAGCCTCTTTAATTTTATTGGCTTTGATAAGATCAAAAACATCCATCTTCAACTTATAAGTATTTGTTGAGATTTGGGAAAAATAGATTACCTTACCCAAAATAATCCCCAAGGCAATGATAGAACAAAGAATAATAGGGACCATAAGAGGACCTCCCGCTGCAATCACTTCTAAAGAGTTCATTTCCCAGATAACCATATCTCCCTCCTCCTTAAGTTTTAGTCATTTTGATATTTTTAACTTTTTGTCAGAAAACCATTGGTCGATCTCATTGAGTCATTTGATAACGTTTTAAAATATTTTGATCGATCCAATCGATCCTTTCTTGAGCATATTTTGATTCTTCCTTTCGATAGTCAATAATTTTGTTGTAAATGGATTTGGCGTCATCCCACTTTTCATCTTCCTCAAAAATGCGGGCAATCCTAAGATAAGATTTTATGATCCATGATGTTTCTTCAGAATATAAATAAGGAATTTTAAAATAAGCTTCAATAGCTTGATTTTTGTCATTGAGAAGTTCATAAGCATCACCAATGGAAAATAATAATTCCGCATTTCTGATTTCACTAAGGGCCTGCTCTGAGGACAGGGCTTTGTCATATGCCTCAATGGCTTTTTCAAAATCCATTTGAAATTTATAAAGTTCGGCAATTTTCATATAGGCATCGCGCCGAAAATCGGCAGAACTTTCCACGATGTTGAGATAGGTTTCGATGGCAGTTTTAGGATCAAGTTTTTGAGAAAAAATATCGGCAATAGCAAGTTTAGCTCTCGCTACGACCTCTTTATCGGCAGTTTCATTAATCGTTTTGTATTGATTAAGGGCTTTATCAAACAAGCCTTGAGCCTGATAGATCTGACCCAGCTCAAAATTTACGTTATCAACTTTATCGCTTCCCGGGAAATTTTTAAGAAATTGGATATAATACTCCGTAGCTTTCTCATAATTAGCCTTTTTTAAATAATAATCTCCTAACCACAATAATGCCTCGTGGGCTGTTTCACTTTCTGGATATTTGGCAATAACTATTTTAAAATTCTCTAATGCTTCTTTTTCCTGACCTAGGTGAAATAAGCATTTCGCTATATGTAATTCACTGATTCTCGTTAAGGTCTTTTCGTTAGGATAATCTCTTAAAAGCTGCTGAAATTCTTGGATGGCCTTCTCATAATCATTTGACTGAAAGTAGGAGAAAGCAAGAATATAATGGGCTTCCGAATTAAAATCAGAAGAAGGGAGTAAATTTAGATATTCTTGAATGTAATGGATGGCTTGACCCCAATCTTCTTTTTTGAAATAAGCCACTGCTAAATAATATTTTAAATCGTTAAGATATTTGCTGTTAGGAAAATTGGATTGTAACGTTTTGAAAGACAAGGTTGCGGCATCGATCCGATTTAACTTGAGTAAAGCAATCCCTTGGCGAAACTGGATGTAATCCGTATAAATGCTATCCGGGTAATCTTTAAGAATACGATCATAAATCGCAATGGCTTTATCTAATTCATTAATATCGTGATAGGCATCTCCTATCTGGGTAAGGGCACTTACTTTTATTATCTTACTTTCCGTTTGATTCATGATCAATTCAAAACTTCTAATTGAACGGTCAATATCTCCGGACTTCAGATACGTCCAGGCAAGGCCATAATAAGCCTTTTCCACAATATCTCGGAATTCTTGATTCTGATTATAATTTTCAATGATCCATTGATAGGCCGTAAGGGCCTGCGGATAATCCTTAAGGGCATAATAACAATTTGCCTTACCTAAATAAGATTCGACAATTCGTGGACTCTGAGGAAACTTTTCAATCAATTCGCTAAAGGCCGTGAGTGCCTTGGGATTATCTCCCATGGCAGTGTAAAGATTAGCTAATCCTAAGAAAACTTCATCGGTGAGGATATCTTTCTCTTGGGCAAGTTGTTGGGCTTCTTCCAATACTCTTTTTGATAAATCAAATTTCCCCAATTTGAGATAACTCCAACCCATACTCACTTTGGCTATATAAATCAGTTTATTCTCATAAGCGATATCAGCGGCTTTGGCATAATACGTTATCGCGGTTAGATAATCTTCCAAAAAATAATAAGATTCGGCGATATAAAAATAACTTTCTGCCTGACGAGAGGATTGAGGATATTTCAGGACATAATTTTTGAAATATTGAATAGCGATCTCGTAAGATCCCATATTGTATTCGCATTCACCGGTTTTAAAGGCGGCTTCTTCACTTAACTGATGAATGGGAAAACGCTTGATCAATTCTAAGAAAGTTTGTTTTGCATTTTTATAATCATTTTCTTCAAAATAGGTCCAAGCCAGGGAATAATAGGCCTGGGGAAGATAAACCGACTCTGGATAGAGATCCATCAGCTGACGGTAATGCTTTGCCGCTTGTTTAAAATCCGATCCTTTGAAATAGGTCTCCCCCAGCCAAAATAGAGTTGCATCTTGAAACTCGGAAAACTGAACTAACCCCTGAAAGATGTCAAAGGCTTTTAGATATTGGCTTTTGAAAAAGTAACATTGCCCTAAGAGCAGCTGGGCTTGGATCCTTTTTTTCGTTTCTGGGTATTCCTCTAAGAATTGGTCAATATAACGAATGGCAATATCGTAAAATCCATCATCGAAGGCTTTTTGGGCGACAAAAAATAATTCTTCTTCCTTAGATTCGGTCCAGCCCCAATTCCCTCTATCAAGTAAGATCGAAAAGATAGCAAACATAGTAAGAGAGATAAGAAATTTGGATTTTATATTTACAAAGTAACCCATCATAACTTGATACAATTTTTTTCTAATTTAATGAAGGAATCCTATCCGTTTAAAGATCAGATCGATATTATATCAAGTTTGATTAACATTTCAACCATGATCCCCGATAGGAGCGGGAAAGGGGAAGTTCAATCCTCAATGGATAAGTCTTTTCAGGTATCGTCCGGTATGAGAAGGGGGAAATTGGATAAGTTCTTCCGGAAGGCCAGCAAAAACAACCGCTCCTCCTCTATCTCCTCCTTCCGGTCCAAGATCAATAATATAATCGGCATTTTTAATGACCTCAAGATTATGTTCAATAACCAAAACTGTATTTCCACGATCAACAAGTCTTTGTAATACATTGAGTAATTTTTCGACATCGGCAAAATGAAGTCCAGTGGTGGGTTCATCCAATATATATAAGGTTTTACCGGTGGCTGTTTTACATAATTCGCTGGCCAGTTTAACTCTCTGCGCCTCACCTCCGGAGAGGGTGGTCGCTTGCTGGCCGAGTTTAATGTATCCTAATCCTACCTCTAGGAGTGTTTGTAGGATATTGGTTATACGGGGAATATTTTGAAAGAGTTGCGAGGCTTCTAAAACCGATAGATTTAACACATCCGCAATATTTTTTTCCTTATAGTGTACATCCAAGGTTTGTTCGGTGAATCGTCTTCCATGACAAACTTCGCATTCCACATAAACATCAGGGAGAAAATGCATTTCAATCTTTTTAATCCCATCTCCTCTACAGGCTTCACACCTCCCCCCTTTGACATTGAAACTAAAACGACCGGGTTTATATCCCCTCATCTTAGATTCTGGTAATTGACTAAACAAATCCCGGATATGGCTAAAAACCCCGGTATAAGTGGCAGGGTTAGAACGAGGGGTTCTTCCTATAGGGGATTGATCGACAACAATCACTTTATCGATAAATTCCACACCTGTCATCTTTCTGAATTTCCCAGGAAATTCTTTCGAATGATAAAGTTTTTGGGCTAAGGCTTTATAAAGGACATCATCAATCAGAGTCGATTTGCCCGAACCCGAGACACCGGTAATGCAAACGAAGGTCCCCAAGGGAATGGTGACATCAATATTTTTCAAATTATGTTCAGTTGCCCCAAAAATCTTAAGTTGTTTTTTGGTATGGATCTCTCTTCTCCTTTCAGGAGTTCTAATCTTAAGTTGTCCGCGCAAGTATTGGCCAGTGAGGGAATGTTCGCATTTTAATAATCCCTTTATCTCACCCGCATAAACAACCTTCCCTCCATATTCTCCTGCCCCGGGTCCGAGGTCAATGATGAAATCCGCCTTACGGATCGTCTCTTCGTCATGCTCAACAACAATTAAGGTATTGCCCAGATCTCGCAAAGAATGGAGGGTAGAAAGTAATCGTTCGTTATCCTTTTGGTGAAGTCCAATACTGGGTTCATCCAAAATATAGATAACCCCTACCAGTCCCGAACCAACCTGTGTTGCCAAACGAATCCGTTCTGCCTCTCCTCCTGACAAAGTCGCACTCTTACGATCTAATGTGAGATATTCCAGTCCGACATTGATGCAGAAATCGAGGCGACGAATGATCTCTTTTAAAATTTGTTCACTGATGATTTTTTTATCTTTAGGAAGGTCAAGATGTGTGAAAAATTCTTTGGCCTCTTTGATGGATAGAGATGTCAGCTGTGCAATATTTTTATTGGAAATTTTGATGCTTAAGGATTCTTTTTTAAGTCGATCTCCTCCACATCGGCCACACGGGTGAACAGACATATATTGGGAAAGTTCATCTTTTAGCCAATCACTATCGGTTTCTTTGAAGAGGTTTTCTAAATATTTCAAGACTCCCAGGAAGCTTCTTCCCCAGATTTCATCGGAGGAGCCATGAAAAACGATTCTTTTAAAATTTTTGTTGAGATTCTTAAAAGGAATCTGTAGGTCCACATCATACCGATCGGCCATTTCCCGTAAGACGGCACGATAATACATTAAATAGTTTCTGCGTCCTCTTTTCCAAGGGGCAATGGCTTGAATCCATGGACGGCTTTCATCAGGGACTAAAATTTCCGGATCCATTTCCATTTTTGTTCCTAACCCATTGCAATCAGGGCAGGCTCCATAGGGAGAATTAAAAGAAAAGATTCTTGGTTCAATTTCTGTCAAGTTGATTCCACATTTAATACAAGCATAATTTTCACTGTAGATTTTCTCAGGAAATTTTCTATTAAAGTCTACTAGCATAAGACCTTTCCCCATTTTCAGGGCTGTTTCAATCGAATCGGTGAGGCGTTTTTTGATTCCGGCCTTAATCATTAATCGATCAATGACAACTTCGATATGATGAATCTTGTATTTATCAAGTTTGATCGAATCATTCACATCATAAATCGTTCCATCCACCCTTAAGCGGGCAAACCCCGCCTTAGAAATTTGATTTTGAATTTGGCGATATTCTCCTTTTCGTCCTTGAATAAGCGGGGAAAGGATATTGATTTTAGTTTCAGGTTCTAAGGCAAGGATTTGTTGTACGATCTCTTCTGTTGTTTGGCGTTCAATGATCTTTCCACATTGATAACAATAAGGTGTGCCGATCCGGGCAAAGAATAATCGAAGATAATCATAAATTTCGGTTTGGGTGGCCACGGTTGATCGGGGGTTACGGCTGGTTGTCTTCTGTTCTATCGATATGGTCGGAGATAAACCTTCGATATATTCCACATCGGGCTTCTGGAGTTGTTCCAAAAATTGTCGAGCATACGCTGATAAACTTTCGACATAACGTCTCTGCCCTTCGGCATAAATTGTGTCAAAGGCCAAAGAGGATTTCCCTGAACCACTCAATCCCGTTATGACAACAAATTTGTTGCGAGGAATCGCTAGATTGATATTTTTCAAATTATGTTCGCGGGCCCCGCGAATAATGATAGAATCCATTTTTATGATCATGTTATTAAAACTTGCGATAAAGTTTGGAAAACCATATTAAATTCAATTGAGATCATATCATAGCAGATTTTTTGACTTCAAGGACTAGGAAGGAGTTGAAAATTTAAATAGCCCCTGTGTTAAATTTACACAGGGGCTATTTATTGTCAAGCGCTTTACGCTTATCTTCTTCTGGCTTTAGCGGCTTTTCTTTTTCTTGATCCACCTCGGACCATTTTGGCGCAAGAAATGTCGCCGTTTTTATCAATGAAATACAAGAAGCCAGCTTGTTTTCTAATACCGACCTTAGCAACTTTCTTGGGTTTGCCTCCTTTTTTATTTCCCCGTGCCATGAGCGCACAGGAAACATCACCGCTTTTGTCGACAAAGTAAAGGTAACCCTTTTGCTTTTTGATGCCAACTTTGGCTACTTTTTGGGCCATGTTTTCACCTCCTTCCTTTTAGTTTGCATTTGACGAAAATTACTGCTTTAGGTACCTATATGTGTCCCTAAGCAAAACTCTTTCAATGTTTGAATCCCAGAAAGAACCGCCAAGAAACTGGTTTTGGGATTATCCGGACAAACCATATTTTCTGTTTTAGTAGTGATTTGGCCAAAATCTCCAGTCATTTCGATTTCGTGACTATTTTGAGTTAAATGAGGAGCCGTGATGATACGGATAAGGATTTTGGATTTGGCTTGACTGGCTAAGGCTAAGGTTGCAGCTACATTGATATTTTGCGGGAACAATTTGACAGCTGTATCAACGTCACCTTCAAAGATTAAAGTCTCTTTTGTGATCTGGGATAAATCGATCCCTTGTTCTTTGATATAGGCAATATCCGCAAAGTTCGAAGGCGGCTTTTTGGTTGTTAAGATAATATTTTGGATTTGGGTAAGACCAGCCGATTTAATGGCATCGATTCCCGCGATAGCGCCGGAAGGTATCAACAGGCAGCATCGGTTTCGCTGGGCTAATTTGAAAAGATCATCAGAATTTAGGAGTTTTCCAACACTCATAGCTAAAACGTGTTTTTTAGTAACAAGGGCTTTACGAATAAGATGATCTGTCCTTGGGGCATTGACGGCCTCTACCATCAAATCACACGAATGGATGAGATCATTTAAAGATTTTTTTATCAACTTTTGTCCAGAAACTTTTTTTTCTAAGGTTTGCGCCTTTTGTGGATTAATATCGTATAACCCGGATAATCGGCATAAATCCTTTAATTCTTTTTGAACGCTAACCGCGATCCTGGAACCTATGGCGCCGCAACCGAGGATTCCTATTTTAAGTCTTTTTTTCAGACGTCCCATTTTAATTAGAAGTTATCTCATAAATAGTTAAACAAACAGTTGACCACTTGAATAAGAATGG
>CAYJXI010000004.1:0-92792 GCA_964374105.1 uncultured Planctomycetales bacterium
TTTCAAATGCTTTAAATATGACGGATATGTTTTAAGCAACGGTAACCTGATTGTCGTTCAAGGTAGTTTTTAAAAATAGAGTTGATTAGACTATGGTCGAAACCTTAAAAAATAAAATTATTAACACTCTTATTGAATCATTGAATCTTAAAAAATCGGATATCGATCAGGCTATTGAATTGCAAAAGAAAATGGGTTTGAGTCTAGATAAGGCCTTGATCTCTAAAGGATTCATTAATGAAAAAGATTTAATGGCACTCTTGGTTAAGGAGCTCCACATCCCCTTCATTAACTTAAGTAAATATAAAATTGATCCTAGTCTAAAAGAGGTGATTCCAGAACGCGTTGCCCGTCAGTACCACATCATTCCTCTGTCTCATCTAGAAAATACTATCACCGTGGTGATAGCAGATCCTTTAAATATTTTTGCTCTCGATGATTTAAAGAATATCACTGGCAAGGATATGGATATGGTCATGAGTACAGATTCCGATATTTTGAAGGCGATTGATCAGTACTATGGTTCTAAGTTAACTGCCAGTGTAAAGGATGTTAGCAAAGAGATAGCTATTGAGGAATTTGAAATTGTTTCTGAGCAGGGGGTGGCGACTCAAGAAGAGCTCACAACCGATGAAGGAAATCAGGCTCCCATTATCCGCATGGTTAATTTGATCATCCGCGAAGCCTTAAAACAGAGGGCCTCAGATATTCATTTAGAACCGATGGTGGATTGTGTTCGGGTGCGTTTCCGCATCGATGGACTCCTTCAGGATATTATGAAAGTTCCTAAAGAGAGTCAGAACGCAGTTACTGTTCGAATTAATATTATGTCCCGATTGGATATTACCGCAACTCGCACTCCTCAAGATGGACGTTTTAAAATGAAGCTGGCTGATAAAGAAGTGGATTTTCGTGTTTCGTTATTGCCAACTACCTTTGGACTAAAAATTGTCATGCGTATCCTGGATAAGAAAAATCTCAAAATAGGTCTAGATGGATTGGGTTTTTCCGAGTCTTCGACTCATCTCCTGAAGGAAGCGACTAAAAGACCCTTTGGAATGATTTTGGTGACCGGCCCCACGGGAAGCGGAAAATCAACAACACTTTATTCTATTATCAATGATTTGAATACCATCGATAAAAATATTATTACAATTGAAGATCCTGTAGAATATCTTATTGAGGGTCTAACTCAGATCCAAGTCAAACCCGAGATTGGGATGACCTTTGCCACTGGCTTAAAGGCGGTTTTACGTCAGAGCCCGGATATTGTCATGGTAGGGGAGATCCGCGATTCTGAAACCGCCGATATCGCTATCAAAGCTTCGCTCACTGGGCAATTGGTTTTTGCCACGTTACATACCAATGATGCGGCTGGGGCTCTAACTCGTCTTGTGGATATGGGTGTGGAGCCGTTTTTGGTAGCCTCTAGTTTGGTTTTGGTTTGTGCCCAGAGACTTTGCCGGAGGATTTGCCCTCGTTGTAAAATCAAAGTTGAGATTCCTGATCAACTGTTAAAACGATTTCATTCTCGAGTTAAACCTGGTACTGTTTTTTATAAAGGGAAAGGATGTGATTATTGTCGGCAAACGGGATACTTTGGTCGTCTAGGAGTGACCGAGGTTCTAGAATTGGATGATATCATTCGGGAGATGATTATCTTAGGGAAGTCACCAGATGCAATCAAAGAGTATGCCCAAAAGAAAAATACGATGGTACTATTATGGGATGATTGTTTCCAAAAATTTATCAACGGAGAAACAACTTTAGAAGAAGTTTTTCGAATCACGTCGAGTGAGTAGCGGCCGTTTCATGAGAAATAAAGAAAAACCAAAATGGAAGTTTTTACTTAGACTTTTATTAAAGGGAGGAGAGAATTATGGCTGAACTTGAGCAAGGCTCTTTTGAAGGTAAAGAGCGGATCGGAGAGATCCTTATCAAACGTGGTCTCATAAAACATGAACAGTTGAAAGAGGCCATAGAAATTCAAAAACGCGAAAAAGGGCTTATCGGTGAAATCTTGGTTAAACTTGGTTATGTAGAAGAAGTGGATATTGTTGTGGCCATGATTATTCAATGTGGATTTCCCTTTATAGCAATCAATAAATATGAACTTGATCCCAAAATTCTTAAGCTTATACCCGAAGATATTGTTAGGGAGTTTCACGTTATTCCCTTAGATAAGGTTGGGAATGTTTTGAGCGTGGTGATGTCTGATCCTTTGAACAAAACCGTAAAAGAAAAATTAGAAGAGATTACGAATTGTAAGATTGCGCCTTTCATTTCGACAAAATCGGAGATCTTGGCAGCGATAGAACGAGGTTTTGACAAAAAGGTCAATTGAATTTTCATTATTGGGTTTTTCAATAGCTCGATCAATGTTAAAATGATTAAAAGCTATATCTTTAGATTAAGAAAGGAAAATTATGCCTACCTTTAAATATATTGCCAAAGATCAAAGTGCCCGCAACATCAACGGGACAATATCAGCCGAAAATCAGACCAGCGTTATCGATGTTTTAAGAAAAAAAAATTTAACAATCATTTCTATTAGTCCGGTTAGGGAGAAAGGTGTTTCAAAGTTTTCTTTTTATGCTAAATCCATAAAACAAGATGATCTAGTGATTTTTTCTAGACAATTGTCAACCATGGTGGAAGCGGGGATTCCTATTTTGCAGGCATTGGATGCCTTGCAAGAACAGATGACTCATAAGTACTTTAAAAATGTGATTACTGCTGTTCGCGATGATATTCAGGTGGGTAGCAGTCTTTCCGCCGCTTTTGCCAAACATCCCAAAGCGTTTGATGCACTCTATGTCAATATGGTGAAGGTAGGAGAAACGGGAGGGGTTTTGAGTGCTATCTTAGATCGAGTTTCTTCTTATTTAGAAAAAACATTGCGTTTAAAAAGAAAGGTCCAAGCCGCGCTTATTTATCCAGCAGTTGTTATATCCATGGCGATCATTATCACAACCGTTCTCTTAGTTAAAGTTGTTCCTACCTTTGCCGAAATATACAAATCTTTTAATCAAGAATTACCACTATTAACACAGACATTAATTAATATTTCTGAGATATTGAAAAATTACCTTCTTTATCTGATTGGTTTACTTATTTTAATGGGTTTCGGAATCTCTCGTTTTTATTCGACCGAAAAAGGAAAACTGTTCATTGATCGATTGATTTTAATGATACCCATTTTTGGAGAACTTATCCGTAAAGTAACCATCAGCCGATTTAGCCGAACTCTTTCCACATTGATTCAGGCCGGTGTCCCTATTTTAGAATCCCTAGATATTGTTGGGAAAACAAGTGGAAATCGAGTGATTGGCAATGTTGTGGAAAATGTTAAAAGTAGTGTCCGTGAAGGTGAAAGTATTGCCACACCTCTCATCAAAAGTGGGGTTTTTCCACCTATGGTCACACGGATGATTGCCATTGGGGAAAAATCAGGACAATTAGAGAAAATGTTGACAAAGGTGGCAGAGTTTTACGATGATCAGGTGGATACAGCGGTTGCCGGTTTGACAAGTATTATTGAACCCGTCATCATTGGATTGCTAGGAATCGTGATAGGGTTCATTGTCATTGCCCTCTTTTTACCTATCATCAATATTACTCAGATCATTTAATGGGATTGACTAAAATGATGATGAGTTCCAGAGGATTAACTTTTATAACGTTTTTGAGTATTCCTGTAGGGGTATTCCTTTTGATATTTTTTTCAAGTCCTGTGTATTCAGAGTCAGAAAAGAAAAACATTCCCACCGATGAGTTACTCAATTTAACCATTACAGATTTAAAGAGTCGTATGGAGGAGATGACAAAATATAATCAGATCCTTAAGGCCAAAAACGATTCTTTGCGCAAACGGATCTCAGTATTGAAAGACCAAGTCAAAGAGATGCAGACACGCAAAATCAATTTGTTCGATGGAAATGTCAATCTCACAGAGCTGATAAAATCCCAAACAAAGGAAACTGATCTCTTTGAGAAGAAGAAGCAAGGATTACAAGCAAGCGAAAGCCGCTTTATACATGAGCAAGAGTTGCTGGAAAAGCAGATTGTCCAAGCTCAAGATGATCTGGATGAGTTGAAAGGCAGATTTGCCAGTTTAGATGAGGACGTTTCTAAACTTAAGTTGAAGGTCCAAAAAGAAAAGGTTACCTTGCAGGCAAAGTTAGAAAAAGAAAAATTTCAATTGTTAGAAAATTTAAAAAAAATTCGGAATACAAATACTCAGAAAGAAAGAGGAATCGAAGTCCAAAAGAAACGCCATTCCTCTTTTTTCGATATTAAAGAGGAATTGGAAAGGAAAAGAGATCTTCTCATCGAGGAATTTGAAATAGGCCAAAAAGGAGTCAATGAGGCGACGGCAGAATATGAAAAGTTGAATGAGGCCTCTCAATCCATAGAAGCGTTTCAAAAAAGCTTAGTCTTAAGCCAAGGATCCGAAATTAAAGAATTAAAGACGTTGATGGAAAGACTCGATCAATCTTTAAAAGAATTGATTGAATCGAAACAGTTGATCCAAAGCCAATATCTTAATGATCAAAAACAAACGGAGGAATTAAAAACAATTTTAGAGCAAGAACGCCAATCTCTATTAACTAAACATAAAGTTTTTCACCTCACCCTAACTTTGAATCAACAGCTCAAAGATATATTTTTTAGAAAAGAAGAATTAGAACTTGAAAAGAATAATTTGCAAAACCAAATCGAAGATTTTAAAAATCAAAATGATCAACTAAAAAATCAGCTCTTTGAACAACAGGAATTTAATAAAAGATCGGGTCGAGAAGGAGAAATTTTGAGAAAGGATATTGGATCATTACAAAAACAACGCGACTCATTAATAAATCAATCTAAAAAAATACATGAGCAAAGATCCAGGCAACAAGAAGACAGAAATGTAAAACAGATTAACGATCTAGATTCCAAAATTCAGATGGCCAAGAAAAAAAAGGAAAGTCTTAAAAAAGAGTTAGAAAATTTTGAGATTCTCATAAGAGAATTAAGCGAAAAGAATAAACAATTGAATCAAACTTTAGAGGCAGAAAAAAAGGCCGTTGTGAGTCTTAGGGATGAACACACATTAAAGGAGAAAAAATTAAAACAGGCTCACGGACCTCAATATACAGAAATTAATGAAATGACTGAGGAAATCGAATCATTAAGATTAAGGGGTGCTGTCTTATCCAGTTCTCTAGCGGTTATTGAATCTCGTTACAATGAGGACGAATTAGCTGTTGAAGAATTTAAAAAAGAAGAACAACAACTATATGATTATCTTTTAGTATTAAAATTAGAAAACGAAAATTTGAAAGAAAAAATTAACGCAGGTCAGGTCGCTTTCAATGCACTTAAAGAAAAGAGAGACTTTTTAAAAAGCAGGGGACATTGAAAGACCTAAGTGAATACCTTACGGAAACGTTAACAGTGCCAAAATTAGACATTCTGTTAATCAGGATATTGGAGCCCGATATTGGAGCTTGGCTCTACTTGACAAGGGATTATCCAAAATAGTATACTTGAATTGACAAAAGGAAGAACAGTTTCTACGTAAAAGGTAAACTTACCGTAAGGTAGGGGCACAAAGCTAGAGGGCCCTATCAAAGCAGGAGAGAAAAATGGATAGATGGGGTAGCCAGTTGCCGTTAGAAATGAAGGAAGAACCTATTCTTAAAGTGCAAGAATAGGTTTTTTATTTTTAAAAATCTTGGAAAAGGCATTGACTTAGAAAGGAGGTGTGATAGGATAAATAAAAATTAACAAATGATTGACCGGTTGCGAACTTAGCCAGAAGATGAATTAAGAAATTAACCGTCTTCATCTTATTTATCCAATTTCTCCCAATCTTCTGGAGGAAGTTAAGCTAAGCCGGTCTAGAAAGAAAGGAGAAAGGGCGATGAAAAAAAATCAAAGTGGTTTTACTCTCGTAGAAATCATGATTGTGGTGGCGATCATTGCTTTACTGGCAGCGATCGCTATCCCAAATTTGTTGAGAGCCAAAATCTCAGCAAATGATGCGCTCGCAAAGAGTACACTGAAGACGTTATCCACAGCCTCAGAGACATTTGCTACTGCCAATACCGGTAATTATCCAACGACTACATCAGCTTTGACTGGGGCAACACCTCCTTATGTCAACAAGGATTATTGTGGAACAACGGTTTCTGGATTTAACTTTACCTGTTCTTTTGCCGCAGGTTCATATACATTCACTGCAACACCTGTCACAGTTGGGACTTCAGGTACAACAATTTACACAATTACAACCGGTGGGATATTGTCTCCGTAATTTTAGTTTTGAAAGGTGGATTATGAGAAAGGGGCCTTGTCGAAAAAGGCCCCTTTTTATGTGGAATTATAAATGTATTTTTTTAATGAAATATAATATTTTTATTAATTAATGTTATAATACAGACAAATTAAAAAATTAATTTAAAAATGAGAGACTGGAATTTTTTAGGCATTATATTTTGTTTAGTATTTTTTGGTATCTTGATTATTGTGAGAGTATTTAACCAAAGTCTCATGAACGAATTACATCGGGATGGCATACAGCAAACTCAATCAGTTCAAAGTCCCCAAAAAGCTGAGGCAGTTTTTAAAGGTTTGAAAACCCCTTCTTTAAAACCTTCTCCCTTTGAATCCATAGATTCAGAAAAACAAATCAGCTCTCCAGCTGAAGAAGATAGAAAAACAGATACAGAAAAAAATGGCATAAAAGCTATTTATGAGCCACCGCTACAAGATGTGATTCTTGTACAATAGAAGAGCCCAAAAGATTTATAGGAAGACTTTAAAATCTGTTATTAAAGAGTACAAAAATTATTTTTGAGTTTAAAGACATTTATTATTATTTTTTAATTTGTCGACTAACCCTCCGACTTTAGTCGGCAGTAATTCACGCAGAATGAATTTAACGAACACTATTTCTAATCAATATCTTTTCTTCATCAAACGTTTTATTCCTGAAAGCGAATCAAAAACCTCCGTTGGAATCGATATCGGAAAAAATTCCTGTAAAATGATTGAATTAAGACGGAGAGATAATATTTATCAATTGATCAATTGGGCGGTTGAACCGATTTTCAATGCCGATATTGAGAGCTCCCTTAAGAATACCTTGAATAAATTGACCATCCCTAACCACTCTCCTAATACTGCTGTTTTTGGGAAGGGAACACTTATTCGGTATATTGAAATGCCGCGGATGACCTTGGAGGAAGTTAAAAAATCTGTGGCAGTAGAGGCGGATAAGTATTTCCCTTTTTCTCAAGAGGAGATTTATATTGATTGTTTCATCTTAGAGCCCGGTAATAGAGATAAAATGCCAGTGATGGTGGCTGCATCCAAAAAAAAATTGATTGACGAAAGAATAGCGTTATTAAATAAGCTAGGATTACATGCAGATTTTATAGGCTTGAATTCTATTGCCATTGCCAACATTTTAAATGTTCTAGGCCTACAGGAGTTAGAAGAAACACAACAAAAAGGGCAGGAGGCAGACCTTAAAACCGTCGCGATTTTGGATATGGGGGAAATGGAAAGTAACCTAACGATACTGATCAATAACCTTCCTCGATTTACTAGAGATATCTATATCGGTGGATATGATTTTTCCAAAAGTATCAGTCATGCCTTGGGCATTAGCTTGGAGGAAACAGAAAAATTGAAGTTCGAAGTTCCGGAAGATAAGACAGCGGACGTCCTCAAGGCGAGCGATGCGTCCATATCAAATTTAATATCAGAATTAAGAATGTCGTTCGATTATTTCGTGACGGAAAAGAACATCAGTGTTTCCAAATTGTTATTAACCGGTGGGGCATCAAAATTTAAAGGTTTGGTTGAGACGTTTGAAAATGCATTTGAAATCAAAGTTAAACGATGGGATCCCATCGAATCTTTACACTTAGCACCCCAAATTTCAAAAGAAGAAATTCACAAAGATGCTGATAAGTTAGCGGTGGCTTTAGGGCTGGCTCTTTATCAATAGAAACGGTTAGGTAAGTTTGGGAGTGTACATAGAAAGCGGTTAACTTCAAATAAGGATTCATCAGTTAAATTCTAAACACTGCTGTTAACCATGATCGAAATCAATTTAGTCCCAGAACATTTAAGAAAAAAACGGAAACCTTCGCATGTCGCAAAAAATCAATTCACTTTACCTCAAGAGACATTTCTTGGCATTGCCGTTGGGTTTGCCTTACTATTAATTTTCTTCCATTTGCTTCTGCAAGGCCTCATATTTATGAAATTGGTTAAACAAAAAAATTTGAAGAAGGAGATGGAAGGAATTTCGCAAGATAAGAATACTGCCGATCAGATGATCCAGGAATTAAGAACCACTCAAAGTAAGCTCAATTCTCTGGAAGGTATTGTTGGAGAAAATAAATTTTCTTTTTCCCAGAAACTCAATGAAATCAGCGATAATCTTCCCAAAGGTGTTTGGTTAAATAAAATTTTGTTAGAAGAAGGAACTCTTCTGATTCAAGGCAGTGCTGTCTCTAAGAATAGGACAGAGATTTTATATGTCCATAGCTTTACTTCTAAATTGAAGAACAGTAGACGATTTATGTCAAATATTAAAAATATTGAATTGGGTTTAATTAAAAGTCGTAAGATTAATAATACACAGTTAGCCGATTTTCATATTAGCACTTTTTTAAAATAAATTTTGAATCATGAGTATACAAATTCCCCAACAATTTTCTCAAGTCTTCACTAGGATTAATGAGAAGAATCCTTATCTTTTCCTTATTGGTCTACTGGTGACAATCTTAGTGTTGGATTATTTTTGTATTATGCAATTCCAAATTAAGGTCTTAAGTTCCCTCAATTCTAAAACTCATTCCCTGGCACAAGACTTAAAAACTAACAAAGATAATATTGCACGGTTAGATCAATATCGTAAGGAACTCAATAAATTGAATGAACAGCTTGAAAAGATTGGTCACAAGATGAAATCGAAAGATGAAATCCCTTTGATTTTAGAAAATATCACTCGAATGGCAGATGAGAATGGATTGAAAATCGATCAGATTATGCCGGGAACAATGGCCTTAGAGTCTTTGTTAAAAAATAATGAGGGACAATATTTTTTGATTCCTGTTGTCATGGAGGCCCAAGGGGGTTATCATGACTTTGGCCGTTTTTTGAATCAGCTGGAAAAAGAAGAAGTGCTTTTTACAATACCTTATTTTACTATCTCGGCAAATAATAATGATCCTTTTCAACATTTAATAAAATTAACTATCAATGCCATTATCTTTGAAAAAAATCAGAATTAAACGGATCTTTCTTATTTGCATGGTATTGATCCCTCTTACGGAGTTATCAATAGTTATTGCCGAAGAATCTCCTTTCAATTACGATGATCACGGAAAAAGAGATCCCTTTTGGCGACTAGTGAATCAGGCTGGTGCCATCATCAATTATGACAAAGACTTGTCTATCTCAGATATGTCTTTAGAAGGAATTATCATTGGAGAGTCGGGTAATAATATTGCCATTATCAATGGTAACATCGTCAAAGAAGGTGATCTCATGGGCCGGTATTATATTAAAAAAATTGATGTGGATACAGTGACACTTCAAAAAGGAAATGAAAATTTTGTTTTAAAATTAAAAAAGGAGGAATAATATGTTCATGAAACTTTTAATGACTATGACGTTGGTCCTTCTGACAAGTTCTGCTTTATATGCCCAGGATCCCGAATCCCAACCTCCAGCAACACAGGAGTCGGAATCGATGTCATCTGTCTCTGCAGAGGCTACTGAACCGCAGATTCTTCAAGAAAAAGTGAATATGAACAAGGAGGACGTCTCTATATCCCAAGAAGGAAATGTGAGTTTGGATTTTAGAGATGCGGATATTCAAAATGTCCTACGTATCCTAGCCTACAAAAGTGGCGTTAATATCGTGGCCGGTCCCGATGTCACCGGATTAGTTACCATCCAATTAACGAGTGTCCCGTGGAAACAGGCGTTGGATGTTATTCTTCAAACCTATGGGTATGCCTATGAACAAAGAGGGAATATCATTACTGTCACAACGGTTGAAAATTTAAAGAAGCGTCGGGAAGATGCCGTGATATTATCTGATCAAGAACCTTTAGACACTAAAACTTTTGTTTTAAATTATGCCAAAGCCTCCGATATCATCGAGTCCATCGAGAAAATGAAAACAGAACGCGGCAGTATCAATTATGATGAAAGAACGAATTCTCTGGTTGTTCGAGATATTTCCAGTAATGTCGATCTGATTGCAGAAGTGATCAAGGATTTAGATACCATCACCCCGCAGGTTCTTATTGAAGCAAAAATTGTGGAAACCACGTTAAGTAATACGGAGAAATTAGGAATTGATTGGGTGACAGCGGCCACGATCACGGGAGCGAAGAGACCCCATATCTGGCCATTCACGGTGGATACGGCTAATAAATACATCCCCACGAATATTCCTTCGGCAGGATCATCGGAATTTTCTTATGGGACATTGAACTTTTCTCAATTGCAGGCGGTTCTGGAACTGTTGCGATCAAGGACAGATACCAATATCTTATCCAACCCTAGAATTGTAACTTTGGACAATCAAACCGCCAGGATTGTCGTGGGCAGTCAATATCCTATTCCGCAATACACTTATAACGAAGAGCAAGCCAGACTCCAAGTGAGCGGTTGGGAGTATAAAGATATTGGGATTATTTTTGAGGTGACCCCGCACGTGAATAATGCAGGTTATGTCTCGCTGGAACTGGAACCTAAAGTGACCGAGATCTTGGACTTTGTTAAAGTTGAGAATACCTCTTTACCTCGCTTAAGTACTGAAGCGGCGAAGACAACGGTTATGATCAAAGATGGAGAAACACTCGTTATTGCCGGTTTAATTAAGGATCAGGCGACGGATATTAAGAATAAGACTCCGATTTTGGGAGATATTCCTATACTTGGTTTGATATTTCAAAAAACTTCGAAGACAATCACAAAAACAGATCTCTTAATATTCTTGACCCCGCATATTATTTCATCGGAAGATTCTGAAGACAAGAAAGAGAAACTTTGATCCCCTTTGTATTTTCATGAGATTGCCAAGGAAAGATGGCCTGCTTAAATTGAATACAACGGGATAGGGATGAGCTGTATCTAAAAGGCAATAGATTTCTTTAAAGAGGTGGACTGATGGCAGGTGAAATTTTAATCCATATTGAACAGGGTGAAACCCATGTCGCTATCTTAGAGAATGGAAAATTAGAAGATTTTCATATTGAGGTAGAGCATTATCAATCCATTATTGGAAATATTTACAAAGGGCGCGTGGAATCTATTTTGCCTTCCATTAACGGTGCTTTTGTCAATATTGGTCAGGAAAAAAATGGATTTCTGTACTTGACGGATGCGATCAACCCATTGGTGGAGGAAGAGATTTCTGGCCCGCAAAAACTGTTTAATAAAATTTTTAAACGAGAGATAAAGAAAGAAGCCGTTCCAGTCAAGGAACCCACTCCCCTAAAGGAAGGGCAAGAGATTTTAGTTCAGGCTGTCAAAGATCCCTTTAACAATAAAGGAGCTAGACTGACAACGCATGTATCCTTGGCAGGTCGCTTTCTTGTGTTTATGCCTTATGATAATCACATCGGTATATCAAAAAGGATTGAAGATCTGCAGGAACGCCAGCGTCTGAGGGATATTTTAAAAGAGATCAATTTTGCCAAAACCGGAGGGTTTATTGTACGTACCGCCTCTCTGGAAATGGGTAAACGTGAACTTTTAAGAGATGCGGAATTTTTATATAAAAGGATTTGGCAACAGATTTTAAGATTGGCCGACACTAAGAAGGCTCCGTCCCTCCTCTATCAGGAATATGATCTTATTGCCAAAGTGGTAAGGGATTTCTTAACCGATGATATAGAGCGGGTCACTATTGATTCTTATGAGCATTATCTGAGATTGCGTAAATACGTGTACGATCTTATCGGTAAGGAAATGGTTAATAGACTATTTTGTTACAAGGGCCATATCCCTTTATTTGAAGAAAAAGGCGTCTCAAAAGAATTAGAAAAGATTTATGATAAGCGGGTCTCTCTGGCTTCAGGTGCTTATATCGTTATTGAACCAACAGAAGGGCTAACGGTTGTCGATGTCAACAGTGGGAAATTTAAGGTGAAGGCTTCTCCTGAGGAGGCGGCTTTCATGGTCAATATGGAAGCCTCTCCGGAAATTGCTCGACAGTTGCGTTTGCGAGATTTAGGTGGTATCATTGTCATTGATTTTATCGACATGACTAAGGAAGGTCACAAACGTAAGGTTCTAGAGGCGGTACAAAAGGCCTTAGCGCGTGACCGGGCAAAAACTGAGGTGAATAAGATTTCCGCTTTAGGTTTAGTGGAGATGACGAGGGAGCGCACCGGCCATACTCTGGAAGCTATTTCATTTACGGAGTGCCCCTATTGTGATGGTCGAGGTAAAGTCAAATTGGCTTAAAGAAAAAAAGGAGAAAAGATGTACGCAATTGTTCAGCTTGGCACCAATCAATATAAGGTCAAAGAGGGAGATACAATTGAGGCAAACCGTCTTAATGAGAAGGAAGGCAAAGATCTCACCTTCGACAAAATTTTGCTTTATGTCAATGGGAATGATATCCGTGTTGGGCAACCCTACCTGAAGGGTGTCTCGGTAACGGCTAAGGTTGTGGAGCACACCAAAGATAAAAAGGTTATTGCCTTTAAATTCCGTCGGCGTAAAGAATCGAGTACTATACGAGGGCATCGTCAAAGACTAACAGCGTTGAATATCACCAAGATCAACGCTAAATAATTTTTAAAGAACGATCATCAAGACCCGCTTGTCCCTCATATTGAATTTAGGAACGAATCATCTAATCCAGAAAACAATAAATAATCGAGTTTAATGAACAGGTAACTTTAAGAGGAAGATTACTTAAGCGATCTTTTTCTCATTTTTATATGTGATATGATTTTCGTAGACGAAGTCAGAATTTTTGTTAAAGCGGGTGATGGGGGAAAAGGCTGTGCGAGTTTTTATCGAGATAAATATACTCGTTACCCAAGGCCAAATGGCGGAGATGGTGGTAAGGGAGGAGACGTCATTTTTGTTGCGGATAAACGAATCCATACCTTATTAGATTATAGATTCCAACAACATTATGTCGCGGCCCGCGGGGGACATGGAAGCAGTCAAAAAAAGAAAGGTCAGATGGGTCAAGATTGTCTTTTGAAAGTTCCCACCGGGACAATCCTTAGGGACTATGAAACGAAATTGTTAATCCGCGATCTAGTTAAGGAGGGAGAAAAAGTCATTGTCGCCCGTGGAGGAGAGGGAGGCAAAGGGAACGCAAAAAACAAAACTCCCACTGAACCTCAGAAAGGTGAACAAAGGATCGTTCATTTAGAGTTGAAATTGATAGCTGATGTGGGGATTATCGGTTTTCCCAATGCGGGGAAATCAACTTTGATATCCAATATCTCCCGAGTCAAATCCAAGATTGCTGACTATCCTTTTACGACCAAACAACCTATTTTAGGAATCGTTAAGACAGAAGATTTTGATTTTGTTGTGGCTGATCTCCCGGGTCTCATTGAGGGAGCTTATATGGGAAAAGGATTAGGGCATCGATTTTTAAAACATGCTGAAAGGACAAAAATTCTTCTTCATTTGATTGATATGGGGGCCAGCGAAGGCAGAGACCCTATAGCGGATTATGAGAAAATCAAAGAAGAGTTGCAGAAATTTTCTGATAAATTATTTTTGAAACAAAGAATCATTGTGGCCAATAAAATGGATTTACCGGATGCTAAGAAACATTTGCATCGATTTAAGCGAAAATTCGCTGATGAGGTTATCGAAATTTCCGCCCTCAAAAAGCAAGGTCTAAACACCTTGATCTTAAAAGTCAAAAAATTGTTAATGAAAGAGATGTCAATAAAAGATTGAACCCTCTTCTTAAGGGGTAAGCTATGGTGAGGAAATTCCCCAGACAAATCCGAAAACTTGTCATTAAAATCGGTTCAAGTGTCATTGCGACTTATAAAATGAAGCCCAAAACGGCCCATCTTTATTCTCTGATTGAGCAGATTGGTCAGCTTAAAAAAGATCATCGGGATGTCGTGTTAGTAAGTTCTGGTGCAATTGTCTTAGGGATGGGAGAGATGAATATCAGCCATCGACCGCATGATTTATCTACGTTACAAGCGTTAGCCGCTGTTGGGCAGACAGTTCTGATGCGGACCTACAGTGATTTGTTTAAAAAAGTCGATATCAAATGCGCTCAGGTCCTATTGACTTGGGATGATTTCGATAACCGTGACCGGTATAATAATGCACGGAAGACCTTAAAGGCTATTTTGGACAAGGGTATCATTCCCATAATCAATGAAAATGACACCATTGCCAATGATGAAATCAAATTTGGGGATAATGATAGACTCTCGGCTTTGGTGGCAAGTCTCATTCCCGCTGATCTTTTGCTGATCCTTTCCGATGTGGAGGGGTTTTATGAACTGAGAGATGGTCAAAAGAAATTATTTGATGAAATCAAAGAGATCACTCAGGAGATAGAAGGGATGGCAAAAGGGACCACTAAGAAGCATTTTTCTAAAGGAGGAATGATTTCTAAACTAGAGGCGGTTAAGATTGCCATTCATGCTAATATCCCCTGCATCGTTGCCCACGGGGAAACAGAAAATATCCTTCCCCGGATTTTAAGCGGAGAACGGATTGGAACTTTTTTTATGGAGAAAGGGGATCGGTTATTGGCGCGTAAACATTGGATTTCTTTCGGGGCAAAACCCAAAGGTGTCATTACCGTTGATCAAGGGGCAAAAGAGGCCTTGTTAAAAGGTGGGCGCAGTCTCCTCTTGCCTGGGCTGGTGGCTTGGGAAGGACATTTTAATGCGGATGATGTAGTGGTTGTCTGTGATCAAGACCGCAAGGAAATTGCCCGGGGGATTATCAATTATTCCTATCAGGATTTAGCAAGTACGGATAATAAAAAAGGAAAAACCGAAGTCATTCATTGCGATGATCTGGTTTTAAGCAAAAGATAGAATGTCTACCGTTCAGTAGGATTACGACTGGCATAGATTTTTTATCTTTATTGTATCGGAAATTCAAAATAAAGGATTTCGATACAACTTGGGGGTTGTTAACCCCGCATCTTGCGAAAGCTGCGGGGTTAAGGGAAGGGGTGACAACCCCGATGATACATCGGGGCGCCGACCCCGCCAATGGCGGGGTATGGATAAAATAGTGCCGAACATAGTGAGGCCTATTTTATTTAAGGGAGTTAAAAACCAATGAAGGGGACATTAGAAAATCAAATAGTGAAAATGGCTAAGGCTGCTAAGCAGGCCTGTTTAAAGTTATCCCTTGTTCCTACACAAGAGAAAAATAAGGCCCTGCAGGTGATGGTTGATTCTCTTATGATGAATAAAGACTATCTTTTTAAAGAGAATCAAAGAGACATTCATCAAGCTCATAAGAATCGCTATTCCAAGGCTTTGATTGACCGTCTAACCCTCAATGAAAAACGGATCCAAGAAATGGCTCAATGCCTTCTGGAAACAGCTAAGTTAAAAGATCCGGTGGGGGAGGTGCTACAAACAATCACCCGGCCCAATGGTCTTAAGATTGAGAAGGTAAGAACCCCTCTAGGAGTCGTAGGAATCATTTATGAATCTCGGCCCAATGTCACCAGTGATTGCATAGGCTTATGTTTGAAATCTGGGAATGCCGTGATCCTCAAAGGGGGAAAAGAGGCTTGTTATTCCAATCAGGCTATTTTTCATATTCTCAAAAAATCATTATCTCAAACTGCCATACCGCAAGAAGCCGTCCAATTGGTCCCTTCCCAAGACCGCAGGGCGGTCAATATCCTACTAAGGTTAGATAAATATGTGGATGTGATGATCCCCCGGGGTGGAGAAAGCCTGATAAGCTTTGTGGCTCGACGTTCCTTGATCCCTGTCATTAAGCACTATAAGGGAAATTGTCACACCTTTGTGAGTGATAAAGCCGACTTGAGGTTGGCTCAAACGATTTGTTTCAATGCCAAGGTCCAGCGACCGGCCACCTGCAATGCGATGGAAACATTGCTCGTCCATCGGGCAGTTGCCTCGCAATTTTTACCGAATATGATTGTGGAATTTACAAAGGCCGGAGTGGAAATCCGTGGGTGTCCAATAACGCGCAAGGTCATCAAGGAAGGGATTAAAAAGGCAACTGAAAAAGATTGGTATGAAGAATATTTGGATTTGATTTTAGCCGTTAAGGTGGTTCATTCCCTTAAGGAGGCGATCGATCATATCAATACTTATGGGTCGCATCATTCCGATTGTATTGTGACGGAAGATAAACAAGAGGCGCAAGAATTCCTAAAGTCTGTTGATTCCGCCTGTCTTTATGTCAACGCCTCAACCCGCTTCACCGATGGATACCAATTTGGGATGGGGGCAGAAATTGGAATCAGCACCGACAAATTACATGCCCGCGGACCGATGGCTTTGGAGGAGTTAACGACCTATAAATTCCTTATTTATGGTCAAGGACAAATCCGAGAGTAATATTGACAATCCAAGATTTAAACTTCCAAATTCCTTAGATATTGTTCATGCAGAAATCGAACGAAAAACGTATAGGGATATTAGGCGGGACCTTTAATCCCATTCATATGGGTCATCTTGCGATTGCGCAAATGTCTTTAGAGAAATTGAAATTGAATAAAATTCTCTTTGTCCCATCTTATCTTCCTCCCCACAAAAGAATTACTTATTTGGCTTCTGCTTATGATCGTTTGCAAATGGTGAGATTAGGTATTAAAGGGAACCCCCATTTCGAAGTTTTGGATTACGAAATTAAAAGGAAAGGCAGATCCTATACGATTGAGACAGTGAAATTTTTAAAAAATATTTACCTTCGAAAGACAAAACTGTATTTTATTATTGGGGAAGATAGTTTACCTTATCTAAAGAGTTGGAAACAGATCGAGGAAGTTGTGAAAATTGTTTCTTTTATCGTGGTTAATCGCCCGGGCTATAGAAAAAGAAAAGTACCGTTAGGGATTAAGTATCACAGTGTGGTGATGCCGGGAATAGAGATTTCCTCATCCTATCTTCGGCAGCGTATATCCCAAGGAAAATCCATAAAATATCTTGTCCCCGATGAAGTTATTAGCTATATTGAAAATCATCAACTCTATACTATATAGAGGAAGGAAGTAAGATTTAATAACTAAAGACCATTGGTTTTATCGGGCCGTTAAAACGATTATCGCAGGCACGGATTTTTAAATGAGTTGGGAATCGTTTATAGAGAGGATTGAATCATGAAAGTTAACGAAAATAATAATGAAATTAAATTTGGGACAGATGGGTGGAGGGCCATCATCTCAGAAAAATTTACTTTCAAAAATGTCTCCATTGTCAGTCAAGCCATCAGCGATTGGATTAACCGTGACTTAAAGAAGATCCCTTATAAAAGAAAAAGGGTGGCGGTGGGTTATGATACACGGTTTATGTCAGCCGATTATGGGAGGATTGCGAGTTGTGTTTTGGCGCAAAATGGGATTGAGGTATTGCTTTCCGATTCCTCTATTCCCACACCGGCCCTCAGCTATGGAGTACCGCTAAACAAATGTGTTGCGGGTATTATGATTACAGCCAGCCACAATCCTTATTGGTTTAATGGAATTAAAATCAAAACACATCTTGGAGGGGGAGCCTCAATGGATATTACCGATAGGGTGGAGTCTTATCTGTATAAAACGGATGTCAAATCCATGAATTTCGATGGGGCTATACGGGAAAGGAACATTCTCCTCCATGATTTTAAGGTCAATTATTTAAAATTTATTAAAAATTACATTGATCTTAAAAAGATAAAAAAAGCCAGGTTTAAAGTTCTTTTGGATGCGATGCACGGCAGTGGCAATGGGCTTATGGCCGAGATTCTTAAAGGAACAAATATCCGGTTGTCCTTGATGCGGGAAGATATCAATCCTTTTTTTGAGGGAACCAAACCTGAACCGGTTGTGGAATTCTTAAGTGAAATATTAGGCAGGGTTAAAAAGGAAAAGTTCGATCTGGGGTTGGTTTTGGATGGAGATGCTGACCGCATTGCAGCTGTCGCTGCTCAAGGAGAATTTATCCATCCTCAGAAAATTTTAGGGTTATTGATCTTGCATCTTGTCCGTAACCGAGGAAGAAAAGGGGGCGTTGTCAAAACCATCTGCGGAACGACCTTGATTGATAAAATCACTCAAAAATTAAATCTCAAGCTTTTTGAAACACCGGTTGGATTTAAGTACATCTCGGATATTATGGTTTCGGAAAATATTGTGGCCGGTGGAGAAGAAGCGGGGGGAATGGGCTTTCAGGATTATATCCCAGAAAGGGATGGAACTTTGGCCGGGCTCCTTCTCCTTGAGATGATGGTTTATCAGAAGAAGAATATAAAGAAAATCATCACTGAGATGGAAAAGGAGTTTGGTCATTACTATTATCAAAGAAGAGATGTGAAAATAAAGGAAGGCAAACAATTCGATTTGGATAAATTTAAATCGATGAGTCGCTTATTAGGCAAAAAGGTTGTTGAGGTTAAAGATTTTGATGGAGTCAAACTGATTTGTGAAGATGAAAGTTGGCTGATGTTAAGACCCTCTGGAACCGAGCCCCTTGTCCGTGTTTATTCGGAGGCCAAATCTCTTGCTCGAGCTAAACAATTGATTGTGTTGGGAGAAAAATTATTAAAAAGAAAGATCTAATTCTTCCTTTTAGGAAGGAAGCATTTTCTACAAAGGAATGATTTATTGGGTTGCCTACTATATAATTAAAATTTTTTTTAAGATATTTTTCCCTATTCGAACAACCGGTTTTGAAAATATCCCCCCCAGCGGAAGTTATATCCTGGCTAGTAATCACTTAAGTTATCTAGATCCATTGATTATTGGATTAAGTATTCCAAGAAGATTAAGTTATCTTGCCAAAGATTCGTTATTTAAGAACCGAATTTTCGGTGCTTTATTAAAACAGTGTGGGGCCTTTCCAGTTAAAAGAGAGACATCTGATATTCGATCCATTCGGGAGGCTTTAAAAAGGATTCAAAAAGGGGAACCCCTCGTTTTTTTTCCCCAAGGGACCAGAAAGGCTTCTTTAGAAAATGTTAAAATTTATTCTGGAATTGGATTTCTGGTGGCCAAAACAAGGGTTCCGGTTATACCTATTAAAATTACTGGTTCAGATCAGGCTCTTCCCCCCGGTCGTCGCTTCCTCAAACGACATCCAGTTTTTATCCACTTTGGTAAACCCTTAGAATTTGCCAAGGAGGATGTCTATCAACAGGTAGCCAGCCGTATTATGTCAACTATTGAATCCCTTTAGACAATCGTAACGATGGATACCTAACTAGTATCAATTCCTTATAATTCTTACCGCTCACTGATTTGCACCGATTTGCCTTTTGTTACAAAATATGTTATATTTACGATTGGAAGTCTGAAAGCGCTTTCTTATTATTACTTAACTATACACATTGCAATAAGTTATATCATTCCAAGAGATTTTCATGGGTTTATTACTTGATTCTTTGTTGAATTTGAATTTGATTGAGGTGTCAGAAAGTGATCAATTTTATTGAGCGCAAGCGAAACCCTAATATTTATCGTTTCATTACTGGATTTTTCTGTTTCTCTTTTTTTCTTAGTAGTATTATCCCGCCCTACTCTTTAAGTTACGCTCAGACTTTTCCTCAATATCTTCCCAACCAATTTCCTAATTTATCCGGTTATTCTATCCTTAATCTCCCAACCCCGGGAACAATGATAACGATGAGTGATGAATTTATCCCGGTCCTTGTCAAAGGAATTACCCTTTATCCTAATAATCCACTCCAATTTGATTTTATTGTAGATACTGGTGATACAGATTTGGAAGGAGAAGAATTAAAGACAGAATCCAGTAAGTTGATCAAGTACTTTTTGGCCTCCCTTACCGTACCAGAAGAGGAATTATGGGTTAATTTATCCCCCTATGAAAAGGATCGGATCATTCCAGAAGGCTTAGGAATCACCGAAATGGGCAAGGACCTTCTGGCCCAGGATTATATTTTAAAACAATTAACTGCCTCGTTAATTTATCCTGAGAATGATTTGGGTAAAGAGTTTTGGGCACGAGTTTATAAGAAGGCACAAGAAAAGTACGGATCGACAAATATCCCCATTAATACCTTCAATAAGGTATGGATTCTTCCAGACCGGGCGGTTGTCTATGAACATGAGGGGAGTGCCTTTGTTGTTGAGCGTCATTTAAAAGTGATGCTCGAAGAAGATTATTTGAGTTTACAAAATAACCTGGGGAATGAAAAGCTGGGCACCCATCAACTTAAAGAAACCGATGTTAAAAACTTAAGCAACATTTCTGGTGAGGTGGTAAGAGAGGTGTTGATCCCGGAAATCGAAAAAGAAGTCAATGAGGGTAAAAACTTTGCTAACTTAAGGCAGATCTATAATTCCATGATCTTGGCGACATGGTATAAAAAGAATCTCAAAGAAAGCCTTTTGGGGCAAGTTTACATGGATCAGAATAAAACCAAGGGTGTAGATGTTGACGACAAACTTATCAAACAAAAGATTTATGATCAATATATTGCCGCCTTTAAACAAGGTGTCTACAACTATATTAAGGAAGACGTTGACCCATTAACCCAAGATTTAATTCCCAAAAAATATTTTTCAGGAGGAGCCATGGGTGTCTGGGCAGAGCAATTGATTGAGCTGCAAGGAAGCCTGGAAAATCAACCTCCCCGGGTCGTGCAAGCGGTTACAAAACCTCGCGGCAAACATCGAAAGATCACCTGGGAAGCTTTAGATGTGGGAACCAATGCCAGACCTGAGGTGGTTGATGAGCTTGCAAAAGTTTTCCGTGGGCCAGCGATGCGGCTGTCCGGACTGGGATTAGATGAGAATCAGGAAAAGCTGGTTGATGATACAATAGCCACCTATTTTGAAGGGGAAAGACTTAAAAGTGGCCGCCTTTTACTCCCACGGGATGAAGAATATCAACTCTTGGATCCCGATGGGGCCTTAAGGGATAATGGTGTCAAGATTTATCTTCTCCCGGGGTTAATCAACAAGATACTCCAGTTGGCGGATCAACGTAAAATTCTAAATCCCCCCATTGATCTTATTAGTCATCCTGGTCCTACCCGAAGAAATATTTATATTGATCCTGCTTATTTTGAATCCATATTGAAATTACAACCTAAAATCTGGCTCTCCCAATGGGCGGTCCATGAACTGGCGCATATCGAGCATCCTGAGGCGGAGGAAAAAGAAATTCTAAAAATGGCTCCGATTCCCGGGGTAACTCTTGCTGAAGAAAAACCAGAAAGACTCAAATCCAAAGAGGAGCGTAAAAAACAAAAGGAATTTAAAAAACCAATCTTCAAGCGACCTGTTACGTTGAAGTCATCCATCCGCGAACTTGATTTTGGTCTTTTCCCTAATATTGCCCGGCCGGTGTATGCTTCTTTAGAGGAGGCAGGGATCAAAACCGTTGGCGATTTTAGGAACTGGACCGAAGAAGATCTCTCGAAGCTTAAATATATTAAAGGGAGAGTTGTCAAAAGAATCAAAGATACCTTGTTGAGAGAAGTCAAGGTGAAATTAAAAGGGGAAGAGGAGAAAAAAGCGAAGCCAGTGACAAAGAAAAAAAAGGAAGAAAAGACAGTTAAGGAAGAAGGGCCTATCACGCTAAAGTCCTCGATTCGACGGTTGAATTTGGGCAAGAGGCCATTTTCGGACAAAGTCTTTAAGGCCTTGGAATCGTCTGGGATTTTTACCATTAAAGACCTTAAAAATAAATCAGTAGAGGAATTGTTTAAGATCAAGTGGATTGGAACGGATGTTGTGTTAAGGATAAAGACAGAATTGGTAAGAACGGTTGGGGAGAATTTAAAAGGCGAGGTATGGCCTGAAGTAAAGCCGGCGGTTAAGAAAGAGAAAAAGATTGATTTAACTGTCACAACCGAAACAGAAGGTTTTAGTGATGTCTATGGCAAGTCCTATTTGCAAGGGAACTCCGGTGTTTCCTTTACCAAGGTCCAGCTAAGAGAATTGATGGGCCGTTGGTCAGAGAAAGTTCCCTCTAAAGCTTCGGTCGCCCCGATTTCTTCCCGAATGACCATGGGACTTTTTAATATTGGGTTGTTGGAGAGACTAGGCAATGGAACACCGGGACGACCTTATCAATACCGATTAGTCAGCTGGCTTCGGGAGAAGGCCTTAAAGTTGGATAATATCGAGGAGTGGTTAAGTTCTCAAGATCCCCGGCTCATCGAAAATGAATTGCAAAAGGCCCATGTTCGATATCGTAATATCCCTAAGGTTCAATCATTGGTCAAAAAATGGGAAAGAGATGTTAAGAAGGGTAAGGCACCGGCAAAAAAAGAGGTCGCAGCCGCAAGAATATTTGGACGTGTCCCTGGCTATACCATCTATGATGCCTTATTGGATATTATGTATTTAGAGAAGGAACTCAGTGGGAAAAAAGGAAAAGCCCCGCGAGTATCAGAAAAACAAGCCGTGGATTTAAAATTGACAACCGAAACTGAAGGCTTTAAAGATGTTATTGGAAAATCGGATTTGCAGAAAAAACCCGGGGTGACCTTTAATAAAAGACAGCTTATGCAATTTTGGGGACGATGGTCCAATGTCAAAAAAGTCCCAGGTAAAGAAGGGACGGCCTGGCGGGTGTTGATGGGGCTTTATTCGATTGGACTCCTTGAGGGGAAAAAGACAGATAAGGACTCCAAAATTTCCCAAGAATTTCGTTTGGTCAGTTGGTTAAGAGAAAAGGCACTGCGAGTCAAGGATATTGAAGAGTGGCTCATCTCCCAAGATCCTGAGCTCATTGAGGGAGAACTTAAAAAGGGCCATATCCAATATCGTGATTATAAAAGAGTTCGTAAGATTATTCAGCAATGGCAAAAAGATGTTAAACAAGGAAAGATTCCCAAGAGAAAAGAAATCCCGGAAGTGAAAAGAATGGGACGAGTTCCTGGGTATACCATTTATCATGCCTTATTGGATATCATGAGCCTGGAAAAAGAATTAAGCAAAAAAGGAAAAGCTCCGGCCATGCGTTGGTCAGGATTGGAAATGGATGAGGGTCAAGAAAAGCTGGTGGATGATGCGGTTGCGAGTTATTTCGAAGGAGAGAAACTGATGGAAGGTCGATTGATCCTGCCGCGGGATGAAGAATTCAAGGTCCTGGATCCCGAAGGCGTCTTACGGGATAATGGGGTTAAGATATATTTTCTCCCCAATTTGATTGGTAAGATTACGCAGTTAGCCTCAGACCGTAAAATCAATAATCCCCCCATTGATCTTGTCAGTCACCCCGGTCGCACAAGAAGAAATATTTACATTGACTCAGCCTATTATGATTCAGTCTTAAAAAATCAAAGTAAGATTTGGAGAACGCAATGGGTTGCCCATGAACTGGCCCATATCGAAAACCCTGAGGCTGAGGAGATGACCATTCGAAAGATAGCTCCATTACCAACGGGTGAGAAAGTTGCTAAAGAAGCCCCTGTCAAACCGGAAAAGAAAAAAGCTGAAAAGAAAATAGAGAAACCTGAAAAACGAGAAGAAGAAAAGGAGAAGGTGGTAAAAGAAGAAGGGCTGATCACACTTAAGTCCTCGATTCGACGATTAGATTTTGGTCTTTTGCCAAATATTGCTGGACCTGTGTATGATTCTCTGGAGGAGGCGGGAATTAAAACAGTGGAAGATCTCACTCAATGGAGCGAAGAAGATTTATTGAAGCTTAAATACATTAAGGCTAGTGTGCTACAGAGAATCAAAGATACATTATGGAAAGAAGTCAAAAAGAGATTAAAAGGGGAAGAGGAGAAAAAAGCGAAGCCAGAGAAAAAGAAGAAAGAAGAAAAGCCTATTGTGGAAGAAGGGCCGATAACGCTTGAGTCTTCGATTCGCAGATTGAATTTAGGGAAAAAACCATTTGTGTTGAAAGTCTACAAGGCCTTAGAATCAGCTGAGATTAAGACTATTGAGGATCTTAAGAATAAATCAGAAAATGAACTGTTAAAGATCAAGTGGATTGGGAAAGGAGTTGTGGCAAGAATAAAATCAGAACTGTTAAGCACGGTTGGGGAGACTTTAAAAGGCGAGGAGGTTAAAGAACCTCCTGAACCAATGGCTAAAAAGGGAGAGAAAAAAGAAGAGAAACCTCCCAAAAAAGAGAAACCGATTGACTTAACTGTTACAACCGAAACGCAAGGGTTTCAAGACATCTTTGGCAATCCCAATTTGCAAGGGAAACCCGGTGTGACCTTCACTAAAATCCAATTACAAGATTTAATGGGGCGATGGTCAAATAAAGTTCCTTCTAAAGCTTCGGTAGCCCCGATTTCTTCCCGAATGACCATGGGGCTTTATAATGTTGGGTTACTCGAACGAAGAGGCAATGGTACCTCGCGAAGTCCTCATGAATATCGTCTGGTCAATTGGCTGAGGGAGAAAGGCTTAAAGTTGGATGATATTGAAGGGTGGTTAAATTCTCAGGATCCTGATTTAATGGAAAAAGAATTAGGCAAGGCCCATGTTCAATATGACGATCTCCCCAAGGTGCAAGAGTTGGTCAGAGCATGGAGGGTCCAAGTCGATTCTGGCAAAGCTGTAGAGAAAAAAGAACGTGAACCAGTCAAAAAATTTGGACGAATGGCCGGTTACACAATCTTTCATGCCCTGATTGATATCATGAGTCTGGAAAAAGAATTAAGCAAACAAAAAGCTGAGGCTCCAAGCAAAGAGGCGGGTCCTAAGGTAGAAAAAAAGCCAAAGGAAAAAGAAAAGATTGCCAAACCCGGTACAACCCTACCGGAAAATGTCCTTAAGGCTTTACCATTTTTTGAAAAAATTTTGAAAAATCAAGTTACTGAAATTCCCCCAGAACAAATTCCTATTATGCGTGAGGTTTATAAGGATATTCTTCAAACATTTAGCAATATTAACGGTGATCCAGAAGCCTGGTTGAAGGCGCAGTTTAAGGTGGAAGAGGATAACCTTGCGATTTTAATTTGGATCTATAATAAAAAACCAAAAATTGTCCAGTTTTTCTTGAAGGCATTGGAGGGAAGAGAAGAAGCCAAAAGAAAAAAACCTATTAAAAAAGAGGAAGTCCCCAAGCCTGAAACAAAACCATTTTATCGAGAGAAGGGTGTACAACAATTTCTTGCGTCACCATCCTCGAAATTTATCCTTATATTCAATCAAAGCGGCTCAAAAAGAATTATTGATCTGAAGACCGCAGAGGATACGGGAATTCAGATTGAAGAGAAAGATGGGCCTAAGGCCCTAGATGCAGTATTTTCACCAGAAGATCAATATCTAGTTGTTTGGTATGAATATGGGCCGGCTCGAATATGGGATTTAGAGAAGAAACAAGAACGCACGGATATTTCGATTGGCACCAACGAAGTCAGTCCGAAATTAATACCCGTCTTAGAACAAAGATATGGGAGGGGAACAGAAGCATTTAAACGTCAGCTGCGCAATGCCAAAGGTGTAAAAGCAGCCAAATTTTCCTTGGAAGGGAGGCGACTTTACATTCAGTATGCCAATTCCTTTGCCAAGGTGTTTGATGTGGAAACGGGTCAGGTCCTGGGTCCGGAGACAAAGACGCATGAACGGGCCATGTTTTCCCGCGATGGGACACTTTTAAAGGTTTGGCCTAAGCCAAAGAAGGGAGAAAGACGGGGGATCTCCAAGCCAAATGTGATTGATATTAAGACTGGTGAGTTCAAGGGGGATCCTGGGAATGCCTTTGACTATGACGAGGAGGAAAATCCTCGTTTTGTTCACCAAGTCCATGTTTATCCCCGTTTTTATGATCTGCCTCGTAAACCTATTTTCCTTAAAGTGTCACCCAATGGGAGATGGGTTTTATATTCGGATGGGCAAACTTATCTTCAAATATATGAGGTGGCGACAAAAAGGCTTCTTCCGATAACCTTTTCTAAAAATATCATTGATGGAAAAAGGGAGTTCCAAGTCGAGCCGACCTTTACCGAGGATAACAAACTCCTTTTGAGTTTACGCCAATTTCGCGAAAGGATCTCAGGAAAACCCGATAGATGGGCAAGGTTAGATAGTCTGTTGATTGATCTTGAGAACCCAACCGATATCAAAGAATTGCCCCGTAAGGCTTGGATTTCCTCAGATGGGAAGAAAATATTTGTTGTCACCAATATCGAACATGTTGAATCCGGCCCTCAATTACCTCGCCATCGCCTTTTGGAGGCCCTTGAGTTGAATGATACGGGTGTAGCTTTCCGGGATGATGTTAAATTAGAACTTCCTCAATTTACCTCCAATAGTAAAAAATTGATTGTCTATTTTGAAGATCAAGGGTTAGATGTGATTGATTTGGCTGTGGCCGAACCAAAGGTGATCAAAGAGGAAATTCTCCCGGAACCTGCGAAAGCAAAGGGTATTAAAGAAATTGACCTTGATGAATTCTTAAAAAAGATAGAAGGAACCCCTAATGATATCCCCTATAAAGTCTTGGATTGGATCACAGAGCAGAAAACACCCTTAAGATTTGAAGATCCCCCAAGGGCCCCACCGGTTTTTGAAGCTCTTTCTATTTACGATATCCCTGGGAAAGGAAGCCGATCCTTAGAGAAACTCTTAGAAGATAGCAAATTTCATAAACGGATAGGAGAGCATTTCATTTATCAAAGGGACGATGGGAGTTATTTGGTTATTCGATTCTTAAAAGAAGGGGAGGACCCTGGGCGGCTCCTCTATGAAAGCAAATGGTTTGATTATTTGCAGGAATTAAAGGACAGAGGGATAAAACTCAATGGGAGTTACCCCAAAGCTGTCCTTTTAGACAATGAGCGGGTGGTGCGTTTAAGTCCACAGAAATTACCCGAAAGATTAGCAGATAACATACAATTTTTTAAGGATGAGTCGGTTCAATTGCACTCAAGGGAGGAGGGGGATACATCTGGAATATCGATTTATACGCTTATGGCGTATAAAATCAGAGATTTGGATTATGTGATTCCTTTGCCGGATGCCAAGCCCATTGACCAATCCATTCGGATCAACCTCCATGACTTATCTTTATTGCTTCGTTTGGGTTTGGTGAATCCAGAAATCATTAATCTTTTAAGCCGAAGCAGGATCAATGGGGGAGTGCATGAATCATTTTTGTGGATGGCGGAAATTTTACATGATGCCGAATGGAATAAACGGGCAGAACGGCATAAGCTTTTTGAACTCGAAAGTTCGATCATCCAGGTCAAGATGAAGGCCAGTGGTCCTGGAAATTTTGCGGGTATGGTCAAGATCAATGACTTAATCGAGTTGAAACCGCCGCTGGTGGATTTTAAGCAACTAGAAACCTATTCGGCGGATGATCGGACGAAACTTCTTTCTGTCTATTTTGTCGGGAATTATCTGATTGCAAGCATCTTAAGTGAGGCTAAAAGTTTACGGGAAGAATTTAAATTGAATGAGAATAGTCCTGACCATATGACAAAATTTGCCGAACGTTTAAAATCAATCTATACAAACGCTTATGTATCCTTTAACAATAAACCAATACCCACCAAGATATTTTCTCTCATCAATTGGCAAGAATTGGCTCGACAGATAGCTCAATTCATGACGGACAAGAGCCCTGAGGCGGTTAAACATCAAAGATTACCCTCGGAATTCCTCAAAGCCAACTATATTTTTACCGCCTTTATGGTGGAAGATTTTGCCATGACCCATGGTAAAAGAGATCAGGCGATGTTGACAGGAATAGATTTAGAATCTGCCAAAGAGCAAGTCTCTTCCATACTGAGTGAATTTAATAATTGGGCACAGTCGTTTCGGGGGGAATATGATCCGGTCAAGTTATTCAGTGAAATTAGGGCGCAGATGACCACTTCTCAAGCATTGGCGGCATTTATCAAGCAAAATTTAGAAAAATTATTTCAGATCCGAAAGGAATTAACTGATAAAAAAGAGCTAGATAGTTTAAAGAGTTCGGTTTTAAGACAAACCATTTCCAAATTGGATACACTTTTGTATCAATTGACTGGTGAACCGGCCTTCGTTTCTTTTGAAGGTTTTCTAGAGGCTTTTAGAGACAAGAAATCCCCATTTTTTACATTAAAACCCGAAACAAGGTTAACCATCACCACCCAAGATACAAGGGAGTACAAATTCGCTTTTCGTCAATTTGATAATAACTTTGTCCCCAACGCTATTTACGGGACAAAAGGAGAAACGGTTTACAATAACCATTACGGGCCAAAAGGAGAAGTCATTATCAGGGATTATATAACAAGCATTAAGGTCGGAATGGTTGATCAGGCGATAGTGACAAGGAAAGAACAACCCCCAACTCCAGGAACATTTACCAAAGGTGGGATTGATTTGAATCCAGAATTGCTAGATCTTCAAATCAAACGGGATGGGAAAGGAGTCCCGTTACCCTTGCTCCAACAACCTATCCAAGATATGAAGATTGAAGGCTTTTTACCGATCATCATCAATGTGGCGCCCGTCAACCTGCCTTTGCTTCTGGGAGTAGCGGAACCTGGAAAAAAGAAAGAAGACAAAGAGGCAGCACCTACCCCTCTGGATAGTGATTTAGGCTATACGTCTCCTAGAGGCGTGGATTTGGTTAATAAGCGCTCAAAGAATTTCTATGCTAAGAAATTGAGTTTGGTCCTTCCTTAGATTGTTTGTTAAGGAGATTTTTACTAAAGGCAACCTAAGATTTAGGTTGCTTTTTTTTACTACAAAAAACCACCTCATGCCTACGAAAGCAGGCATCAACAAGAAGGACCTTATTACACAAGAGTGGATTCCTGTTTACACAGGATTGACTCATAAAATTTAATTGACAAATCAGTCTATTTTGCGATAATGGGTGCACTTTAGAGCTTGGTAAAGGTTAATCTTTGTCAAATTCTAAAGAATTTTTATAGAAAAGAGAGGTTTATTTAAGGTATGAATGAAAATCACCGTTCATCGTTAGAATCCCTGTATGACAGCACTTTAAAGTCTATTCGGGAAGGAGAGATTGTCAAAGGAAATATTGTTGCCATCAGCAGAAGTGAGGTTGTGGTTGATATTGGTTTTAAATCGGAAGGTTTTGTCCCTATCGAAGAATTCCGAAACAAAGAAGATTTGGAAATCAACAAAGAGGTGGAAGTCCTTATTGAATCCGTTGAAGATGAAGAAGGCCGACTGGTTCTATCGAAGTTGAAAGCCGAGAGAGTTAAGGGATGGCAAAAATTTATGGTGGATATTAACGAAGGAGACATCGTGGAGGGACGTGTGATCAAATTGGTTAAGGGCGGTTATATGGTGGATATCAGTGGTGTGGAAGGGTTTCTCCCTATGTCTTTATCCGCTTTTAAAGGATATTCTTCGGACGCAATCATGTCGCATAAATATCGTTTCCAAGTAGCCAAGATCAATAAACAAAGACGGAATCTCATCCTTTCTCGTCGAGATGTTGTTCAGAAAGACCGGGATATGGTGAGGGAAAAACTTTGGAGTGAATTGCAAAAAGGACAACGTCGTAAAGGAATCATCAAAGGGATTACCGATTTTGGAGCCTTCATTGATTTAGGTGGGGTAGATGGATTATTGCATATTACGGATATGAGCTGGTCACGGATCAATCACCCTACCGAAATTGTCAAGGTGGGTGATCAAATTGAGGTGCTGATTTTAGATTTTGATAAAGAAAATTCAAAGGTCTCCTTAGGGTTAAAACAGATCACTTCCAATCCCTGGGAGGATATTTATGATAAATATCCGGCAGGGTCTAAGGTGAGGGGCAAAGTCGTTAACATCATGCCTTACGGTGTTTTTGTGGAAATAGATAAAGGGATTGAAGGGCTTCTTCACTCCTCGGAAGTTTCTTGGCAAAAGAAGCTTGTCAACCCTCAGGAGATTTTTAAATTAGGAGATTTGATCGATGTTGTGATTATCAATGTGGATAAGGATTCTAAGCGGATAAGTTTAAGTATGAAACAGCTAGAAAATAACCCTTGGTTGGAGGCACAGAAAAATTATCCTATCGGTACCAAAGTCAAAGGGACAGTCAGAGGTTTTACGGATTACGGGGCATTCGTTGAATTGGAATCGGGCTTAGAGGGAATGATTCATGTCTCAGATATGTCTTGGACTAAAAAAGTAAACCATCCTCAAGATATCTTGCAAAAAGGACAACAAATTGAGGTAATGGTCTTGGGTATTGATCCCGAGAATCGAAAGATCACCTTAGGGTTAAAACAGCTTTTTGAGAATCCCTGGCCGGAAATTGTCCAAAAATACCCGGTGGGTTCAGAGGTAGATGCCGAGGTCGTCTTAAATTCAAATTTTGGTGTTTTTGTGAGACTGGATGGGGAAGTGGAGGCCTTGGTTTACTCTTCGGAAATTGATAAAGAACAAGCGGTCTCTTTAAAGCCAGGTGATAAATTAAGGGTTAAGATTATCAAAGTGGATGCGGAACAAATGAAGATTGGGGTAAGCACCCGGTTATCTCCATCCTAAACATTTAAGGATTAGTTAGTGATTAATTATTGAATTAAACGAATAGCTTAATTGCGATCGGTTACGAGCTTTCAAGGAAAGATTCTTAAAGATTGTCAATAATTTAAACCTGCCGATTGAGTTAATTCAAACAAAAACAAAGTAACACATTAGTTCCAATAAGTTTTTCCAATTACCCAAAGCGATTAATAATAATTTACTTTCTTAAGCGGAATTTTTTACCATGTCCATCAAAAGCATCATAGAGCAGATTAGACGCGGGACAACCGAGATTATCGATTTAGAGAATTTAGAGGTAAAATTAAAGGAAAGCGTTGATCAAAAGAGGCCTCTACGAGTCAAAGCGGGTTTTGATCCCACGGCTCCAGACCTTCATTTGGGTCACGCGGTTTTATTGAAAAAATTACGGCAATTCCAAGATTTAGGCCATGATGTCTATTTTTTAATTGGTGATTTTACTGCACAAATTGGAGACCCCACTGGACGCGATCATTTAAGGCCAAAGTTAACATTTGATAAAATTGAGGAAAATGCAAAAACGTACAAAAAACAAGTCTTTAAAATTTTGGATGAAAAAAAAACAATGGTTGTCCTCAATAGCGAATGGTTAAACAAATTATCCAGCATTCAATTATTAGAACTCGCCGCGCATTGCACCGTGGCCCAAATGTTGGCTCGGGCAGACTTTAAAAAGCGATTCGAGGAGAAAAAAGAGATAAGCCTTCTTGAATTCATTTACCCTTTACTGCAAGGGTATGATTCTGTTTATCTAAAGGCGGATATTGAATGTGGAGGAGCAGATCAAAAATTCAATTTGCTTATGGGTCGCCACTTGCAAGAGATATTAGGACAATCTCCCCAGGTCATTATCATGACTCCTCTTCTAGAGGGAATAGATGGAACAAAAAAGATGAGTAAATCTTTAAATAATTACATTGGGGTCAATGAAAATCCCAATGAGATTTTTGGTAAGTTGATGTCCATTAATGATGAGCTCATGTATAAGTATTATGAAAGTCTGACGGAATTTGATTTAAAGATAATCAAAAATCTTCATCCAAAGCAAGCGAAGCTACAATTAGCACAAGAAATAGTTCGGCAGTTTTACAATTTTAAGGAGGCGCAGAAAGCAAAGGTAAATTTTGAAAAAATTTTTAGTCAGAGACAAGTTCCTGAAATCATGAAGGAGTTTCGTTTGAAACATATTGGAAAAGAGAAACTATCTGATATTTTACTGAATACCAAGATTGTGGATTCAAAAAATGAGGTTAGACGACTTCTCAAACAAGGGGCTATTACCCATAATGGAGAAAAGATTCCTAATGAAGATTGGCAAATCAAGGAAGGGGTTATCAAGATAGGCAAAAGACGATTTCTCAAAATCATTTCCTAAAACAAAAATTCGGCTTATTTTTATTTTTTTTCATCCGTTTTGCTGTCCCGGTTCGTTAAATTGATAATAAAATGCTTGACAAAATCCATTGGTACTATTATACTTATGTTTCATTTCTCCCACACAGAGGTTAAGTTGTACTCCTGGTTTTAGCAGTAAATGAAAAAATTAAAATATCTTCGACGGGAATTAATCCTCTGAAAGCAATTTATTTTTAGTGAATGTCGCATTGGAGCCATTTCCTCTGATGTTAGACAGTAAGATTTATTTTATCTTTAGATATAGATATTTTAATTCTAACTGCCCCTGTAGCTCAGCCGGTAGAGCACGTCCTTGGTAAGGACGAGGCAACCGGTTCAAGTCCGGTCGGGGGCTTTTAATTAGAAAATTAGATCATGCGAGAAAATATCCAACTCGAATGTACGGAATGTCAAAGAATTAATTACAGCAGTACAAAGGATAAGAAGAAAAATCCTGATCGTTTGGAATTGAAGAAATATTGTCGATTCTGTCGTAAACATACACCTCATCGAGAATTAAAAAAGTAATTAATTCAAAATACCGGGAAGTAAAAATCATTGTCCTTCTTATTAGTTAACCAATACCAGGGCTTAAGGTGGAAAATAACCCATAACAAACTGTAAAGTTTCAATTTTTCGGAATGGATAGAAGGAAAAATGTGAAGACTAGGCCTGTAGCTCTAACTGGTAGAGCAGCGGACTCCAAATCCGTTGGTTGTGGGTTCAAATCCTACCAGGCCTGCCATTATAAAAATTATGTTTGAAAAAATTAAAAAGTTTGTTATGGAAGTTATTGTTGAATTAAAAAAGGTTTCTTGGACGACAAGGAGCGAATTAAAAGACTCAACATTAATTGTGATCATCAGCTCAGCTTTCTTGGGAATTTTTATCGTCATTACAGATTTTATTTTGTCAAAGATTGTGGGTTTTCTTATTAAATAACGATTATGATCATGAAATGGTATGTTGTCCATACCCAAACAGGGGCAGAGGAAAAGGCGAAGGCCGGGTTAGAGAGTCGAATGGCCACAACGGCATTGAAAAATTATATCAGTGAAATAGTGGTTCCAACCGAACAGGTCTCGGAAATCCGAGGAGGGAAAAAGCGTATTACCTCTCGTAAATTTTTCCCAGGTTATATCCTTGTTAAAATGGATATGAATAAAGAAAGTTGGTACCTGGTTAAGTCGACCCCTGGGATCACAGGATTTATTGGTCCTGGACGTATGCCTACATCAATTTCAGAAGAAGAAGTGAAGTCCATTATTCAACGAACCCAAGATACAGAAACCAAACCAAGTCCTAAAATCGTTTTTGACTTGGGTGAGGCGGTAAGGATATCGGAGGGGCCGTTTGCTAACTTTAATGGCTCCGTGATGGAGGTCTATCCTGATCGTGGCAAATTGAAAGTCAGTGTTTCCATTTTTGGCAGATCGACTCTTGTGGAAATGGAATACTGGCAAGTGGAGAAGATTTAAGATGGCAAAAGAGGTCGTGGCGCAACTCAAATTGTATGTCCCCGCAGGGCAAGCCAACCCAGCACCCCCCATCGGTCCGGCTTTAGGCCAACACGGGGTCAATATCATGAGTTTTTGCAAGGCCTTCAATGAACAGACCAAAGGAAAGGAAGGATTGATTTTACCAGCCGTCATCACCATCTATAAGGATAAATCTTTTGATTTTGTTATCAAATCACCACCCAGTTCGGTTTTGATTAAAAAGGCGGTCAATTTAGCCAAGGCCTCGGGACAAGCAGGTAAAGAAAAGATTGCCAGTTTAACGAAAGATAAGGTCAAAGAAATCGCTAAAATGAAATTGGAAGATTTGAATACAGGCAGTTTGGAGAAAGCCATAAAGATCATTAAAGGGACAGCCAAGAGTATGGGAATTGCCGTGGTGGATTCATGAGAGGTCGAAATGAAATTAACTAAAAGAAAAAAAGAATTTGCAAAATTATTTGTAGATCGCAAAAAAAATTTCAGTTTAGAGGAGGCTGTTTCCAGTCTAGCCAAATTCCCTTTGGTCAAGTTTGATGAGACCGTTGAATTGCATTTGAATTTAAATATTGATAAAGAAGCCACTGATCAGGGAGTCCGGGGAACGGTGGTGTTACCTCATGGGACAGGAAAAAAGGTCAGAATCGCTGTCTTCTGCAAGGGGGAGCTGGCTAAAAAGGCGGAAGAAATGGGAGCTGAATATGTAGGAGCGGAAGAGTTGATTGAAAAAATTTCAAAAGGATTTCTAGACTTTGATTGCGTGATTGCTACCCCGGATATGATGCGAGAATTAAGTAAATTGGGCAAAATCTTAGGCCCACGAGGTCTGATGCCAAGTCCTAAATCTGGAACCGTAAGTATGGATATCGAAAGAGTGATCAAAGAAGTCAAGGCCGGGAGAGTTGAATTTAAATCCGATAAACAAGGTGGAATCCATGTCGGTATTGGTAAGCGTTCCTTCTCCCAAGATCAACTTTTGGAAAATGCTCATCAGCTCCTGACAGCTATCCAGCATGCTAAGCCGCAAACGATCAAAGGGAATTTGATTAAGAGTGTCTCTTTATCTTCAACTATGGGCCCGGGCTTAAAAGTTGCCGTTTAGGAATTTGAAGATGGAATTTTGAATGTTATTCTTAAGGATACCAAGATGAAAAGAGTCGGACAAATATTGAGGGATAAATTAAAAGAAGGCATTAAGGAAAGTATTGGGCAAAATCGGGGAACTTTTCTTTTAAGTTATTCCGCCATATCCTCCAGCCAGATGAATGCTTTAAGAAAGGATTTGAGGAAAGTGGGGGCGCATATTTCTGCTTCGAAAAACCGAATTGCCAAGATAGCCTTAAAAGAACTTAAACAAGATCAATTTGCCAAACATATTGAAGGACAGACAGCTTTTGTTTGGAGTAATAACGATGCCGCTGTTGTATCAAAAGTTCTGATGAAATTTTCGGAAGATAAGAAAGGAATTGTTATTCGGGGTGGTCTGCTTGAGGGAACCATTCTTAATAAAGAGGATATTAAGCGGTTGTCGGATTTGCCATCCAGGGAAGTCTTATTGACCCAATTGGTACGAACAATGATATCACCGGTCAGTTGCTTGCTGGGTGCGATGAATGGGAAAACTCGAGACTTATTATCTATATTGAAACAATTGAGTGAGAAAAAAGGGGGATAATTAAAATGTCTGAAAACACTGTGGCAGAAAGTAAAGAACGAATGCCGTTGTCACCTAAACTAGAGGAGGTGGCAAAAACAATTGAGGGTTTAACCGCTTTAGAATTGGCAGACTTGGTAAAGGGCTTAGAACAAAGGTTGGGGATCCAGGCGGCAGCTCCGGTGGCCGCGGGGATGTTGATAGCTGGTGCTGCGGGTGGGGCGGCTGCGCCCAAGGAGGAGAAGACCTCTTTCAGCGTTGTCCTTACCTCTGCCGGGGCAAATAAGATTTCCGTTATCAAAGAGGTAAGAGCCGTCACCAACCTTGGCTTAAAAGAGGCTAAGGATTTGGTTGAATCCGCTCCTAAAACTGTCAAAGAAGACGTTTCCAAAGAAGAAGCCGATGACATTAAAAAGAAATTGGAATCTGCTGGTGCTAAGGTTGAGCTTAAGTAAACCTGTAAAGATGTGTTCCCAAGGGCGGCTTTTTTAAGGGGTAAAGATTGTAGTTTTTTAAGAAAAAATCTGTGAACAAAAGCAGATGGGAATTAAGGTCAAACTTAAGTCAATGAAATTTTCAGATCTACAAAAGCACCTCTACCATCGTGATTCTGGGCCTAACAAACTGAATGATCCTGTATGTGCTCATAGCTTACTTAATCAATCATCCTGCCTCGCACCGAGGCTTCCCTCGACCTCGAGTCTCGGGACGAAAGGCGGCATGAGGCGATCTACACGATAACTGAAAAATTTGAACTCAAATTGAGGAAGAATAATCAGAAGCTTTTAACAACCCCCAAAAAATTTTATGGAAAAATTAAAAATCAAAAATTTCGGTAAAATCAAAGATGCATTTGAATTACCACAGCTTTTGGATATACAAGTCAAAGCCTATGAGAGCTTTCTGCAAATGGAGGTATCTCCGGAAAAGCGAAGTGATCAGGGCTTAGAAGAAGTTTTCCGGGAGGTTTTCCCATTGGAAAGTTATGATGGGCAAATAAAACTCGAATATATCAGTTATTTGCTTGGGAAACCGAAGTATTCCGATATGGAATGTCAGCGAAGAAACATGACCTATGCTGCTCCCTTAAAAGTAAAATTACGCCTCATTACCCCGGTTGACATAAAAGAGCAGGAGGTTTACTTTGGGGATTTCCCTTTGATGACAGAAACAGGAACCTTTATTATTAATGGGGATGAGAGGGTGGTGGTTTCTCAGATCCAACGTCCGCCGGGGGTCTCTTTCGAGGAGGAAGTACATCCTACGGGAAAAAGTATTTATCATGGGCGGATTATCCCTTCCCGAGGGGCATGGTTTGAGGTGAAATACGATCTTAACGATGTGCTGTTTGCTTATATTGATCGCCGCAGGAACTTTCCGGTGACCCAGATTTTAAGAATCATGGGGTTAGCAACGCCCGAAGAGATGCAAAAGATGCTTGGGGAGGAGGATATTAATAAACTCAAGAATACCCTTGAGCGAGATCACACCACCAACAAGGAAGATGCCCTCCTAGATTTCTATCGGAAGATGCGGCCTACTGAACCGGCTACTGTGGAAGTTGCTCAGGCATTATTCTTCCGATTATTTTTTGACCCTAAACGATATGATTTAAGTAAAGTAGGACGCCACATTATCAATCGAAAATTAGGAACCAATATCCCGCTGGAAAATCGAGTCTTGGATATCAATACGGTGGTAGCGGTTATCCGATATCTTTTTGGTTTAAGAGAAGGAAGAGGGGAAACAGACGATATTGACCATTTGGGCAATCGCCGGATCAAAACCGTAGGAGAACTCATCCAGAACCAGGTCAGGATTGGGTTGGCACGGTTGGAAAGATCCATCAAGGAACGGTTGGTCGTTATGAGTTCCTTTGAAAATCTAACCGCCCATCATTTGATTAATTCTCGTCTTTTCTCTAATCAGATTCATGATTTTTTTGCCAGAAGTCAATTGTCACAATTCATGGATCAAGTCAACCCCCTTTCCGAAATGACCCACAAAAGAAGGTTAAGTGCTCTTGGGCCAGGAGGATTGTCCCGGGAGAGGGCGGGCTTTGAAGTGAGAGACGTTCATCCGACCCATTATGGCCGTGTTTGTCCTATCGAAACACCCGAAGGTCCTAATATTGGTCTTATTTCTTCTTTGACAACCTGTGCTCGAGTGAATGAATTGGGTTTTATTGAAACGCCGTATTACAAAGTGGAAGACGGCCGTCTGACCAGGAAGATAGAATATTTAACCGCAGATGTCGATCAAGACAAACATATCGCCCCGGCCAGTGTCCAGGTTGATAAAGATGGACAATTCTTAGATAAGGAAATCATTTGTCGGCATAAAACTGATTTTCCCAAAGTCAAACCTCAACAAATCGATTTTAAAGACGTTTCTCCAAAGCAGCTTGTTTCAGTAGCTACCTCCCTTATTCCTTTTTTAGAACATGATGATGCAAATCGCGCCCTGATGGGATCCAATATGCAGAGGCAAGCGGTTCCCTTGATGGTCACTGAAGTTCCTTATGTGGGAACAGGGATGGAGGAGAAGGTGGCAAGGGATTCGGGGGTGGTCGTGGTGGCCAGAGAATCAGGGAGAGTCAATAAGGTCGATGGGAAAGAGATTGTAATTGGTGAGGAGGTTTATCAACTGAAGAATTTCATGCGTTCTAATGCTAATACTTGTGTCCACCAGAGACCTTTGGTTCAATTGGGGGATTATGTGGAGAAGGGACAGATTATTGCGGATGGAATGGCCACCCAAGATGGAAGAATTGCGTTGGGACGGAATGTGTTGGTGGCGTTTATGCCTTGGCGAGGGTATAACTTTGAGGATGCTATTCTGATCAATCAACATTTGGTTAGGGAAGATGTTTTTACCTCAATTCATGTTGAAAAATTTGAAATTGAAGCGAGAGAAACTCGCTTAGGCAATGAAGAGATTACCCGGGATATTCCCAATGTGGGTGAAGATGCCCTTAAGGATTTGACCGAAGAAGGTGTTGTTCGTATCGGAGCAGAGGTTAAAGCGGGGGATTATCTTGTTGGCAAAGTGACTCCCAAAAGCGAGAAGGAACTCTCTCCGGAAGAGAGGTTGTTGCGTGCAATTTTTGGGGAAAAGGCCGCTGATATTCGCGATACTTCCTTGACCCTTCCTCCCGGAATAGAAGGTGTGATTGTAAATGCCGAGATCTTTCAGAGAACCGAGCGGGGCCGAAAATCAAAAGAAGATAAAGGGAAAGAAGTGGAAGCTCTTAAAAAAGTCAAAGAATATTTCCGCCAAGAAATTGAATTTATTGAAACCGAAAAGAACAAGAAATTAAGCAAGCTTTTGGGTATTGATGCAAAAAAGATTTCGAAAATCGACCTCAATGAATATTCCGCTGATACAGAAGTGCAAGAGATATTAAATTTCTTCAATGATAAGATTGCAGAATTAGTGGAAGAAGAAGCCCAGGAGCTTGATCGGGCTAAACGAGGCGATGAATTACCTGCGGGAGTTATCAAAAGGGTGGTTGTCTATATAGCCACCAAACGAAAGTTATCCGAAGGAGACAAGATGGCTGGTCGTCATGGGAATAAGGGAATTGTCTCTCGGATTCTCCCAGAGGAAGATATGCCTTATTTAGCCGATGGATCTGCTGTGGATATCATCCTCAATCCATTAGGGGTCCCTTCTCGTATGAATGTAGGGCAACTTCTGGAAACGCATTTGGGGTGGGCGGCGCATGCGCTTGGTTTTTATGCAGAATCCCCAGTCTTCAACGGTGCGACAGAAGAGGAAATCCGCCAATTATTAAGGGAAGCGAATCTTCCCGAAGATGGTAAGACAACTGTCTTTGATGGATTCACCGGAGAACAGTTTGATCAAAGAGTGACGGTTGGCTACATCTACATGCTAAAACTCAATCATTTGGTGGATGAAAAGATTCATGCCCGTTCCATCGGACCATATTCTTTAGTGACCCAGCAGCCCTTAGGAGGAAAGGCCCATTTTGGTGGTCAAAGATTCGGAGAAATGGAGGTTTGGGCCTTAGAAGCTTATGGGGCGGCTTTTACTTTGCAGGAGATGTTGACCGTTAAAAGCGATGATGTCAAAGGAAGAAGTGAGATTTATGAAGCTATTGTTAAGGGTGAACAGAAATTGACAACGGGGGTCCCGGAATCTTTTAATGTTTTAGTCAAAGAATTACAAGGCCTGTGTTTGGATATTAAGCTCGATAAAGCCAATGCCGAACCGGTTAAGGATGGGAAAAAAGAAAATAAGGATTTGTTAAGGGAAAAAGAAAAGGAGAAGAAAAGGTAATATGTCTTCTATTAAAAAAGAAATACTAGAAAGTGATACGGTTTCCATTAAAATTGCTTCTCCCGAAGTTATTCGATCTTGGTCCCATGGGGTCGTGAGAAAGGCCGAAACCCTCAATTATCGAACCTTAAAGCCAGAAAAGGATGGTTTGTTTTGTGAACGGATTTTTGGCCCTGTCCGAGATTGGGAATGCAATTGTGGAAAATATAAAGGAACAAAATTTAGAGGGATTACCTGTGATCGTTGTGGGGTCACGATTGCCAAATCGAATGTGCGGCGGGAACGCATGGGGCATATTGAATTAGCCTGTCCCGTGACACATATTTGGTTTTATAAGGCGGTCCCAAGTCGTTTATCGGCCTTGTTACAAATCAGCTTGCGCGATTTGGAAAAATTAATTTATTACGAAGAATACTTGGTGATTGACCCTGGGGAATCGCCTCTTAAGAAGAATGAGTTTTTGTCAGAGGAGCAGTACCAGGAAGCGATCGTCAAATATGGAGGAAATTTTAAAGCCAAAATCGGAGCTGAGGCTGTTAAGGATCTGTTAAAAGAAATTGATCTCAATACCCTTTGTAAAAAATTACGGAAAGATCTGGAAAAAATTAACCCCAACAGCACCAATGCCAAAAAGATCTCTAAGACCTTAAAGATTGTGGAAGATTACAAAAGTTCAGGGAATAAACCGGAATGGATGGTCTTGGATGTTTTACCGGTGATCCCTCCCGATTTAAGACCGCTTGTTCCTTTGGAAGGAGGTCGATTTGCTACTTCGGATCTGAACGATTTATATCGTCGAGTTATAAATCGTAATAACCGATTGAAAAAATTAATCGACCTGAAGGCACCAGAAATTATTATTCGTAATGAAAAAAGGATGCTCCAGGAGGCGGTTGATGCTCTCTTAGATAATGGACGGCATGGCCGACCAGTTTTGGGATCTGGCAATAGACCCTTGAAATCCCTTTCTGATATGTTAAAAGGGAAGCAAGGTCGATTCCGTATGAATCTCTTAGGGAAACGTGTGGATTATTCTGGCCGATCAGTTATTGTGGTTGGACCTAAGTTGAGATTGCATGAATGTGGGTTACCTAAAAAGATGGCTTTGGAATTATTTGAGCCATTTATTATTCGAAAATTAAGAGAGAAGGGTTATGTTCATACGATCCGTGGCGCCAAACGGATGGTGGAAAGAGCTAAGATTGAAGTCTGGGATATCTTGGATGAGGTTATTACAGATCATCCGATTATGTTAAATAGGGCCCCAACCTTACACCGACTCAGTATTCAGGCCTTTCAACCCATTTTAACGGAAGGCAAAGCCATAAAACTTCATCCTCTTGTTTGTTCTGCCTTCAATGCCGATTTTGATGGGGACCAAATGGCTGTTCATGTTCCTCTCTCCCTAGAGGCGCAAATTGAGTGTCGTCTAGAATTATTATCAGTCAATAACCTGTTTTCTCCCGCGGATGGACGTCCCATTGTTTCTCCAACCCAGGATATGGTTCTGGGACTTTATTATCTTACTAAAGATAAACCTGAGGATAGATTGGATAAGAAGTTATTTTTCAACAGTCAAGAGGTCATTATTGCTTATAATGATGGTCAACTGAAATTGCACAGCGGGATTAAATTGAGAATTAATCAACCTGTCTGGGGCGATGAAAAACCTTCTCTGATTATCTCTCAAGAGCAGTCGACAAAAATAGATAAGGAACCAGAGAAAAAGGCTATCGTTGAAAAGACACAGATTATTGAAACAACGGTTGGTCGGGTATTTTTAAACGGATTGCTACCCGAAGGGTTTGGCTATGTGAATGAAACCATGGACAAGAAGAAAATCGGTGCGGTGATTTCCGACTGCTACAAACGTTTTGGACAAAACACAACGGTACAGTTATTAGATAAGCTCAAAGATTACGGATTTGAGTCAGCAACCATAGCGGGTATTTCTATTTCCATTGAAGATCTTACCAGTCCTAAAGAAAAGGATAAACATATTAAGGAAGCCAAACTGGATGTCTCAAAGATTGAAGATCAATATCGAAAAGGGATTATAACGGGTCGAGAACGTTATAACAAAATCATTGATGTTTGGACCCACACAACCGAGAAGATATCGGATTTGGTTTTCCAGCAGATGGATCCTTTTAACCCTCTTTTTATTATGGCCGATTCAGGGGCCCGGGGGTCTCGTTTACAAATCCGCCAATTATCTGGGATGCGAGGTTTGATGGCCAAACCTTCTGGGGAGATCATTGAAAATCCTATTACCGCTAGCTTCCGAGAAGGGTTGACTGTTCTTGAGTATTTCATCTCAACCCATGGGGCTCGTAAGGGTTTAGCGGATACGGCCCTTAAAACGGCGGATGCCGGATACCTTACGCGTCGGTTAGTCGATGTCGCGCAGGAGGTTGTTATTATCGAAGTAGATTGTGGGACTGTGAATGGGATTACCGTTTCGGCGATTGTCGAAGGAGATGAATTGGTTGTCAGTCTCAAAGAAAGAATCACTGGACGGGTGGCCTTGGATAGTATTGCGGATGTGGTAACAGATCAGGTTATCGTAGAGGCGGGTGAAGAGATTACTGAGGAAAAGGCCGTCGTCATTGAACAGCTTGGAATTGAAAAGGTCCGGATTAGAAGTGTTTTAACGTGTGAGACCGATCGAGGTGTCTGTATTAAATGTTATGGCCGTAATCTGGCAACACAGCGACTGGTGGAAATAGGAGAGGCGGTGGGAACCATTGCTGCCCAAAGTATCGGAGAGCCGGGAACCCAATTGACTATGCGCACCTTCCATATTGGGGGAACCGCAAGCCGTGCGGTTGAGCAATCCTATTACAAAGCGAAAAACAAAGGGATTGTGAAATATCATCAATTACGGGTGGTGGCTAGGAACAAAGAGTATGTCGTTCTCAATCGAAATGGTTCGGTCAGTATCAACAACGAATATGGCCGAGAATTTGAACGGTATCAATTACCCCAAGGGGCCGCGATTAAGTTTGCTGATGAATCTTCCATCGAGAAGGGAGAAATTTTTGCCACCTGGGATCCCTATACGATTCCTATCATCACCGAAGTGAAAGGGGCCGTTAATTCCGAAGATCTCATTCATGATGTCACTGTACAAGAAGAACAAAATCCTATCACTGGGATTACGGAACGGGTTATTGTGGAACATAAACAAGAATATCATCCGCAGATTATCATTACGGATGAGAAGCAGGAGGTGGTGGGAATTTATTCCATTCCGGTAGGGGCGCACATACTGGTGAGTGATAAACAATCAGTGAACGCCGGGGATTTGATAGCCAAAATCCCTCGGGGTATTGGAAAAACTCGAGATATCACGGGAGGTCTGCCTCGGGTAGCGGAGTTGTTTGAGGCTAGACGTCCCAAAGATCCCGCTGTTATTAGTGAGATCGATGGCAATGTTGAATTCGGTGAAGATCGAAGGGGGTTACGCACAATCATCATTAAAAGCCCTACCGGGATGACCAAGGAATACACCATCCCTCATGGGAAACACCCCAACGTTTATAAGGGTGATCGGGTTTTTGCCGGTCAACAGTTAACAGACGGGCCGGTCGTTCCTCAGGATATATTGCGTGTCTGTGGGGATAAGGTTTTGCAGGAATACCTTCTTAATGAAATTCAAGAGGTCTATCGTCTGCAGGGTGTGAGGATTAATGATAAGCACATTGAGCTTATCATTTCGCAGATGTTAAAGAAGGTCAAGATTGAAGATTCGGGGGATACTCATTTTCTTGTAGGAGAACAGGTAGATCGCATCAAATTTAAAAAGGAGAATGAAGAAGTTTTAAAGAAGAAAGGAAAACCTGCTCAAGCTACCCCCTTATTGTTGGGGATTACTAAGGTTTCTTTAACCACCGACAGTTTTATATCTGCTGCCAGTTTCCAAGAAACGACCAGAGTCTTGACAGAGGCAGCAGCGTCTGGTAAAATCGACATTTTATCTGGATTGAAAGAAAATGTCATTGTTGGACATCTTATTCCAGCGGGAACAGGCCTTAAATTTTACGATCAAGTAGAAATGGTAAAATATGCCAACGATACAACAACTCATAAGGAAGAGAAGAAGACAGAAAATCCGGAAGAGTAAATCCCCGGCTTTAACCGAGTGTCCGCAGAGAAGGGGGGTATGCCTCCAGGTGAGGACCATGACTCCTAAGAAACCCAACTCGGCATTGCGCAAGATTGCTCGGGTTCGTCTCTCTAATCATATTGAGGTCACCTCGTATATACCCGGAGAGGGGCATAACCTCCAGGAGCACTCGATTGTGTTAGTCAGGGGGGGGCGTGTTAAAGATTTGCCCGGTGTTCGATATCACATTGTTCGAGGGACTTTGGACGCAGCGGGGGTAGATAAACGTAAAAAATCGAGGTCTAAATACGGAACTAAACTTCAAAAATAATTTTAATTGGTAAAAAGGAATCATGAGACGACGCAGAGCAGAACGAAGAGAGGTTCAAGTAGATCCAAAATTTAACAGCCAATTAGTGGCAAAGTTTATCAATATTGTTATGTTTAAGGGAAACAAAAATGTTGCCGAAAAAATTGTTTATGGGGCATTAGATATCTTAAAAAAGAAAACCCAAGAAGAGAGTGCCATAAAGGTCTTTAATAAAGCCATTGACAATGTCCGCCCTAAATTGGAATTAAAACCAAGGCGGGTAGGAGGGGCTACCTATCAAATACCAGTGGAGGTTTCTCTCCTTCGCGGCAATTCTTTGGCGCTTCGTTGGGTTAGAGATTTTGCTCGTAAGAAAAAGGGAAAAGCTATGATTATGAAATTGGCTGACGAACTTCTGGCGGCTTATAAAGGAGAAGGGCAAGCTATTAAAAAACGTGATGAAACGCATAAAATGGCTGAGGCTAATAAGGCCTTTGCCCATTTGAGGTGGTAAGGATGGTCCAAACGGCTTCTTTAAAAAATTTAAGAAATATTGGGATTATTGCCCATATCGATGCTGGGAAAACAACAACCACAGAACGTATCCTTTTCTATACAGGGGTAATCCATAAAATGGGTAATGTGGATGAGGGAACCACCACCACCGACTGGATGCCGCAGGAAAGGGAACGTGGAATTACCATTACGGCTGCCAGTACGACCTGTTATTGGCAAGACAAAAAGATCAATATTATCGATACTCCCGGACACGTAGACTTTACTATAGAGGTGGAGAGGTCTTTAAAGGTTTTGGATGGGGCGGTTGTGGTTCTCTGTGGAACAAGCAGTGTTCAACCGCAAACCGAGACTGTTTGGCGTCAAGCAGAACGATATCATGTCCCCCGGATTTCTTTTGTCAATAAGATCGACCGTCTCGGGGCAAATTTTGACCGCGTCATTAACGATATTCATGACCGATTAGGGGCCAATGCCGCAGCCATTTATTTTCCGGATGGGAGTGAGGATAACTTTAAAGGTATTGTGGATATCATTAACAATCAATATATTGCTTACAAAGATGCCGAAGGGTTGGAGATGGAAAGAAAAGAAGTTCCAGAGGCTTTAAAGGAAAGATTGAATGATTATCGTCATAAATTGGTTGAACGATTGGCGGAAGCGGACGATTTTATCATGGAGAAATTTTTAGAAGAAAAAGAAATTCTCCCTGAGGAGATGATGTCGGCGATTCGCCGGGCGGTTCTGAAATGTAAATTTTTACCTGTTCTTGTTGGGACCGCCTTAAGAAACAGAGGTGTCCAGCTGGTTTTAGATGCCGTTTGCGATTACCTGCCCTCGCCGTTTGATATCCCACCCATTACTGGAATTGATCCCAAAACTAAAGAAACCACCCAGCGAGAAGTATCAGACAAAGCTCCTTTAAGTGCGCTTGTTTTTAAGATCGCTTCTGATCCTTATGTCGGAAAACTATTTTATACCAGAGTCTATTCTGGACGGATTGATACCGGGACTCCGATTTATAATTCCACAAGACAATTAAGGGAACGAGTCGCTAAAATTGTGGTGATGCATGCCAATAAGCAGGAAATCGTTACCAAAGGAGAGACAGGAGAAATTGTGGCCCTGGTGGGGTTTAAGGATACCAAATCGGGAGATACGATTTGTGATGAAAAAATCCCCATCTTGATTGAAAGTATGAAAATCCCTGAACCGGTTGTCTCTATGGCGATAGAACCCAAAACAAAAGCCGATCAAGATAAATTAGGGTTAACCTTAAGGAAATTCCTCGATGAAGATCCATCCTTGAGGGTGAAATATGAACAAGAAACCGGGCAAACCATCATTTCCGGTATGGGGGAATTACATTTGGAAATTATTATTGACCGAATGAAACGAGAACATAACCTGGAAACAAATATTGGACGGCCAGAAGTCGCTTATCATGAAACGATTACCCAAAAGGTCACCGGGGTGGTGGGAAAATTTATTTCCCAAACCGGTGGTCGGGGTCAGTACGGGCACTGTGTCATTAATGTGGAACCTGCAGAAGAACGAGGCAAGGGAATTAGTTTTATCAATAAAATCAAAGGAGGGTCTATCCCTCGAGAATTTATTCCTGCTGTAGAAGACGGGATCTATATGGCCGCCCAAAATGGAATCTTGGCTGGGTATCCTGTTACCGATTTTGTTGTGACCTTAGTGGATGGTTCTTATCATGAGGTGGATTCAAGCGAAATTGCCTTTCAGTTAGCCGGTAAATATGCCTTGAAAGAGGCCTTACAGAGAGGTGGATCCGTATTCATTGAACCGATTGCAGATTTAGAGATCGTTGTACCTGAAGAGTTCATGGGATCGGTCATTGGTGATTTAAATTCCCGAAGGGCAAAGATTGTATCAATGGGAACTCAAGGAAAATTAAAAACCGCTCGTTGCGAGGTCCCTGTTGCTGAAATGTTTAATTATGCCAATGCCCTTCGTTCACTCACACAGGGACGAGGTTCATTTTCTATGGAACCATCATTCTATGCCGAAGTCCCTCAATTTATCGCCGAGAAGATCAAAGGCGCTAGAGAGAATCCATAACGAAAAAGTAAACTTTTTTCAAAAGGGGAGGAATAGAAATGGCTAAAGGAAAATTCGTAAGAAATAAGCCACATGTCAATATTGGTACCATCGGTCACGTTGACCATGGGAAGACGACCTTAAGTGCTGCGATTTCCACTATTTTGTTTAAGAAGGGTTTGGCCAGTGAGGCAAGAACCTATGATTCCATCGACAACGCTCCAGAAGAAAGAGAGCGAGGGGTTACTATCAATATCTCTCATCTTGAATATGAAACCGAGAAAAGGCATTATGCTCATATCGATTGTCCTGGCCATGCTGACTATATTAAAAACATGATTACCGGAGCGGCCCAGATGGATGGGGCTATTCTTGTTGTCTCTGCGGCTGATGGCCCGATGCCCCAAACCCGAGAGCACATTTTGTTAGCGCGTCAGGTTAACGTTCCTCAGCTGGTGGTTTTTATGAATAAGTGTGATCAAGTTCAAGACAAGGAACTCTTAGACCTCGTTGAACTGGAAGTCAGGGACCTCTTAAAGAAATACAAATTTGACGGGGATAAGACTCCTATTATTAAAGGAAGTGCTTTAGATGCCTTAAACCATCCGGAGGATCCGCAGAAAGCTCAGCCTATTTTGGATTTGATGAAGGCGGTGGATGAATTTATCCCCGAACCTAAAAGAGAGTTTGATAAGCCCTTTTCCATGGCGGTTGAGGACATTTTCTCTATATCCGGACGGGGAACTGTCGCCACCGGCAGAATTGAACGCGGGAAAGTTAAAGTGGGTGATGAAGTGGATGTGGTTGGACTTCGAGAAAATATTCAAAAGACAGTTGTTACTGGAGTTGAGATGTTCCGTAAAGAACTGGATGAAGGGATTGCCGGTGACAATGTAGGGCTCCTTTTGCGCGGTATGGATAAAGGTTCCATTGAGCGAGGAATGGTTTTAGCTAAAATAGGATCCATCCAGCCACATACGAAATTTAAGGCCCAAGTCTATATTTTAACAAAAGAAGAGGGTGGGCGTCATACTCCCTTTTTCAAAGGGTACCGACCGCAATTCTATTTTAGAACCACGGACGTGACGGGAACCGCCGAATTACCTGCCGGACAGGAAATGTGTATGCCGGGGGATAATGCAGAACTTACGGTTGAGTTGATCACTCCCGTGGCTATGGAAAAGGAATTGCGATTTGCTATTCGTGAAGGTGGAAAAACAGTTGGGGCAGGTGTGATCTCAGAGATTTTAAAGTAAGTTATAAAGAATGGGGTCCTTAAGGAACTGTATTACCTTAAAATGCAGAAGATAAGAATAAAATTGAAGGCCTTTGATCATCGTCTTATTGATCAGTCTGCACAAGAGATTGTGGATACGGCTATCCGTACCGGTGCCAAGGTCTCGGGGCCAGTTCCTTTGCCGACCAAAAAGGAGTTGTATACGGTGTTACGTTCACCGCATATTGATAAAAAATCGCGCGAACAATTTCACTTGGCGATTCATAAACGCCTCATTGATCTTATTGACCCAACCGCGAAGACCATTGAAGCCCTGCGGAAATTAAATTTGCCGGCAGGTGTGGATGTGGAAATAAAGCAGTGAGGTTTTGAATTTATTTAGTCATTTAGAGTTTAGGGTTTAGGATTTGTATGGGATGAGAGAATAAAATGATCCGTGGATTACTTGGGAAAAAAATAGGAATGACACAAATTTTCGACAAAGAAGGGAATGTTATCCCGGTGACAGTTGTCGAGGCAGGTCCTTGTTATATATTGAATCTTCTGGAAAACCCTTTGAAGGTAAGATTGGGCTTTGATCCGCTAAAGGAGTCGCGGGTTAACAAACCTAAATCAGGATTTTTTAAAAAGATCGGGGTGAAGCCGTTACGGTTGATAAGAGAACTCGAATCCACCGACAATAAGGAGTATAAGATCGGCCAAGAACTGAGGGCAGATGTTTTCAAGGCAGGAGATTTTGTGGATGTGACTGGTATATCGAAAGGCAAGGGGTTTCAAGGGGGAATGAAGCGGTGGAACTGGGCGGGTGGACCGGGATCCCATGGATCGATGCATCATAGGAGGGTTGGAGCAATATCATCCAGTGCCGATCCATCTAGAGTCTACTTGGGGACGCATATGCCTGGACATATGGGACACGATCGCGTGACCGTTCAAGGCCTAAGAGTCATTCAAGTGGATGTAGAAAATAATTTGCTTCTCATCAAAGGGGCAGTCCCGGGACATAAGAATAGCTGGCTAACTATCAATCGATCCAAAAAGAAGGTTTTCAAGTCACTGGATGAAACGAAACCAGTTGTTTCTAAGAAAGTCAATCCAATGAAACAAAGTAAAGCCAAGGTTGCCGGCAAGGTTCCGGCTGGGAAGCCCGCGGCTAAGGCATAATAGTTAAGGATATGGGAACGTTGACATTACAAGTTTTAAATAAAGAAGGGAAAGAAGCCGATAAAATCAATCTTCCTGAAGATATTTTTGGGAAGGGAGTCAATACCAAGGTCCTTCATCAGGCGGTGGTGATGTATCAGGCGTGTTTACGCCAGGGGACAAGTTCAACAAAAACCAGAGGAGAAGTTTCTGGAGGCGGCAAAAAGCCCTGGCGCCAGAAAGGTACTGGTCGGGCTAGAGCGGGATCGATCCGTTCTCCTTTGTGGATTGGCGGAGGCGTTGTTTTTGGCCCCCACCCGCGTGATTTCGGCTATTCTATTTCTAAAAAAGTCAAAAGAGTGGCTTTAGCAGAAAGTTTGAATGCCAAGTACCAATCTAAAGATTTAATTGTTTTAGAAGAATTCAAAGATAAATTGACCAAGACCAAAGAGTTTGCCAAGATCTTAAAGACATTGAATCTGGGAGGTAAAATCTTAGCACTTTTAGATGGCTGTGATGAAAGTGTGAAATTGGCGGGTCGTAATATTTACAAATTTCGAATCAAACGAGCCGAAGATGTGAATTGCTATGATGTGTTGCGAAATAAAACATTGCTAGCAACTAAATCAGCCTTTTTAAAATTATTGGATCGGATTAAGAATTAACAGAGCATTTATGATCACTAGTTACGATATTATTAAAACATTGATTCGGACCGAAAAAGGAACAGAACTGGAGCCCTTAAGAAAGTATCTTTTTGAAGTTTCTTCTTCGGCCAATAAAATCCAGATCAAGAAGGCCATTGAAGAGATTTACAATGTTAAGGTTGACTGTGTGAATACGGTGATTGTTGCCGGAAAACGAAAAAGAGTACGGCAAGAGTTCGGATATACCAGCGATTGGAAAAAGGCGGTTGTAACACTTAAAGAAGGACATAAAATTGAAGTCACATAATTAATAAGAGGTGGCAACATGGGGATTAAAAGATTTAAACCTACCACAAGCAGTTTAAGGCATACTGCTATTTCCGACTTTAGTGAGATCACTAAAGATAAACCAGAGAAATCTCTTTTAAGGCCTTTACGCAAAAAAGGTGGCCGCAATATGTACGGCCGGATTTCGGTACGGTTTAGGGGTGGTGGACACAAAAGGATGTATCGACTCATTGATTTTAATCGAAATCGTTTCGATGAAGAGGCGGCGGTTCTGGCCATTGAATATGACCCCAATCGGTCCGCCCGAATTGCGCTTATTCGGTATCCGGATGGAACAAAATCTTATATCTTGGCACCTCTTGAGCTTGTGGTTGGGTCAAAGATTATGAGTACGAAAAGTAAAGAAATTGAGATCAAACCTGGCAATGCCATGCTGCTCAGGATGATCCCTTTAGGAACAGCGATTCATAATATCGAAATTGAACCAGGCAGAGGTGGAAAGCTGGTTCGATCAGCAGGTTCCTCAGCCCAATTGATGGCTAAAGAGGGAGAATATGCCCATGTTCGATTACCTTCCAATGAGGTTCGAAAATTTAGATTAGATAGTTTAGCTACGATAGGACAATTGGCGAATGTGGAGCATGAGACCATTTCTATTGGGAAAGCAGGGCGATCTCGTTGGTTGGGGAGACAACCCCATGTCCGAGGAGCGGCTATGAATGCTGTCGACCATCCCCATGGCGGTGGAGAGGGTAAAGCCCCGCAAGGGAATCCTCATCCGGTTTCTCCCTGGGGGCAAGCCACCAAGGGTTTAAAAACACGTAGTAAGAAAAAATACTCTGATCAGTTTATTGTCAAAAGAAGGAAATAGAAAAGATGCCGCGTTCGGTTAAAAAAGGTCCTTATGTGGAGGCAGCCTTATTAAAGAAATTAAAAAGATTAATGGATACGGGTCAACGTCAACCGATTAAGACCTGGTCCAGGCGATCAACTGTTACTCCTGAATTTGTAGGGTATACAGTGGCTGTCCATGATGGTCGTAAACATGTTCCTATTTATGTGACGGAGAATATGGTAGGATATAAATTTGGTGATTTTGCACCGACACGAACTTTTAGGAAACACGGCGGGGTCAAAGCCAAAAGGGGCCCTGAGAAAACTTAAAAATTTGGATATTTATGATTGTCAGAGCTTATGGAAGATATCTAAGAGCCTCCCCCATGAAGATCAAGCAGGTGATTGATCTTATTCGGGGAAAAGAGGTCAGGGCATCGTTGGCCATTTTGACTCATCTGAATAAAAGATCTTCGGGGCTTATTACGAAGGTTTTGAATTCCGCTGTTAGCAGTGCAAAGCAAAAGGGACTGAATGAAGAGCAATTATATATCTCTAAGATTACCGCTGATCATGGCCCTATGTGGAAACGGTTCCGTGCCGCGGCCTTTGGTCGAGCGACACCTATTTTGAAAAGAACAACACACCTGAAAATAGAATTGGATTTAAAAACACGATAGGAGATTCAAAAGTGGGACAAAAAGTACACCCCTTCTTGCAAAGAATTGGGATCAACACCACTTGGCGAAGTTTATGGTACGCTGATCGGAAAGAATATGCTCAAAATGTAACAGAAGATTTTAAGATTCGAAAGTTCATTAAAGAAAAGTTTGCCCAGGCGGCTGTGTCGCATGTTGTGATTGAGCGTTTGGCTGATCAAGTGAAGATCAAAATTGCGACAGCCCGGCCGGGGATCATCATTGGCCGTCGAGGAGCCGATATTGAACGTTTACGAGAAGATTTGCGTAAAATCACCAATAAGGAAATTGAAGTTGAGATCAATGAAATCAAGGTCCCGGTCATGGATGCCCAGCTGGTAGCCCAAAATGTAGCTTTTCAACTGGAAAAAAGAGTGGCCTTTCGCCGGGCAGTCAAAAGGGCCCTTGAACAGTCGATACAAGCGGGTTCCAAAGGTATTAAGATCAGTATGGCCGGAAGATTAGGGGGAGCAGAAATGGCTCGTCGTGAAACCTATCATGAGGGGAGCCTCCCGCTGCAGACTTTAAGGGCTAATATCGATTACGGTTTTGCCGAGGGCTTTACAACTTATGGGTGCATTGGAATTAAGGTTTGGATTTATAAAGGAGATATCTTGAAGGACAAAAATAAAGAAGAGAAATTGAAGAAATAACGGATTTAAAGGAGTGAAGTAGTTATGCTTTTAATGCCCAAAAGAGTGAAATATCGTAAGGCCCAGAAAGGGAAGGTTCGCGGGATTGCGTTACGAGGGCATCGCTTGATTTTTGGAGAATTTGGTCTTAAGGCCTTAGACAATGGTCTTATTAAAGGAAGTCAGTTGGAGGCCTGTCGGGTTGTCATAGCAAGAAAATTGTCAGGAGCCGGTAAGCTTTGGATCAATGTTTTCCCCAATAAACCGGTCACAAAGAAACCAGCAGAAACACGCATGGGAAAGGGGAAAGGAGATCTCGATCATTGGGTCTGCCAGATTAAAAGAGGACGGATGATCTTTGAATTAGGAGGTATTCCGGAGGATTTTGCCCGACAAATTTTTCGACTGGTTGCCTTTAAATTGCCTATAAAAACACGATTTGTTAAACGGCTTGGTTATTAATTTAACTTGAATTAAAAATTGCAGTCATGAAAACAAAAGAGTTGAGAATTTTAAGTTCCGAAGAACTCATCCAAAAGGAAAAAAATCTAAAAAAAGAGTTATTTGAGCTGAATTATCAACGGAAAATTGGGCGGGTCGATAAACCGTCTCGTTTTAAATTGATCAAAACTGATATTGCACGAATCCTCACAATTTTGAAAGAAAGAGAAAAAGATGGAAGCAAGACTCAATAGAAGAAAGCATCTTTCGGGCTGGGTGATCAGCGATAAGATGAATAAGACACGTGTCGTACAAGTCCAATGGGTCTCTAAGCATACCAAATATAATAAAACAATAAAACGATTTGTGAAATTTAAGGCTCATGATGAGAAGAATGAATCAAAGATGGGAGATCTTGTCAGGATTATGGAGACCCGCCCCCTGTCCAAAGATAAACGCTGGGTGATTATGGAAGTTGTAAAGCGAAATCAATCAAGGAATTAATATGCTTTGGATGAAGTCTATTCTAGATGTGGCTGATAATACCGGAGCCAGAAAGGCTTCTTTGATTGGGGTTCTTAATAGCAAGGGAAGGCGTTGGGCCCGAGTGGGAGACATTGTTCGGATTAATATCAAGGCATCGGATCCGGATGCGGCCATCAAAAAAGGAGACAAGGCTAAAGCGGTTATCGTTAGAACGAGATCTCCTATTCGTCGTCCCGATGGCACTTATGTACGGTTTGATTCTAATGCCTTGGTGATTATTGATGAAACCGGAAATCCTAAAGGGACTCGAGTCTTCGGTCCAGTGGCAAGGGAATTAAGAAATCTCGAATTTATGAAAATTATTTCCCTGGCTCCAGAGGTGGTCTAGATGTTACGGATTAAAAAAAACGATAAAGTGATGGTTATTACAGGTAAGGATAAGGGGAAGATGGGAAAAGTTCTACGGGTCATCCCTAAGGAAGATCGGCTTGTTGTAGAAAATATTAATGTCACTAAAAAAGCCGTTAGGAAGTCTCAAAAAAATCCTCAGGGAGGGGTTATCCAAATTGAGTCACCAATTCATCGTTCCAATGTTATGGTGGTTGACCGAAAGACCAATAAACCCACCCGGTTTGGTATTTCTATCCTTAAGGATGGCAGTAAGGTTCGTATCAGTAAAAAAAGTCAGGAAGCGCTTTAAAGGTAAAAAAATATGATGACTCGACTCTTTAAAAAATATAAAGAAGAAATTGTTCCGGCTGTCCAAAAGAAGTTTAATATCAACAACGCTATGGCTGTTCCTCGTCTTGAAAAGATTGTGGTGAACATGGGGGTAGGGGAAGCCATTAATGATATTAAGTTCATCGAAACGGCCATGCAAGAATTAGCGATGATCACTGGACAAAAGCCGATCTTAAGAAGATCGAAAGAAGCCATTTCCAACTTTAAATTAAAACTAGGTATTCCCATTGGATGTAAAGTGACATTGCGCCGTGCCAAGATGTACGAATTTATGGATCGATTTTTCAATGCCACTTTACCGCGTATTCGTGATTTTAATGGAGTGCCCAGGAGATCTTTTGATAAGGAGGGAAATTACAATCTAGGAATTAATGATCAATCGATTTTCCCGGAAATAGATACCGGTAAGATGTCCCGAACTCAAGGGATGGATATCGCCTTTGTTTTTAATAAGGGCCCTAAAGAATTAACCTCCGAGGTGTTAACCCTTTTTGGACTGCCGTTTGGCCGATCATGAAACAAAAGTGAAGAGTTATCATTAAGGATTATCTATTAAGATAAGGAAGGAATAGAGGTTATGGCAAGGAAAGCCTTAATCAATAAATCAAAAAGAAAACCAAAATTTTCGACACGACAACATAACCGCTGCCTGCTTTGTGGGCGTCCGAGAGGTTATTTAAGAAGGTTTGGGACTTGTCGTATTTGTTTTAGAGAATTGGTTTGGAGAGGAGAGATTCCGGGAGTGAAAAAGGCCAGCTGGTAATCATTGGTTGTTAGAGGAGTTACTATCAAAGAATAATTTATAGAGGTACCGAAAATTTTTCCTAAAGATATCTTCCTTCTTAACTGAGTTTAAAGGGCGAAGCGAAGGATTAACACTGAATTTAAAATTTATTAAACATCAGGACTTACGCGTTTGGCCAGTTTTTTAGGATTCCCCTGTGTATAGGGAACCACGAGAGGCGTCCCAACAGGGCAAACGCGTAAGTCCTAAACATATTAAACAAGGTTATTGGACATGTCTCTTCATGACCCTATAGCAAATGCTTTGACGTCGGTAAGAAACGCCTTGCATGCTAAAAAAGAAACCGTTGATCTCCCTGCGTCAAAATTAATGAAGCAAATACTGGAAATCTTCAAAAATGATGGATACATTGAAGATTTCCGACTGCTTAAGAATAATGTCCAAGGCTCTTTTAAAGTTTATTTGAAATATGATAAAAAGAAGTCCTGTATTCTGGGGTTGAGGCGAATCTCTAGGCCGGGTTTACGAGTTTATGTCAGGCAGGATAAAGTTCCTCGCGTTTTGAGCGGTCTAGGAACAGCGGTGATCTCCACCTCCAAAGGGGTCATTTCCGACAAGGAAGCTCGCAAACTCAAATGTGGAGGAGAAGTCCTCTGTTATATTTGGTAAGAAGACATGTCAAGAATAGGTAAAATAGCGATTCCAGTTCCCTCCGATGTAAAAGTCTTTGTTGAGCCTATGTGTGTTCGTTTGGAAGGACCTAAGGGGAAATTAATACTTAATCTTCCTGAGAACATCCAAGTTCAGCTTAAAGATCATTCTTTATTGGTTAATCGGATTTCGGATTTAAAACAGGATCGTGCAAATCATGGGACAGTTCGAGCCATTTTGGCGCATATGATCATTGGTGTAACCAAAGGACACAAAAAGGAACTAGAAATCCAAGGGGTGGGTTTCAAGGCCCAGTTGCAAGGTAACAGGCTCATCCTGAATTTAGGTTTAAGCCATCCGTTGGAATATTTTATTCCTAAAGATATCAAAGTCACTGTTCCTCAACCCACATTGGTTAATGTGGAGGGAACAGATAAGGCTTTAGTTGGACAGGTCGCAGCACAGATACGTGATTTCAAACGAGCGGAGCCTTATAAAGGCAAAGGGGTTCGCTACGTTGGGGAAGTTGTCAGAAGAAAACAAGGGAAATCAGTGACCAAGTAACATTTTTGATGTGATCAATTAGGATTTATTGGGAATATGGTTACAAAGATTAAAATCAAGGAGCTTAAAAGAGTTGCTAGGCATGAGAGAATTCGTTGGAAGATCTCTGGCAGACCCGATCGGCCCAGATTGTGTATCCATCGTAGTTTAAAGAATCTCTATGTCCAACTCATTGATGATCTCAATGGGAAAGTTCTTTTTGGATTTTCTACTCTTAATAAAGATTTGCGAAATAAGATCAAAAGTGGAGGCAATGTTGAAGCAGCGAGTATTCTAGGAGAAGCCGTAGCCAAAGAGGTCATGAGTAGAGGAATTAAGAATGTGTGTTTTGATCGAGGGGGCTATCTTTATCATGGTCGAATTAAGGCTTTTGCTGAAGCGGCGCGAAAGGGTGGGTTGGAATTTTAATTTTTCGTTTATTTTTAAAACTTAAGGAAAGGCATTAAAAGCCGAAAGGTCAAAAGGAAATGAGCAAGGAAAGAAGGTTAAAAAGCGAAAATTTGAGTAAAGAAGAGCCTCGGCCGGTAAGAAAAAGGGAGCTTAAACAGCCTGACCTAAAGGAAGAACTCATTGAGTCAGAAGTGGTGGCGAAACCCGAAGTGAGCCAGCGCCCTCCCGCAAGGATCCGGACAGCAGAGATAGCAGAATTTTTTGAAAATGTTGTTGCCATCAATCGGATCACCAAAGTCACAAAAGGAGGGAAGAAATTATCTTTTAGTGCTTTGGTGGTGGTGGGAGATACAAAAGGACGCGTGGGATATTGTTTAGAAAAAGCCGGGGAGGTGGCCATGGCCATCAAAAAGGCCTTGGCAGGAGCTAAGAAGAATTTGATTAACGTTCCTTTAAAAGGGACAACAATTCCGCACGAGATTATTGGAGTTTGTGGAGGAGCAGAAGTTTTATTGAAGCCTGCGGCCGAAGGGACAGGGGTTATCGCTGCTGGACCGGTTCGGGCGGTGTGTGAAGGGGCAGGGATCCACAACATATTGTCCAAATGTCATCGATCAAATAATCCCATCAATGTCGTTAAGGCTACGATCGATGGGTTAAGTCGTTTAAAATCTGCAAACAATTAAAATTGAAAATTGAATTTAAAATGCATCTTCAAGATTTAAGATCACCGCAAGGATCAAAGAAGGGGAAAAAGATTGTAGGTCGCGGACCCGGAAGTGGCCATGGGAAAACTTCCTGCCGTGGACACGGGCGTAATCAAAGGGCTCGTTCGGGACGGGGAATTTTAAACACCTTGGAGGGAGGGCAAATGCCCCTTATTCGACGACTCCCCAAGGTCGGGTTTCGAAGTAAGAGACCTATTGTTTATCAGTTTGTCAATGTGGCGAGTTTATCCCGATTTAGGGCAGGTTCGGTTGTTGATGGGAAGGCATTGAAAGCCGGAGGTCTTATTAAAAATTATTTCAAACCTTTTAAGATCTTGGGCGATGGAGAAATCAACAAACCCTTAACCGTTTATGCCTATCAGTTTTCCCAGATGGCGGTTGATAAAATTGTGAAAGCGGGTGGGAAAATTGAAAGAATTGATGCAACTTTTTTTAAGCAGGAAGAATCCAACAACCCAAAGGGAAATAACTGACCCTTTGGGTAGTTTTCGCTTATTTATTCCCTGAGGGGTCATGACGGGTCGAGGAACTCCCCGACCCGTCAAAATAAATCTTATCGAGAATGTTAACGGCCTTTGTCAATTGTTTTAAGATTCCCGAGTTAAAGAAGAAGATCTTGTTTACTCTGGGAATTGTTCTCGTTTATCGCATTGGTTGCTTTATCCCAACGCCGGGTGTGAATGGGGCGGTTTTAACAGCTTATTTTCAGAAACTCAATTCAACCGGTGGAGGAACGATCTTTGGCATCATGAATATGTTTTCCGGTGGCGCCATCGAAAAAATGACGATTTTTGCGTTAGGAGTCATGCCGTATATCTCCAGTTCGATTATTATGCAGCTTTTGACAGCGGTCATTCCCGCCTTGGAGAGATTGGCTAAAGAGGGGCAGGCGGGATATCATAAGATTAATCAATATACCCGCTATGGAACACTGGCTCTATCCTTAGTTCAGTCTTTTTTCATTGCCCTCTGGTTAGAGAAACAGGCTTTTGATGCAGTTCAAGTGGTCAATAATCCCGGCTGGGGGTTTCAACTTGTGACGGTTTTGACATTATCCTGCGGGACATTATTTTTGATGTGGCTGGGAGAACAGATTCAAGAACGAGGTATAGGTAATGGGATGTCCTTACTCATTACTGCGGGCATCATCTCCGCTGCCCCGGCAGCCTTAAGCCAGTTAACCCTATTGTTATCGGGAAAAACGGTGGGGGCCAATCAACTGCAACCACTTACTCTTGTCATCATGATTCTTTTTCTGATAGGTGTGATTGTGGCGATCACCTTGATTACTCAGGCGCAAAGGAAGATCCCGGTTCAGTATGCTCGTCGCATTGTGGGACGAAAAGTTTATGGGGGGCAAAGCACCTACATTCCTTTGAAGGTGGATACCTCGGGTGTCATTGCCATCATTTTTGCCCAATCGATCATTTTATTTCCGGCCACCATAGCGAGTTTCATCCCCTCTCAGGCTTTTCAGGCATTTGCGGCTACCTTCACGCGGGGAGGGTGGATTTATTATACGGTTTACGGAATATTGATTGTCTTTTTTTGCTATTTTTATACCGCGATTGTTTTTAATCCCGTTGATGTTGCTGAGAATTTGAAAAAGCACGGGGGTTTTATCCCAGGGGTAAGACCCGGGTCGCAAACCGCTGATTATCTTGATTTCGTTTTAGTAAGAATCACCTTGGCGGGGGCTTTGTTTATTTGTCTCATTGCCACTATGCCGGATGCTATTATGGCCTCGTTTAAGGTCCCTTATTTAGTGGCTTCGTTCTTTGGGGGTACAGGGATCTTGATTACGGTTGGGGTCATGCTGGACACAATGAAACAAATCGAGTCGCATTTGTTGATGCGGCATTATGAAGGGTTTTTAAAAACCGGACAACTCAGAGGTCGAAGGTGAGAATTGTACTCTTAGGGCCACCGGGAGCAGGCAAAGGAACATTAGCTAATTTAATCAAAGAAAAATTCAATATTTTGCATATATCAACAGGAGATATTTTCAGGGAGGAGATGAAAAGCCAATCGAAATTGGGAGGAGAGATCAAACGATATGTTGAGAGTGGGAAACTTGTCCCGGATAAGATTGTCACTCAGATTGTTAAAAATAAGTTGCTCAATGACAAAGTGACCCAAAAGGGGTATATGTTGGATGGTTTTCCCAGAACGAGAACTCAGGCAATAGAATTAGATAGAATTTTAGCTAGGATTAGACAACCTATAGATTATGCCCTTTATATGGAGGCCTCGTTACCCGTTATTATCGAACGTTTAACGGGGCGACGGGTCTGCAGAGATTGCGGGGCATTATATCATATCGTTAATAAACCTCCCAAAGGTGATTATCGATGTGATGATTGCCATGGGGAGATCTATCAGAGGGCAGATGATAATGAAGAAACGATAAAAACAAGGATGGACGTTTATCTTAAAAAAACAACTCCTATTATTCAATATTATGAAGGGCAGAACAAATTAAGAACAGTCGATGCTGACCATGGATCGGATCATGTGTTAAATTATCTTGTTAAGCTTCTTAATGAAGACAGCAAAGCAAATAATAATAAAGTCTCAAGAAGAGCTTGAAATACTTTACCAAGCAGGTAAGATATTAGCCGACATCATCAGAGAATTAACGAGTTCTTTGAAATCGGGAATGACAACACGACAAGTCGATCAGATTGCGGAAGGATTGATTACTCAACGCGGTGTGCAATCGGCCTTTAGAGGATATCGAGGATTCCCAGACTGTACTTGCATTTCGGTGAATCAAGAAGTGGTTCATGGTATCCCCAGCGAACGGGTGATACAAAGCGGTGATATCGTCAGTTTGGATGTGGGGATTATTTACAAAAATTATTATTCTGATACAGCGTCAACCATCGGTATTGGCAAGATCAGCCCCGCATTGCAAAAGTTGTTAGATATTACGAAGGGGTCCCTTTACAAAGGAATTGCTCAAGCTAAAGTGAATAATCATTTGTCAGATATTTCCTTCGCGATTCAGAGTTATGTTGAGGCGAATCATTTTTCGGTCGTTCGGGATTATGTTGGGCATGGGATTGGACGATCGTTGCATGAGGAACCGGAAATCCCGAACTTTGGTCCGGCTCATTGTGGTCCGGTATTAAAGGAAGGGATGGTTTTAGCGATTGAACCCATGGTCAATATGGGAGCATGGCAGACTAAAATCAGCGAGGATGGGTGGACCGTCGTGACGATGGATGGGAAACCCTCTGCTCATTTTGAACACACCGTTGCGGTGACAAAGTCGGGACCGATCATTTTTACAGAATAAAATGGCCAAAGAGGATTTGATAGAAGTCGAAGGCGTCGTTAAAGAGGCATTGCCCAATGCCATGTTCCGTATTGAATTAGATAATGGACATTTAGTTTCGGCCCATATTTCGGGTAAGATCAGGATGCACTTTATTCGCATCCTGCCTGGAGATAGGGTGAAAGTTGAACTTTCTCCCTACGATTTGTCTCGGGGGCGAATTACTTACAGGTGTAAATAATGAAAGTTAAATCTTCCGTCAAGAGAATTTGTAGTAAATGTAAAATCATTCGGCGTAAGGGTGTTGTTCGAGTGATTTGTTCTAATCCAAAGCACAAACAAAGACAAGGATAAGGCCATTAAACTATTAAGTATTGACAATGTTATTTAAGGAAACAAATAACAAAAGGAAGACAGAGATATGCCGAGAATTTTAGGAGTTGATATTCCTCGTGAAAAAAGGATCGAAGCGGCTTTACCCTATGTTTATGGGGTAGGACGGACAACGGCCCGAAAGATATTGGATGAGGCCAATATTGATTATAACCGAAGAGCCAAAGATCTATCCGAGGAAGAGATCGCTCGAATTACCGTTATCGTTCAAAAGAATTATTTGGTCGAAGGGGATCTTAGGCGAACTGTTTCGCAAAATATCAAACGACTCATGGACATTGGGGCTTATCGCGGATTAAGACATCGCAAAGGACTGCCAGTCAGAGGCCAGAGGACAAGAACGAATGCCAGGACGCGAAAGGGAAAGAAAACAATTGTTGGAAAAATTATTAAAACTTTAGAAAAATAAAAGAAATTGAGGCAATATGGTGACAAAAAAAGCTGAACCACAGCAAGAAATCGTTAAAAAAGAAAAAAAGGCTAAAAAGAAGGCCATCAAAGGTATTTCTTCGGGTTTCGTGCATATCAAGGCCACCTTTAATAATACCATTATTACTATCACAGACAGACAAGGTAATGTGCTTGTCTGGTCAAGTCCTGGGAGTGTGGGTTTTAGTGGATCGAAAAAATCGACTCCTTTTGCTGCGCAAGTGGCTGCCAGAGAGGCCGCAAGGCAGGCGAAGGATATGGGGATTCAGAATGTGGATATCCTTGTTAAAGGGCCTGGATCTGGACGGGAATCTGCTATACGGGCTATTCAGGCAACGGGATTAATGATAACCTCAATCCGGGATGTGACCCCGATGCCGCATAACGGATGTCGTCCGCGAAAAAAACGTCGTGTTTAAAGGGAAAAGAATTGGAATTTATTACTTAGGTATGAAGATCATATTAGAAAGGAATCTGTTGTCATGGCTAGAGATTTAGGACCGAGTTGTCGATTGTGTAGACGAGAAGGCGAAAAGCTTTTCTTGAAGGGAACACGTTGTTTTACGCATAAATGTGCTGTAGAACGCAGAGAATACGCCCCAGGGCAGCATGGGATTAAGCGTACCAAATTGTCGAACTATGGGATCCAACTTCGTGAAAAGCAGAAAGTTAAACGAATATACGGCCTTTTAGAAAGACAATTTCAACTGTATTTTGCCAAAGCTGTTCGTCACAAGGGAGTTACGGGAACGGTATTGCTGCAATTCTTAGAACGAAGGCTTGATAGTGTAATTTATTATTTGGGATTTGCGACATCTCGAAAACAAGCGAGACAAGTTGTTGGTCATGGGTTTGTGCATGTCAATGATCGGCCGGTCAACATCCCTTCCTATTTAGTCAAACCGAATGATGAGATTTCGATCAAATTTAAAACCAAAGGGCAGAAGTTTATCAAAGAAAATATCGCTACTACTAAGAATCGGATTATTCCTCAATGGTTGAGTGTTGATGTAGAACATTATAAGGCAAAAGTGTTAAGGCTTCCGGAACGAGAAGATATCGGTTTTGATGTGAATGAACAATTTGTCGTTGAATTATATTCAAGATAAATCCTCTTTCCATCTTTCCATTTAGAAGAATGGGCAAAGAAGGAATGAGGCGTAAAACTCCAATCCATCAGAATAATTAGGAGGAGAACATGGGGGTTAAGTGGCGTGATTTTCAAATGCCTAAGAGGCTGGATTGCGATGAAGCAAGTTACACAAATACATACGGTCGATTTATAGCCGAACCATTCGAAAGGGGGTACGGTGTCACTCTAGGAAATTCTTTAAGAAGGATTTTATTATCATCCATCGAAGGCAGTGCGATAACTTCAATTAAGATCGAAGGAGTGCAGCATGAATTTACAACAATGTCGGGTGTACTGGAGCCGGTGACAGATATTATTCTCAATATCAAAGGCTTGGTCTTGAAATCCCATTCTAAAGTTCCCAAATTAATCTATATCAAGGCTAATAAAAAAGGCAAAGTTTTAGCTAAAGAGATTATTTGTGATGAAACAATTGAAATCATTAATCCCGATCATCACATTGCCACATTGGGTCAGGATATCCCTTTTAATGTGGAATTGGAAGTCTCTAAAGGCAGGGGCTATGTACCAGCAGAAATGAATAAGAAGGAGGGGGGGGGGCTTGAAGCAATTGTGGTGGATTCCATTTTTACCCCTATCAATAAGGTTAACTTTTTGGTGGAAAATACTCGGGTAGGCCAAAGGACCGATTATGATCGGTTAATATTAGAAGTGTGGACCAATGGGGGCATCAATCCTAAAGAGGCCCTGCTTTATGCGGCTAATATTTTACAGCGACACCTAGATGTCTTTGTGAGTTATGGACAACTCCCGGAAGAAGAAGAAGAGGAAGAGGAAATATCTGCGGAAGAACAGGCGCTTTATGAGAAGTTGCGTCTACCTATTTCTGAGCTGGAATTGTCGGTCCGCAGTGCCAATTGTTTAAAAGAAGCCAATATCAAGACCATAGCCGATTTGGTTAGAAAGAGTGAGTCGGAATTACTAAGTTTCCGCAATTTCGGTAAGAAATCTTTATCAGAAATCAGTGATCTTTTGAAAGTTATGGGGTTACAATTAGGGATGAAAATTGACAGCAAAAAATTAAGAAAGGTGACTTCAGAATAAAAGACTATGAGACATGGTTACGCAGAAAATAAATTAGGAAGGAATTCCCGTTGGCGTATGGCCACGGTTCGCGATCTGGCTAAGGCGACTTTAATACGAGAGAGGATTTGCACGACCAAGGCCAAGGCCAAAGAAGCCCGTAAACTTGTGGAAAGACTCATAACCTTGGGTAAGAAAGGGACCCTAGCTCACCGAAGACGGGCGTTTGCCATTTTGGGTGATCATCAGTTGGTCAGCAATCTTTTTGAAAAGACCGCTCCCCGGTTCCGGCAAAGACAAGGAGGATATACAAGGATTATTCCCCTTTCTTTAAGACGGGGGGATAATGCCCACTTGACTTATCTGGAATTGACCGAGAAAAAAGAAGTCATTGTCAGTAAAACCAAATCGCAAGCGGTTGCCAAGGAAAAACCCTTACCGCCAGTCACATCTCAGGAACCCAAAGCCCCACTGAAAGGGACACCGGAGAAAATCCAGGTTCAAGAGGCTCTTAAGACAGCCCCACAGACAACAAAACCTAAGTTCCCCAATTTGTTTCCTAAAAGGGATAAGTCTTCTCAGGAAAAAGGAAAATCAAATAAGAGTATTGTAGGAGGTTTTAAAAAAATGTTTACTAAAAAACCTTCTGAGTAAACGATTGGCATGGAGACCTTTGCCCTGAAAATTAATCGTAGAGTCAAAGAGATTGTTGGTTCAACAACGTTAGCCATTACGGCTAGGGCGAAAGAATTGCAAGCTCAGGGTCGTGATGTTGTTAATTTTGCGGCCGGTGAACCGGATTTTGACACTCCCACCGAAATTAAACAAGCCGCCATGAGGGCCATTGAAAAAGGATTTACAAAATATACTCCTACCCTTGGAACAAAAGAATTAAAAGAGGCCATTGCCGCCAAATTCAAGAAGGATAATGTTATCACCTACCAAGCGAATCAAATCGCTGTTTCCTGCGGGGCTAAACATTCCATATTTAATATTATTCAAGTCTTAGCTGACGAAGGGGATGAAGTATTGATTCCTTCGCCCTATTGGGTGAGTTATCCGGAAATGGTGAAAATAGCCGGGGCGACTCCTAAGATTTTACCCACAACTGCAGCCGATCATTTCAAAATCACCAAAGAACAATTGGAAGAAAACATAACGGAGAATACAAAAATCTTGATCCTTAATTCTCCCTCCAATCCTACGGGAATGGTTTATTCAGATCAAGAACTGAAAAAAATTGCGGAAGTTGTTGTCAGGAAAAATATTTTCGTTATCAGTGATGATATTTATGAAAAACTGATATACGATATCCCGAAATTCACTTCGATAGCCTCGTTAGGGAAGGAGATTTATGATTTAACAATAACCGTAAATGGGGTATCCAAGGCTTATTCCATGACGGGCTGGCGGATTGGCTATTGCGCTGGCCCACCAGAAATCATTGACTATATTAATAAATATCAAGATCATTCTACCTCGAATCCTACCTCGATCAGTCAAATGGCTGCGCTGGAGGCGCTTAGATCATCAGAGCAAAGTATTCTGAAGATGCAAGAGGAATTTCAAAAGAGGCGAGACGTTATGATGGCAGCCTTAGATGAGATCCCTAAAATCAGATATATCCGTCCCGAGGGAGCATTTTATGTCTTCTGCGATATTTCCCGGTTAGGAGATTCCCTCAACTTTTCTAAAAGAATTTTAGATGAAATCAATGTTGCGGTAATTCCAGGGGATGGATTTGGGGCTTCTGGTTATGTCCGATTAAGTTTTGCCACGTCCTTAGAGAAAATCAAGGAAGGGATGAAACGTTTATCGCCATGGGTGAACCATTTCCAAGAGGATAAATAAATTTTTATTAAAAGATATGAAAAGGAAATGACATGGAATTGAGAGACCTACTCATCATGGCCATTCAAAAACGGGCTTCCGACATTCATTTGACCCATGATACCCCACCTCTTTTAAGAATTGATGGACAGCTTGTCATGACCAACCGCGACCCCCTCTCACGGGAAGAGATGAAAAAGATGATTTACGGAATCCTGACTGATAATCAGAAAGAGAAATTTGAAAAAGATAAAGAATTAGATTTTTCCCTAGCTCTTTCGGGAATGGATCGGTTTCGAGTTAATGTGCATATGCAAAGAGGGGCGGTTGAGGCGGCTTTTCGAAGGATCCCTCTCTTTATCCCAAACATGAAAGAACTGGGTCTTCCTCCTGTCATTGCGGACTTTGCCAGAAAACCTAATGGTCTTGTTTTGATTACGGGACCAACCGGAACCGGGAAAACAACCTCCTTAGCCTCGATGATCAATTTGATCAATGAAGAACGGGAGGCATTGATTGTCTGTATTGAGGACCCTATCGAGTATGTTCACTTCAATAAAAAATCTATTATCAAGCAAAGGGAAGTTTACAGCGACACCCATTCCTTTGCAGAGGCGCTGAAAAGATGCTTAAGACAAGATCCCGATATCATCGTTGTGGGAGAGATGCGGGATCTGGAAACGATTGCAACAGCTTTAACCGCTGCTGAAACAGGACATTTGGTTTTAGCGACTTTGCACACGCCTGATTGCCCGCAAACGATTGAACGAATTATTGATGTTTTCCCACCCAGCCAACAACAACAGGTTAAATTGCAATTGTCCTCAGCTTTGCAGGGGGTGGCTTCTCAGCTCTTGTTGCCACGGGCCAATGGGGAAGGGCGTGTCTTAGCTACAGAAATTATGGTGGCGACCCCTGGAATCAGAAACTTGATCCGGGAAATGGCGATTGAGCAACTCCCCACCGCTATTCAAACCGGGAGTGCTTACGGCATGCATACCATGGATAAATCACTACAGAAATTTTATCAGGAAGGCATTATCACTTACGAGATGGCCATCACTTATGCGAAAAATAAAGAAGAGTTTAAACAACTTTTGAATGAAAGAGGCTAATCTAATTTCCCTCATTTTTTCAATCGTTTTTGACGAAAGTCAGCCAAGGTCAGCAAATTTTTAAAAATAAAAAGGATGGGATATGGCTTTTCGCATTACTGTTTTACCGGGAGACGGGATTGGCCCGGAAGTCGTTTTAGCCATGCGTCAATGTGTGGATGCCCTAGGTTTGGGGATTGAATGGGAAGAGCATCTGGTGGGTGAACATGCAATCAAAAAATTTGGAACCCCCCTGCCTGAGGGAGTGTTAGGATCCATCCGTAAAAATAAGGTAGCCATCAAAGGTCCTATCGTTACACCGGTGGGAACAGGTTTTCGCTCCGTCAATGTTCAATTGCGACAATCCCTCGATCTCTTTGCTTGTGTCCGTCCAATTAAATATTATGAGGGGACAAAAGCCAAGGCTAAAAAATTAGACCTTGTCATCTTTCGAGAAAATACCGAAGATCTTTATGCCGGCATTGAATTTGATCTAGCCAGCAAGGAATGCAAACAACTCATCCAAGAAATAAATCAACTTCAACCCAGACAAATCAGAGATGATTCGGCTATTTCCATTAAACCCATATCGATCACCGCCACCAAACGGATCGTTAAATTTGCTTTTGACTATGCCTTGAAGAATAATCGGGAAAAGGTGTGTGCGGTTCATAAAGCCAATATCATGAAATTTACGGACGGTCTTTTTTTAAAGACGGCCCGTGAGGTAGCCAAAGAGTATGAAGGGAAAATTCAATTTTCTGATGTCATTGTTGATAATTTGTGTATGCAACTGGTTCAGAACCCGGAGATTTTTGATATTCTTGTTTTACCTAATCTTTATGGCGATATTGTTTCGGATTTGTGTGCGGGATTGATGGGAGGATTAGGGATTGCACCGGGAGCGAATATTGGTGATGGAATTGCCTTGTTTGAACCGGTGCATGGCTCCGCCCCTAAATATACCGGTCAAAATAAAGTTAACCCTACCGCTACAATCCTGTCAGCGGTGTTGATGTTGAGATTTCTCAAAGAGGAAAAGGCTGCCGAGCGACTTGAAAATGCTGTTAAAGAGGTCATTAAACAAGGTCAATACGTCACTTATGATTTAAAACCGACCCGAGATGATCCTACCGCCGTAGGAACAAGTCAGATGGCTGAGGCTATCTGTAGGAAATTGTAAGGGCAACATTAGAATTCAATTGATATAAAAATAACCTCGTTCCCAAGATGGGTAACCTTACCTCGGGTGCGGGGTTCCTTATTTTTGAAGGATGGTTTTTTGTAAAAAATGAAGCCGAAAAATCAACAAAAGAAACTTCTGTGCATTATCAAGGATTTAGGTCTCATAGAATATGAAAAGGCTTACCAAATCCAAAAACTGTGTGTTGAGGAAGTCCTGAAAGGCAACCCTCAGTCGTTGATTATCTGTGAACACCCCTGTGTTGTGACCTTGGGTCGGTTAGCTAAAGAGGAAAATTTATTGATCCCGCATCAAGATATCGAAAAAAAGAAGGTTAAAATTCTTCCCATTGATCGGGGAGGGGACATTACCCTGCATAGTCCTGGCCAACTTGTGATTTATCCTATTTTGAATTTAAAAAATTATGGAATGGATCTGAAAAAATATCTTTTTCATCTGGAACAAGTCGCCATTGATTTCTTGAGGGATTTTGATATATTGGCTTGTAGAAAATTGCAACAGACAGGCGTTTGGGTGGGGAAAGACAAGGTGGCTTCCATTGGGATTGGTGTGAAAAGATGGATATCCTTTCATGGAATGGCTATTAATGTCAATACCGATTTGGACCTTTTTTCGATGATCCGGCCATGTGGGTTGGATGTTCGGATGACCTCACTCAATAATTTAAAAGGAAGCCCCATCAATTTTCGATTCGCTAAGAATGTTTTCATTAAGAAATTTTGCCAACAGTTTCATTTAGCAACAAGCAATTCTTAATTTTTGGAATATGTAACTCCTAGAATTGAATTTTTTTATTGATGAAAAGCGCAATGAATAAAATGGTTGTCCCGGAATTGGGGGAAGGAATTGAAAAGGCTATTGTCGCCTGCTGGCATGTCAAATCCGGCGACTTCGTCAACCATGATGATGATATCGTGGAAATGGTAACGGATAAGGCCAGTTTTCAGGTAAGCGCCCCGATTTCGGGCGTGGTAAAAAAGATTATGGTAAAGGAAGGACAAGAGGTTAAGATCGGAGATGTTTTGGCAATTATTGAACCCGATTCCTTGTAAAATAGCAACGATCTATGCTCAACAGAACAGATAAAAGAAGAAAAATTCTTCTTATGTATATTACCAAAGTTTCGGGTCATCGTCAGGCAACCATGGCCATCCAGCGCTCCTTACGTCGCTTAGATCCCAATTGTGAGGCCCCCAGTATCAACGGGTTCGAATACACATATCCTTTGCTTGAAAAATTGGTCAATCGGGCTTATATGAGTGTCATTAAAAGATCACCTAAGGTTTGGGATTATCTTTACGATAATCCCAAAGTTATAAAAAGATCAGAAACGATTAAAAATTTTTTACATAAATCTAGCCATACAAAGCTTGAGAAACTTTTTGAAAGATATCAACCAGATACAGTAGTCTGTACTCAAGCATTCCCTTGTGGGATGGTTGCTGATTACAAAAGGACCCATCAATTAGATATTACTCTCATTGGTGTTTTGACTGACTTTGCCCCACATTCTTACTGGATCAATGAGGGCATTGATTACTATATTGTTCCTTCTCAGGAGGTGAAGGATCGATTTGTTCAAAAAGGCGTTCCTGAAGAAAGCATTAGGGTTTTTGGTATTCCGATTCGATTAAAATTTGCTTCTCCATTGGATAAAGAGTCTATTGCTAAAAAATTAGGACTGGATTTAACAATTCCCGTTGTTCTTATCATGGGTGGGGGGCAGGGTCTTGGCCCTATCCAAGAAATTGTCGAATCTTTGATGAAGATAAAATCCACAATCCAACTGGTTGTCATCACGGGGATCAATAAGAAGCTTGTAAAATGGCTACAAAAAGAGCGAGCGAAGTTCCATAAAAAAATTGTAACTTATGAATATGCTAGCAATGTTGATGAATTGATGGAAGTCTCTACCATGATTATCACAAAACCAGGGGGATTAACCACCAGTGAGGCCCTGGTGAAGGGATTGCCGATGGTTATCGTTAATCCCCTGCCTGGTCAGGAGATGTATAATACGGAGTTTTTGATTAAGAAAGGAATTGGAATTCGTATTGAAAATCTTAAGGGAATTGGAGAGGAAATTGAAAAGTTATTAAATTTCCCTCAGCGCCTTGCCTCTATGAGAAAGGCCGCCTTTGAAAATGGGAAACCCCAAGCGGCTTTAGATATTGCTAGATTCATCCTAGATCATTGTAAGAGTCATGTTTAAAATATTGCTTACCAAATGATAGATCCCTTGATAAGATTACTCGATGATTAGCATGACCTGCCCCGATCATAAAGGGGCAATGACTGATTAGAGAAAGAAGTGGCTTTAATCTAGTTAGAAAATGATCTGTGAAATCGAATTTGTTCAATCTATTAAAAATTTTAAGAAAGAACGAGCTTGAAGTAAGATTGCTAGAGAATTGGAGATATCAATGGATTGCTTCTCTAAGGGTTGATCTTTTGGTCATATAAAGGGATGTTTAAATTTCTCTTATATAAATTGGGGCAGTTCATTGTTAATCATTTATCACTAAAGGCTTCCTATCGGTTCGCTAGTGTTTTATCAGACCTTCAATATTATCTATCATTCCGGGATAGACGATCGGTTAAAAATAATTTAAGGATTATAGTCCCGGATGAAAAACACATTCCCGAATTGGCAAAAGAGGTGTTTAGAAATTTTGGGAAATATCTGGTTGAGTTCTTTCGGATGGCCAGAGAGATCGATAGTGTGTTTATGGAGGAGAAAATCAAGGTTGATCATCTAGAGTATGTCAAACAGGTCTTGGACAATGGGAAAGGGGCAATCATTTTATCGGCCCATATTGGGAATTGGGAATTGGGAGGGGTGATCTTAAGTCAACTGGGTTATCCAGCTATGGTGATCGCCCTACCTCATAAAGAACGTCCCGTAAATGATTTGTTCAATAAACAGAGAGAAACAAGGGGGGGGAAGGTTATCCCATCACACTCATCGGTTAGAAAATGCATAGAAACACTAAAAAATAATGGGATAGTGGCTGTTGTTGCAGATCGTGATTTCACAAACAGTGGTGAGACTCTGGATTTTTTTGACCGAAAGGCCGTTATCCCTAAAGGCGCGGCAATTTTTTCAGCTAAAACGGGTGCTGCTATCATCCCAACTTTTTTAATCCGCCAAGCAGATAACACATTTCGACTTATTATGGAAAAACCCATTTATCCTCCTAAGATTGTCAATGGACAGGTAGATCAGGAAACGCTCCTTTCGATCATGAAGCAACATACCAAGGTCATCGAAGAAAAAATCAGACAATATCCTACCCAATGGTTAATGTTTAGAGAATTTTGGGTTAAAGATCGATAATTGTTTTTTCCCTAAAAGGTAGAAAATTTAGGTGTCTTTCCCTCGGGTTTTCGAATTTGTAGGATTAGTCTTTTTAAATCTTCAATAAATGATAGAATGTTTGAAGCAATTGTTGGTCTTTAAGAAAATTTAATTTGACAAGGAGTGCACAGAAGTGAATATCTGTGTGGTCATTCCTGTTCATAATGAGGTGAAAAGTATTGGATCTCTTGTTGAATCAATCAAAAGAAAGAAATTTGATGTCGTCGTCATTGATGATGGATCAACGGATGATTCCCATTCTGTTGCTCAAGAAAAGGGTGCTATTGTACTTAAGAATGAAACTAAACACGGCAAAGGGATGTCTCTTCAAAAAGGTTTTGAATATGCTATAGCACATCAATACGAAGGTGTCATCACCATGGACGGAGACGGGCAACACGATGTGGAAGATATTGACAAGTTTATCAAAGCCATTGCGAAGGATCCCAAAAGTATTATCACGGGGAATCGCATGGGAGATCCAGCGGGAATGCCACGGAGTCGTTATTTCACCAATTGGTTCATGTCTAGGCTAATCTCCTGGCTGTGCAAACAGAGAATTCCGGATACCCAGTGTGGGTTTCGGTACATCGGTTGCGATATCCTGAAGAATTGCCATTTTCTGACCAAAGATTTTGAGATTGAAAGCGAAGTCCTTATCAAGGCCAGTAAGAAAGGATATAAAATTTATTCGGTGCCGGTAAAATCCATTTATCAGAACGAGGAAAGTAAAATTCGCCCTTTTAAAGACACATTCAGATTTATTACTTATTTGTTTAAAGAATGGGAGAATACTTAAATTTTTAGGCCTAAAAATGATTAATGATCGTAATTTTGAAAACTATGGTATCGGGGAAAAAGAAAATAGGATATTCCAATTTTCGATGTTAACTTCTCTTTTGGTGCATATTTTTGCCGTTGTAAGTATGCTATTAACTAACTTACACGTTTATGGAAAAACGCAAAAGACTATTGAGGTCGTCTATCACCCCCTCCCTGCAGAAATTCATAAGAAAACTTATAAAATTCAAAAGATACAAACAATTAACCCCCAAAAGATCCCTCCCAGTCCTAAAGTTCTGACAAGAAAAGAGAAATCTACCGAGTCCTTGATTAAAGACTTAAATAAAAAGAAGATAAGCTTGAGTTCTCTTGAGAAACAACCACTGAAGGTCCCCACTTTAACACAAAAGCGGATTATTACTGTTCCTGTTTTGGAGTCGGGAAAGATTTCCTATCCTAATTACTTAAATTATAATGAACGCATTCGAAATAAAATCAAAAATCGTGCTTATCTTTATGTAGATGATCCTTACCTGCAAAATGGAGAAGTGTATTTAACATTTGTTTTACTAGCAAACGGTGAATTAAAGATGATCAAGGTTAATCATGAGAAGTCGATAGCCAATGATCATTTACGAAGTATCGGGTTAAGAAGTATCAAAGAATCAAGCCCTTTTCCTTCTTTCCCAGGGGAGCTTAAATATCCAGAATTATCCTTTAATGTCATCATTTCTTTTGAGATGAATAAATAAACGGCAGGATTTATTTTTCTTAAAATCTTTTAGACTTAAGGAAGATCTTTAGCAATCTTGAGAAAATTTTCATTTTTTAATTGAAGATTTAAGTTATGGTGCAGTATTTATATGACATTGACAACGATTTTAACATTTGGTATTTTAAACGTATTCTTTAAGAGAATGTTGGGATGATTGATAGCTTAAACTCAACGAGTGTGTTATAAGGCTTAAGTTTAATGTGAATATCTAAAAATTTAATAAGGAAATGACGCCAAATGGAATTTAAAAAGTACGTGGATGAATCGTGGAAAGAGTCGGTGAAGCAAGAAAAAGAATTATGGACAAAAAGTCAACAAAAACAAAATGACCGCGGCACCCCGTCTTCTCATGATTCTCAACGATCTTTGCAAGGAGGGACTTCCCATGAACCTCAAGAAGAGGAGCCTCTGGAGATTAATTTTATTAGATATATAACGAGCTTAGCCTTTCAGAGTTTGGTGTTTTTAGGAGAAATCCCCAATCCTATGGCAGGGAATCAAATTGAGAAGAACCTCAACCAAGCTAAACTCCTTATAGATACCTTGATTATAATCCGAGAAAAAACTAAAGGAAATTTGACTCAAGAAGAAGAGGATCTACTGAACTCAACAGTATATGAATTGCAAGTTAAGTATGTCGAACATTATAAGAATGAGTCCAAGGTTAACCAATAATTTTTAATCAGTATGTGGCTCATCCGAAGGAAAGGAATCCCAATTCTATGATCGATGAAGAATTATTAAAGATACTAGCTTGTCCTGCCTGCAAATCTGAGGTGGAGTTAAAAAATGAAAAGATCATCTGTAAACGGTGTGGTCGTAAATATCCTATCCGGGAGGGGATTCCGGTTATGCTAGTTGATGAGGCAGAAAAGTAGGACAAAGATCATCAAATTAAATTTCCAAACACAAAGGTGATTAACATTGAAAAAGATATTAGTCATTCATGGGCCTAATCTGCATCTTTTAGGTCAACGTGAGAAAGATATTTATGGCACGGTCACTTTAGAGGAAATCAATGATAAGCTAAAGCAAGTGGCTAAACGCCATGCTGTTCACCTAAAGATTGTCCAATCCAATCATGAAGGTGAAATTGTAGAAACTATAGGGAAGGCTAAACACGATCGTTTCAAGGCCATATTGATCAATCCGGCGGCTTATACCCATACCAGCATCGCCATTCGAGATGCTTTATTAGCGGTCAATTTACCAACGGTTGAAGTCCATCTGTCCAATATCCATTCCCGAGAAGATTTTCGGAAGAATTCGATGGTTGCACCCGTCAGCCATGGTCAGATCATTGGTTTTGGATATTACAGTTATATCCTTGGGTTGGAGGCCGTCATTCATATTCTTGACCATTAATTTTTTTAGGATTTCTTGATCTACTAATATCGACATTTTATAAAAACAGAATATTGTGATATCTCCCTAAGATCAAATCGCCTAATTTTGAATTGACATCCGCATGGGGAATTGTGTGAATGAACGAATAGAAAATTTAATTAAGAAACTCAAAGAATATCATCTGGATGCTTATCTTGTTACTCATGACATTAATATATCCTATCTCACTAGATTCCCTGCCTCTGAATCGTGGTTATTGATTTTTCCCTCTAAAATTTTTTATATCACTGACTTCCGTTATGTTTGGGAAGCCAAGAAAGGTCTTCACGGTATTAAGGTTAAACAGTATAGGCGATCGGCAATCGATGTTCTATTTAAGTTAATTCGTTCTCAGTATGCCAAACGTTTAGGATATGACGACCGGCATATTTCATTGGATCTGTATAAAAGAATAAAAAAGGTATGCCCTTCCACAGTCCAATTGGTGGTTAAGAATAACATTGTCGAAGAATTACGAGCGATCAAGTCTAGAGAAGAAATACAAAAGATCCGTGGTTGTCTTAAACTTCAACTTAAAGCCTATCAGTTTTTAAAAAGAGTTGTTAAACCAGGGCTAACAGAAAAAGAAATTTTTTTAAAATTAGAAGAGTTCGTCAAATCAAAAAAAGCGGCGTTCTCTTTTAACCCCATCATTGCCTCAGGACCCAATTCTTGTTTTCCCCATGCCAAAATCACTGATCGTAAGATCAAAAATAATGAATCGGTCTTGATCGATATGGGAATTGAAAGGGAAGGTTATAAGTCCGACTTGACACGTATGTTCTTTTTAGGTAAAATAGCGCCTCTTGTGCAGAAAGTCAATGATATTGTATTCATGGCACAGAAAAAGGCCATAGCCAAGATTAGGCCCAATATCAAAGCTTGTCATATCGATCAGGAGGCACGTAACTATCTAAAAAAAAACAAGTTAGCAGAATTCTTTGGCCATTCTTTAGGCCATGGGGTGGGATTAGAAATCCATGAATGGCCTCGTATCTCGCAAAAGAGTACCGCTATCCTTAAAGAGGGCATGATATTTACCGTTGAGCCAGCCGTTTACATTCCAAATAAATTTGGCGTTCGTATTGAAGATATGATTCTTGTCACAAAAGACGGATGTGAAGTCTTAAGCAATTAACATCCTCAAAAAGTCCGTTTTTGACCTGATTTCTAATTTTTAAAAGTGTTTTCAAGGTAAAGAACAGGAGAGACATTCATGGCAATCGGTATCAACGAGATCAATACCGGTATTGGTCTTAAAATCAACGATGAAATTTACCTCGTTACAGAATATCATCATGTTAAACCAGGAAAGGGAAGTGCTTTTGTTAGAGTACGGTTAAGAAGCTTAAAAAATGATGCCATGTTAGAAAGGACATTCCGCTCATCGGATAAGCTAGAAGATGTAAATTTAGAAGAAAAGAAATTTGAATTTTTGTACCGTTCCGGTAACATTTTTCATTTTATGGATCACTCAACTTATGAAGGAGTGGTTATCACCCAAGATCAAATCGGAGAAGGCGCTAATTTCCTTTTGGAAAATCTTCAAGTGGAGGGATTGACTTATAACAACAAAGTTCTTAAAGTCATTTTACCTAATTTTATAGTGGCAAAGATTGTTGAGTCAGAGCCCGGGATTCGCGGAGATTCAACAAAATTAGGGACCAAACCCGCCAAGATTGAGACAGGAGCGATTATTCAAGTGCCACTTTTTATCAATACGGATGATTGGGTTAAAATCGATACCCGAACCGGTGAATACGTCGAGAGGGTACAAAAATGAATTTCAAAGAAATCAAAGAATTAATTAATCTGATGAATGAAAATGAATTAACGGAGATTGAAATCGAAAGAGAAGGTACTAAGATCAAAATTAAAAAATCGATTCAAGAATATGGAGAACCAGTAGTTCGACAACCGGTGGAATACACTGTCACAACTCAATCCCCACTCGCTTTAAATCAAGAAACCCCGCAGTCACCAAGCACAACCAAAAATACAAAAGCCATTGTCTCTCCCATGGTCGGAACTTTTTACCGAGCTCCCTCACCGGAAGCTCCACCTTTTGTAGAGGTGGGTCAGATTGTGGAAGTCGGGCAGGTTGTTTGCATCGTTGAGGCCATGAAACTTATGAATGAAATCAAATCAGAAGTTCGTGGGAAAGTCATTGAAGTCGCTGTAGAAAATGCTGAACCAGTGGAGTTTGGTCAAACGATATTTATTTTAGAACCAATTTAAATCAAACAAGTTTAACCCCTCCATCATTATTATGTTTTCAAAGATTCTTATAGCCAATCGCGGTGAGATCGCATTAAGAATCATACGGGCCTGCCGTGAATTGAATATCCGCACCGTAGCGGTTTATTCAGAAGCGGACCGCAACTCTTTACATGTCCGTTTTGCCGATGAAGCAGTTTGTATAGGTCCGGCTCCCAGCGTTGATAGTTATCTCAATATCCCTGCCGTTATTTCTGCTGCTGAAATAACCGATGTGGAAGCTATTCACCCCGGCTATGGTTTTCTTGCAGAAAATGCCCACTTTGCCGAAATTTGTGAATCATGTAATATTTCCTTTATAGGTCCCACACCTGAGACTATTCGTCTCATGGGAGATAAAGTTACCGCCAGAGAAACTGTTCGTAAGATGGGCATGCCACTTACCCCGGGAAGTAAGGGAGTGGTGAAAGATCAAAAAGAAGCTTTAGAAGTTGCCAAAAAGATCAAGTATCCTGTCATTATCAAGGCGGCAGCAGGAGGAGGAGGAAAAGGAATGAGGGTATGCCATAATGATGTGAGTTTGACTGGATCCTTTGTTATGGCTCAAAAGGAAGCATCAGCTAATTTTAAAAATGATGACATCTATATTGAGAGATATATTTCGGAACCACGGCATATCGAATTTCAGATTTTAGCCGATAAATATGGTAATATAATTCATCTGGGTGAACGTGATTGCAGTATCCAGCGTAGACACCAGAAATTGCTCGAAGAATCACCCTCCCCAGGTTTAGATAGTAAACTGCGAAAAAAAATGGGTGAACTTGCCGTGAAGGTAGCCAAGGCGGTCAATTATCGAGGGGTAGGAACAATTGAGTTCCTCTTGGATTCCAATGGGGATTTCTACTTTATGGAAATGAATACCCGTATTCAAGTGGAACATCCTGTGACAGAGGCGGTCACGGGAATTGATCTTGTTAAAGAACAGATTATGATTGCTAACGGAGTTAAACTCAAATTAAAACAGGATGATATCAGATTCCAGGGAGCGGCTTTGGAATGTCGGGTTAACGCCGAAGATCCTTTGAATAATTTTATTCCGTGTCCGGGAAAGATTGAAGAATTGAATATCCCAGGCGGGTTTGGGGTGAGGGTTGATACCCATATTTATCAAGGTTATATGATCAGTCCCTATTATGATTCGATGCTGGCCAAATTGATTGTCCATGGGAAAACGCGTTTGGAAGCAATTAAAATTATGAGACGGGCGCTGGGGGAGTTTTATATCAGCCCCATCAAAACCACAATTGGATTACATAGTCAGATACTTGAACATCCTCTTTTTGTTCAGGGGGACATTTCAACGCATTTTATTGAGAAAATTTTAAAGAGTGAAGAAATGAATAAATAACTCTGATTTTGACTTTCGTGAAGATGAAATAATTTTATAATTGTTCCTGAAACGGGATGTGGAATGAAAGTTAAGAAAAATTTGAAAGGAATCCAACATGAATGAATTTAATAAAGTTGACCTGGGGGCTATTACTATTCATAAAAACGTGATTGCTGAGATTGCCTTGGTTGCTATCAAAGAAATTGAAGGGGTGAGCTTAATCTCTAAAGATTTTAAAAATCATTTTTTGGATTTAATAGGAATTAAAAGCTATCCGGGCCTTTGTGTCAATGTCGACAAAAATAATCAGGTCAATATAGATGTGAAAATCCGTGTCCGCTATGGAATGAACATGTTGGATATTGCCAAGCAGGCTCAAGATGCGATCCGTTCGGCCTTAGAGAAAGTTGTGGAGATCGATTTAAAAGATATCAATATCAGTATCCATGGGATAGAACGAGGGCAGGAGTCATTCTCTGGTGCCCCTCATCAAATTTTTTGATTGATGGGTTTTTAAGCAAGATGAGCTCATTGAGTTATTTCATCCAAAGGAGGAATTCATGAAATTTTTATCGCGACTGGCTGTCTTATTTTATGTGACGACAATATTGTTCTTAGGGAGTCTAATCATTTTGTTTGAATTGAATGCGATCCCCATTAAATTTTTAATGAATACTTTATACGTCTTGTATCATGACTCACAGATGCGTTTATTTATAGGTTGTTTAGCAGTATTCATTTTGATTATCAATTTTATTTTTATGCGGGCTATCTCTGTCTATAAACAAAGAGAAAAAACCATCGCTTTTGATAATCCCTCAGGGCGGGTTAGTATTTCTTTAACTGCCTTGGAAGATTTGATTCGCCGCGTTATTTTAAAAATTTTGGAAATCAAAGAAGTGCGATCTTCCATCACCGCAAGTAAAAAGGGCCTCACCATTCATTCACGGATTGTCCTGAGTTCTGATGTGAATATTCCAGAAATCACCTCTCGAGTTCAAGAATTGGTCAAAAGAAAAATCCAGGATACCATTGGCCTTGAGGAAGCCATTACGGTCAGGGTTCATATTGTTAAAATTATCACAGAGGAAGGTAAAAACAAACGGCATAAAGGCAAAGAGGAGACAGAACAAACATATGAGCCGAGAATCCCGTTCCGAGGAGGGTATTAAATTCATATTTTTAGGTTCAAAAAAATGAATTAAAAAAAGAGGGCCTTTTCAAAGCGAAGTGAGGCTTTATGAAAAAGATAGGGATCTTAACTGGAGGCGCCGATTGTCCTGGCTTAAATTCTGTCATCCGGGCTGTTGTTCGCAAAGGAATGCAGGAAGGTTATGTTGTCACAGGAATTAAAAATGGATGGATGGGATTAGTGGACAATGATATGCGTATTTTAGATTTAAGGATTACATCCGGCATCCTGGATCGAGGAGGAACGATCTTAGGGACGAGCCGAATTAATCCTCTCAAAGATCCCCACCAAATTAAAAATATTACAGAAAATTATAAGCGCAGTGGGATTGACGCCCTTATTGCGGTAGGGGGTGAAGAGACTTTAAAAATTGCCCTCACCCTTCATAAGGAGGGCCGGATCAAAGTTGTTGGGGTCCCCAAATCGATTGATAATGCCCTTTCTGGAACGGACTATGCTTTTGGTTTTGATACGGCTGTAAATATTGCCACAGAGTGCATTGATCGTTTGCATACAACCGCCGAAAGTCATCATCGAATCATGGTTATTGAGGTGATGGGACGCTACACGGGATGGATTGCTTTAGAGGCGGGAATCGCTGGGGGAGCGGATTTTATTATGGTTCCAGAAATTCCGGTTGATATAAGAAAGGTGTGCGATGCTATCAAGGCCAGACATAAACGCGGGAAGACTTTCAGTATCATTGTTGTTTCTGAAGGAACGGTCATTAATGGGTATCCTGTTTCAAAGGATTCATCCAATGATGTAGGGGTTCGACGATTTGGAGAAATCGGCGAACTGGTCGCTAAGATTATTGAACAAAGAACAGAATACGAAACACGGGTGAGTGTATTGGGGCATATCCAACGGGGAGGGAGCCCTACCGCTTATGACAGAATTATCGGAACTCAGTTTGGGATCAAGGCCGTGGACTTGATTAAGGCAGGCAAATTTGGTCAGATGGTGAGTCTGCGAGACAATAAATTGCAATCGGTTGATATTGAAGAGGCAGTTAAGCAACGCAAAACGATAGATATGGAGTTGTATCAAATGGCCAATGTCTTTTTTGCCAGTTAATTGACAGGTCGGGGAGTTTTCCGACCCCTCATGATCTCCCGGGTAAGGTAGTAGCCTAAAAACTCCTCGAGGGCTCAGGTAATTCATATTTGATCTGAAGGTTAAATCTGTTTTTAATAGGGGTCTACTTTATGAAAGAGAGAATTGAGGCGATTTTTCAAGAATCTATTATTGTGAAACAAAATGCACTTAAAGCGAATATGGATTCTATTGTTCAAGCCGTAAACGAAATAACAAAGACTTTAAAAAATAAAGGGAAGGTTATCATTTTTGGTAATGGGGGATCAGCGGCAGATAGTCAGCATATCGCTGCGGAATTTATAGGCCGTTTTCAAAAAGAACGTCGATCGCTTGCGGCCATTGCCCTGACCACCGATACCTCTGCCCTAACCGCTTTGGGAAATGATTATGGATTCGATATCATTTTTGCTCGACAATTGGCAGGCCTGGGACGTCAAGGAGATACCGCTATTGGTATCTCTACGAGTGGAAACTCTAAGAATGTTATTGAAGCCATCAAGTTAGCCAAATCAATGGGATTGATAACCATTGCGCTAACGGGGGAAGGCGGAGGGCAATTGGCCCCCCTCGCGGATATCAAAATTATGGTTCCTTCCAAGGTGACAGCACGTATTCAAGAATCACATATCTGTATTGCCCATTGTGTATGTGAATTGGTCGAAAATAATTTTAGCCAGTAATGAAGTAACGATTTAATCGCTGAATTCATAAAAAGGGTGTGAGCGATGATTTGAGGATTTTTTAAAAAATTTTTTAGAATTAACCTAAAATTTTTCTTTTGATAATTTTGATTGCTAAACATGGTTAAAAAGATTTTCGGGAGGACTTTTGAATTCCTTTAAAAAGGTTTTTAAATTATTGGCCCTCAAGCGTAAAATTAAACAATTACGAAAGCAAGGCAAAAAGATCGCCTTTACGAACGGGTGTTTTGATATTTTACATTTTGGACATATCCGTTATTTGGAATCAGCGAAAAAAGCAACCCGGATTCTCATTGTCGGTTTAAATACGGATGTATCGGTAAGAAAGATCAAAGGACCAGATCGTCCTATCAATAATCAACTTTATAGGGCAGCCGTACTGGCTTCTTTGGCTTGCGTTGATTTTGTTGTTTTTTTTAGGGAAGATACTCCTTATCGATTAATTCAAGCCCTTAAACCCGATATCCTTATTAAGGGAGCGGATTGGCAGGGAAAAAAAATTGTAGGGAGTGATATTGTGAAGTCTTATGGAGGGAAGGTTGAATTAATTCCTTATGTTTCGGACTGTTCAACAAGCAGGATTATTGAGTCTATTCGAAAAAGTGCAAAAAGGCATTGAACAACAGATTTACCGTGTGATTGATGCTAATTTCAATCGTTCCAAAGAAGGTTTGAGGGTCTTAGAGGATATTTGTCGATTCTTATATGATCAAAAATATTTCACAAAAAAGTACAGGAATCTAAGGCAGCAATTAACCGTTATTATGGCAAAATGTCCTTTGCGGGACCTCATCATAGCCAGAAATATTGAAGGTGATGTGGGAGGTGTACTCAACCAAAGGGAATTAAGGCGGAATAATGTGACCGATGTTTTTTATGCCAATTCCCAAAGAGTCAAAGAGTCGGTTAGGGTTTTAGAAGAATTTATGAAATTGATTAATAAGAGGTTGTCAGTTCAATTAAAAACAATTCGATATGATGTTTATTCTTTAGAAAAAAAGATATTGGGGAAAATCACTGATTTGAAGATCAAATAAGGAAGAAGATTCTAAAATGACAGGTAATCGGAAGTTGATGTAGCTGGGGGTTCTTATCCGCAAAGATGTTATCGATGTTAACCAAGAAAAGGCTTTTACCCAAGACTCGATTATATCTCATTTTGGATTCTGATGTCTGCCATTATGATCGGTTGTTTAAAATCCTCAAGGACGCTGTGACAATGGGGGTTGATATTGTCCAATTGCGTGATAAATTGGGGACAACACGGGAGATCCTTAAGTTTTCTTCTCAGGTTTTAAAATACTTGAAAGGAAAAATCCCTTACATTATCAATGATCGGGTTGATTTAGCGAAGGTAACGCAAGCCGATGGTGTTCATTTAGGACAAGATGATCTTCCTATTGATTACGCTAGAAAATTGTTAGGGAAAAGAGCGATCATCGGGATGTCGTGTCAAGACTTGAATCAAGCCAGAGGGGCAGAGAAGCGCGGGGCTGACTATATTGGATTCGGTTCGGTGTTTCAAACATTAACTAAGCCTCATCGAAGGCCGATGGATCTGGAATTGTTATCGAGAGTTTCCTATTCGGTCCGAATTCCATTATTTGCCATTGGAGGGATTGATTTTAAAAATCTCGATTCTATTCTTAATATAGGGGTGAAAAGAGTGGCGGTGACACGAGCCATTTGTCTGAGTGATAATGTTAAGGAGGCAACCCGAAAGTTTTATGAGAAGTTAACCCTTCATTTTGAATCATGAAACCGGGTGTGGATTCTGGGGAAAATCTCAAAGGCGGATTGTGCGAGGGTAATTCAATGGTAGAATATCAGCTTCCCAAGCTGGATACGCGGGTTCGATTCCCGTCCCTCGCTTTTAAGTTGAGCCTTTGGGCGTTTTGTATGATTTTGATGACAGGATGTGTGACAATCAGTGAAGAACCTAAAGGGGCGGTTTTACCCAAGAAAGGAATCTATCATAAAGTTCAAAAAGGCGAAACCCTTTGGCGAATAGCGAAAACCTATCATGTCAGTATTGATGAAATTATCAGAAGTAACAATATTCCCAATGTGGCTTATGTTGAGGAAAATCAACTGATTTTTATCCCAGGACAAGACCGCCTCAAAGAGGTGGACATCAAAGAGGAAGACCCGTACTGGGAGGAGTTCATCTGGCCAACTGCAGGAAAAATCTTTTTTTATTTTGCGGATGGGAAAGGGACTTACTTAAATAGAGGAGTCGGAATCCAAGGAGAAGAGGATCAAATTGTGCGCGCTGCCCGGGAGGGTAAAGTTATCTTCGCTGATTATCTGAGTGGATATTCTTATACAGTTATCTTGGATCATTGGGATGGGTTTCATTCAATTTATTCATTAAATTCAAATCTATTGGTGAAATTAGGCGATCATATTCAAAAAGGAGAGCCAATAGCTAAGATGGGTAAAAAGGGGAGACTCCCCTGTCTTTATTTTGAAATTCGAAGGAACTCTATCGCTGATAACCCGTTGTATTATTTACCTAAATTATAAAATAAGTTTAATGATATGGAATTGGAAAGATTTTACGGACGAGAATCGGTCTTAAGTTTATTTAAGAAAAGGGTCCATGACTTAAAAGATGGATACCGACAAAATATTGCTTTCTTAGGAGAGCGGTATATCGGCAAGAGTATGATCTTGAAGAAATTTATTAACGATTTCGATGACCAGGACATGATCCTCATCTATTTGGATTTAGAGAATAAAGATTTTAATTATTTCTATCGTAAGTTTGTTGGAAGTATTTTATATGATTTTTCTAAAATCAAAGGGCTTCCGCTTTCTGAAGACATCCAAATTTTATGTGAAAATGTTCAGACTTCTCTCCCCCAAACAGTCAAAACAATCAGAAGAATTCATTCCCTGGTGTTACACGGGAAAATCACTGAGGCCTACCGAGAAATTCTGGCTTTGCCTCAACTAGTGACTCAAGAATCAAACTGTTTCTGTGTTTTGATGTTTGATGAATTTCATAATCTGGGAGACTATGCTATCAAAGATGTTTTTCAAGAATTGGGAAAACAAATTATGACTCAAAAAAGATGTCTTTATATCGTGACCAGTTCCTTACCGGGTATTGCGAAAAATATTTTATCCGAAAAATTATCCCTTCTTTTTGGTGATTTTGAAATTATGACCATTGACTCGTTCAATACAGAAACCAGCCGGGAATTCGTAAAATTTCACCTTGATGAAATTAAGATGGGTGATAGCCTTTGTCATTTTCTTATTGATTTTACGGCTGGCCATCCTTTGTATTTGAAGCTCATCTGTCGAGAGTTAGTGAATTTATGTGCTATTCATAAACAAAGTGAAGTTTTTCAACCCCTTCTGATTCAGGCCATCAAAAATGTTTTATTTGATCGTTGGGGTGTTTTGAGTCGGCATTTTGATCTAACCTTAAGTTGGTTGTGTTCTGGGAAAGGGAATCTCATGTTAGCAAATATTTTATCCACCTTGGTAGATGGTAAGCAACGGATGAGAGAATTGGCCCATCATTTGGAAGTCAAGCAAGGCCTTATAACACCTAAGGTCAATCGTTTAATGGAATTGGGAATTATTTTTAAGAATAGAAACTATTATTATGTTAAAGATAAGCTTTTGAAATATTGGTTAAAATATGTCTATAAGAAAAGACAAACGTCGATTGATCTTGATCCAGAAAAACAAAAGAATCAATTTACCGAAGAATTAACTCGGGCGATTGATAATTTTAAATTGATTTCACAGAAAGATTTGTCTTCCAGGATTATTGAATTGTTTTATTGTTTTGACAACGATGCCTTTGATATCAATGGCCGAAAATATAAGCTGCCTATTTTCAAGGAGGTTATCCCCATTAAGATTCGAAAAACTTCGGGAGAATATTTTGATGTCATTCATGCAACTACATCCGAAGGCAATTGGTTCATAGTCCTTAAACCAGATATGATTTGTGAAAATGATATTCATGCTATTTTAATGGAGTCAAAGAAAATTATTCAGAAACCCCAAAGGTGTATTTTAATTTCTTTATCAAATTTGGATGAGAATGCACGGATCAGGGCATTGCAAGAAAAAATGTGGATTTGGAATGAAGGAGAGTTAAATATGCTCATGAGCCTTTATGATAAACCTTATATCATGGGTTCTGTAATCAATTGTTAAGGATTTCTTTAAAGCATACTATGAAGATAGGGGTGGTTTCAGATACACATTCTAAAAGTCTGCCAAAACAAATGATGGATGATTTTAAAAAAGTAGACTTTATTATCCATGCCGGTGATTTCTGTGGCTGGGAAGATTATGAGGCCCTAGCTAAAATCAAAGAGGTGAAAGCTGTTTATGGGAATATGGATACTCTTGAGATACGTCAGCGTTTTCCACGTAAGCAAATCATCAATTATCAAAATTACCAGATAGGCTTATTCCACGGAGAGGGCCCCCCACCGACATTATTGGAAAAAGTCAAAGAAGAATTCAGGGATGATCAGGTGGATGTCGTCATCTTTGGACATTCTCACCAACCTTTCAACGAAAAAACGGGAAAAATCTTATTTTTTAACCCTGGCAGCCCTAACGATGAGATCTTTGCCCCTTATTGCTCTTATGGGATATTAGAAATTTTTGAACGAGGCATCGAAGGAAAACTCATTAAGGTGAAAAAGGATCATGGATAAACTGTGGGCCCCATGGCGCGTTAAATATATCACTCAGATCATCGATAAAACCAAAGGATGTATTTTTTGTGCGATGATTCGTGAGAAGAAGGATAAAAAGAACTTTATCTTTGTAAGGACCAAATATTGTTTTGGGGTACTTAATATTTATCCATACAACAATGGCCATGTGTTGATTTTACCTATACGCCATGTCAATGATTTAAGCAAATTGCGGAAAGAAGAACGTGAAGATGTATTGGAGTTGTTAAATTATGTTAAAGCACTCCTTGATCAAGTTTTAAAACCCACGGGCTATAATATTGGAATGAACCTGGGAAGAATTGCAGGAGCAGGTTTCCCTGGGCATTTGCATATTCATCTTGTTCCTCGTTGGAAAGGAGATGTCAATTTTATGCCCGTGGTAGGGAAGATCAAGGTTATCTCTCAATCCCTTAAGGTTCTTTATGAAAAGTTATCTCAAGCTCACAAAAAAAGGCAACCGCAAAGGAGAGGAGGAAAGATTTGACACAAAGACTTCTTAAAGGGAATGAAATCCGTAAAGGAACAGAAAAAGTCAAATTCAAATTTGAATATCAGATGCGCACCCGTAAGGAAATTGAGGAGTTGGAAGAGGCCACGTTAGCTCCCTTTGCCATGAAGAGCAAGGATTCTCTTGGCAGAGAACATGAGGAGCCCCCGCATCAATTTCGAACTTGTTATCAAAGGGATCGTGATCGTGTTGTTCATTGCGAGGCCTTTCGCAAGTTGGAATACAAAACTCAAGTTTTTGTCATTTTCGAAGGCGATTATTATCGAACCCGATTGACTCATACCTTGGAAGTTGCCCAAATCGCAAGAACAATTGGCAGAAACTTAAGGTTAAACGAGGATTTGGTTGAAGCCATAGCCCTTGCTCATGATTTAGGTCATCCCCCCTTTGGTCACGCGGGAGAGGAGGCCTTAGATAATATTATGAAAGATGCAAACCTTGGTAGCTTTAATCACAACAAAAGAGGCTATGAGATTGTAACGAGATTTGAAAAGCGTTATCCGGATTTTGATGGACTGAATCTGACCGCTGAGGTCTTGGTAGGGATCTTGAAACACAAAACAATGTTTGACAATCCCGTTGAGCTAAAGAGACGTTTGCAGCAAGGCTCCACCCTGGAAGCGCAAGTTGTGGATTTTGCGGATTCACTGGCTTATTTGAATCATGATATCGATGATGGATTGACTTCGGGTTGTATTACTGAACAAGATTTGATGGAGAGTGAACTTTGGCAGAATGCATTAAAAAATGTTAAAAGTTCTTTCACGTTTAATGATCGAGAAATGTTAAAATACCAGATTGTTAAAGAACTGCTCGACAAACAGATTAAGGATCTTTTGATGACAACCAATGAAAATTTTAAAAAGCTGGATTTTGGATCCTCGCAAGAAGTTAAGGATTATAAGCAAACGGTCGTTGGTTTTAGCCAGCTTATGACAAAACAACGTGATCATCTCCAAAATTTGCTGAATGAAAAGTTATACCATCATTATCGGGTGGTGAGAATGACTTCAAAAGCCAAAAGGATCATTCAAGATCTTTTTGAAGTCTATTTAAAGGAACCAAACCAATTGCCATATGCAGTTTATCAGAGGGATAAAACTTATACTAAACAAAAGAAATATGAGACCATTTGCAATTACCTGGCTTCTATGACAGACCGATTTGCCCTAGATGAACATATGCGATTGTTTAATCCTTACACAAAGGTGTAAAAAGTCTTTTTTCCCACCACCCTTGTTCAAATTCATTTAAAATGACTCAATTGTTCATCGAAAAGAAGTTTTGAAAAATTTGAAGATATGAGTAAAGCTAATAAAAAGCCACCTATTTTTGGTAAAAGATACCGCTTGATTCTTTCTGCCGTCCATATGGTTTATAGGCTAGTCAATTCGACCTATAACGTGAAAGAACTTTCCTTAAGGCTGACACGGTTGCTATGTCAGTTTATCAAGGCCCAATCGGCTTGTGTTTTCATCTTAGATCCGGAAAAAAAGAAAATTGTCATGATTGCTATTTTCAATAATCAAATTAATATTACCCTCGATAAGAAAAAGGAGCTCGCCAAGGTTCCCGAAAGAGAAAAGAAAGTTACGGAAGGTCATGCTATTTTTGAAAAACGGTTGATCGGAATGCCATTGGTTGCTGATGAGAATTTAGGTGCTATTTTTATTAGTCGAGGGAAACATCAGCGTCCCTTCACGGAATTTGATAAAGAGATCTTGACTGTTTTTGTAGAACAATCAGTGACAGCCATCAAAAATTTGCAATTATATGAACAAAAACAAAAGACAATCCTTAGCAGTATGGAATTTATCAATAAATTGTTGATGAAACATGGGCACGGGACATCCCCGCATACTCCGGTGTATTTCAACATTGTCAAATGCCTGGCGCAAAAATTGCACATAGGCCAAAAAGGGATCGAGTGTTTGTATTATGCCAGTGTCCTACATGATGCTGGGGCTATTGATGTCCCATATGAAATATTGGCTAAAACGAGTCAATTAACACCGGAAGAATTCAAGGTCATTCGAGATCTCCCTGCGAAAAGTGTTGAATTGATTCGCCCCGTGGAGTTCTTGCGGCCCGTTTTACCAATTATCCTTTATCATCACGAAAAATACAATGGGAGAGGCTATCCCTCCGGCCTCAAAAAGGAACAGATCCCACCGGGGGCAAGAATTATGGCGGTGGTGGATGCCTTTGAGGCCATGATCAGAGGTCGGCCATACAGAGACAAGTTTACTATTCCTCAGGCCATTGAAGAGTTGAAAAGATACAGTGGGACTCAGTTTGATCCCAAGGTTGTTAACATCTTTTGCGCACTGTATAAACAAAAAAAATTTAGAAATTACTTGAGTAAAATAAAATAAAAACATTATAATAACGTCGTGAAAATTTATTTTCATAATCAATCTCAGTTTGAATTATTTCCTGGGGCAGTGGCCCCCTCAAAGGAAAAGACAAATCCTAGATTTTATTCGACACATCTGACTTTGCCCTTGGAAAAAATTATTATTCTGGGGATTATCATTATTATGAGTATGGTCTTGTCATTTTCTTTTGGTGTGGAGAGAGGAAAAAGATTTTTAAGAAGTCAGACGATCTCAACATTAACCCTGCCTGCCGGGGATGAGGATGAGAAAAGGATTGAAAGACCCACCGCATCTTCTAAACCCCAAAACAAATTAGTAAAAGTGACTGAGGTCAATTCTATTCAACTGACCCACAAGACATCTGTCGGTCAAAAAACTCCTGACATCGAATCCATTCCAAAGAAATTGTCAGGTCAATTTGCCATCCACCCTACCCAAGAGCAAGTTTTCAAAAAAAATGTCTATGATTCTGATCTGAACAAAATTGTTGACAAAGGCTATACCATTCAGGTAGCATCTTTTAAAAAAGATACGTATGCGCAAAAGGAGGCGATGGCGTTAAAAAATGATGGATTTGAAATTTATGTTATCCCTAAAGGAAAGCATTTGATAGTCTGTGTTGGTAAATTTGCTAAAAAAAGTGAAGCAGAATTATTATCCAATAAATTAAGAAAACGATATAAAGATTGTTTAATAAGGAGCTTATAAATGGGATTACATTCTTCCTTAAGAGTCGATAGTGCAGGCGCACAACAACGTTCTGTTTTGACCCGGATTGAACGGATCAAAGATCTGATGAAAAGGGGCCTTTGGCAAGAAGGTCAGAAGGTGACGGGTCTTCCTAAAACTAAAATCATCAAAATTAAAGCTAAAAAAGAGAAAGCTAAAAAAGAAGAAGCGGCGGGTGCTGCCACAACAACTACTACGACGACCCCAGCAAGTCCAGCTGGAACGACAAGTACGACTAAAAAATAAATCTCTTTTGTCCCCCATTAAATTCATCAACAATCTTCTTAAAAAGAGCTTTTGTAAGTTATCTTTATTAATGTTCATCTTCTGTTTATGGGAGACGACGGCTTTCTGTGGACAGTCTGAACAACATTTTCCTTTTATTGCTTCCATTTTAAAAGATCAAGTGAACGTGCGCGCTGGCCCAAGCACTAATTTTGAAAAATTAATGAGTCTGAATAAAGGAGAGGAAGTGGTTGTTCTTGAGAGGAATTATAGCTGGTATAAGATTAAACTCCCCTCACAAGCAAGATGTTATATCAGTCAAGAATTTGTGAAAATTATAAACGAGAATGTAGGAGAGGTGATCGCTAACCGTGTTAATCTACGGGCGGGGGCAGGAGTTCAATTTTCTGTCATTGGGCAAGTCAATAAAGGAGATCCAGTTCATATTATTGAACATTTAGAGGAGTGGTATAGGATTGAACCACCGCAAAATTCTTATGGATGGTTATTGGCAGAATATCTTGGAGTAAAGTCTTAAGTAACACTTCATTCCTAAATTTACCTCTTTTAACTAATTGTTCATATAATGAGGGTAGGGTCGTTAACGATTTTTAAATTGACTCTCTTTACCCCAATTACTAAAAAATTTTCTTAACATTCTAAAGTGGTTATGACATGTTTATCGAGACATTATCCGTTATCATTATTTTCTTCGGTTCCATAATTTTTCATGAATGCGCTCATGGATGGGTTGCTTATCGCTTAGGGGACCCAACGGCTAAACTGGCAGGTCGATTGACTTTAAATCCTTATAGGCATATCGATATTCTAGGAATGATCATTGTCCCCTTTATTTTAAAATCCATTGGACTTTTTCCGTTAGGATGGGCCAAGCCCGTTCCTGTAACCTTTGCCAATTTGAATTCTCCTAAACGGGATATGATTTTTGTCGCCACAGCAGGCCCTTTGGTTAATATATTGTTGGCGGGGATATTCTGTCTGCTCATAAAATTAAATTTGTTATTGGATTCTAAAACAATTTTAATATTTGCATTTGAAATCAATTTGATATTAGCCATTTTTAACTTAATACCAATTCCACCTTTGGATGGATCAAGAATTGTCATGGGGGTTTTGCCCCGGAATCTCAATCAATCTTATAGTCAATTAGAACCTTTTGGTTTGATTATCGTTTTGGTATTATTAAACTATGGCCTTTTCGATTTTATTTTGATCATTGTTGAACTTATTGCAAATCAATTGGGTATTCATCCGACTCCTTAAAATTAAAGAAATAAAACGAAGCCCTATGTTAACAGTCAAAGTCAATTTAAATGATCACAGTTATGATATTCTTGTTGGATATGAAATCTCAAAGGATTTAGGTCATCTTTTGAATCCTTTAAATTTGGGGAAAGATGCCATTATTATCACGCATCCGATCATTAATAAGTATCATGGGAAAGTTTTGGTTTCTACCCTAAGAAGGGGGGGGTATACCGTTAAAATTTTCGAGGTCCCAGAGGGGGAAAAGAGTAAATCGGTAAGATGTGCCTTCCATTTGATTGAAAAGATAGCTACTTGCGATGTTAAGAGAAAGATTTTTGTTATCGCTTTCGGGGGGGGTGTTATCGGTGATTTGGCGGGCTTTGTTAGTGCGATTTACAAAAGGGGAATCCCTTATCTTCAGGTTCCGACAACCCTTTTGGCTCAGATTGATTCCGCTATTGGTGGAAAGGTGGGGATTGATCTATCTATTGGGAAAAATTTAGTGGGTACATTTTATCACCCGCGTTTGGTGTCTAGTGATATTGAAATTTTGTTAACATTGAACCAAAGACAGATCAGAAATGGTTTAGCAGAGGCGATTAAGTACGGTATCATTTGTGACCGGAAGTTGTTTGATTTTATCTGGAATAATACCCAAAAACTTCTTGGTAAAGATCCGGGTGTTCTTCAGGAGTTAGTTTTTATTTGCAGTCAAATCAAGGCTAAGATTGTCATGAGTGATGAACGCGAGAAAAAAGGAATTCGTACGATCCTTAATTTCGGACATACGACTGGACATGCCATAGAAGCGGCAAACCAATATAAATATTATCATCACGGAGAGGCCGTGTGTTTAGGAATGCGAGTGGCTTCTTTAATCTCGCATCGATTAGGCCTTCTGAGCGATACTGATATGAACCGAATGGCAGAACTCTTGACAAGAATTGGGCTGCCTCAACGAATTAAGAAAGGGAATCTCTCAACCATCATACATCATATGCAACATGATAAAAAATTTATTGCCCAAAAAAATAGGTTTGTTTTAGCAACAGAAATCGGAAGTGTAAAGGTTGTAGAAGATGTCCCTCCTAAGATCATCCTGGAATCGATCAGGGCTTTAATGTAGCTATGCGGTCTGGGGTTGAATAATAGAATTGAACCTGTCTGACAAAGCCCAATTGACATAAAAAATTACAAGGTTGAGTTTAGTTAAAAAATTAATTAAAGTTGGTGGAAAGGGAAGACTATTATTTGTTGACGTTGAGGGTTTTAATTTTCCCATTATCGAGGAGTTCTATACGATCCATTGAGATTTTAATGATTTTCATCCCTTGAAGGAATTCCCCCTCTTCATAAATTTCATTGTTGATTAATACCACATTTTTATTCTCCATAACCATTATGCCCTCAATGTTTAATCCTGAATTCAAAGGATAAAAATTTTTTTTGGGGATAGGATCTGGGCCTCGAGTTGTTCTTAGAGGGAAAAATCTTTGAATAATTAAAAAAATGAGGAACCCGCAAATAAAGAAGTATACAACAAATAATAAAAAACTCATTCGTTGATGACTCTCTCGGGGTTTGGACTTAACAGATCTTGAGTCTGGCAAAGGAATAAGATTAGGATTAGGGGCTTTGTTTCTGGGTTCTTTAGGAAAATGTTCAAAAGGAGGTAGAGAAATTTGCGATTTCTTTTCTTCAACATTATTCGCTAATGCCTGTTGGGTAGGTTTTTCTAGAGGGGTTTCCGAAGGTCCCGGGGAGGTGTTCTGAGATTTCTTTTTTTCGAGATTGGATTGAAGCTTTTTTAAAGCGTCATTGATAATACTCATATCACTGTCCGACTTCACGTGCACATTTTAATATAATTTGATCGTCAATGGTTTTAGTCTCATTGACATAGCCAAATAATAACGCTCGATCACAAACAATATTGATAAGACGAGGTGTCCCTTTCGAAAATAGATGGATGGCTTCGATAGCCTTATCGGTAAAGCGGACGGGAAGGGCTCCGTTTTCGGATCTTGAGGCAATTTTTAAACGATGGTGGATATATTGGGGGACTTCTGATTTCTCTAAAGGGAGAATGTGGTAACGAACCGAAATCCTTTGGTTGAGTTGTCTTAAGGAAGATAGTTTGAGTTTGTCTAGTAATTCTGGTTGACCCACTAGGATGATTTGTAAGAGTTTGGTTTTTTCAGTTTCGAGATTGGATAATAATCGGATTTGTTCAAGTTGATTGATATTCAGATTTTGGGCTTCATCAATAATAAGAACGACATTGTTACTTAAATTGTTTTCTTCAATCAAAAATTCATTTAAGGCGTTGATCAAGGACAATTTATTACGAAAGTATCCCTTGATGCCTAGGTCTTTAACAACTAACTGTAATAATTGTGATTCAGAAAAATTGGGATTTAGGATTAATGCCGTTTTGACATTCGAATCTAAACGATTCAAAAGGGTGCGACACAGGGTGGTTTTCCCCGTACCAATTTCTCCTGTGATAACGATAATCCCTTTTCTCTGTTGAATTCCATAAATCAAGTGTGAGAAGGCCTCTAAATGACGAGAGCTTGAGAAAAAAAAGGTCGGATCCGAGGTTACATTAAAGGGTTCATCGATAAATTTATAAAAATCCTTGTACATTGGTTTCAATTATATCATGGGTAAGAGGCTTGGTAAATCTTAGATTTGAATGGGATCGGGAATGGGATAATCCAATATTTAAAATAGATACCAAGAGTGTTGTGGATATGACCACCCGTTGACGCATTAAAGAATGTTACCTGTTACGGTCAGGGAAAAGATTTAGATTTTAGAAGCGAGCGAAAGGATTTTAGCAATTTTTTTATCAATCGCATAGCGTAAATTCAAAGGGTTAAATTGTTGAAAAATTTAGTGAGTTTAGCTTTGGAAGCAGGCGAGACGTCCATAGGTCAGGAAAAGAAAAAA